>CBFHHO010000022.1:0-26679 GCA_965655695.1 uncultured Schleiferiaceae bacterium | reverse complement strand
CTCTTTGCCTAGCGGAGCGATGTGACCGTCCCCAAGATACATCCACGGTCCGTTCGAGGGGATAGATTGTTCATTGAAGGCACGAACTATGGTAGGAATGTTTTGACGACGAATACTATTTTCGACCCGTGACAAGATTGGGCTCATAGATATGTCTAAGGAACTAGAAGTATCGATAAGCACCGTAAGCGGCTCGGGCACTTCAGTGGTCGAGGTTACGGAAACGGGACGTGAAACTAAGGCATAGCACAACAGTCCAAACCATACAAAACGCAAAAGCGCCAGCACTCGATGAGTACTGACGCTTTCTTTTATGCCATAGGCGTATAAAGCTGCCGAAATACCAGCTAAAAGCGCGATAATAACGGCAACATAGACGTTCATCAGGTCAACATACCTCCACAAACGTTCAACACTTGACCGCTGATGTATCCGCTCATATCTGACGCAAGGAACAAACACGCGTTTGCAACATCTTCCGGAGAACCGCCGCGTTTTAGTGGAATGCTATCTCTCCAGGACTGTACGGTCTTTTCGTCAAGTACCGCAGTCATTTCTGTCTCAATAAACCCTGGTGCGATTGCGTTACAGCGGATATTTCTAGAGCCCAATTCTAAGGCGACAGATTTCGTGAATCCGATGATCCCTGCTTTCGAAGCCGCGTAGTTCGACTGTCCAGCATTGCCCTTAACCCCAACTACAGAGCTGATGTTGATCAATGAACCTGAGCGCTGTTTTAAGAAGGTACGCTGTACCGCCTTTGTCATGTTAAACACCGAATTCAAATTTACTTCGATCACACGGTTAAAGTCTTCCTCGGTCATGCGCATAAGCAGCGTGTCCTTAGTGATTCCCGCATTATTCACAACAATATCTACTCCGCCAAACGCTTCAACAACGTTGGCGACGAGCGTTTCAGCATCCTCCATTTTTGAAGCATCCGAGCGGAACCCTTTGACTCCCGTACCGTATTGCTTCAACTCTTCTTCTAGTGCTTGACCTTTCTCTACTGAGCTGAGGTAAGTGAATGCGACATTAGCGCCTGCTTGAGCAAATGCTACTGCGATTCCTTTTCCAATTCCTTTGGACGCGCCGGTAATAATGGCCGTCTTTCCTGTCAATAAACCCATATCGATTAATTAATTCGTGGTTTTGTTCGAGAGCAAACCTACGTTTTTCCCGTCTTTATGTGCAACTATGAAGGCATTTTCCATGCCCAAACTTACCAACACACTCAACATGTTTTGCGCATCGGGTAAACTCGTATAATTCCCTACTACAAGCGCCGTAAGACTGTCATTTTGCACGGTCGAGGCTTCGACAAAACCTCTTGCAACGTCTTTAAAATCAGTGTTTTTAAACGCACCAATCTGCACAGAATACAACAATTCATCGCTGGGCGAAAAATCCCTGAATTCGGCGCCTTCCGCCGTCCATATCTCCGTCTGTATCTGTGCGATTTTATCCTTCGAGAGCTGACCTCCGAAAAAATAAAGGCCCACAGCGAGTGCTGCAAATACTAAGGTAAGCACGATCCAAACTACCGGAGTTTTCGATGCTGTTGATGTTCCTAGAGCCGCTACTTGCTCTTTGAGCGCAGCGTTTTCACCTTCAAGCTTTTCAAGGTGTGCTTTTGTTTTCGGGGATAAAAACTCCATGCTTATAATGGTGCTACAAGGATTCCGATGATCGTTCCAATCATGAATAAGATGGTCTGAATAATGAATCCTATGTTATTTAATATGACCAAGGCCCAGTGCAATTCCCCAAACCGTTTCCAGGTTAAAGGAGGCTTACTTACGGGGTCTTTCATTCCTTCTTCCCGCTCTAGCTGCGCAACACTCTTTACTGCATAGGGCGCTTGGCAACTGCTGCAATGATAGTCGTATTTATCTAGGTCGGGCTCCACGGGGTACCAAGCAGTACATGAAGGACATTTAATCTGTTTCATAAAGGTCAAAGATACCTAGAATTCACGGTGTTACATGAAAAAAGCCACAACCTCTATAAAAAGGTTGTGGCTTTATTTTTATGCTGGAAAAGCGCTCTGCTTATTTACCCAATAGTTCTGCCATGGCAGTTCCAAGCTGTGCTGGAGAATCTACCACGGTGATGCCACAATCGCGCAAGATTGCTTTTTTAGCTGCTGCTGTATCTTCAGCACCACCCACGATAGCACCCGCGTGACCCATCGTACGGCCTGCAGGAGCAGTTTCGCCTGCGATAAACGCAACCACTGGTTTCGTACCGTTTTCTTTGATCCACTTGCCTGCTTCCGCTTCAAGCTGACCACCGATCTCACCGATCATGATGATTCCCTCTGTTTCTGGGTCATTCATCAACAGCTCAACCGCTTCTTTTGTAGTCGTCCCGATGATCGGATCACCTCCGATACCAATAGCCGTAGTCTGACCCAAACCTGCTTTTGTACACTGATCAACTGCCTCGTAAGTCAAGGTACCTGACTTACTTACAATACCAACGTTCCCTTTGTTGAAGATAAAGCCTGGCATGATACCTACTTTAGCCTCACCTGCGGTCATCACACCTGGACAGTTAGGACCAATCAAAGTGCTGTTTTTATCCTTGAGGTATTCTTTCACTTTAACCATATCCGCTACTGGGATACCTTCCGTGATACAGATGATCACTTTGATTCCCGCCTCGGCAGCTTCCATGATACCATCTGCAGCAAATGCTGGTGGAATGAAAATGATCGAGGTATCAGCTCCTGCCTTTTCAACAGCTTCTGAAACCGTATTGAAAACAGGACGGTCAAGGTGCGTCAATCCGCCTTTCCCAGGAGTTACACCACCAACAACGTTGGTTCCGTACTCAATCATTTGGGTTGCGTGGAATGTACCTTCCTTACCGGTGAATCCCTGTACAATAATCTTGGAGTCTTTGTTGACTAAAACGCTCATGTAGATGGTTTTTCTGTGAGTTGTTCCGCAAATGTACTATCGAACTTTTAAAGCGCTTCGATGTAAACGAAATTTCTTTGCTCAATACTTATCGCTGTATCTTTGCGGCATGCTTAGAGACGACATTATATGTGCTTTATCGACTCCTCAAGGGGTCGGAGCCCTAGCCATCATTCGTATTTCCGGGACCAATTCTGCCCAGGTCCTCTCCCCCTTTTTTCAATCCAAACGTCAAGCACGCCAAGGTTGGGAATCCCACCGCGCATATTTCGGCGACTTCGTTTTTGCCGAGGAGCACATCGATGAAATTTTGGTCACCTACTTCCAAGAAGGGAAAAGTTTCACGGGCGAAGAAAGTGCCGAAATCGCTTGCCACGGCTCGCCATATATCATCGGCAAAATCATGGAAGCACTTCTATCAAACGGCGCACGGCTCGCCGATCCGGGGGAATACACCATGCGTGCATTTATGAACGGAAAGATGGATTTAGCGCAAGCGGAAGCCGTAGCAGATCTGATCCATGCTGAGAACAAAACCATGCACGATGTCGCGCTACGCCAACTCAAGGGTGGTTTTTCAAATGAAATCACTGCATTCAGAGAAGAGTTGGTTCACTTTGCTTCACTGGTCGAGTTGGAATTGGATTTTAGTGAAGAAGATGTGGAGTTTGCATCGCGCAAACAGCTCTTAGACATGTTGCAATCATTAAAGGAAAACGTTTCGGTGCTTATTGATAGTTTTCGTTTCGGTAATGCGCTAAAAAAAGGGATTGCCACAGCCATTTTAGGGGCACCGAATGCGGGTAAATCCACGTTATTAAATGCCCTACTGGGGGAAGACCGAGCGATCGTTTCTTCCATCGCCGGAACTACGCGAGATACGGTGGAGGATTTCTTTAATTTTGGCGGGTTGACCTATCGTCTTATCGACACTGCAGGAATTAGAGATACGGAAGACGTCGTGGAAAAAATTGGGATACAAAAGGCTTTTGAACAGGCGTCTAAAGCAGATGTAATCTTCTATATTATAGATGCTACCGCACCTGAAAAAGACTTGGAACAGCGCATTGCACACTTAGAAGAAAGTGCGCCTGGAGCGACTATTTTTATCTGTCTAAACAAAACGGATCAGGCCGACACTACCTCCCTAGAGCAGCGTTTAAAACACCTTCAAGGCGAACGCTTCCGTATTGCGGCTAAGACCAAACAAGGCTTGCCTGAGCTACTAGAAGCTTTAAAGAAGGCCACTTCATGGAGTGTAAACTCTACGACACAAACCATTGTAACAAACGCTCGACACGCAGATGCACTTCGTAGAACAAAGGATGCCTTAGAAAAAAGTATCGAAGCCGTTGAACTTCAAATACCAGGGGATTTATTAGCACAAGATCTACGCGTAGCGCTAGACGGACTTGGTGAAATCACGGGTACGATATCAACAGACGATTTGTTGGCCAATATTTTCAGCAAGTTCTGTATCGGGAAGTAGACCCGATAACCTTGAATAGACCACAAAAAAAAACACCCCGATGAACTCGAGGCGTTTTTGTTTTTCTAGGCTAGTTAGAAGAATTATGGACTTACCAAATTCACACTCACATTAATGTAGAACGGGTTGGCTAGGCCATTTACTTGAGCGTACGGATCATCGCGAAGGATGCCGAAGGCACGGTAAATTTCAGCACCGTCAGTAAGGCGATCCACATCGTAGCGGTAATTTATTCTATATCCCGCCTGGATAGACATCCAAACGAAATCTTTTAGAGAGAACTCATAGACCGCACGAACGCGAGCTTCACCCCTACGAATTTCTAAATCTTCATCACGAATATCGAACCCAGGTAGGTTTTCGTACATTCTGTACGATTGTCCCTGAAGTTCATATCCGAAAAAGACCATGTTTCTTGGATTGATCGTTCTTCTTACGTGCACACGAGCAGGGAACAAGGCTTCAACACCCCATTTGTTCATTGCATCGGTGGAATTGTATAGAATTACTGGAATGTAGTTCAGTTCACCTACGCGGTAAGTACGCGCTAAACCTACAGCCCATTGCTTCTTTTCTGTAGGACGACGTCCCCAGAGCAGAGCCGCTGAATATTTCGTGTATTGCAATGGCATCATCGCAGTGCCGTACGTGCCGCTGAGATCTGCAGAACCTTGGAACAACAAGAAGTCTGTTTCGTTTAGCGGCTTGAACAGCGTAGTGTTGATTCCAGTGGTACGCAATCCGTTTTCAGAGAGCGTACGGTGCAAAGGATTGTCCGTTTCAGCCGGTGCATCAGCGTACGAATAATTCGTATTCCAATAATTGGCTCCGAGCTGCCACAAAATGTTGTTATTTCCTACCACAGGCACATTAAAGCCCGCTCTGACGCCGGTCGTCGCATTGACCTGCTGCGCATCGCCACCAGCTATGGTAGATCCATCGTTCAGTGACATCTCACCTGCTTGAATAGCATATGGACCTTGGAAGTCATACCCTAACGAGATCAATTTCGCCGGCGATAACCCCTCAATTTTAGGACTACACATGCGTTTAGAACTCTCATCCGCAAATCCGAGATCATCGTACAAACTCCAGTCGATATCGTCTGTGGTTTCTGTCTGTGCGAATGCCGGAGTCGAAGCAAGGACGATTGCTGCCGTCGTTAACTTCAGTACGTTACTCCACATGGGTTATTTCTTCTTTCTTGACGGCATCTTCAAACGCTTCCATACATCGGTGCGACCTAAGGCCTCAACTCCGATGAATCCGCGCATGTCGAGCGTGTTTTCATCTCTCATTTTGATAATGCCGTTGTACGTAGATCCATTGTTTGGATCATATAACGTTCCTTCTTCCCAAGTGTCATCGCCTTGGTATACGAAGTCCTTGAGCATACGGAATCCTCTTAGCGGCGCATTGCGCAATTCAGGATTCGGGTTGTTGATATCCAATCTTGGGTTACCGTCAGCGTCATTTGGCTCGATCAACCAAACTACACGGCCGTAATATTTATTTCCGATACGGTCAATTTTGATGCGTGAACGTCCATTACTTGGTTCCCAAACCCCTACAATTCTATCTGCTGGATCTTGAGTTTTTTCTTGTTCAGGCATAACGAAACTTAATGTTCCGAAAGTAATGATGGCAGCAACTGCCCAAAAAGTAATTTTGCGAATCATGGTTGACTATTTAATGGTTAATTCAAGTGTAAAATCTAATTTAAAATCTCTGTTGCCGTCCCAGTAATCCTCCATGAGGTCTGCATCAAGTACGACATAGACGCGGTCTTCGTCCATAAGTTCTCCGAGGTCTAGATCTGAAGCAATCTCTAATTCAGCCATTGCTGCATTTGCGTCAATCGGGTTCTTGTAAGCAACCTCTTGCATCTCAACATCTTCGTTATCACTTGCAAAAGAAAGAACAACAGAGTTGATGTTATCAAATCCCAAAGTGTCGTTTGGACGAACAGTAGCCGATAAAAGTACCGCATCCGATACCTCCATGCCCTCTACATAGGTGTCTTGTAGCATGTCCTCTAGATCAATAGAAATCTGCACTTGGGCCGAATTTGGACCAGCGAATAACGGTCCTTCCATACTGAACTCTAGATCATTCACATCGTACTGATGCGTCTCTCCGGGTCCACTACAGCTCGTCGCTAAAGCCGTAACGGCGACGAGACTCATGATTTTGAATAGTTTGTACATGTTTGTTCATTTTAGCGGAGAAATATAAAACAATTAGAACTGTGGTAACGTAGTTTGATTGATTTTTTACCCGCAACGCCAATACATTCGGTCAAAAGCACACACCCCAAAGATGGTATTTCCTACTTTTGCGACCATGAGAAAAGATATCGAAATTCCAGAGGTACATCACGTTTACGTAGCGGCTGTAAAAGAGGCCAATGAGCAGAATGAATCCCAATGGTGGGTCTATGTCATTAACGATTCGAACGGCCCTTTGGAAAACCTCGTGATCAACTCTCGAGGATACGCCGATCTGGACACCAAAGGCGGTAAGCAAACCGCCGCCCTTCGCAAACAAATCAAAGTGCTACCTGCAAAATCGGCAGCGAAACTTGAACCGATCATGCCCGAAGTCTTTGATATTTTCAACGAGTATTGGGTACTCTTTTTTGAAGACGGCCAAATGAAGGACCGCAAATACATCTTTGGTCCTTACGTGATTGATGAAGGCGTAGCCGAACCCCTACCCGTTCTAAACGCACGCGGAGTATTGGTAAAATAAAAACGCGGCCTCCTTACATGTGAAGAAGACCGCGCCTTATGTATTGGGTGCTAGGGTTCTATTCAAATGAGAACACCTTCGTCTGATCTGGTGTAGTATACCACAGCACATCTGTAGTTCCCCCACTTTGTGCCCATGATTTGAAAAGCGGATACGCTTCCGTGATATCGATCATTTCACGAGCCGGTAGGTACATCGTCGAAGAAACGATCTCTATGGCCCAAGGAAGCTGGTCCGTAGATCTGAAATTTCCTGCATCGTCAAACGTTCCTCTGCGTGCATTGTCAAAGGCCATCGTAGGCAGAATGTTCGGTCGGTGAATCTCTAGTGTACGATCGTCCGTTCGGAACAAATACAATTCTGGCTCTAACGTTCCCGTAATCTCTGGAAGGAAACTCATCGCATAGCGGACGGTATCCGGCGTTGCAGAAGGTCCCATGCCGTTGTTTTTGTAAAATGTTGTTAAGCCCGCAAAAATATCCGAAGTTGGAATGATCCCGTTTCTATTTGCTGCATCTGCAGAACCCTCGTCGACCGAGGATAGCACATCCGTAGTGATGGAATCGCCCGTAGCATCGCGCAAAAGAATACCAATACCATTATCTAAGCCTGCGCCGATC
Organism: uncultured Schleiferiaceae bacterium; assembly: GCA_965655695.1. Classification (GTDB taxonomy): domain Bacteria; phylum Bacteroidota; class Bacteroidia; order Flavobacteriales; family Schleiferiaceae; genus UBA10364. The sequence continues at coordinate 18,895 of CBFHHO010000022.1, read as the reverse complement.
GCATCGAGGCTAATGTCAAAGAAGCCTTCAACGTACTCTAAATCCGCATTTTTCACAAAATAGCCGCTGTGCTTGGCTTGGAGGTCATTAAAGTCATAATCTCCCTTGAAAGGCCACAGGTCTTCAAATCCCAAGATCTGCTCACCTACCGTAGGAAATGGAATTCTGTAAGCACGTAGCGGATCTGTAGGATAATCATCGCTGGAGTTTGGAACACCATCTGCATCCGCATCACAGTCCACCACTAAGGCATCGATAAAGTTTCCAACACTAGTATTGCCCGAAGCTGTGTACAGTGCTTCAAAAAGAATGACCGTCACTGGTTGACCTGCGGGTACAGTGTAAATCCCTTTGTGAAAGCCCCATGCTGTATTTCCATTCACGAGCGTATCTACGACCGTTGCTGTCGCAGTAGTCGCACCAATTTTTACAATAGCACTATCCACACCGTCACGTCCGCGGTGGTACAGTGACCAGTAAATCGTGCTGCCAGGAGCTGCACAAATTTCTTGATACACCCCCTGATCACCGTAGCTATTTGCATTGATTTCGATAAACTGATTCCCTTCAATAGAAGGCACCCCTTTAAAGCCACTGGACCAAATTTCTATTTTATCATCCGGAGCAGTTGTTTGCCAGTCAGGTACCGTAGACGCATCCACAATTCTATAGGTAGCGGCTGGAATGATCGGCGACTCTGCGCTTGCATTCGCTGCTAAAAATCCACAAGTGGAACACGGCGGCGAGGTTTTATAGACTCCCGAGACGGGACGGTCCTTCGAGGTAATCTCGATGGAATGATTCCCCATAGCATCGATGCTCGTGGAAGAACCTGTTTCGTTGATGGTGGCGGTAAGTTGTATGGAGGCCGGAAGAACCACATCAAAATGGGCCTCACCGTTCTCGATCAAAGAATGAGCGACTGCTCTTCCTTCTGCATCAGTTAGGGTTATCGACATGCCCGAAGGATCGAGCTCATTCTTAGCCGTTACAGCAATCACAAGGCTTCCGCGGTTACTAGCTGACCAAGAAAAGTCTTCTGAAATTTCTGTGGTGGACAGTGGTTGATCGTCAGGCTCCCCAGACGAGTTCGGTGAACAAGAGACTGCTAGAAGCGAAAAACAGCCGAAAAACAAGGCGTTTTGGATAGAGGTTGATGTTTTCATGGGACAATAGTACATGATTTGAGTACTAAATACTATCTTGAAGAATGTTTTCGCTATAAATTAGACACTATGCGCAAAAATGATCTTGAAATTAGAGTAGTATACCCGTATTTAATACTGTTTGAGTACCTATAGTTTCGAATAGTACTCATGCCGTAGAGGGATTCAAGCCACCGAGGACCACACTCCTATCTTTGAGTGATCAAAAAATGAAAGCATGGAAGCGCAGCCCTTACACATACTACATACTATACGCCAAGGAAAAATAGGTGGTGGCGAGAGTCACGTACTTAGTTTGGTGCAACGGCTCAATTGTGAAGAATTTACCTCGACGGTAGTCTCGTTTTCTGATGGTCCGATGGTGGACCAACTCAGGGCGATGGGTGTTACGGTGTATGTGGTGCATACCACTACCCCTTTTAATCCACTGATCACGAAAGAATTGGACGATATTATGCGGAAGGAATCCATCGATATCGTGCATGCACATGGGACTCGCGCTGCTTCCAATTCCTACAGGAGTGCGAAAAAAGCCGGAATTCCGATGGTGTATACCGTACACGGGTGGAGTTTCCATACCGATCAGCCGCGACTTAAATACTTCTCGAGAAAAAGCAGTGAGTCGTATCTCGTGCAGCAATCCAGTGAAGTGATCTGTGTCTCTAAGGCAAATTTAGACCTAGGGACCTCCTTATTTAAGATGTCTAATGCTTGTGTGATTCAAAATGGAGTGGATTTCGATCGATTTGACCGTCGTAAAGATGCGAGAGCTGCCATCAGGAAGGAATTGGGTATCGATGAAGATGCATTTTGCCTATCCTACATCGTTAGAATGACCAAGCAAAAAGATCCTTTAACCATGGTTCAAGCGGTGGCTATAGCAGCGCATAAGAATCCAAAGATTCATGCCGTATTTGTAGGAGATGGCGAGTTGCGTGAACAAGCAGAGCACATGGCGGCACAGCTTGATTGTGCTTCGAACATCTCTTTCGTAGGGTTTCGGAGTGATATTCCTGAGGTGTTAAGTGCTACAGATGCTTATGTGTTGCCTTCATTGTGGGAAGGACTTCCTATTGGCGTGATCGAAGCGATGGCCATGGCCAAGGCGATCGTTGCGAGCAATATCGAAGCAAATGCAGAAGTGATCGAGCACGGCGTAACGGGTCTGCTGGTTCCAGTGTCTGATCCTAAGGCACTAGCGGCGGAGATGGTGCAGTTAAGCGGCGATGCAAAATTGGTTCAAGAGCTTGGAGAACATGCGTATGAAAAAGCCTTTGATCAGCTTCAGCTCGACGATATGACCTTGCGTGTAGAAGACGTGTATCGCAGAAATGTGTCAAGTACGAGGACTTTCAAGCGACTCGTCCGCCGAACGACGTATAAAATGCCAGACTAACCAGGCCAAGCCTGCGTTGAAGAAATAGAAGATGTACTTTGCTACGAAGGCCACGTTTCCAAAAAGGATATTTTGATAGAGCTTAAGACCATTGTACACCTGCCAGCTTGCCCAGGTATCTGCATACATTCTAGGGGTATTTAAAATGCCCGAATAAGTGATTCCAGTTATCACTGCAGTGATTAAAAACTTGGAACGCTTCTCCCCTACAGGTTCACTCAAGAAATCTGTAAAACCGATGTAATTCAATACAAAGCCAAGAGCAAAGGCTATGGCGATGTTAACCGCGTAGATGTAGTCTATTTTGCGAGGTATACGCTTCGGTCTACGTTTCCAATAGAGGTAGCTTACCCCTGCGCCGAGGAACGAGATGGGATACGTTAGAAAAGCAGCTTCGTTCCCGAGGTAATAATCCACAACTGCAGAGTTTACCGCCGTAAACAAGCCGATGAAATTTCCCAGGTTGTTGCGCTTAGTCACCAACCGAGTAACCATCATAGAACCCGCAGCTCCGATCGTGGAGAACCAGCCGATCGGGAGGCCATTCACCTTCGTTTCATGAAAACCTAGCGCAAAAGAAACGGTCAAAATCAGCGTGACTCCGAAGATGTCCATCCAGAGACTTTCTAAAAATCGTTGCGTGGATTTTAGGTCCATACCAATAGGGGGTATTACTTCAGTTCGTTGAAGCAAATGTAGCGGAATTATATGTTCTCGATTGCCTAATTTTGAGGCATGGATGTATTAAAAAACGCTCGCGTCTTCGTGCAAGAAGAGTTGGCTAACGCTGAAGGAGGGCACGATTGGTTTCACATTAGCCGTGTTGTAAGTACCGCTAAAACGATCGCTGCGGAGACCACTTGTGATGCTGTGGTAGTCGAGCTATCAGCGTTGCTTCATGACATTGCCGATTCGAAATTTCACGATGGGGATGAGGAAATTGGACCTCAAAAAGCCCGTGAATTTTTGGAATCACAGGTACTCTCTTCCGAGCAAATAGACCATGTGGTGGCCATTATCGAAAACGTCGGTTACAAGGGCGGAATGAATGATAAAACACATGCTTCCATAGAGTTAGACATTGTTCAAGATGCGGACCGACTGGATGCTCTAGGTGCCATAGGCATCGCTCGAACCTTTAACTACGGCGGGTTCAAAAACAGAGTCATCTATGATCCAGAGGTCCCTCCTGTAGACTATGCTACGAAAGAAGCCTACAAGCATTCTACAGCACCGACGATCAATCACTTCTACGAAAAGCTCCTGTTATTGAAAGATTTGATGACGACCGAAAAAGGACGTGAAATGGCAGAACAACGCCACCAATTCATGGAAGATTTCCTGGAACAGTTTTACCTCGAATGGGAAGGAAAGCGATAATCCGTTATCTTAGAACACTCTAAACCCCCTAGTATTATGAATATCTCTTCCATTCTCGCCGCATCTCGAGAACAGCTTTCTGACAAATGGTTCATCGCAATAGTCACCCTCGTGGTCTATGGTATGGTAACGGCGCTTGCCGGCTCCGTGGTATTGGGTATACTCGTTGTAGGACACTTGTCGGTTGGGCTAGCCGCTTGGTCCTTAAACGTAGCTCGAGGTCAGGAGTTACGTATGGAATCGCTTTTCGAAGGTTTTCGATCTTTCATTCCTCCTATGGTGGCATACCTGCTATTGGCAGCATCCGTAGTTATAGGTGCGCTGTTCTTCATCCTTCCAGGCATTATTATAGGCCTTGGATTGAGTCAAGTATTCTACATCCTCGCCGAGGATCCTAAACGCGATGGTCTTCAAGCATTGCAAGAGAGCTGGAACCTGATGAAAGGTCACAAAACGAGGTACTTTTTCATGCAATTCAGGTTTTTCCTACTCGGACTCCTTTGCATACTCACCTTAGGGATCGGCTTTTTCTTTTTAATGCCGTACGTAGCCGTTTCAAACGCCAATTTTTACCTCGCCATTTCCAACGGTAACCGTGATGCCTTCGATGCAGAATATATCGTTTAACTCATGAAGCGAACACTTGTATTTCTTCTACTGAATTTCAGTGCTCTGGCACTGGGCAGTTACCTCATGGGTGAAGGTCCTACCGGACCCTGGTATGCCTCTTTAAACAAAGCGCCTTGGACACCTCCAGGTTGGGTCTTCGGTGCAGCGTGGACGACCATCATGATCGCTTTTGCATTTTTCATGTCCACATGGCAAGGCACCTCTACGCGACCAAAGCGCGTTACACTCTTGTACGCTGTTCACCTGGTGTTAAACATCAGTTGGAATCCGCTCTTTTTCGATTTGAACTGGCTCGCCGTTGCACTCGTTGAAATACTACTGCTGCTCGCCTTGGTGATATACATCGGGCTATTGGGCAAAAAAGAATCGGGCCAAATCTCCTTATTAGTGTTGCCTTACATCGCTTGGTTGAGTATTGCAAGCACCTTAAATGCCTATGCCCTGCTCTACAACTAACGGCTCATCATCTAAACAAGTGCACCATGCGTAAGCTCTTCTATATTCTCGGCGCGATCATTCTTCTGAGTTTCTTGCTGTTTCAAGGCTGCCGCGGTTTAGTAAAGACTATTTATACGTCCATGGACTGTGACCAATTCAACATCGATCATATCGAACTCCGAACGGGTATCGACATTCCAAAAATCACCAGATTGCATTGCGAGATTGCCGACGATACCCGCACAGTCGCCTTTGAAATCCATAAAACGGGCGAGGCGCAAACCCTCTACGCAGAAAAATACTTCAGCTGGGACGGTAAAATGTACTCCGCTACAGGAAGTAATGCTTCTACCCTTTGGTCCGCAACCTATGATACCGTCAGTGACGTATTAAACATCGAACTTCAATACCTTGACGATGAGTGATTTAGAACAACACTATACCAACCGATCGAACTGGATTCGTGCTGCAGTCCTAGGAGCAAACGATGGCATTCTAAGCGTCAGTAGCATCGCTATTGGAGTCGCATCGGCCACATCTGCAGTAGAGCCCATCGCTATCGCTTCCTTGGCAGGTCTTGTTGCAGGTGCACTCAGTATGGCTGCAGGAGAGTACGTGAGCGTAAGTTCGCAGGCCGATATCGAAGCCGCAGATCTCGCACGGGAAGCGAAAGAACTCGAAGAGATGCCTGAGGTTGAGGAGCGAGAATTGGCCAAAATTTATATGGGTAGAGGTCTGGATGAACCTACAGCATTAGAAGTAGCTCGACAGCTCCATCTGCACAATGCGCTTGAAGCACATGCCCGTGATGAACTGGGTATCAACGAAATCACTAGCGCCCAACCCTTGCAAGCAGCCTTGGCGAGCGCGTTGAGTTTTATCATTGGCGGAGCACTCCCCTTCGTACTCGTATTTTTCTTTCCTCCGGAAGATTTGTATTGGGCGGAATATGTGTTTTCCATCTCCTTCCTTGGAGTTTTAGGTGGGCTAAGCGCCTATTTAGGAGGCAGTAGCATTGCTCGCTCCGTTCTCCGCATCGCCATTTGGGGCACCCTAACTATGGCGCTAAGTGCGCTGGTTGGAAGTTGGGTGAATCTTCCGCTATAAACGTACCTTTGCCCCATGGCAACGAGAATCAACAAATACCTGAGTGAAATAGGCCACTGCTCGAGACGTGGGGCTGATAAATTATTGGAACAAGGACGCATCACCATCAACGGGGTCGTACCTGAATTGGGCGAAAAAGTACAGCCTGGCGACATCGTGGCGGTAGATGGAAAAGAAGTGGGTGAACGTACCGAAGAGCACGTATACATTGCATTAAACAAACCGCGTGGTATCGTCTGTACCACTGATCGACGCGTCGAGAAGGACAATATTGTAGATTTCGTAGGTCACCCGCAGCGTATTTTTCCGATCGGCCGTTTGGATAAACCTTCCGAAGGACTCATTCTGATGACCAGTGATGGGGACATCGTAAATAAAATACTGCGTGCTCGAAACAACCACGAAAAGGAATACGTCGTTCACGTGGATCACCCCATCACCCAGCAATTCATCACGAAAATGCGTAACGGTGTGCCTATTTTGGATACCGTAACCCGAGAATGTGAGGTAGAGCAGATCGGTCCGAAGAGTTTTAGAATCATTTTAACTCAAGGCTTGAACCGGCAAATTCGTCGCATGTGCGAATATTTAGGCTACCGCGTAACCAAGCTTAAGCGTGTTCGCATCATGAACATTACTCTAGATCTCCCCATAGGTCATTGGAGAGATCTTAAGAAGCATGAATTAAAGACATTGTATAGATTGTGTGAGTCCAGTGTTAAAACACATTTCTAACGTCTAAAAAAGTATCGTTTGTGCTCAATTTATAGTCTAGATTTCTATCTTAGTTGAGATTCAAGACGTTATGCAACTAGACCTCCTTTTTACCGTCGCCAATTCCCTCGCGTTCCTGACATGGGTGGTACTCTGTGTTGCCCCCTACCACACACGTGTTCGTAACGTTATTTTTGGAGGTGTCGTTATGCTACTTGCACTCACTTATACCGCTCTATTCCTATCTACTTTTGACATGACTATGGCCAATGATATGGCAACATTGAGCGGGCTAGCCTCCTTGTTCAGCTCAAAGCAAGCAGTACTCTTAGGTTGGATTCACTATTTAGCGTTTGACCTTGTTGCAGGCTTGTATATTGCCCAAAATGCAAAAGAACACCAGCTTCACAAACGGGTATTGATTCCCTTCTTGCTGGCAACCTTCATGGCAGGTCCGTTAGGATTGTTCGCTTACGTGCTTTGGAGGACCGTTCGAACCAAACAGTACACCTTTTAATGCACCGTAATCCGACACTTTTCAACCATCGTTTGTTTAGTCTTGGTGCAATCATTGCGGCGCTTTACTCCCTGGCCTGTGGAATTCTAATTACTACCTCGTCCACAGAAGTATTGGGTGTGAATGCCTTTATCAAGCCTTTAAAGTTTGGGATATCTACCGTCATACTTTTCCTGTTTTTCAGCTGGTTTTCCAACTTCGTACCTCGAGTAAAAAGACGCGCCTTTGAACATTTTGCGCGCGTGAATGCAGCTGTGATGGCGTTCGAGCTGAGTTGGATTTTTATTCAAGCTTCCCGCGGAACCCTAAGTCATTTCAACATTTCTACCGCTTTCGAAGGCACTATGTTTTCACTGATGGGCATAGCTATAGGCATCTCCACGACTTGGACGTTAGTGCTCTTTAAGTGGACCTTCAGAACAGATTTTCGGATGATGCCCGGGATATTGTGGTCCCTTCGATTTGGCATCCTCTACTTTGTGGGATTCGGTTTTTCCGGCTATTTGATGGGCGCTTATCTCAATCATTTTGTCGGCACACCTCTAGAATCTGCAGGAATCCCATTTTTAGGCTGGTCTACTTCGGCCGGTGATTTACGTATTCCTCATTTCTTTGGACTTCACGCCTTGCAGCTTCTCCCGTTCGCCGCTCATTCATTTAAATTCAAGGCATTCGGTGGTATTGTTCTTTCCTGCGCATATGGATTAGGTTGTGTGATCCTTATGTACCTTGCCCTCCACGGTCAACCTCCTTTTTAAAACGCACCTATGATTGCTGCCCATATCCAATTCATTCCTTTAGCCACTGAAGCCCCTATGGAACTGGTCGATCATGCCATCGCCATTATTCAAAAAAGTGGCTTACAATATGAAGTAGGTCCCTTTGGCACAAGCGTGGAGGGTGAAGCAAGTGTGGTAAGCAGAACCGTCGAAGAACTTCTGGCCTGCCCCACTACTTCTGAGTTTCTATTGAACGTACAGTACCATGTAGGGCCTACTCGACTTTCAAATCTGGAAAAGGTCGCAAAGTTCAGATAGTTACCGCTTAAGGCTTTGTTCTAGGTCTTATATTTGTCGTCCGATTTTTTTAGTAACACCAAACGTTTACCATGTCAAAAATCTTGTACACAAAAACTGACGAGGCTCCTATTCTAGCTACGTACAGTTTCCTGCCGATCATCAAGTCGTTCACTTCTAAGGCCGGTATTGCGGTCGAAACAAGAGACATTTCGCTTGCTGGCCGTATACTTGCCACATTCGCGGACCTTCTACCGGAAGAGCAGCGCATCAGCGATGATTTAGCTGAGCTGGGCAATCTTGCAAAGCAGCCAGAGGCAAACATTATAAAACTTCCGAACATTAGTGCGTCCATCCCACAACTAAGCGCCGCGATCAGCGAGTTGCAAGCAGCTGGATTCGCTTTACCTGACTACCCTTCTGACCCTGCTAATGATGCTGAAAAAGCCATCAAAGCACGTTACGACAAGATCAAAGGTTCTGCCGTAAATCCAGTCTTACGTGAAGGAAACAGTGACCGCCGCGCACCTAAGGCCGTTAAAAACTATGCACGCAAGCATCCGCACTCAATGGGTGCATGGACCGCAGATAGTAAAGCCCATGTAAGCTCGATGAGCGCTGGTGATTTCTACGGTTCAGAAGTAAGTACAACAATCGCGGAGGCAACTTCTGCGGATATCGTATTTACTGCGAAGGACGGCAGTAAGCACATTTTAAAAGAAGGTATCGCTCTCCAAGCTGGTGAAATTATAGATGCTGCACGCATGAGCATGAGTGGCCTCAAGGCCTTTCTAAAAGAGCAAGTAGCCGATGCCAAGGCGCAAGGCGTCTTGTTTTCGCTACACATGAAAGCTACAATGATGAAAGTCAGCGATCCGATCATGTTTGGCGCTTGTGTGGAGGTGTTTTTCGAAGATGTGTTTACGACCTACGCTCAGGAATTTGAGGAGTTAGGAGTCGATGTACGTAACGGTTTAGGTGATGTTTACGCTAAAATTGACCAATTACCAGAGGCGAAACGCGAAGAGATTGAAGCTGCATTAGAAACTGCGATCGAAAACGGTCCAGATCTCGCTATGGTAAATTCTGACAAAGGCATTACCAACTTGCACGTACCTTCAGATGTAATCATCGATGCGTCCATGCCGGCAATGATCCGTACCTCAGGACAGATGTGGGACAAAGACGGTAAACCACAAGACGCGAAAGCGATCATTCCAGACCGCAGCTACGCTAGTATTTACCAAGCAACCATCGATTTTTGTAAGGAAAATGGCGCCCTAGACCCGACCACTATGGGTTCTGTAAGCAATGTCGGTTTAATGGCACAAAAAGCAGAAGAATACGGCTCCCACGACAAAACATTCCAGCTCGATGCTTCAGGAACGGTAGAAGTGGTTGTGAATGGAACTACGTTGCTGGCTCAAGAAGTTGAGGAAGGTGATATTTTCCGCATGTGTCAGGTGAAAGATGCACCGATCAAGGATTGGGTAGGTCTTGCTATTCGTCGTGCACGCGCTACGAAGATGCCAGCAGTATTCTGGTTGGACGAGCACCGTGCGCACGATGCACAACTCATCCAAAAAGTAGAAGCTTACCTTCCTTTGCACGATACTGAAGGTCTCGACATCTTCATCATGGCGCCTCGTGAGGCTACCATTTTCTCGTTAGAGCGTATCGTCCAAGGATTGGATACCATTTCCGTTACTGGGAATGTGTTGCGCGATTATCTAACCGACCTCTTCCCTATTCTAGAGGTAGGTACGTCAGCGAAAATGCTTTCTATTGTTCCTTTAATGAACGGTGGTGGTTTATTCGAAACGGGCGCTGGTGGTTCTGCACCGAAGCACGTACAACAGCTCACCTCTGAAAACTACCTACGTTGGGACAGTTTAGGAGAGTTTCTAGCTTTGGGCGTCTCATTGGAGCACTTTGCCGAGAAAGACGGAAACGAAAAAGCAGCAGTGCTTTCAAAGACGCTCGATGAAGCCACTTCGAAATTCTTGGATCAGGATAAAAGCCCTACCCGCCGTTTAGGGGGTATCGATAACCGTGGATCGCACTTTTATTTGGCGATGTACTGGGCGCAGGAATTGGCTTCTCAGGAGGATAACGCTGAACTAAAAGCCACCTTTGCACCATATGCGAAAGCGCTAACGGAGCAGGAAGCTAAGATTGTTGAGGAACTCATCGCAGTACAGGGTCAGCCGGCTGACATCGGCGGTTACTACCACATGGATGAGGCCAAAGCAACTCAGGTAATGCGTCCTTCAGCGACACTGAATCAGATCGTAGATGCGTTTTAAAAAAGCGCGCTAACGAACATAAAAAAGCCGGCATTGCTATTCGCGATGCCGGCTTTATTTTTGATCTATTGTAGTATTTAGCGTTGCTTTTCCAGAGCAAAAAGGATCGGCACGTCAAGACGGTCCGCCCAGCTTTTTTCGCTGTGCTCTGCTCCTTCAAACTTCTTAGTCACCCAATCTTCACCTTGCGTGAAACCGTTTTGCTCCAGTACTTCATTTACTTGCAGCTGGAACGGCTCGTACATCTGATCTAAGGTTTCGGTACCGTAATCAAAATAGATGGATACCTGTTTTGAAGCATCTAAATGCGACTGAACATAAGAACGAAATACCGCTGGCACTTCATCGTTCGGCGAATAACCACCCGGCCAGTGCGTGCTTAAACACAATGCTTTGGAGAAGACCTCTGGGTATTCCCCAAGCGCATACATGCTCATCAAACCGCCCATAGAACTGCCTGCAATGACGGTCCCTTCTCTAGAAGTGTAGGTGGAAAAAGTGCTGTCAATAAGTGGCTTAACCTCTTCAACGATGTACTTAAGGTAGGCATCGCTTTGCACCGGAAACGTGGAGTCTGAACCGTAATGGCTGGCAACGTCAGACATCAGTGAATCGGAAAAGGTTTTCTGTAGGGCCTCAAAAGGAGCTTGAGGAAAATACTCGAAATTACGCTGTACTCCACCGTTATGTAGTGCAACTACGATCGTCGGTAGTACTTGCTTCAAGGCGATAAGACGGTCTAAAGTTTCGTCTACTCCCCATTCTTGCTTGTTCCAAGTACTGCTCGAATCGAACAGCATTTGACCGTCATACATGTACAATACCGCATGCTTACGCTTTGGCTTATAACCTGAAGGCAACCAAACATCCACGGGGCGTGTACGAATGTAGTTGGATTCAAACGAGTCTAAACGGAGTAAGGTTCCTGTGCTCGCACCCGCTAATGTATCCCAAACTATAGGGTTTTGCGCTGAGGAATCTGATGCTACAGTAGTCTGACAACTTTGCACGCTGCACATCGCTGCTAATGCCAACGATCCTAGTATGATGGTCTGTTTGATCATTTGAGTTCTAAAATCAAGGTTTCCATAGGGCCTACTTGCAAGTTTTGGTGGAGCTCAAAGTCTTCACCTGTGATCAGGTGATGCGCCGTGGTTGCTCCATTCAATCCTTGCTCGAAACGGTCCAATTCTATTTCTTTCGCCTCCGTATTTTTATTTACGACCACCATAAGGTGCTCTTGTTCAAAGCTTCTGAAGTACACATAAATCTCATCGTTCGGTGTGTAATGAAGCGTTGTGCCCATGTTTAACGCACAGCTTTCTCTACGAAGTTTCGCTAGCGTCTTGATCCAATTTTGTGCTTCCAACGCCTGACTAGACAATCCTTCACCCGTAAAGGCGTTGACCGTATCTCCAGGCCAACCACCCGGGAAATCTGAACGGATGATGCCGTGATCTTCGGTGCCAGGATTCGACATCAGAATTTCAGTTCCATAGAAAAACTGCAGGGTACCGCGCATGGTAAAGTACATGCTCATGGCCATCTTCCATTTGTCAAAGTCTTCTTCCAAACGCGTAAAAATGCGACTCATGTCGTGGTTGTCCGGGAAGATCATCACGTTGTTCGTGTTGGCATATTTGTAGTCATTCGCTAACGACTCATACACCTTCGACATGGCAGGCCTCCAACCACCGTCGTCCATCAACCCTTCAACGATGGCTGTTTGAAGTGGGAAATCCATCACACTTGGCAAATAGCTGGTGTAGTCGTCGTGGCGCTTCACACCGTCCTGCCAATACGAGATAAGGGCAGGATCACTGATCCACTCCTCTCCTACAATGTTGAAATTTGGGTATTCGTCTAAAATGGCTTTCGTCCAATCGGTCAAGAAATCTACATCTGGGTACGGCCAAGTATCCATTCTAATCCCATAGAGATCCAAATACTCCACCCACCAAATGCTGTTCTGGATCAGATATTTAGCCAATTTTTCATTCCGCTGGTTCAGATCCGGCATGGTCTTCACAAACCAACCGTCCGTAAATCGCTTTTTATCTACTTCTGCGGCGTGTGGGTCGAATCGCGTCACCTTCATGTGGGAAGTCTCTGTAAACTCGTCCCACTGATTGATCCAATCTTCAGAAGGAAGATCTTCCATCCATTCGTGGTATGAACCGATGTGGTTCGCAACCTGGTCCATGATTAGACCAATGCCCGCTTCTTTGGCTTCTTTAGATAACTGCTTGTATTCTTCATTCGTACCATAACGCTTATCTACTTGGTAGAGATCGGTCATAGCGTAACCATGGTAGCTGTATGCCGGCATATCGTTTTCGACGACGGGGTTCAGCCATAGCGCACTTACGCCCAAATCTTTAAAGTACCCAAGGCTTTGGCGAATACCCTCGATATCCCCACCGTGACGTCCGCCTTGAAACGAGCGATTCGGGGATTCCAACATGCCTTTAACCGCATCGTTATTCGGATTTCCATTGCGGAATCTGTCCGGCATGATTAAATAAATGAAGTCTGCCGAGGAGAACCCCTTGCGTGCAGCACTTTCTGGTCGGCGCTCCAAAATATCTATGGATGCTTTAGCAACGCGCTTTCCTTTTGAGTTTCTGAAGGTAAAAGCGTGTGAACCGATCGTGGTATTTTCAGGGACTACAGCAGTCACAAACAAGTAATTTGCACTGGTAAGTCCTTCCGAACGAAGTACTTGAAGTGTTGAGCTTTCTGCGTTTAGACCAGAAATATCTTTACCGTATACCATGAATTCGACCGTGTCGTGCTCCATGCCTATCCACCAGCTCGGGGGTTCGATTTTTGTGATTTTTTGCGCCACTGCAGGGAATGCTGCCAAGAGGGACAATGCAAATGCGAGATTTTTCATAATTGGGTATTGGATAATGCTCTAAAATACAACCGAAGGGCATAACGATGGTGCCGTTTGCTAATTTGCCCTTAGTTTTGCATAAAAATTAAGCAATGGCGAAGCTCAAACTACAAGAAGAGGTCCTGCATGCCTTAGAGGTCAACGAAAAGTTGCCTTTTTCAGAGCAGCAGCGCAAGCTCGTAAGCGCGATCAAAAGCGGTCAGAATACTTGGCTGGCTACGGATCCTACCGAGCCGCATGTTTGGGCCGTTGCGGCCACGTTAATCCACAAACTCAAAGCCAGCTACGAGGATGTCGCTCGAGCGCTTATTCTAGTGGTAGATAAGGAACGTGCAGATCTTTATGCCGAAGCCTTTGAACTGCTCGGGAAGCACACGGATCTACGTGTATGGACCGCCTATACGGGTCCACAGGTACTCAAGCAAAAGGAAGACATCTACTTCGGAGCTGATGTAGTCATCGCAACCCCACAGCGCTTGAATGATTTGCTGAACATCGAAGGATTTAACAGTGCCTCGGTACAAACCTGTGTGATGGACAATAGCAAGGCCCTACTTCGAGTAGGTACGAATGGATATACCCAGCGCATTGCTGACAGCATTCCATACAAGCAACGGATTTGTATTAGCGAGGGACGCTGTAAAGCCACTCGCACTTACATGGAACGGTTCGCGTTCCCGTATGAGAAGCACCTTTACGAAGCTGAGGAGGCTTAACTTATTGCAAACGCGGATCCGGCCAAAAGCCTGAATGTTTCACGGGATATTTGTTGTTGAGCTGTGTTAGGCTTGCATTCCACCACGAAGTGGCGTTTTCGACCAATTCTTCCCCGTCATTTCCACGAATGGGTTCTTCACGCAAGTCGATGTAGGCGTTCACGCGCCATTCCTGACACATCAACCACAGGTGCTTTAAAAACGGTACGCCTGGAGGGAAGGCCGTTTTAGCATTGTCAAAATGGAGACTCCACTGATAAATAGGGAAATTGTGCGTTGCGCACTCGTGGAACATGCCTGGCTTAAGTGGAAAGAGCAACGGTCCTTCGCCCGAGGTTCCTTCTGGGAATAGTACTACCGTTTGCCCCTTTTTCATGGACTTAACGATGTAATCTTTGGTGGATTTTCTGCTCTCTTTGCTCTCTCGTTTGACCCAGATGACGCCCAAGGCTCGAGCGGCCCAACCGATAATTGGCCAAGAGCGAACCTCCACCTTACCTACGATAGTGAACAAAGCCTTCGTTGGAATAAACAGTATATCTAAATACGAGCGGTGGTTTGCCATGATCATTCCGGGCTCCATCGCATCGAATGAAGGTCCATGAACCCGAACGCCGATCACCCAAAGTAAGACGCCCTTGAGCGAAATAAACACCCAGTGTGCGGTTTTACGGGAGGTAAAAGGCATCATCAGTGCCAGCAACGTCACCCCAAACAGGATGATGCTGAACACCACGAAAATGCGAAAGAAAGCCAGTAGTGATCTCATAATGCAATAATGCGCCGTAAATTAACACGAATACCGCGAGATTGTGCGCATTCTGTGTGAAATCACCGTAACCAAAGGGCTTTTTTTATGAATTGGGCACTTTTTAAGTCTCAAATGTGAAATTAGAAGTTCCAGCGGTCGTTAAATGTGTCTTTTACGTCTACGCCAATTTTTATTCGAAACCCCTGTTGCGCCATCTCCGGTTGCAACAGATAATACACCCCAAATCTAGTCGGCGTGTCCCAGAGTCGAACTTTACGCTCCAGACCCACATAGGATTCTAGGTAAGCCACATTTTCATTTGGGACGGCTAGAAAACTTGCTCCAACGGCTGTACCCAACTTCAGCCTCCGAATGACCGGGATTTTGCCCAAAAAGAATCCGTCGAAATGATGAATCGCTGAACCGGTGAGATACACGCTTGGTGAAGCGAATGTTTCTGGCAGCGCCTGGTATGTATACAGCGGTTGGGTGAATAAAAAATAGTCACCGCCTCGGAACCATTTGTATTCGATGAACCTCACTTGGTCTGGATCGTTTAAAAATCCACCCGAAGAAAATCTGTAAAAGCTCTCTCCTAGGGGACCAAACCTGAGCATATCTTCTACGAGCATCTCGTATTTCGAATACGACACGTCACTGCCGAAGAGGTTCGGTATGCCTTGCTTGAAACTGAAAATGAAGTCCGGCCATTTGCTCGAAAGGACAATCTTCTGCCGACCTTTCAAATAATAGCGCTGGTAAGGGCGAATAAGCACCTCCACTCCTAACTGCGCAACGGTATAGCTCGGAAATGGATCCGGCTCGTTGCGCTGCCCGAAAAGATCGTTCGTCCATTCTGCAAACTGCAGCCCTTGAATGCTTTCACGATTGCTGTATTCCAGGCCAAGTTCTGTATAGAAACCATTGATCCATTCATAGCGGTGGTACCCTTCTGCAAATATTTTACGGACAAAGTTTGATCGTGCGAAAATACCGGCGATATCCACGCTTTGCGTGATTTGTTTATACTCGTCACCAGCACTGAAGCGGATCGAACCGTTGTGCAACGGTGCATACGTGTACGTGGTTGAGACAGATCCCTTAAGATCCTGATTTAAAAACCCATAATTTACATTCGCCACCGTACTAATGCTTTGGTAGTTCGAGAACCGCTTTGAAAATAGGATACTTGGCATCCAGCGCACGCCACCGATCCCAACGGCGTTCCATTGTGCAATCAAAGGCGAAATAAAGACATTCGTTCCCTTACTCCTCTTTCGGTAACCCATTCCACTCACTAACGGCTCGTACCAGTGAAATTTATTGTACTCAGCATCTGCGCTGTCCAAATAAGCATCAGAATTTAGATAACGAATCAAACTGTCTTGCTTTCTGGTCCATTCATCCAACACTTCCGACTTTGGTCGATATGCCGTCCAAAAATCCTCTTGCAACTCGGTCGGTTCCGGTAGATAGGCCACCATTCGCGGATTGCGTTTGGTATTTGCCGGCGTGGGCGTATTGACCGCAGTGACCTTGTATTCAAAACTAAATTTCGGATCCGCTACTTCCATCTTAATCTCGGAAGGATAAAACGTGCCCCCTGAAGTAAACTGCTGGGATACCGTGACCCCGTCGTATACGGCTCGTAATGCAAGTACTCTTTTGGTCGTGGCGTTGACCTCAAGAGTACCGCTCCATCCTACTCTTCCCTCTTTGGGTTGGAGTGCGAGCGTCACGAATTCTTCTCCTTGAAACAGCATACTCTTTACTAACTCCACACGGTAGTTCGTCCAACCGCCTTGCACAAGCCAACCGGGCACAGGCATTAGGTGATACGGTGAAAATTCGCTTTTAGCAAGTGGTGTCCAAGCAATAGAACGGTAATCCGATAACGGGTACTGTCCGAAAGTTCCTTTGGATTGACCGCTGTTAAAATCGGTTCCAGGGCTAAGATCTATCTCAAGCCCCACACTCACTGAGTTTCCAAAGTCTGCGGGCTTTTTGCTGTAATCTTTGAACGCCTCCACGCTTTGAAAGGAAGATCCATCGCTGAACGAGACTGTGGCGAGCTGCTCAAAATCGGTACGAATACTGTCGCTGATCTGCCGAGAATAATAGGTAATGTTTTGCGGCTGAACTTTGCGGTAGTCGATATAGGCCGCCTTCAATTCACGTAACAGTACCACGGCGGGGTCTTCTCCATCCACTATGGTCACCTGGTTCAACAGAATTGTAGAATCCGAGCGGATATCTTGAGCGATCGATTCGAACGCTACAGTGAATACAAGAACAAGGGTGAGCCATATGCGCATTCGGCGAAATTACCACTAAAAAACCCGCACGAATAGCTTCGTACGGGTTTTCACAAGGTTTTAAGATTTTATGACGTGTTAGAGATCCATGAGACGTTTTTTCTTCGAGGCATTCCATCCCATGGAAATTCCGAATCTGTATGAAGTTCCATCTTTCGGGGGTATCAGATAAGCATTGATCGGGAAATTCATTTCCCCACTTTTGATCGTCTTACCTACAGAAAACACAAGTGCAGTGCTCACTGCGATGTCTCCGCGAGAATCTAGTTTTCCATTCATGGATCTCGAGAAGTCTATGGTCGGACCAAACGCAAACTCCCAACCCGAGTTGTTAGAACGAAGTCCGTTAAGAATGGTAAGTGTCGGAATTAAGCGGTTGGCTTCGAGGCCGCTTAGCATAGGAATCACCTCTGCGAGTGCTTGCCAATTTCCTGTGGTGATGTAGGCTTTTTCGAATTGGTATCCGAACTGACTCATCATCGGAATCTTCTGATCAAATCCTCCTTCGGCAGCCGGCTTAGCAAGAATCTGAGCATTCGCCCCTGTCACAAATCCGAAGCCCATACGAGGTCCCTCTGCTACGATCGTGCGATCAAACGGATTATTGAGAATGTTCTCATAGTCGTTTGCTATGGTTACGCGACGCACCAATTCCTGATCCACCTCAATCTCAAGCATGTCCTTTAAGGTCAATTCTGCCATCAACAGATCGTTTTTGGGTACATCCACGTAATTCCTATTTGTACTCGACACAAAGGTTCCCGAATGCACGTCGAAAAGACGTACCGTGGTGCTCACTTTCTCACCTAAGAGATTCATGGAACCGGTTAAAATGAAGTCGACCTGCAATAACTCTCCGTACTCTTTTAGACATATACGAGAAAAACACCCCGTAAAATCTTTATCGTCCCTCGTAGATATGTATTCAATATCGTAGTTGTCCATGACCTCATATCCAGGAATATTGATCATTTCGAGCGATAATTTCTGAATGATCTGATAGCGTTGTACTTCTGGATAGCCGCGTGTATCAAAATCTAATACAGCTACTGAAGGATTGCTTTGCCCAAATACCATAGATGAGACTAGCGTACATAGAGCGATAACTAACTTTTTCATGATTTCATTTTTTAATGATTTCTATACTCCAAATCTCCGTGAAGTGATGAGGAGGCGAAACCCTAAAAAGTATCACATAAGAGTCTAATTCGCTTCTATATCTGGGTTGATTATATCTAAAAACCTATTATTGTCTCAATATTGAAACTTATTCGTCTTCTCAAAGGCTCTGTACAGACTTGCCCTACTCACTCCAATGTATTGTGCTAGGGTGATTCGATCCATGTTACGGAACAGCTCAGGTCGGTATGTACGTACCCAATGTACACGGTCGATGGTTTTCGGCATACGCAGCATCGTCAGACGCGCACGTCTGTTTTTCTGGATCTCTGCTGTACCCGAAACGTACAAGAGTTGCACCAGAGGAAACTGTTGAAAGATCTCCTCAAAGGCCTGTTGTGAAAATCTTAAAATGGTCACATCCG
>CBFHHO010000021.1:0-27114 GCA_965655695.1 uncultured Schleiferiaceae bacterium | reverse complement strand
AATCCGCTCTCTGTTTTCTGAGCTTCAGGGTACATCGCATCAATCTTCGCTTCGATCGCTGCTGCAGCCTCTTCTTTGCGCTTCTCTACATTATTTACACCGTCCAAAAATTCCTGCGGCGCATCGAATGCCTTTGCTTCTTTACCTACACGCAAGATCTCAACGCTGTTCAACACCACTTTTTCTTCTGGGCGATCCTGTGCCATGCGCTTTACTTCACTGATGGCAACAACGACTTCTTGGCCAGAAAGAACTTGGGCAAAAATGTTATAACCGCCGTCCAAATGTGGTGTGGCGTTGTGGGTAATGAAAAACTGTGAACCGTTCGTACCGGGTCCAGCATTCGCCATACTTACCACCCCAGCCTTGTCGTGCTTAAGTTCAGGAGCAATCTCTTGCGGGAATTTGTACCCTGGATTTCCGCGGCCTGTTCCTTCAGCGTCGCCGCCTTGAATCATGAAGTTTGGAATAACGCGGTGGAATAAGGTACCATTGAAATACGGCTTACCTGCGTACTTCTCATCCACTTTCGGATGATTGCCCTCTGCGAGTGCAACAAAATTTGCAACGGTCATCGGCGCAAGGTCTTCGTGGAAGTCGATCAAGACTTCGCCCATGCTCGTGCTAAGCTTTGCATAAATACCTTCTTCTAAGGTGATCGTCTCCTCGTTTACAGTGACTTTGTTTCCGCCACAACTCGCTAGTGTAATCGCAGCGAATACTGCGGCAACTATTCTTGTATACATGTTATGCTGTTTTTATGAATTGGTCCCCAAAGGTACTATCTACAAATCAGTTTCTCTAGTTGCACTGCCGCAACCTTCATGAGACCCAAATTTTAACTCATTGTTAATTCAATGTAAACTGTATTTGCTCTTGTGTAAACTTTTTGTTAACTTTGAGGTAACATTAGAAACTAACATCCCCCTATATTATGAAAAACGTACTCACACTTCTTTTCGCTTTAACGCTAGGCGTCGCAAGCACAAGCTGTACTCCCGAGGCCGTATCTGTTGTAGATACAGAGGCCCAAACCTTCATGAATAATAAGAGTTTTGAGGTCAGCAGCTATGAGTTTTATGACTTCACAACGCAAGAGAACTACGAAAAAACAGCCGACTTTGACAGCATGTTCTTTACCGTAAAGGACGATACCGCATTCCTTACTAAAGTATTGATTGCACCAGGACAAGAGGGCCAAAACAGCAACAGCTGGGAAATCTACGAAGTGGTTTTTGAAGGCGGCGTACTCCAGGGCATTTGGCTGAACAAATACACCTACATGGCAGTAAGCAGCTTCGATCGCATCGACGAAAAAGTCGTTATCGAGTTTGGCGGAGCACACGAGCTTCACAAGCAATACCAGAGCATCTTCTTAGTGTTGACTGCTTTAGATTACCACCCAGCAGGTGCGGCTCAGATCAGCGGTCTACCTGGATAAGTCGAATATCATACCGCAACGGACTTTGCGGCGGTACCTTATCGAGATCACCAGCAAGTCCTTTGGCTAAGAATGAGGGGATGAGAACGAGTTTCTTTTCCCCTTCTTTCATTCCTTCAATAGCTGTATGCAAGCCCAGTTCTATCTGACTACGACCTAGAGCAATGGTATCTACATACTGACCTACTCCACTATCGTCCATCAGATAGACCGTCGCACTGTAAATCACACGGTCCTCCATTTCGGCCTTGCGACCTTCTCCTTCAGACATTTGCAACTCATACATGCCGAAACCATTGCGCTCAATCCCATCGAGCTGGTGGCTTTCGATGTAGCGTTCGATCAACTGACGTTCTTGGGCCAAATACATCTTCTGGCGCTCCACCATATCGATCTCGATCACTTCTTGAGTGGGTTCCGCACGTTCCGCACAAGATCCCACAAGCAGCGCAACGAGCATGCTAGCAAATACGCGTTTTAGTCCCATACTAAGGCGTTTTTCGCATATTCGATGGCCTCGGTGATAGCCATCTCTAGCTTTCCACCTGCGGCATTTCGGTGTCCACCACCGTTAAAGCTCGCTCGTGCAATAGTATTCACATCGATCTCCCCTTTACTTCTCAAGCTGAGCTTAACAGCCCCGTCCTCTTCTCGTAAAAAAATAGTCATTTGCGAGCCTTCAATGCTCAAGCCGTAGTTTACAAAACCTTCCGTGATCCCTTTTTCATAGCCTAAACGCTTGCACTGTCGTTCGGTTAAAAATAAAACCACCTTATCACCTTTCGGACTGACTTGCATCTGATCGAGCATCGCGCCCAAGAGTCGCAGGCGAGCCACCGGTTGCGCATCGAATAATTTATTGTGCAACTCCTGTGGAGCTACACCTAGGTCAAGGAGACGACTGGCCACTTCATGCGTTCTCGAAGTCGTTGCGCTGTATTTAAAACCGCCTGTATCAGTCACAATACCGGTATAGATACATTCCGCACTGTCCTTGTCCAAGGCGTCGGTCCATTCGTAGAGATCGCAAAACTCATAAATCATCTGACACGTAGAGCTCATCCCCGTATCGCTGTAGATAAAATCAGGCCAATCCTCTGGCTGCTGGTGATGATCGATCATGACTTTCTTCGCAGTAGCCGCTCGTAACGCCTCTTCCATATCTGCTGCCCTTGAGTAGGCATTGTAATCCAAATGGAAAATCAGGTGCGCCTCTTCAATATGCGTATTGGCCAATTTCTTGCCTTCACTATAAATCAAAACGCGATCATTGCCTTTCAAATGCCACAAGAACACAGGGTACGGATTCGGAACAATCACCACCACTTCTTTGCCTTTTTTCTCCAGCACTTGCTGCAAGGCCAAAGCACTTCCCATCGCATCCCCATCCGGGTTCGTATGGTTCGTAATGACTATTTTTTGAGCACTATCTAACGCTTTTTCAAAGCCGTCTAATCGAATTTCTTTCATACTGATCTATCTGTATATACAAAGGTGCAGGAAAAGTGTACCTTTGCGGCGCTAAAAAAGAAAAAACTCAAATAAAATGGCAGGCAACAAGACTCTTACCATGATCAAACCAGATGCGGTACGTGATGGCCACATCGGTGCAATTTTGAACCAAATTACTGAAGCTGGTTTCCGTATTTCAGCGTTGAAGTTAACACAACTTTCGTTAGCTGATGCACAAGCATTCTACGCAGTACACAGCGAACGTCCATTCTTCGGCGAGCTCGTAGAGTTCATGACTTCTGGCCCTATCGTTGCTGCTATCCTTGAAAAGGACAATGCTGTTGAGGACTTCCGCACACTGATCGGCGCAACCAACCCAGCAGAAGCTGCAGAAGGAACCATCCGCGCGCGCTTCGCAAAGAGCATCGGCGAGAACGCTGTACACGGCTCTGATAGCGACGAAAACGCAAAAATTGAAGGTGACTTCCACTTTGCAGGACGCGAGCAGTTCTAAAAAAGAAATATTTATTACTTTTGCCATCCCTTCGGGGACTGAGCGTCAACCTCTGGCAAGAGATGTGAATGTTGGCGACCAGAAATAGAAAACTATTATATCATGGATTTAGTCCAGTTTGTACAAGACGAATTCGTCTCAAGAAAAGATCTTCCAGAATTTGGTGCAGGTGATACCATCACTGTCTACACTCAGATTCGTGAAGGTGAGAAAACACGTACGCAGTTCTTCCGCGGTGTTGTTTTGCAACGCAGAGGTGTTGGTGCTACTGAAACTTTCACGATTCGCAAGATGAGTGGTAACGTTGGTGTAGAGCGTATTTTCCCTGTAAATCTTCCAGCTATTGAGAAGATTGAAGTGAACAAGCGTGGTAAAGTACGTCGCGCACGTATCTTCTACCAGCGTGAGCTTACAGGTAAAGCGGCTCGTATCAAGGAGCGTCGCTTCTAGACTACCAAGCACATTTACAAGATCCCCGTTCTTTTCAAAAGGACGGGGATTTTTTTTGGCCCTCCCGTCGCTTTCGACAGGGGGGAATACCGTCTCTGCTAGCAAGTGCTCTTTAAGATTTAAAGCTGGGTCACTACGAATACCGTCCGGCGGTTTTGCGCCCTTCCCTCTACAGTGGCATTCGTAGCCACAGGTTGGGTTTGACCGTATCCTCGATGGGATAAACGACTGGATGAAATGCCCAATTCATAGAGCAAGTCCGCCACACGTTTCGCTCGGCGCTTGGATAAATCAAGGTTCGCCGCAGGATCCCCGACATTATCCGTATGTCCCTGTATCTGAACTTTAAGCTGACGTGCACCCGCCAAATATTCGGCAAACTCCTGAATAAGGACCTTACTCTGGGCATCTAATCGGTCCGAAGCCGTCTCAAACAAGATGTGAGGAATAGGGTACGCTTCACCCTGCGCCAATTCTTTGTGCTCCAAATCCACTTCGATACGCGCCACATCTGCCGGCGGTCCAGACGAGGCCAATTTCAAACGCAACGGTGCCGCACTAAAGGCCGCATTCTTTGCTTCCACCTTCAGCACCAACTCGCTCGCTTCTTCTTTTTTTACCACCGCAGTAAACGATCCGTCTTGTTCACTAACGGCCAAAGCAGTTTCCTTTCCGGTAGTGCTGTTTTTTAAAATCACCTGGGCAGGCTCATCCGCTGTAAACATGTCTTTGGTTAATGTTCCTTTTACGAGAACCACCTCGTCAGGACGTACCGCCTCGTACAGATCAAAGAAATAGATGTCCCATCCGTTCGCACGATTGATCTTGTTTGAAGCAAAATAGGCTTGCCGTCCGTCCAACGTCACCATCAAACCGATCTCATCGCGTTCGGTGTTGATCGGATACCCTAAATTTTGAGGCTTGCCCCACTCCTCTTGAGCACCTTTGCTTTTGAACAAATCGTAGCCCCCCATACCCGGATGACCGTCGCTAGCAAAATAAAGACTTTCAGAATCTGGGTGAATGAACGGGCTCTTCTCATTTTTCGAGGTATTGATCGTCGCCCCAAGATTCACAGGTACGGACCACGTACCGTCACTACCACGTTCACAGCGGTACAAATCCAAGCCACCCAAACCACCGCTTCGATCACTCGTGAAGTACAACACATCTCCATTCGGGCTGATACTGGGCTGACTTTCCCAACTCTCGGGTTGATTCACAGCCTCGATCGGACGAATCCCGTTCCAAACGCCGTAATCAAAGGTGGTGTAGTACAAATCACAATTTTGTTTTCCCGTCTTTGGGTTGCGTTCACAAATGGTAAACACCATCAGCTTGTTATCCGCCGTGATCGTAGGCCCCCCTTCATTGTATTGTTTGTTAAACGGGGCTGTAAGAGCGGCGCCTTCTTCAAAGAGTGGCATCCCATTCTGCTGCCCAAGATTTAAGGCCATACTGAACTCTTCTACACTGCGGGTGGGCGCGGCAGGTCCATCGTATTTGTTGCGTTTCTTGCTTCGACGCGTGAAATAGATCTGTGAGCCGTCCGGGGTCATCGCTGCGAGGTATTCATCGAATCTAGTATTGATCGCACGCGCAGGCTTTGGGTCAAACGGAACCGGATTTGCGAGAAAGGTGGCTTTCAATCCGATCTCCTCAAGCATGTCCTCTACTTCGCTGTCGTAAGCGTACTCGCGGTCATCGCGGAGCAACCATTGCTCTAAATAGCGCTGTGCTTCTTCTGGTCGACCTGCCGCAAGGGCCAGTGAACCCACAAAATACAGCAGGTCTGGCTTGTAGCCTGGACAGCGCTGTACCAGTCGTTTCCAGCTCGCTTCAGCAAGCTCGAACCGCTTTGTGCGCATGCCCAGCTCACCGCGGAGATAGAGTGCATGCTGGTCGCCTTCGTTGACACGTAAGGCAGCGCCGATGTATACTCCCGCGTTTGGATAATCTTTGGCGTTTAAGGCTTTAACGGCTTTATCAATCTGGCGCGTTGGGCTCCTGTGGCTATCGCCGCAATACGCTCCGAGGGATACGGGACCTTGCTGTGCGGTAGCAAGGGTGCTCGAAAGCGCTAGTATGATGAGTAAGGCCGTACGTAAAAGCAAAGCACGCATAGTTCTGGGGTTAACGGGTGGACAGAGTGGCGGGAGTGCTAGTCGTTCGATTCTACTACAGTAAACTTATCCTCAGAAATGGCGATGATGGTAGACACTGAAGCATCCCCGGTGAGGTTCAGCACAGTACGTACCATATCGATGATCCGATCGACTGGGAAAATGATGGCAATCCACGCTGGGTTGAGCCCTACAGATTCCAAAATAGGGATCAGCATGATCATACCGGCAGACGGAACGGAAGCCGCACCGATCGAGCCGAGGGTGGCCATAAGGATGATGGTGGCTTGTTGTCCGAGGCTGAGATCGATCATGTGGAATTGGGCCATGAAAATAACAGCGACCGTTTGATACAACGCCGTTCCATCCATGTTGATCGTTGCGCCGATGGGCAGTACGAAAGAGCCGATCTCCTCGTCCACACCTAGATTATCGCGCACGCAATCCATGGTGACAGGAAGTGTTGCGGCCGTGGAACTCGTAGAAAAAGCGAGCAGTTGAGCAGGACGGATTCCACGCATGAAATAGCCCCAACTCTTCATAAAACCCATCTTGGTTTTGCGGTTGATCAAGAAGGCCAATAGCGCTGGATATAACAACAAAATCATGATCAATAGTCCGATGATTGTGAAACCAGTGTAGGCACCCAATGCTTTGAAAATCTCTAGTAAACGAGCGGGTTCATCGCCGGCCATTTCTGCCAATTTTCCTGCGAGTAGTGCAAAGACGAAGAAGGGCGCACCTTTCATCACCACGTCCACCATCTTGATAAAAATGTCAGAGAATCCATTGATGACATCGGCCACCGGTTGCATTTGTGCGTTCGGAAGCATGACCATCACAACGCCGAAGAATATGGCGAAGAAAATGACCTGGAGCATCAGACTGTCGTTGAACGACAAAAAGATGTTTGACGGCACCATGTCTACAAAAAATTGCAGTGGACCCGATTCCTTTTGCTCGCGAAGCACATTCACTTTCGCGTTGAGCTCCTCGTTGCTTTGCTGCTCTGCAAGCGCGCTTTGTGCCGAGGTGAGGTAGACCGACATTTCTGGGTCGTTCAGCAAACGGAGTTCGTCAAAGTATTCGACGTCTTCACTCTCGTTGACCCATAATTCGTAGGCGAGTCGGTTGATTTGTAATTGTTCCTCAGAAGCCTGCTTTCCAGGATTGAAAGTGTTTGCGATCAGCATTCCCATCCCTGCCGCTAATACGGTCGAACCGATGTACAAGGCTAGGGTCTTGATTCCCATACGTCCTAAAGTCGCGGTATCGCTCAGGTTGCCGATCCCAGCAATGATTGAAAACAAAACTAGGGGAATGGCGATGAGCTTGAGTAAACGGATGAAAATCGTTCCGAACGGTGCAATCCAATCGATCGTAAAGTCGCTCCAGCCCATCGATGAGCTCAATACGGCCCAGAGAATTCCTAGAATGAGTCCTAAAATGATTTGTACGGGCAGTGAAGGTTTTTTCATCGTGTGTATTTCAAATTTCGTAAATAGTGATCGGCGAGTACCAAACGTACCATCGCTTCAACGATAGGTACAGCGCGCGGTACCACGCATGGATCATGGCGACCTTTGGCCTCGAGCACGACACGCTCGCCGGCACTGTTCACCGTTTCTTGTGTTTTGCCTATGGTAGCTACGGGTTTAAACGCGATACGCAGCTGGATGGGAGCGCCATTACTTAAGCCCCCTACAACGCCACCTGCATTATTGGTCTTGGTTTCGAAACCTTGAATAATCTCATCATTGTGCTGACTTCCGCGCATTTCTGCAGCAGCCATTCCTGACCCGATCTCAAAGCCTTTCACCGCGTTAATGCTGAGCATGGCTTTGGCCAGGTCCGCTTGCAGTTTATCAAAAACAGGTTCGCCCAAGCCCGCAGGTACTCCTGTGGCAACGACCGTTACCGTACCGCCAGTGCTGTCTTTTTCCTCACGAACGTGCTCGATGTAAGCTTCCATTTCAGCCGCAGCTTCGGGATCCGGACAACGCGTTGGATGGGCATCGATCTGAGTGAGATCGAGGTGTTGCCAGTCGGTTCTGATCTCGACGGGTCCTACACTAGAAGTCCAAGCGCGTACCTGAATTTCAGGGATCACTAAGGCCGCTAATGCACCGCCCACTACTCTACATGCGGTTTCACGAGCGCTCGAACGTCCGCCGCCCCTGTGGTCACGGTGGCCGTATTTTGCATCGTAGACATAGTCAGCGTGAGAAGGTCTGTACACCTGCTCCAAAGCGCTGTAGTCCTTGCTTCGCTGGTCTTTATTCAAGATGGAAAATGCGATCGGCGTACCGGTGCTTTTTCCCTCAAACACTCCGCTGTGGATGCGCACCTGATCGTGTTCGGTGCGCTCTGTGGTCAAATGACTCTGACCTGGACGTCTGCGGTCCAATTCTTTTTGAATGGCGTCAATATCAATCGAAATACCTGCTGGCATCCCATCGAGTATACCGCCTATTTGATCCCCATGGCTCTCGCCGTATGTGGTCAATTTTAAACTGTCTCCTATCGAATTTCCGGGCATGCCACTAAAATAGGAAACTAAAGCGCATTCTTCGTAACATTGAAGCATGAACCTTAGACTTATACATATTGCCCACCTCGGTGGCATTAGACCGCTCACTACGAAAGTGTTACGTGGAAAAGAAATGGCGGACTTTCCCACCATCGACGATGCCTTTTTAACGATCACAGACGGCAAAATTTCAGATTTCGGACCGATGAGTGAATGCCCTTCGGACGAATTGGACACCTACGACTGTACGGGTCGCTGTGTTTTACCCGCTTTTGTGGACTCGCACAGCCACCTGGTCTACGCCGGGACGCGTGAACAAGAATTCAACCTTCGACTCAAAGGCGCGAGCTACGAAGAAATCGCCGCAGCCGGTGGTGGCATCTTAAACAGTGCGAAAAAAGTTGGGGCAACGCCTCTTGAGGATATCGTCTCCCAGAGTGCGGAACGTTTGGATCGATTAGTACGCTATGGAACAGGGACACTTGAGGTAAAAAGTGGTTACGGTCTAGATGCTGAGGGCGAGCTCAAACTACTGCGCGCCGTTGCTGCATTGAATGCAAAAACCGATGCCACTTTAGTTCCAACGTTTTTGGCAGCACATGCCCTACCTGTTTGGGCAAAAGAACGCGGTTGGAATGACGAGCAATACACCCGATGGATGCTCGAGGAACTCATGCCGACTGTCGCTAAGGAAGGCCTGGCGGTATTTTTGGACGCCTTCATCGAACGCGACTACTTTAAAATGGGAACGTTAGAAGCCATTCTTGAAGCCTCGGCCACTTACAACATGCCTACCAAGCTCCACGTGAACCAATTCTATGACATCGGAGCCATCCCACGTGCCGTCGAAGCAGGCGCCCTAAGTGTGGACCACCTCGAAGTGATGAGCGAAGGCGCATTCAAAGCGCTCGAAGGCAGTGATACTATCGCCACTTTATTACCCAGCTGTAGCTATTTCATAGGCATTCCTTATGCACCAGCAAGACGCCTGATCGACAGCAATACGCTCGTCGCTTTAGCCACCGACTATAATCCGGGTTCGAGCCCTACCGGCAACATGCAGCTCGTGATGAACATGGCCTGTGCGAAAATGAAGATGACTCCGGCAGAAGCACTGAACGCTGCGACGCTGAACGGAGCTGCTGCCTTACAATTGTCCGACCAAAAAGGATCAATCACCGTGGGAAAAGATGCCGATCTGCTGATCACAAGGCGCATTCCTTCGATCGAATACATCGCCTATGACTTTGGCACGAACCACATCGAGCACACCTTGCTTGGAGGAACTTTTCAATAACGCAAGAACATGAGTACCGTATTAGAACACTACACTGCGCAAGATTTGGTGCAACGAACTTCGAAAAGAGCTGGTGAGCAGCGATTAGGAGAAGTACTTGCTGCCGTTTCCTCTGGCGAATGGGAGAGCAATACTCCCCTGCCTTACAAATTTGTCATCGTCGGGATCGAGGAAGATTTTGGCGTACGTGGCAACCATGGACGAGGCGGTACCCAGCACAGTTTCGGGGCATTTTTAAGCTACCTCTGTAACTTTCAATCGAACCGATTTTTCCCCGCCGAGAGCGTTGCCGTTTTGGGCGCTATCATCGCCACGCAACAGATCGAAGACGGGCAGCTTGAAGCCTTGCGCGAAGCCACAGCGCAGAACGACCATGTGGTAAAAGAGGTTGTGGAAAGGATTGCCAAACGCGGCGCCATTCCCATTGTAGTGGGCGGCGGTCACAACAACTCCTACGGGTGCTTGGCCGGAGTGAGTGCAGCAGCAGAGCGAGCAGTGCACTGCTTGAACATCGATGCACATACCGACTTACGTAATCTTGAAGGCAGACACAGTGGCAACGGATTTACCTACGCTCTTGAACAAGGCGCTCTGGAGCGTTATTTCATGCTGGGCATTCAAGAAAACTATACCCCTGAACACATCTGGCAACGCATCGAGGACAATGAGGTGATCGACCTCGCAAGTTTCGAAGACTTGATGAGTGGTGAGGAGCAGTGGGATGAGGTGTATGTGCGGATTGCTGAGCATTTGGGAGACCGGTACGGGTTGGAATTGGACACGGATGTTATTGCGAACTTTCCCTCTAGCGCTCAGAGTGTTAGTGGCTTCTCCTTCGAGGAAGTTCGCAAGATGATGTACGCGCTGGATGTCCGACCAGATTACTTTCACATTTGCGAAGGACGAGTCTCAAATGAGACGGAATACGCACTTGTAGGTCGAGGTCTTGCCCTACTCGTGGCCGATTTTATCAAGGCCCACATCCACTCTTAACCAACCGCCACAGATGAACCCTAACTACCTGATCGAATGCATACCCAACGTGAGTACTGCGGATGCCGCATTGCTCGAGCGCATGAGTGCAGCAATCCAGGCAGTGGACCAGGTGGACTTGCGTTTTGTCGATCCGGGCGCCAGTGCAAACAGAACGGTTTTTACCTACCTAGGCCCTGCGCACAGCGTGTTCGAGGCTACCCGCGCATTGTTTGAGTGTGCCCAGCAGCACATCGACATGCGAGTACATCGCGGAGTGCATCCTCGGATGGGTGCAGTGGACGTTTGCCCGTTTGTGTTGTTAGATCCTTCCGTAGAACAAGAGCAGCTCATCACCGATGCACTAAGTTTTGGTGCAGCGCTCAGTGAGGAATTGGGTGTAGCGCTGTACGGGTACGAAGATGCAGCACAGGAAGGGCAACCCAAGGAATTGGCGCTGGTACGCAAAGGGGAATATGAGGCCTTAGCGCAAAGATTCGCAAAGGGTGACCTGCCCCGGTTGGGTCCTCAGCAGTGGTCAGAGGATGTGGCTAGATTCGGAGCAACGGCCTTCGGAGTGCGCCCGCTGATGGTAGCGTACAACGTAAATATTACAGGGTTACCCAAGGAAGAATTGCTGCAGGTAGCTAAACAAATTGCCGGAAGGATTCGCGCCCGTGATGGAGGCATGCCTGGGGTGAAGTCGATCGGCTGGTATTTGCCCGATTTTGATACCGTCCAGGTCAGTTGCAATCTTACGAAACCGAGTGAGGCCGGGGTATGCGAAGTGTTCGATCGCGTAAGGGCCCTGGCCAAGGAGTACGGATGTAAAGCGCCATCGAGCGAGCTGATCGGATGCATTCCCAAAAGCCAATTCACGCGGTATACCCCAGAAGAATTGGGCTTTGGAGCCTTCAAACCGTTTACTCAAAAACGCATACTGCCGATATAACGAAATTTTATAGCCTACCGTGGCATAATTTATGCTCCCTGAGCGAGCAGCAATCTACCATTATGAAAACAAGACTTCTTTTAGCACTACTCGCCTTCTCTACTTGGGGTGCGGCGCAAACTAAAACCCTGAGCGGTTATGTTCGCGACGCTGCCACTGGCGAGGATTTGATCGGCGTAAACATCTGGTCACCAGAACTTAAAGTAGGTACCTCTACGAATGCCTACGGGTTCTATTCGTTCACTCTACCGCAAGGCGAGCAGATCATTCAACTCACGTATTTGGGCTACCAAAATCAAAATTTCGAATTGGATTTAACCAAAAATGTACGCTTGAATTTCGACTTGGTACCGGCGGAAAATGTGCTGAATGAAGTCACTGTAACGGCCGCTGAATCGAGCCAAATTCAAGAACAAATTCAGATGTCAAAAATGGAGGTGCCGATCAAGCAGCTCAAATCCCTTCCTGCAATTTTAGGTGAGGTAGACATTATGAAAACGCTGCAGCTGCTACCTGGAGTACAAAGCGGTGGCGAAGGAACCTCAGGACTCTACGTTCGCGGCGGCTCCCCAGATCAAAACCTCATCTTGCTCGACGGTGTGCCGCTATATAATGTCAACCACTTGTTTGGGTTCTTTTCAGTCTTTAATGCCGATGCCATCTCGAACGTAAGCCTTACCAAAGGAGGATTCCCGGCGCGCTACGGTGGCCGATTGTCTTCTGTACTCGAAATCAAGATGAAAGAAGGAAATATGCGCGAATTCCACGGGGATGCGACCGCTTCGATCATTGCTTCAAAAATGACACTCGAAGGGCCGCTCGTTAAGGACAAAGCGTCGTTTATGATCAGTGGACGACGTACGTACCTAGATGTTCTGGCACGCCCGTTCATCAATGCCGCAAACGCGCAAAATCCTGAAACGACGATCAGTCCGACGTACTATTTCTACGACATGAATGGAAAAGTGAATTGGAAGATTGGAGAGAAAGACCGCGTGTACCTCTCCCACTTTCAAGGCAAAGACGATTTTGGAACCAAGGGCCGCGACGATTTCGACGACTACCAGGCAGAATTTGGCTTTGGGCTCGATTGGAGAAACTCGATAACGGCCGCACGCTGGAACCACCAGTGGTCGCCAAAGCTCTTTTCTAATGTGACTGCAACCCGTTCGGTATACAATTTCAACACGCGCATTTCTCAAGAGGAGCGCTACCTCCCGAACTACCCCGATACAGCCGGCACCGAGGAATCGCGCTTTGCAGGGTTGTACTTTTCAGGAATCGAAGACTACGGCGCTCGCATCGACTTTGATTTTGTGCCGAACCCGCAACACTACATCCGTTACGGCGGTGGGTGGACGAACCATAAATTTTCTCCCGGAGCGACCAATTTTGAATTTCAACAGTCCGGATTTAACCTCGACACGACCATAGGTGGTGCAGAAATTTTCTCCAACGAAGCCTTTGCGTATGTAGAGGATGAATGGAACGTGAATGAGAATTTCAAAATTGGCTATGGATTGCACCTGAACACCCTCTTCGTGGAAAACACCACCTACTCCCGCTTGCAACCCCGCATCGGAATGAACTACAGCTTGCCCGGAGACATCGCCCTGAAGGCTTCCTACGCGGACATGATGCAGACAGTCAACCTGTTAACGAACGAAGGACTGGGCTTACCTACGGACCTCTGGGTCCCATCCACAGCCAACCTCAAACCACAAACCTCGCAGCAGTACGCCGCAGGTCTGGCTAAAAACATCGGCCCGTACGAGTTCAGTATCGAGGGCTATTACAAAGACATGCAAAACCTCGTTTCGTACCGTGAAGGAGCCTCCTTCCTATTCAGCGTCGATGACGAGTCGTGGGAAGACAAAGTCACCCAAGGCCAAGGAACGAGCTACGGAATGGAATTCTTCGCCCAAAAGAAGGCCGGTAAAACGAACGGATGGATCGGCTACACGCTCAGCTGGAGCTACCGCCAGTTTGACGAGATTAACGGCGGTGAGCGCTACTTCTTCACCTACGACCGCAGACACGATATTTCAGTGGTCATGAACCATGAACTTACCGAGAACATCAACTTTTCTGCCGCTTGGGTCTATGGAACAGGGCGTGCTGTGACCCTTCCTGAATTCAGCTACATCGCTGGACTTCCTGAAGAGCTCTCTTGGTGGAACTACCGCCAGCTTACTGTAGAGCGTGCTACGGACCGCAATTCGTACCGCTACAGCCCCTACCACCGCCTAGATGTGAGCTTGAGCTTCCGCAAAAAGCGCAAAACCTACGAGCGCTGGTGGACGATCAGTGCCTACAATGCCTACAACAATCTCAACCCGTTCTTTATGGAGACGACTCAGGACAGAGACGGCAACCCGCAGCTTCGCGAATACGGCCTCTTCCCGATCATTCCATCGATCGCTTACCGCATTAAATTCTAAGCCATGAAAAAGATCCTATTTATTGCCCTTCTCGCCGCGAGTATCTCCTCCTGTGACAACCTTACAGAAGGTGTAGTTCGCGATATAGCTTTACCAGAGCACACGCCGGTATTGGTTGGAACGCTGTTCGCAGACAACCTAGATTCTACACTCTATGCGGTGATCAGCCAAACGCGTGGTCTGCTCGATACGAACGCTTCTGAACTGCTGGAAGATGCGACCGTGAATATGTACAAGGACAACGTGCTGCTGCACACTTGGAACACGCAAGACCCGCAGTCAGGCTACTACGCACTGCCTCTCAGCGATACGCTCGGCGCCGATGCAGGCACGTATACTTTTGAGGTGTTGCACACCAATTTTGATCCCATCACTGCTACGGACCAATTCCCTCCTCGCCCCCGCATTTCCGGGGTAGAACTCAACAAAGGTGCGACTCAAGTCTTCCAATCCCCGGCCGACGAAATTTTAATCACCCTCGAAGACATCGCAGGGGTCAACCAGCACTACGTCCTAGTGGCCTCGATCCGATTCACCGACTTCAATGCCATTGGAGACACCTCCTGGTACCCCATCGACCTCTACACGGACGATCAGCGCACCACCCAGCTCTCCGGAGAAGGACTGCTGATTTCCGAAAACGGGATCGACGCGGACCTCGCGCTCAACCTGGCCGCTCCTATATTCCTTGCTGGTGAACAATACGAATATCGCCTCACGGTAAAATCGCTCTCCGAGGCCGCACACAACTATTACCGCAGCATCAGCACCTACCAAAACGCGCAAAACAATCCGTTCGCTGAACCCGTAGTCATTTACAGCAACGTGGACGGCGGCTATGGCGTCTTTGGACTCAGCCATTCCCTCGAGCTGATCTTGGAATAACCTGTTGCAACGAAGCATTTGGACAAAAAAAAGGCGGCCCGTGGCCGCCTTTTTTATGCGCTAAAATTTTTTGTGCTAGTACTCCAGCAGAATCGAACCCCAAGTGAATCCCGCTCCAAACGCAGCAAGACACAGTACATCTCCACGCTTTACGGCTCCTGTTTCCACAGCTTCACTCAGCGCAATAGCGATGGAAGCCCCCGTAGTATTGCCGTACTTCTGGATGTTATTAAACACCTGATCGTCGCGTAATTTCATCCGCTTTTGAATAAACTGTGCAATGCGCAAGTTGGCCTGGTGCGGAATCAAACAATCGATCTGGTCCGGCGTCATCTGGTTCGCAGCAAGCGCCTCACCGATCACCTCACCAAAACGCACGACTGCATTTTTAAAGACAAAATTCCCATTCATTTGCGGAAAGTGAATCTCCGGCTTCAATCCCTCTGCATCGTATTCATCCAACCAATGTTGAGTCCCAAAACCCTTCATCGTCAGCTCTTCTTTATACTTTCCTTGACTATGCGTGTGACAGCTCATAATGCCACGGTCCAATTCCGTCCCACGGCTCACCACCGCAGCGCCAGCCCCGTCGCCAAAAATCACGCTCACCCCTCGGCCACGTGTCGTTTTATCCAGAAACGGACTTTGCAACTCGGAAGCTACCACCAGCACATTCTCATGCATGCCGCTTTGCACAAACGCAGTCGCTACACTCATCGCGTAGATGAATCCAGAACACGCGTTGCGCACATCGGTGGCTCCTGCCGTATGAATGTCGAGCGCCTCTTGCACTTGAACCCCACAGCCCGGGAAATAGTAATCTGGGCTGATGGTTGCGAAGACAATATGATCGATGTCCGATGCTTCGATACCCGCGCTGGCCAAAGCCTTGCGAGCCGCTTTGATGCCCATAGTGGCAGCAGTGTTCCCATCGCCTTTTTCTACCCAGCGACGTTCACGGATACCGGTACGTTCGGTGATCCAATCATCGTTGGTATCCATGAGTTGGCTGAGGTCTGTATTGGTGACAATATGGTCGGGGACGTAATGCCCGACACCTGAAATTTTTGCAGTAAACATGGGTATTTTGTGTTGTGTTGAGGGCAAGTTAAGGCAAAATTGGCATAGAATAAGACAGCTTGTCAGCCTTTGCCGCCAATTTTACATTTGGCACAATCGTTGGGATTATCGGTGCAAACAAAAACAGTAAACAATGTCTAAAGGATCTATCAATGTAACCGCTCAGAACATCTTTCCGATCATCAAGAAGTTCTTGTACAGCGACCATGAAATTTTCCTTCGCGAGCTCGTTTCAAACGCCGTGGATGCTACTCAAAAATTAAAGACCCTTACAAACCTTGGCGAGGCCAAAGGCGAGTTAGGCGATCTAACCATTCACATCAAGCTTGACAAGAAGGCGAAGACCTTAAGCATCATCGACCGTGGTATCGGTATGACGGCTGAGGAGATCGATAAATACATCAACCAAGTGGCCTTTTCTGGTGCCGAGGAATTCGTAAAAGAATACGAAGGCAAGATGGAAGGCGCTGATCTGATCGGACACTTCGGTCTCGGATTCTACTCTGCTTTCATGGTGGCGAAAAAAGTCGAAATCATCACGAAATCTCACAAAGACGCCGCAGCAGTGCAGTGGATTTGTGAAGGGAACCCGGAGTTTGAATTGAACACCATCGATAAAGAAGATCGTGGAACGGAGATCAAACTGCACATCGCCGACGATAGTGAAGACTTCTTGGAGGACGCGAAAATCAACGAATTGTTGAGTAAATACGCGAAATTCATGCCTATTTCAATCCAATTCGGAGAGAAAGACGAAAGCTACAATGCCGCCGCAGAAGGTGAAGACGCAAAATGGGAAACGCGCAAAGTTCCTAACGTGGTCAACAACCCGAACCCAGCGTGGGTGCAACGCCCTGCAGACCTCTCGGACGAAGACTACAAGAACTTCTACCGTGAACTCTACCCTGGAAGCTTCGATGAGCCGCTCTTCAACATTCACCTGAATGTAGACTTCCCGTTCAACCTCACAGGGGTCTTGTACTTCCCGAAGATCAAGCCGAACGTAGAGCCGCAGCGCAATAAAATTCAGCTGTTCCAAAAACAAGTATTCGTTACCGACAGCGTAGAAGGGATCGTCCCTGACTTCCTCACCCTACTCCACGGTGTGATCGACTCTCCAGACATCCCGTTGAACGTCAGCCGTTCGTACTTGCAAGCCGACGGTAACGTGAAGAAAATCTCTTCGCACATCACCAAGAAAGTCGCTGACAAACTCGACGAAATGTTCCGCAAAGACCGCGAAGACTTTGAATCGAAGTGGAACGACATGAAGATCATCATCGAATACGGTATGCTCACCGAGGATAAATTCTTCGACAAGGCGAAAAAATTCGCGATGTATGAAGATACCGACGGTGGCTTGCACACGTTTGAGGCCTACCTCGAGACGATCAAAGAGAACCAGACGGACAAAGACAAGAAAACTGTGGTATTGTACGCTTCGAACAAGAACGCACAACACAGCTACATTCAGCAGGCAAAAACAAAAGGCTACAGCGTACTGCTCTTAGACTCTCCGCTGACTAGTCACTTGCTCCAAAAACTCGAGCAAGAGCACGAGAACACCACGTTTGCCCGTGTGGATTCTGACCTGATCGACAACCTGATCAAGAAAGACGAGACGCGCGTTGCGAAACTGAGTGACAAGCAAAAAGAAGAGCTCAAAACACGTTTAGAGAGCATCGTACCTAAGGAAAAGTTCACTTTGAAACTCGAGGACATGGATTCTACCGAAGCTCCTCTGATGATCACTGTACCTGAATTTATGCGTCGCATGAAAGAGATGCAGATGACCGGTGGCGGTGGTATGATGGGCATGGGCGATTTCCCAGAGATGTACGACCTCGTAGTCAATGCCAACCACAAGCTGGCAAGTAAAATCTTAGACACGGACGACGAAGGCGCGCGTAGCGAAGCCGTCAACCAGGCATTAGATCTCGCAAAACTCCAGCAAAATCTGTTGCACGGTGAAGAGCTCACGGCCTTTATCAGCCGCTCGTACGCAATGCTCGAGGAGGAGTAATCCTTTTAGTTAATTGTGGATTAAATTTTTCACTTCAAGTGGAATTCAAAGGGGGCTTCGGCCCCCTTTTGTGTACTTTTACTTTTCACGAAAATCACATCAAACTATGAGCGCGGACGTACTTTCCATTGCTACTCAAAACGCCACATTGTGGACCTCAGAACTTTTTGACGCAGACACGCGCGCAGAAGCCCAAGCACTTCTCGACGCTGGTGGCGACGCACTGATCGAACCTTTCTACAAGGATCTTGATTTCGGTACGGGTGGTATGCGAGGCATTATGGGTGTAGGTACGAATAGAATCAACCCGTACACACTGGGCTTAGCGACGCAAGGTCTAGCAGCGTATGCCGGAGAGTTTTTTAACGGGAAATCGTTGAAAGCTGCCATTGCTTTTGACAGTAGAAACAACTCTAAAGAATTTGCGCGTAAAGTGGCAGAAGTGCTGAGTGCAAATGGCGTACATACCTACTTGTTTGAAGAATTGCGCCCTACTCCAGAGTTGAGCTTCGCGGTACGTGAACTGGGCTGTGATTTCGGTATCGTACTTACAGCATCACATAACCCAAAAGAATACAACGGATATAAAGTGTACTGGAACGACGGTGGACAGCTGGTGCCTCCTCACGACAGTGCAGTCATCGACAAGGTGCGCGCGACCGGTTTTGAAGACATTCGCTGGGATGCGAACGAAGATTTGATTCAAACGGTAGGTGCCGAGATCGATGAGAAATACACCGACATGGTGGCTGGACTTAGCCTCAGCAATGCTGGTAAAACAGAGCTTGACATCGTCTTTACAGCGTTGCACGGAACTTCTATTGTGAGTGTACCGCCAGCGCTAAAGAAAGCGGGGTACACGAATGTTCAATTGGTCGAAGCGCAAAGTACTCCGGATGGAAACTTCCCTACCGTGGACAGTCCAAATCCAGAAGAAAGCGCTGCTCTTGCTATGGCCGTTTCTCAAGCCGAGGCAACCAATGCGGATCTGGTGATCGGATGTGATCCAGATACGGATCGCGTGGGGATTGCGGTGAATGATGGAACCGGAAAGATGCAACTGCTCAACGGGAACGATACCGCAGCATTGCTCGTACACTACATTTTAGATGCGTACCAGAAC
The DNA here is from genome assembly GCA_965655695.1 of uncultured Schleiferiaceae bacterium. Classification (GTDB taxonomy): domain Bacteria; phylum Bacteroidota; class Bacteroidia; order Flavobacteriales; family Schleiferiaceae; genus UBA10364. The sequence goes on along the minus strand of CBFHHO010000021.1, from coordinate 7,831 downwards.
AACGGAACGTTGCCTGCGAACGGGTTTACCGCGGCAACGGTAGTTACTACAGATCTCATTGCCGACATTTCAAAGGCGTACGGCGTACCGTGCTACCGCTGTTTAACTGGATTCAAATGGATCGCCGATATCATCAAGAATACCCCTGAGGAGCAATTCTTAGTGGGTGGCGAAGAGTCTTACGGCTACCTGATCGGCGACGCTGTTCGTGATAAAGACGCCGTAGCTTCTGCAGTAATGATTGCAGAAATGGCAGCGAGTGCAAAAGCGCAAGGGCGCACCGTGTTGCAGCAGCTCGAGGCGATTCATCGTGAATTTGGACAATACCAGGAACGACTGATTTCGATTACGAAGAAAGGCCGCAGTGGTGCCCAGGAGATTGCAGATATGATGACAGCATTGCGCAATGACCCGCCAAAAACACTAGCAGGTTCGCCGGTGACTGTGGCGATTGACCATGCGGTATCGGAGGAAAAAGAATTGGCCACAGGGAATGTGAAAAGCACCGGTTTACCGAGCTCAAACGTCCTACAGTTCATCACTGCTGCCGGCGATAAAGTCAGCGCGCGTCCTTCGGGAACTGAACCGAAAATCAAATTCTACTTCTCGGTTCGTACCACCACTGGAGCGAGTCATGCCGCAACAAAAGCAGAACTTGAAGCGAAGATTGATACCTTTATCAAGGAATTAGACCTGTAATCGAATGAAATACAGCATACTTATAGGGGCCATTTCGATGGCCCTTTTTTCTTGTACAAACTCAGAGGAGCAGCACAGTGTACCACCGCCGCCGCCTCCAGCGACCTCTTTCGTAGGTGCCATCACACTGAACGACTCTACCACCGTAGGCTTTCCTGCCTACCTCAGAAGAGACACCCTATTTATCACGAACGGACCTAAGGAGACCGTGACAGTTGCGTTGCAAGGCACGGACACGTTACGAGGTACTTTTCCTGTTTTTGCATCAGACCTCTGGTTGATAAAGATGGATTCGGGATACTTTGGACAATACTACCGCACAGACGTTGCAGGATATACCTTGCCGTTGTCGATCGCTCCTGGCGTGCTCAGCTACACAGAAGCGCAAAGCGATTGGCCCGGGCAATACCGTATAACACGTACCTACAACGACGGCGTTACCCGCCCCGCGCTACTGCAGCTATCAAAAAACGATGGCGTCTTGGCGGGAACCATTGCCACCTCCACCGGTGACAGCCGGTTTTTAACGGGTTGGGAGACCGCTGAAGGCTTCACCCTGCAAGGATTCGATGGAAGATTCATCTATCGCATCGAAGCGTCTGTTCAGGGAGATCGTATCTCTGGGAACGTATGGTCAGGTAAAACTGGCTATTATAGCTTCGAAGGCGAAGTGGACGAAGATGCGACTCTCGAAAACCCAGAGGAGATGTCTCGCTTACGTGAGGACTACACCCACGTGGAATGGCATTTGCCTGGCTTAGACGGGGACACGGTACACTTTGACAGCCGCACCATCACAAAACCGACCATCCTAGCCATCCAAGGCTCTTGGTGTCCCAACTGTATGGACGAGGGCCGAGTTTTAGACCTGTTCTACCGAGAATTTGAGGGGGATATCGATGTGTTTGGTTTAAGCTACGAATACAGTGGAACGCTTGAAAAAGCCACAGCCGCGGTGCGAAAAATGGAGCGCGATCTAGGGACTTCGTTTCCTATGGTCATTGCAACGTACGACCCGAAACAAGACCGTAATGCTGTATTGCCGCTGGAGAAAATCCGCAGCTACCCTACTTCTATCCTGCTGGACCATACGGGGAATGTGGTGAAGATTCATACTGGCTTTTATGGACCAAGTACGAAAGAGTACGATGCCTACGTGCATGAAACGCGTGAAACGCTGCAAACATTAGTCGCTGCGATGCATGAGTAACTACCTCAAAAAGCTTTTACCCGATTTCAAGGAAACTTCGAGATCGAAGCGGAAAGAGAACAAGAAGTTTTTCACGCAACTCTCTCGTAAGGAGCCGAAAGAACTCAATGCGCTGTTTCACGAGCATCACGAAGAAGTGTTCGCTGAGACCGACTGCTTGACATGTGCCCGTTGTTGTCGAGCTACGGGGCCCTTGCTTACCAAGAGTGATATTGGTAGAATTAGTAAGAAGCAAGGCATGAAACCCGCCGATTTTGAACGGCAGTATTTGCGCGTGGATGAAGATGGGGATTGGGTGATGAAAAGTTTGCCGTGTCCGTTTTTAGAATTGGTCACGAACAAGTGTACGATCTACGAATATGCGCCGAAAGCGTGCCGCAGCTATCCGCACACGGATCACCACAACATGAAGAAAATTCTACCGCTGACAGAGACCAACATTCGGCATTGTCCGGCAGTGTTTGAGATGGTCGAGCGGATGAAGGAACGGGTGAAATAGACTCGACTGCTACGTGTGCGTCATTTTCGTGAAGCGCTGCACGGAGAGCGCCACAGCAAGTACCGTCACACTACCGATCACATTGTACCACAAAAAGCCTAACGAAACCACCTCGAAAACCGTGAGGGTGTGGAAAGCTAGCACCGTGATTTGACCTGTAATGGCAGCGATAAATAAGGCACGTGCTCGTACGTGTTTGATGAACAAACCGATCAAGAAAATCCCTAAGATCGTACCGTAAAACAGGCTACCAAGTACGTTGACCAGCTGAATGAGGTTTTCGTAGAGCGGTGCGGCCAGAGCGACGAATATTGCGGCCACTCCCCACAGGGCGGTTAACGAGCGGATGACACGCTTTTCGTTGTGCGCTGCATCGCCACGGAAGACCCGGTAATAGTCGATGTAGGTGGTCGTGGCTAGTGCACTCACCTCACCTGCCGTAGAGGACATTGCCGCGCTAATAATGACGGCAAGTAGCAGCCCGACTAGGCCTTTAGGGAGGTAGTTGAGGACGAACGTGATGAATACATAGTCGGTGTCTTTCGGCTGAAAATTGGGCACGGATGCATCCAAGAGTTCCATGTAAGAGGCGCGTAAGGCTTCTTGCTGGTCGGACAGTTCGTGGGCTGCAGACCAGTCAGCTGCTAAGAGCGTGGTTTTCTTTTGTTCGAAGACTTCCTTGAAATCGGCTTCGATGGCGGAAAGTTCAATCTGAACGGCTTCAGGGGCGCGCTGGACTTCAGTTTGGTTGAAGAAAACGGGCGGTTGGATGAAGCTGTAGAAGACGAACAGCAGGACACCTATGGCGAGGATGGAGAACTGCATGGGGATTTTGAATACACCATTAAACAAGAGTCCGAAGCGGCTGGTGCGTTCTTCTCCTGCGCCGAGGTAGCGTTGGACTTGGCTCTGGTCGGTGCCGAGGTAGCTTAAACTCAGGAAAAGACCTCCTGTAAGTCCGCTCCACAACGTGTAACGTGTGCCTGGATCTAGTGACGTGTTGATAATGTTGAGTTTGCCCATCTCCCCTGCGATCAGGTAGGCATCGGTCATACTGACGGGGATTCGATCTATAAGTATGGCCGCAGCGATGCCCATACCGATCAGAATGGTGGACATTTGCCACTTCTGGGTGACTGCCACAGCCGCGGAGCCGCCAGAAACGGTGTAGCCTAAAACGATGATTCCGATGATCACGATCATCATGTTCAGCGGCAACCCCATCGCGGCGCTCAAGACGATAGCGGGCGCAAATATGGTGATCCCGGCACTCAAACCGCGCGAAGTCAAAAAGAGCGCGGCGGTGAACAAGCGCGTTTTGCGATCGAAACGTTGTTCGAGGAATTGGTAGGCAGTTACGGCCCGCATCTTGCGGTACGCCGGGACAAAAAATGCGCTCACGAGCACTACGGCAAGGGGCATTCCGAAATAGAATTGGACAAAGCCCATATCATAGGCGTACGCTTGTCCGGGAGTAGATAAAAAAGTAATCGCGGATGCCTGGGTGGCCATGATTCCGAGCCCCACAGTGTACAAACTGACATCTTTGGAGCCGCTTAAGAGCTCTCCGGCAGTGGCACTTTTACGCGTTTTGTACACCCCATACCCTACGATAAAAGCGAGGGTGGATAAGAGAACTACCCAGTCTAAGGCATGCATCTAGACGAACTGACGAGTGATGTAATAAAACAATACGATCTCAACGACCATCAGCGCGATAACGCCGATGTAGTATTTTTTCCAATTCACGTTTGAAGCACTGCTCTTAGTCATAGTGTAGCATGTTTTGTAGTAATCGTAACGCTCCGGGAACGCCCGCGGGCAATTCTCTAAAGAGCGACAAGCCCGTGTAAATTACGGATCCTTTTCCATATTCCGCAACTACAGTCGAGTTTTGGTACTGAATTCCGGTACTCTCATCGATCGTAAAAATCGGCGTCCAAGGATCTTGAAGCTTTGGAAAATATAAACCGCGCTCCTGCACCCATTGTTCAAAATCCGCAGCGGTTAACAGGTTCGGCTCTTGCGTCAGCGGATGCTTTTCCCAACCTACTGGCGCCAATTCTTCCGTCACCCGATCTCTTCCGATGGTCAGCGGCACTGGCAAGGGCAATTCCACCCCGCTTCGTCCCGCTGTAGTATAGGTCACCACGAAATTTCCGCCACCGGCAACGAACGCGGCAATCCTGTCGCCACTTTCCATGAGCCAATCCTCCGTATTAAACGCACGAATTCCCACCAATATTGCATCGACTTCATTCCACAATTCCGGAGTTTCCTCCGTGATGTGCACGAGATCATAACCCACGCTCTCGAGTGTTTCGTCCATCACATCACCTGCCCCTTCGATATATCCGAGCTTAACGCGTTTTTTATCCAGCGCTAGCACGGACAATTTCGTCTTGGCCATCGCCTGTCTGTAGTGCGTTCCGATGTGCGGATAACTGACCTTTGAAACCGTATTGAGCCACTGTATTTTGGTAGAATTGGTCACCGAAATAGCGGCAGTCACCTGACCTTTCGGCAAATCCGCAGGCACTTCCATATTAAAATGATTCCACCCTTTGGCCAATTCTTCTTCAACGCTCCTGCGCTGTACAGGCTTTATACCCGCTGAAAAAACGACCTCCCAGCTATAGCGTCCCGCTTGTTCCGCGTAAATCGAATAGCCCAATTGTTTTTTCTTCGCGTACACCCAAGTCACCGTTTTGTCAAACTTTGCGTGCATCGCTGGAACTACGGCAATTTTTTCACGGTACTCGCCGATCGCACGGTCCGTCATTTTCGATACCGGCTTCAAATGCAACATCACCACCGAGCCTAGAACTTCCAAACGCACTCGAACCGCTGGGGTAATCCCCCCATTTTCCTTTAAATCTACTTCCAGCTCAAATCCATCCACGCCAATCTCTTGCGGCGGATTCAGCCCCATATTTTTTCCGGGCGCTCGAACAGATGCCACCTGCACCTTAACGGACGGATCCAGCGACTGCACCTGCAACACGGCAGGATAACTCCCCGCCTCTACTAACGGATTTTCAGCAGTATACACCTCAGCATACACCCCGATAATGTGCAGCATCACCGTTTGCCAGCGTTGGTAACGGTCCGAACTAGGCGCCGTTTCTTGTGCCAATTCCAACCCCAACTCTGCCCACTTCGCAATGGCCTGCGCACGATCACCGATCTCCAGCGCAAACAACGCATCTGCAGCGAGCAAGGCGCCTTTATCCGCACCATTTTCAAAATCTTCGAAATAGGCTTGCAAATCGCCCTGTCCCCAAAGCACCTTAAAATATTCTTCCCGCGGTCCTCGATTGATCGGCACGCCAAATCCTTGGCATTTGTGCATCGAACGCGCCGCATCACCGATCGCACCATATGTATCGCCCAGCAACGGATCAAAGCCGCTCATGTCCAAACCAACCGCCTCTGGATCGTCCTTCACTGAAGCATCCCACCACACCGATGTATTCCACCACACACCCTGCACGGCCCATGGCTTCGTACCTGAATCATAGGTGGAATCTGCAGCAAGCTCCGCACATTCTATCGCCAATTCCGCCGATGCCGTATGGTGCCCATGGCCTGCCCGAGCATCCGGGGGAAAACGTGTAATGATAAAATCCGGTTGAAGTTCACGGATCGTTCGAACCGTCTGCAACTGTAACGCCTTGTGGTCCCATTTGGTCCAAACCTCAGCAACACTTTTAGAATAGCCAAAATCCAAGGCGTCCGTAAAACGCTGGTTCCCCCCATCGACACTACGCGCCGCACGGAGCTCATGCTCTCGGATGATCCCAAGATCCGCGCCCAGCTCATCACCGATCAGGTTCTGCCCACCAGAGCCGCGCGTCAAACTTAAATAGGTCGTCTCCGCATTCAACGCGTTCGACATCCAAGCAATCAAACGTGTATTCTCGTCATCCGGGTGCGCCGCCATGTACAGCACTCGCTTCCCCGAGGCAAAACGCTCCATTTCCGCCTTTGCAGCACTTTGATCGACACTGCGATATTGCGCAAAACTTTGATTGATAGTCAAAAACAGAATCAACAGGGCCCAAACGCGAACATTTCGGCCGTTCCTTGTTATATTGCTAGTCCCAATTTTACTACACATGAAGAGAATTCTACTCATCGCATTTTGTTTTATTTCCACCGTGCTTTCTGCCCAACTCCAAGTTCATCTGAAGTCCGGTACGTATGAAATAAACGAAGGCAGTTACCTCCAAATTTCAGCCACTTCGCCTACCTATGGTATCGCTATGTGGTCCGCTCCGGTGCTTGCCGAAGATAAAAAAGCATTATCGGATTTAGGAGTAGAACTCTCGCATTATTTACCGCAAAACGCCTTTGCCGTGCGTATCCCAGCTGGAGTCAGCGCCCAAGATCTCCAACGTGCAGGGGTCGCCGCCTTTACCGCTTGGACGCCTAGAATGAAGCTCGATGCTCCGCTCGCAGCAGGCGACTTTCCACAATGGTCCCTGCTCGATAAGGACCGCGTCGCTGTCCAATTCTTAACCACTCCCGAATTTCAAACGCTCCCGCGTACACTTTCTAAAACGCAGCAGCTAAGCGGCGGTTGGTACTCTGGGGTGATCGTCATTTCAAAATTGGAATCACTCGCACAACGCTCTGATGTGCTCTTCATTCAAGCTATTGAGGAACCCGGAACTCCGGAAAATTCAAATTCACGAGCGGCAGCACGCGTTGCTTACGCCCAGCGCTTTGGCGAATTCAAAGGAACCAATGTCGTGATTGGATTGGGTGACGATGGCGACATAGGCCCGCACGCAGATTACAAAGGCCGCCTCACTTCCCTCGCAGGAAATTCACTAGGCGACCACGGTGACCACGTAGCCGGAACCATTTTCGGCGCAGGTAACATCGACCCAGACGGCGCCGGTTCTGCTACAGAAGCAACCATGATCTATTCGAGCTACCCGGGCAACCTGACCAATACAGACATTCACTACACCCAATACGGCATTCGCGTGACCAACAGCTCGTACTCGAACGGGTGTAACGCAGGCTATACGGCCTTCGCACAACAGGTCGATAAAGACATCATCGACAACCCAGCGCTGATGCACGTGTTCAGTGCAGGAAACAGCAACGGATCGAACTGTAACTACGGTGCGGGCTCCCAGTGGGGAAACATCACAGGTGGACACAAGCAAGGAAAGAACGTAGTAGCTACGGCCAACCTTACCAGCCAGGACGTCATCGCCGGTTCTTCTTCACGCGGTCCTGCCGCGGACGGTCGAATCAAGCCTGATCTAGCAGCCGTAGGAACAAACGTCTACTCTACCATCGACCCAAACACGTACGGCTTGAAAACGGGTACTTCCATGTCGGCTCCTGGAGTTGCAGGGTTTTTTGCCATTTTGCACAATGCCCACGACGAGCTGCAAGGAGACACC
>CBFHHO010000020.1:25716-29392 GCA_965655695.1 uncultured Schleiferiaceae bacterium | reverse complement strand
CATCGAACCCAACGGCGATTTCGACCTTAATGTGGTCATCCGGAGTGTTTGCATCAACACCGAACTCGCTCGAGCTACCGTTCATGTCGGTGGAGCCATTACGATCCTGAGTGATCCGGAAGCAGAATACCAAGAGTGCTTACTGAAGGCGGAAAGTCTGTTTAAAAGCGCCGAATAGCTCTCCGAGCCTTTAGGATGCAGAAGGGATTCTGCATTTCTCCTGAGGTACTTTGATCAGTATGCTCGTCCCTCGCCTTACGGTCTCGTCGATGCTCAACTCAAACCCGTGCTGATCCATGATGCGAACGACTTGATAGAAGCCTAGTCCAAATTTACCGGTCTCAATCCCGTCCGACTTAATCTCGATTTCCTTTCGGTTGATCTGATCCACAAGGCTCTCGTCCATGCCCACGCCGTCATCATTGATACGCAGTAGAAGAATACCCCTCAACTCGCTAATATTTAGGGTGATATTTTGAGCTCTACCGTGGTAGATGGCATTTTCTAGGATCTCTGTAAATGCCCAGCTAAAGGTTTCTCGATCCAAGGTTAACTCGATCTTCGGATCACAAACGACCGAAATTTTAAGTTGGTTGCTGTGACTCTGACTTAAAGTATGGACGAGCGAATGAAGGTCAACCGAGTTAAGTGTACGCTCATTCAATGCATGAAGAATATTCACCTTCTGTAGGTGATTGAATATCTCCAAGAATTCATCTAAAGAACCGAGCATTTTTACGACTTCTTTCTGGTCTTTGGAAATGATTCCTTTTAGGGTGAGGAGTTCTAGATTCGAGGTGATGTTCGCGACCGGATGGCGGAAGTAATGTGAAGCCATATTGATCCAATTCGCAGTGAAGCTGTTTTGCTGCTGGTCCATCAAAAGTTCTAAGTCAACACTTTGCTTAATACGAATCCAGTTCAGATAAAAGAAGACCAGCAGCGTTACCACGAGCATCGTGAACAACAGTGTATAGCCTAGAGGATAGTTAGATGAGACTAATACGACAGGATATACCATCCCATGATCTTCTACGGAAACCAGATGGGTGTTGCTCAGGTTGAATCCATTTAAATGAAAGCCTTGTTTGTAGTCGTCCCTATAATTTTCAAAAGACAGGTTGTCAAAGGTGGCCTCTAAAGCCGTCGCACTTTTCGAGTAGTCTACATTGTACGCGAGAAAGGAGTGGTCTCTTCCGTTGACGGTTTCGGGCAAACGATGGAAAAAATGAAACGTTTCAGAAGCTGTTACGATGAGCGTACCGCTCACGCTGTCGTTTTCCCAGTTGCTTTGTACTACGGTCACATACCATTCTCCCGGTTGAAGCTGATCCATAGGTTTCCAATACGGACGCGTGGAAACATCGTTGAGATTCGTATACCCGTAGCTGTCTACTTTAAAACGCTCTATACCTTCTTTACAAATGTGGCGGAATTGGAACAAGGGAAAGTAGGGATCTTCCAAGACCTCGGCAGCGCGAGATTCATGGATAGAGTCGTTCACCACAATCATCTTGGAATATGCTTTTACAGTGGTAAAGAATTTGTTGAATTCATTATCGATGGCGTTTTCCTGTACTAAAAAGCGTTGTTTCGCCTTGATGTAGGTGATTTGTCCCGCAGCCCAAAAGGTGACTATGACAATGGCCAAAAAAAATAATAAGTGTTGAATGCGTAACTTGGGCGTATTCGACATGGGGTACTCGGTATTACTGATACTAGACTGCAGCTCAAGCGATCACAGTTTTGTTTTCTTAAAAACGATGGTAAATGTATGATATTAAAGACTTATCTGGAGAGAAGACGGTCGTTGGTTTTAGCGGCGGGGTAGATTCCGTGGTCTTGGTGATGCATCTTTTGCATCAGTATCAAATTCGACCCTACCTCTTGCACGTTAACTACAGTTTACGCGAAGAGGCCAGTGAAGATGCGATGTGGTGCAAATGGTTCGCGAATGAATACCGCTTCGAACTCCAGGTGCTCACAGTACCTGAAGGGACGGCACCGGAAAAAAATATTCAAGGCTGGGCGCGTAAAATCCGTTATGCATGGTTTAAAGAGCAAGCTGATGCGCTCGGCGCCAAGGCCATTTTTACCGCACACCATCTCGATGATCGCAAGGAAACATTTTTGATGAACGCCCTTCGAGGTGCTGGGCTTATTGGACTCACGGGGCTGTCTAACGAGCAGATCATTCGACCCCTCAAGGATTGGTCGAAGACGCAAATTTTGGAATATGCAAAGGAGCACCACCTTAGTTGGCGCGAAGATGCCTCCAACGCCACTTTAAAATACACCCGAAATAAGGTCCGATTGCTATTGCCACAGGTTCTCGATAAAGTCGAGCCGCGCTGGCAAGGAGGCTTGAGCAAAACCATTGAAAATTTAGAACGTGACCGCGGTTTACTCCTCGGGTTTTTGGATGATTTTAAAGCGCAGCATGTCCGCAAAATTGGAGAAGAATACTGGGTCAATTTCGGCCCCTGGACCCAGCGTGACTATGCACATAATCTGCTGTATCGCGTGTGTACAGGCATTGATGCACGGTTGAGTTTTGAGGAAATTGGTCATGTGTTAGAAGGCGCAAGCGGCCAGCGGACCGAGGGCAGAACGCATTTGCTCGTAAAGGACCGCGAAGCATTCATCATCGCACCACGCTACGTCATCGATCGCCGCTCGTACCAGATCACTTGCGAAGCCGATCTAGCCAGATTACCCTTCAGATTGTCCCTGACCAAAACGCCGATTGCTGCTGTAGAATTTGCCCCAGGGCGAGAGTGGATCAGCGCTGAGGTTGCCAATTTCCCGTTCACCATTCGCTTGTGGCAGCCGGGTGATGTCTTTAGTCCGCTCGGGATGAAAGGGACCAAAAAGGTGGCAGATTTTCTCAACGACATGCGCGTCCCTAGACATCACAAGGATCAGACCTATGTGCTTGAGAAACAAGGGGTAATCCACTGGGTGCTGGGCCATCGCATTTCCAACGACGCGAAGGTTGTAGAGAGCGCTGAGTTCGCCTATCTTGCAGAGATAAACTAATCACATTTATGAAGCGTTTTTTACTTGGGCTTTGTACACTCCTAACCGCAGTTGTATTTGCCCAGCCTCAGCCAGTGAAATGGTCGACAAGTTATGTCAACACAGAAGATGCGACCCTAGTCACTGTACATGCTGATATTCAGGACGGTTGGCATTTGTACAGCCAGCATCTCGATGAAGGCGGGCCGATTCCGACCTCTTTTTATTTGGACACCAATGCGGCATTTACCCACACGAATGTTTGGGCCGAGGGCGAGCCTCATGTAGAGTTTGACCCCAATTTTGACATGGACCTTGCGTTCTATTCCAACAGCGCAGATTTTACCATTGCCTTGTCGCCGCTCCAAAAGGACTTTTCCGTTCAGGGCGAGCTCGAATTTATGGTGTGTAACGACGAAATGTGCTTGCCACCGACGTATGTAGATTTTTCAGTAGACGTCATAGACGCACCCGTTCCTTCATGGTTCGCAGGTCTAGGAACGACCTTCTGGCTTGGTTTCCTCGGAGGTTTTGCCGCGCTAATCATGCCGTGTATTTTCCCTATGATCCCACTCACGGTGAGTTTCTTTACCAAGCAAAGCAAGACCAAAGCTGAAGGGATCTTCAAGGCCTCGCTGTACGGTATTGGTATCATCGT
>CBFHHO010000020.1:0-25706 GCA_965655695.1 uncultured Schleiferiaceae bacterium | reverse complement strand
AGTTTCTTTACCAAGCAAAGCAAGACCAAAGCTGAAGGGATCTTCAAGGCCTCGCTGTACGGTATTGGTATCATCGTCATCTACGTAGGATTAGGACTTTTAGTAAGTCTTGTGTTCGGAGCGGATACGCTGAACAAGATGGCTACGAACCCGTGGTTTAACTTGGCATTCTTTGTTTTGTTTGTGGTTTTTGCGGCGAGTTTCTTTGGTGCATTCGAAATCACACTGCCTTCAAAATGGGTCAACAAAGCAGACGATGCCTCCAATAAGGGCGGTTTCTTAGGCATCTTCTTCATGGCCTTCACGCTGAGTTTAGTGAGCTTCTCTTGTACGGGACCGATCATCGGCTCACTCTTAGTAGAAGCTGCATCCAAAGGTAGTTTGCTCGGACCTGCAGTGGGAATGTTTGGCTTCGCGCTTGCCTTAGCCATTCCATTTACCCTGTTTGCTGCCTTCCCGGGCTGGTTGAATTCGCTGCCTTCTTCAGGCGGATGGCTCAATACGGTTAAGGTGACCCTCGGATTCTTGGAATTGGCTTTTGCATTGAAATTTTTATCGACTGCGGATCTCGTATGGCAGATGCACTGGCTCGAGCGTGAGCTCTTCATCGCTATCTGGGTAGCGATCGCATTCCTGACTGCGTTGTATTTATTGGGCGCGTTCCGCTTGCCATTGGATTCACCGATCACTACGATTGGCGTGGGAAGATTAGGCGTTGCGATGGTCTTTATGATCATGGCCTTCTACATGCTCCCTGGCATCTTTGGCGCTCCTGTTAAGCTCATCGCAGGGTTCCCGCCTCCAGAACATTATTCTGAAAGTAAAAACGGCGCCTATGCCCAGCCCGTCATCAATATGACTGCGGCGAGCGGAGAGACGAGCGCCGTTGAGGCAGACTTCGGGCATCACTGTCCAAACGATCTGCCGTGTTTCAACGATTACGAGCAAGGGCTAGCCTACGCCAAAGAGGTAGGCAAGCCGATCATGTTAGATTTCACCGGCTGGGGCTGTGTGAATTGCCGCAAGATGGAGGAGAACGTCTGGAAAGATGAGCGTGTACATCAGCGTCTGCGTGATAACGTAGTGCTCATTTCGCTTTATGTGGACGACCGCGAGGAACTTCCGTTAAGCGAGCAGGGCGTCTCAGAGGTGACCGGTCGTAAGATTAAAAACATCGGAAATAAGTGGAGCGAATTCCAGGAGGTCAACTTCAAGGAAGTGAGCCAGCCGCTGTATGTGATTTTAGGTCACGATGACCTTACTCCTTTGATTGAAAAAAATGCCTACAATCCAGATGTTGACGCCTATGTCGACTGGTTGGATCGCGGTGTAGCGGCCTTTAAATAGACCGTAATTTCTATACAGTAACTCTAAGTCCCGAGTGTGCATCCGCGCAGGCTCGGGATTTTTTTTAACTCGGTTTTTCTGAACCGAAGTGATATGGCTAGAGTTATAGAGGTGTGGAAATACGATATCGACTTCGAAAAGGGCCCAAGATCACGGGATACATGCGCCGCATGAAAGGCAGCAAGACCTTTTTCTTTTCAAAAGACCAATTTTGGTGGAACGGTTCCGAGATCGATCACGACCAGATCGATGAGGCGATCGGGTTGCGCGATATCAACAACCGACCGATCTATGAATTGGATATCGTAAACTATAAAATGGGAGACGATATCGACCGCCAAGGGGCCGTCCTTTGGTCCAAAGAGCGCGATTCTTTCCTGATCAAAGACTTTGAGGACTTGGACCTGTACGTTCCTTTTCAAGTGGAGGGCTTGGATCTGTTCGAACCTCAAGATCTCAGGTTCCACGCGTTTCTGTTTACCCATCCAGAATTAATGAAGGAACTGGGTGTAAGAGACGAATAGTGCCTATTTTAGCGGCTTAATCACGCTAAAGTTCTAGGCGCACTATGGATACAAACTTTGTAGAAGAGCTTCGTTGGAGAGGCATGTTGCACGACATCATGCCGGAGACGGAGGAATTGTTGATGAAGGAGCAGGTCTCTGGATACATCGGTTTTGACCCGACAGCAGATTCGTTAGGCGTCGGTAACATGGTTCAGATCATGACCCTGGTTCACTTCCAGCGCGCTGGGCACAAGCCGATCGCTTTGGTGGGTGGAGCTACAGGTATGGTGGGGGATCCTTCGGGCAAGAGCGCAGAGCGTAACCTGCTGGATCTTGAAACCTTGCAGCACAATCTCGACAGCCAGCGCAAGCAATTGGAACAGTTTTTAGATTTTGATTGTGGCGCAAACTCGGCTGAAATCGTGAACAACTACGATTGGTTCAAAGAGTTTGACTTCTTAGGTTTCATCAGAGATGTTGGGAAGCACATGAGTGTGAACTACATGATGGCTAAAGACAGTGTGAAAAAGCGCTTGGATACCGGGATGAGCTTTACGGAATTTTCCTACCAGCTGATCCAAGGCTACGACTTTTACCACCTTTGGAAAAACAATGGCGTGAAGCTGCAGATGGGCGGTTCGGACCAGTGGGGCAACATCACCACAGGTACTGAACTCATCCGTAGACTGGGCCGCGGTTCGGCGCATGCACTGACCACTCCGCTGATCAAAAAAGCGGACGGTACAAAGTTTGGCAAGAGCGAAGGCGGTAACGTGTGGTTGGATGCCAAGCGTACGACTCCTTATGCCTTTTACCAATTCTGGCTCAACGCTTCCGATGCCGACGCAGAGAATTACATCAAGATTTTCAGCATTGCCTCTCGCGAGCAGATCGAAGCATTGATCGCCGAACACGCTGAGGCGCCGCACCAGCGCAAATTGCAAAAAGCACTTGCCGCAGAAATTACCGAGCGCGTGCACAGCAAAGAGGAGCTGGATAAAGCGTTAAACGCCTCGCAAATTCTGTTTGGTAAAGCGACTGAGGAAATGCTCCGTAGTTTGGATAAGGAGACGCTGATGAGTGTTTTTGATGGGGTACCGCAGTTTGAATTGGCATCAGATGCACTTGCAGGAGGTCTCGATATCGTAGAAGCCCTCGCTGAGCATACCGCGGTTTTCCCGTCGAAAGGGGAGGCGCGTAAAATGGTGCAGGGCAACGGCGTAGCCATCAACAAAACGAAAGTGGGACTCGATAAGACCTTGAGCCAAGACGATGTTGTGGCAGACGGTCTGATCATCGTTCAAAAAGGAAAGAAAAATTACTTCTTAGTGACGGTGGTGTAACTGCCGCTATTGCCCCGATTGAAATCATCAAAAAAGCCGCTCTTGGAACATTCCTCTAAGAGCGGCTTTTTTTATAGCGGTAAATAGTCAAAGACGATGTCGTCTATTTCCTGTAAGAAGCGATCGTTCGGCCGCTGGAAAAAGTAATACATGCCATGGGTACGCTGTTCGCTGCCTTTGAGCTTTTCGTATTCAAAGGGAGCTCCCTTGTTGATCAAGCAATAAGGGATGGGACCTCTAAAGATCAGGAGTGCCTGAAAATCCGGTAGTCCAGGATTCGTACTCTTATTGAGATACGCCCAAGCCTCGTAGTCGCCAAAGTCTTTGCGTTCCCAGCCTTGTTGTTTTAAGATTTCGACCAGCGCATCACGCACAGCGCCCCGACGTCCATCAAAAAAGTGCTCTAAGGCGATAGTCGGGAAGGAGCGGCGTTCGAGTTCTCGTGCACTTACTCTGCCGCTCAGCACCACTTCATAGTATTTACTCATGCGACGTGCGCTGCTTTCCCAAAGTGAATCCACCGGATAGCTCTCACTAACTCTTCCGAGGCTGTCTTTTTTTTCATTCAACAAGGCGGCATCTGCCATCACGCGAGCGTCTGCTACGTTGACGTAGTCGCGGTGTACCCAGCAGTGCACAGTCGCGGTGTAGTCTCCATTTTGCGGATCGGTTGCAAATACGCGCACTGAATCGCGAAGGGTAAGGGTGCCTTCGCCATCACTAGCGGCAAGGTGTGCCTCGCGGCGAACGACTTGGCTAAAAGCGGGAAAGCTGAGCAGCAATCCTAGTGCTGCATATAGGTAGGTTTTCATAAGCTAATCATTAGGTTGCAGCCGCGAATTTCACTGTGGTCTACGCGGCCGTAGACTTCAAAAGTACCATTTTCAAAAACCCTGCCCGAGTCGCTTACGGCTAAAAAAGCGCACGAGTCCCTACCGGCAAGGTCGATAATATTCAGGGCGCCGCGTGATCCGTTGCGCTGAGGTGGTGCAAGTGGATCGGCGATGTCTCGAGTGTACACGCGCATCCAATCCGGACAAACAAAAAGTCCACTGTCCTTTAAATACGCTTGCGAGAGCAGTTCCGTCATCCCGTATTCGCTATCGATCGGAGATGCCGGAAAAGCAGATTTCAAGACCGCATGCACTTCCTCTCGAATCAATTCCTTCCGCCGTCCTTTCATACCACCAGTTTCCATCACGCGCAGCTCGGGAAATTCAAGTGCGGTTGCTCCGAAATTGCCCTGAGTGAATTCCTCAGCGAGATTCAACAAGCCAAAAGTCACTCCAAGGAGTAGGGTTTTTTTCTGTTCTTGTTGCAGCTGCAGTAAGAGTGCCGCAAGTTCATCGTGCTGGTACAGGTAAAACCCACTACGCGCATCTGCGCTGCGCTCGATCATCCCTTCGGCCATGCGTACCAAAGAGCTGCCCTGGCGCTCTAAATAGCTCGGAAGCAGGCCCAGTATAGTGTATTCGGAAAGAGGCCCGTATTCGCGCTCAAAGCCCAAGGTATATACTTGGTCGTAGTGCGCCAGGCTGCGCACGAAGTGCTGACTAGGAGTACCACCTGTAGTGGTTGAGGAAGTGAATGTTTCCTCCGGCGAATAATCCCCGGTGATGATGCGGTGGTTCTTGAAAAGTTCCACGGGAAGAAACGGGATCGCTGCAATCTCGTTCACCTGGTCAGGAGTCCGGCGCAGGAGGGTACAAAATTCTCGGTAGACCGGGTTATGACGAAATTGGTACCGGAAAAGCTCGAGGGCTTCGGCGTTAAAATTCCGGGGAGTGATTTGTGAGATTGGCAGCATAAAAAAACCCGTACCTAGAAAGGTACGGGTCAAAATTACGTTTTAAGTCGCAACTTAGAGCGAATAGCGGAAGCTCACTTTGAAGGTTCTTCCTGGTGCCCAAGTGCTGAAATACGGTGAACTACTGTTGTAGCTTCTAAACAAGCGATCGCGCGTGTCGTCCATGATGTTGTTAACGCCGAAACCGATCTGGTATTGACGATCCTCACCAAAGTTTTTCAGAAGGTTGAAGTTCAAGCTGTGGAACGGTACCTCGAACACGTCTGGGTTATCCGCCACACCTACGATGTAGAGCTTTTCACCTTGAACGTTGTAGAATAGACCGCCTTGCCATCCGTTCTTCGGATTGTTGTAGCTCAAACCGAGGTTGATCATGTACGGGCTCTGTCCTTGCATCGGGCGTACTTCGCTGATCTCTTCACCAATTCTCGCTGAAGCCACACGGCCCGCATATTCTGAAGAATCACGCGTAACGGACGAATAGATGCCTGAGAAGTTGGAGTTGATTTCCAAATGTTTCATTCCCATGAACCCAAGGTTCTTTCTAAGCTCAAGCTCGATACCTGCTACGGTTGCATCCCCCACGTTACGCGGCTGGAAGTTCGACGGTGCAGCAGCACTGTAGGCGACAAGTTCGATCGGATTCTGGAAGTATTTGTAGAAACCAGAGATGGCAAACGTTTGGCCACCTTCCATGAAGTACTCGTAACGAGCATCTAGGTTGGTGATGGTCGTATTGGTCAAATCTAGGTTACCGATAAAGGTGATCCCGGTCAAGACATCCTCGATCTGTGCGGCCGATTTTTCCTTGAACGATGGTCGTGCCACCGTGCGGAAGGCACCCAAGCGCAAATTCGTCTTCTCGTTCACGCTGTAGATCAGCGATGCGGTAGGGAAGAGGTTGAAGTTGTTCAGTACTGGTTCAAAGTTGTAGTTCAAACCCGTGCCTGGAGCGGCAGCCTCTTGCTGATCGACACCAGTATAGAATTGGTCATAACGCTCTAAGCGTAAACCAACCACCATTTTAGTGAGCGGGTTGATGCTGAACTCCTCATTAATGTAAGAGGCAAAGTTGCTTTGGATCCCTTGGTACGCATTGTTCGCTTCGTAGTTACCGCTGTAGTACATTCCTGCATCTTCGATCACATCCCAAGTGTACTCTGGCGTCAACAGCTCATCTGCATTACCGGTCAACGCCGGAAGATCTCCCAAAGACTTACCGCGAAGCTGGTAGCGTAAAATCTCGTAGTCTCTGTATTTAAAGTTGTAGCTCGCGCCAAACTTCATTTTTGCATCGCGACCACGAACTTCATGTGTGCGCGTAAAGTCCAAACGGTTGGACAAGTTGAATTCGTTCAGATTACGCCAGATACGGTTTGGGAATCCAGTTTCACCCGGTGCAATAGCGAACGTATTGTCTTCTGTGCGGTACGAGGTAGAACGGATGTCCTTATCTGCGATACGGCTGTAAGTAGGAGCAATGCGCCAGTCAATTTTCAGCTTGTTGTCCTTGCGCGAGTGCTGTCCGTTAAAGAACAAAGAAGTGATCGAACGCTCTGAATACTCCAAGTTGTCTCTCGAACCGACATAGCTGTTCTCGATGCTCGAAGTTTCTGTAAACTTACCCGCGCGACTTTCACCGTTTTGCAAATGCATCGCCGTGAAACGGTATTTGTCATTGTCGTCTTTGATCGAGTAGCCAAAGAGTCCGCTCATAAAGATGTTGCTCACCGCTAAAGAACCTTCTTGCGTACGATCCGCAAGCAACTGGTACTGGTCCGGTAAATTTCCTTTACGGTAGAAATTTTGACGGTACAAACGTGTGCTGTCGCCATTCGTGTTGCCGTAGAAGTCGGTATTTGCTTTGTAAGAAAAAGAACCGTTGTAACCGACGGTCTTGCCGTTCTCCTTTTTGATTTGATTACCACCGCTAATGCCTAATGATCCGTTCAATGGCATGGTACGCGAGCGTGCTTCAAGGACCGGTGCGAAGCTTTCGGTAAGTTCCGTGGTGATCGGATCGTCCAACGCTGGGTTTGGAATCCCGTCGTAGATGTAGTTGTTCGGTAGAGGGTTGTTTCTAAAACCTGCATCAAAACCGAGGAAATCGGTAGCAGAACCTTGGTAACCTAGACCGTCTACAAGGTGCATGCCAGGGGTGAAGCCTAATGAAGAGCTGATGTTCAGGGTTTTCTTCGTAGGGAAATCGACCAATTCAATGTTCACCAAACCGCCCGAGAAGTCTGCCGGTAAGTCTGCAGTAAGTGATTTTTGAACGACGATGTTTTGAAGGATGTTCGTTGGGAAAATGTCCATCTGTAACGAGTTACGATCCGGATCCAATCCAGGAATATCCATACCCATCAGCTGCGTTTTCGTGTAACGATCTCCCAGACCACGTACGAAGACATATTTACCGCCTTGGATACTTACACCAGGAACACGTGTAACGGCTGCTGCTGCATTCCCATCGCCAATCCTTTTAAAGTTTTGCGCAGAGATCCCGTCCATAACGGTGGCGGACTTGCGTTTTACGTCTAGAAGTGCACTTTCTGTATTGCGCATCGCAGAAGCGGTAACCGTAACGGTCATCAATTCATTCGTTGAAGGCTTTAGGCGGAGATTTTCGAAGGCGACTACTTCGCCCGCGACTACTTCCACATCTGGAATAACTAGTGTAGCAAGTCCTAAAAAGCTAATTTCTAAGCTGTAGGTTCCTGGCTCCAAGCTGAGCTCGAAATTACCGTCGAAATCGGTAAAAGCGACAGCGCCAGCACTAGGGATTTGGGCGTTCGCATAAAACAACGGCTCGTTGGTTTCATCTTCATAGACGGTACCACGAATGATTCCATTTTGAGCCATAGTCGGGATGCTTAAAACAAGCATCAAAAGAGCAATACACTTCTTCATGTTTTCAACTTCTATTCTGAGTGCAAAGACAAAAAAAAGGCCCGAGACGGATGTCTCGGGCCAATTAAAGTATAGTTAACTTTATGTAAAGTCAATTCTGCTTAGAATGCGCTATTCATTGCAGCGAATGTCCAACCGAATACTGAATCGTCAGCACCTACTGTGTTGGTTGTTACTGAAGTAGCGAAGCTTGATGGCATCCAAGAGCTCACTGCACCAGACTTGTCAAGGAATACATCCTCGATCACTGTACCTGCAGAGTACGTGCTCATGTTGATTTCAAGTGCGCTGAAGTTCAACAAACCGTTGTCGTAGTTGTAAGCACCACCCGTTTCGTCGATCTCCCAGTCGCCTGAGTCGTCAAATCCTGTGATGTAGATGTTGTTTACAGTACCCATCGCTGAGTCACGGAAATCTGCGATTTCAGCTGACATACCGTACAATGTACCGTTCTTAGCTGTGAAACCTGCACCTAGTGTTCCTTCTGGACCGTCAACTTCCATACCGTGGTCAGAATCTGCACCAGCAACGTAGATGAAGTTATCGATCGTACCAGAGTACGCTTGGTCGATGTCGTATGCATCGTCACCTTGAGCCCATACAACGAGGTTGCTAGCGTCTACTGACCCACCGAAGAACTCGATACCGTCATCTACGTTTGCAACTACTTCGATCTGGTTGACTACAGTTTTAGAACCTACACCACCCAAAGTGAATCCGTTGATTTCGTTACCCTCACCGAGCAAAGTACCACCGTGACGGATAGAGATGTATTCGAAGATACCTGAGTTATCGTCGTTGTCAGAACCACCGTAGTAACCGTATGTTTCGTTTGCAGGGATACCCTCGATACGAGCTGTTTGGTTGTCTGCTGAGATTGGCGCGTAACCTAGAGCGATAAGACCACCCCATAAACCTGCGTCAGTTTCGTCAAGATTTGTACCTGCTTTCTGACCCAATTCGATGTTGTCAAATACAGAAGTCATGATGATCGGAGCGAATGCAGTACCGCGAGCCTCGATGTAACCACCTTGAGCTACGATTAGCGCTGAAGCGTATGCACCCTGACCAGAGTTTGCCTTGATGATAGTTCCCGGCTCGATGATCAAAGTATCACCAGCGTCAACTACTACACGTCCTTGCAATTCGTAGATACGAGCTGAAGACCATACGTCATCACCAGTTGCACCAGTCTTAACGATCGTTTGTGGAGCGAGGAATGGACCAGCGAAGTCATCGTGGTTACCGTTCTTAGCAGTCAATGTCCAAGCGAAGTCAGCAGCGTTGGCACCTACACTAGGTTCAGTAACTACAGTTCCTGGAAGACCGTTAGCGTAAGCATCTTGACCTGATTTGTCCAAGTAGATAGAGATAGCAGACATGTTACCTGCACTCAAGTGTGAAGTGTTGATCTCAACATTGATGAACTCAAGAAGACCGTTTGTGTAGTTGTAAGAAGTTAAAGAATCGTCCAATTCGAAATCTGAAGACTCAGAGAATCCGAAGAAGAATACGTTCTCAACTGTACCCATCGCACCGTCACGGAAGTCAGCGTATTCGCCGTTACCACCCATTAGGGTACCGTTCTTTAAAGTGAAACGGCCAGTAGCTGTTCCTTCAGGACCGTCAATCTCAAGACCGTGGTCAGAATCAGTACCTGCAACGTATACGAAGTTTTCTATAGTACCAGAGTAAGCTTGGTCGATATCGTATGCATCATCACCCTGCGCAGTAACGCTCACGTGAGAAGCATTTACAGTACCACCAAAGAATTCAACACCATCATCTAGTGTAGCGAATACTTCGATGTGCTCTACTGTGGTACCGTTACCTACACCTGCGAAAGTGATACCGTTGATCTCGTTACCGTCACCGATAAGCGTACCACCGTGACGAACACTTACATAAGATAGAATCCCAGAGTTGTCAGCAGCATCGCTACCACCGTATACAGCCCATGGCTCATTTGCTGGAAGTCCTTCTACCAATGCCTCGCTTGCATCAGCTGAGATAGGAGCGTCACCTAAGACGATCAAACCACCCCAAAGACCGTTATCAGTCTCGTCAAGGTTAGAACCGTTGCGCTGACCTACTGCGATATTGTCTAAAACAGAAGTCATAACGATTGGGCTCTCTGCAGTACCTTGTGCATCGATCATACCGCCTTTACCTACGATAAGAACAGAAGCGTTGGCACCGTCACCTTCTTCACCTTTAATGATTGTACCTGCTTCAACAGTCAGTGTAACACCTGCGTCTACAACAACGCGACCGTTAAGCTGGTAGATGGAATCAGCACTCCAAGTTTCGTTCGCTTGGATAAGACCGCTCTTCACTACAACGAGTGACGGGTCAACTGGTTTTGGATCTGTTCCTCCGCCTCCACAAGAAGCTAGGATAGATGCAGCGAATGCTGCTGCGAGGATTTTGTTAAGTTTCATTGTTGTCGTGTCTTTTGGTTTAATGACTCTGCAAATCAAAGCGCTCTTTGTAAACTGAAGATTAAGCCGAAGTCAACTTTGAGTGAGCAGCTCTTTTCGCCCCGTTATGCTTGTGTTAATCTGAGTTTACGAAGTTGTTAGCATCGCGATGATGGGATTGACATATTCATTTTATATCTTTCCTTTGTTGCATCTAAAGAAACACGCAAATGAAAACTGCCGACGTTAAAATCTTACTTGTAGACGACGAACCAGATATTTTAGAGATTGTCGGGTACAACCTCAAATCCGAGGGATATAAGGTGTACACTGCTTCTAGCGGAAGGGAAGGAGTCGAAAAAGCGAAAGAATTTCTTCCAGATTTGATTCTATTAGATGTAATGATGCCAGAAATGGACGGCATCGAGGCATGCGATCAAATCAAACGCGTTCCCGCGCTCGAGAATACCATTATCGCCTTCTTGACCGCACGTGGGGAAGATTATTCACAAGTTGCCGGCTTCGAGGCGGGTGCAGATGACTACATCACCAAACCGGTGAAGCCAAAGGTGCTCACCTCGCGTTTGAAAGCGCTGTTACGTCGCCGTCCAACGCCGGAGCAGGAGGTACACGAGCGTATGTCTCTAGGTGATTTGATCATCGATCCGGAGCGTTACCACATCGAACTCAAGGGTGAAGTGCTCGAACTGCCGCGTAAGGAGTTTGAACTGCTTAGTTTGTTAGCATCAAAGCCAGGGAAGGTATTTCCGAGAGAGGAAATCATGGATCGTATCTGGGGCACCGTGGTGATTGTGGGTGGACGTACGATCGATGTACACATCCGTAAGCTGCGAGAAAAAATTGGTGATGACCGTATCAAAACCGTGAAAGGTGTCGGGTACAAATTCGAAAATGTATAATCTGTGCGTTCAGGAAAACTACTTCCCGTAACGCTTTTATTGACCGTTGTATTGACCGGCTTGGCATTCGGGTTACAGCTTCTCGGTGAGGCGTTGCCTAGTGTGCCCGGTTGGTTATTCTGGCTGGTCTTTGCACTACTTTCTTTCGCGGGATTGTACCTCGCCACCTACATCAACATTACCCTGCGTATTCGTAAGATTCAAGATATGATTGAAGAATATGGAGTCTCATCTGTTGCCAAAAGAAAAGGCAAGACGATGACTTTAGAAATGCTCGAGCAGGAAGTAGTCCAGTGGACGTCTCGTCAAAGTCAGATTGTAGAAGAGCTCAAAGGTCGTGAGCAGTTTAGGCGCGAATACATTGGAAACGTTAGCCACGAGCTGAAAACGCCCATTTTTAATATCCAAGGATACATACTGACCTTATTGGACGGTGCAATGGATGACCCTAAAGTGGCTACGAAATTTCTGAAACGAGCGGCTAAAAGTGTGGAACGCATGACCTCACTCATCAAAGACATGGACGTCTTGTCCAAAGTGGAAAGTGGTCAGTACGACATTACTTTGGAACCTGTGAACCTTCATAATCTGATCGATGACACCATACAGGGCTTAGAGAGTTATATGGCCAAGCGCGGTGCTAAAATTCAGGTCGAACTTAACGTACCCCGCGCGCTCGATGTGCTTTGCGATGCGCCGAGGTTGGAGCAAGTGTTAGACAACCTCTTAGTGAATGCGATGAAGTACAGCGAAGAGGGCAAGACCGTGAAGTTGAGTTGTGAAGAGTTTGATGAGAAGGTACAGATCAGCATTAAAGACAAGGGATATGGCATTCCTGAGAAAGACCTTGGACGGATCTTTGAGCGATTCTACAGAGTAGATAAGGCGAGAACGAGAGAGCAAGGCGGTTCTGGTTTGGGTTTGTCGATCGTAAAACACATCATCGATAAGCACAACGAAACCATTACTGTGAAGTCGAAAGAAGGCGAGGGAACGGAATTTAAATTCACCCTGGCTAAATACAATCCGTCGTAAACAGCGGGTGTAAAATCCGTTCATAACAACCCGCATTAGGAAGCCGTCTATGATTGCTTAGCGGTTATTTTTGAAGGAACCTATTTACATGCGTTATGGAATGGACTCCGGAGATGATGAAGAAGCTCGAAGGGCTTCGCACAAAAATCGAAAGTACAGGTCAAGATTTTGATACCTATTTGAACGGATGGGAGTTGCAGCGGTTCCAAAACTATTGGGACTACATTCAGCTAGATACCTTGTTGAGCTTGCAGCGCCCGGTAACGGATGTGCCGGATGAGCCGATTTTTATCATGTACCACCAGATTACGGAGCTGTATTTTAAGTTGACTCGGATCGAGATTGATGCGATTGCCGCTGCGGAAGTGCTTTCTTTTGAAGATTTCGTGGAGCGCGTAAAGCGAATCAACCGCTATTTTGGTGCATTGCGCAGCAGTTTTGGTGTGATGGAGCACGGGATGAAGAAAGAGGAATTCTTGACCTTCCGTGATGCGTTGGCACCCGCCTCAGGTTTTCAAAGTGTGCAATACCGGATCATAGAGCTTGGTTGTGCGCCACTGATTCATATTGTGGCTGAGGAGCGCAGGGCTGAATTGGTGCAAGAATCTTTGGAAGCGCAGATGGATGCTGTGTATTGGAAGGACGGAGCGAAGGTGGAGGATACGGGAAAGCCCGCCTACACTGCGGTACAGTTCATGGAAAAGTACTGGGACGATCTGTTGTTTGCAGCTGAGGCGTACGAGCATTGTAACATTTGGGAACGCTACAAAGAGGTGCGAAAGGATTGGTCAGAGGCGCAGCAGTCGGAAGCGGCGGATGCTTTGCGCGCCTTAGATTTGAATGTAAATGTGAATTGGCCTTTGCAGCATTATAAAACGGCTGTGCGGTATTTGAGTAAGAAGCCCACAGATATAGCGGCGACGGGTGGAACGAATTGGCAGAAGTATTTGCCCCCGAGATTCCAGCGCAGAATTTTCTTCCCAGAATTATGGACCGAGCAGCAGATCGCCGAATGGGGCAAGAGTTGGGTGCATGAAGTATTAAGCGAATTAGAGCAGTAATAGTATGAATATAAAGAAGCAGGCTTGGATTGCCATAGCGTCTTTTTTTGTGATCATTTTAGTTTGGGTCTTGTCGGCAAACGCGACCAAAGATGCTGACGCCGATGGGACATTAGAAACTTCTGTAGAGCACAGCAGAGAAGAAAAGGAACCTACGTTCTATCTAACGTTGCCTTCAGATACCTTGCGTTTTGAAGATCATACCATCGCCTCGGGCGAGTCTTTTGGAGCCTTGCTTGGTAAGCGTGGGATTAGTACTGCGCAGATCTATAAAATAGCCGCCGCTGTGGAAGACGACTTTGATGTACGTCGCATGCGGGCTGAGGTAGAGGTGAAATTTGCCACGGGTGACAGTTCGCTCTTCCCGTCGTATTTCATCTATCCGGAAAGTAAATATGAATATTGGATCATCGGACTCCAGGATTCCATTTTCGCGAAGAAAGTGGAGAAGGAGCGCACCGTTCGACGCAAGGAAATTTCGGGAACGATAGACGACGCGTTGTACCTGAGTGTTGGACGTGCGGGAGGAACGCAAGCGTTAGCGATGTCGCTGGTAGAGGTGTATGCTTGGTCGATCGATTTCTTCCGTTTGCAAAAGGGCGATGCCTTTAGCGTGATTTACGAGGAAGAGTATGTAGACGACACCACCTATGTAGGATTAAAGCGCATTATTGCCTCAAATCTGGTGCATGTCGGAAACGATTTTTACGCCTTTCCGTACAAGAATGAATTGGGTTTTAACGACTATTACGACGAGGAGGGACGAAGTTTGCGCAAGACTTTTTTACGAGCGCCTTTGAACTTTACACGCATCTCTTCGAGGTACAGCGGTCGCCGATTCCATCCCGTTCAAAAGCGTTGGAAAGCGCACCTCGGAACAGACTACGCCGCTCCTACCGGCACACCGATCATGTCTACAGCGGACGGTGTGATCATTGCAGCGAAGTACACTTCTGCGAACGGAAACTATGTCAAAGTACGGCACAACAGTACCTACACGACTCAATATTTGCACATGAGCAAGATCGCAAAAGGCATCAAAAATGGCGTTCGCGTGAAGCAAGGCGATGTGATCGGTTACGTGGGTTCTACGGGACTTGCCACAGGACCGCACGTATGTTACCGCTTCTGGGTGAACGGCAAACAGGTGGATCCATATAAGCAGAAATTGCCAGATGCGGAGCCGCTGACCACCGAGCGTATGGCTGCCTTTAAAAGCTATATGAAGGGTTTGAAATCTGAATTGGACGCGTTGTAGCGCTGGAGTAGAGAACAAAAAAAAGGCCGCCCACTGGGCGGCCTTTTTTTTTATGGCCGCTCGCGCGGCGGTTCCTAGCCAATCACAATGTTGATGATGCGGCCAGGGACTACGATCATTTTACGAACCTGCTTCTCGCCGATCTGTGCGAGGGTGCGCTCGTCTTCGAGAACGGATTTTTCGATGTCTTCTTTACTCATGTCTAAAGGCAATTCCATCTGGAAGCGCACTTTCCCATTAAAGGAAACGGGGTAGTTTTTCGAGCTTTCGACCAAATACTCCTCCTGGTGCATCGGGTAAGGCGCAGCCGTCACAGAGTCCGTGTTTCCGAGCAATTCCCACAATTCCTCCGCCAAGTGCGGTGCGAATGGAGCGATCAAACGTACGAGCGGTTCGAGCACCTCACGCTGATTCGCCCCTAGTTCCGTCAGCTCATTCGTTGCAATCATAAACGCGCTGATCGAGGTGTTGAAGCTGAAATTCTCGATGTCTTGGTTCACTTTCTTGATGCACGTGTGCGCGGCCTTTAGGGCTTTTTTATCCGGAGCCGAATCACTTACAGCAAACGTTCCACCCGGGTGAAAGAGCTTCCAAAATTTACGTTGGAAACCCGCTACCCCAGATAGCCCCTGTGTATTCCACGGTTTGCTTTGCTCTAGCGGCCCAAGGAACATTTCATACATACGGAGCACATCGGCGCCGTATTTTTCGACGATGTCGTCCGGGTTGGTCACGTTAAATTTCGACTTCGACATCTTTTCGACCTCACGGCTACAGATGTATTTTCCGTCTTCAAGAATAAATTCGGCATCCTTGTATTCCTCGCGCCAATTCTTAAACGCCTCCACATCCAGCTCGTCGCCTTGCAAGAAACTCACATCAGCATGAATCGCTTGGGTCTCATACTGATCCTTTAATCCGGCGCTCACAAAGGTGTTGGTACCCGCTATGCGATGCACAAATGCGCTAATCCCCTGGATCATTCCCTGGTTGATGAGCTTTTTAAAGGGCTCGTCAAAGGAAATAAAGTCCATATCGAACAAGAACTTGGTCCAAAATCTAGAGTAGAGCAAATGCCCCGTTGCGTGCTCTGAACCGCCGACGTATAAATCCACACTGTTCCAATACGCGGTAGTTTCCTTACCGGCAAAAGCGCCATCGTTCTGCGCATCCATATAACGCAAGAAGTACCATGAAGATCCCGCCCAGCCTGGCATGGTTGTGGTTTCTAACGGATGTCCGTTGTAGTTCCAGTCCTTCGCGCGTGCCAGTGGCGGTTCCCCGTCCTCAGTCGGCAAATACGCATCCACTGCAGGCAAGGTCAGCGGCAAATCTTCGAGGGGCATCGTCTTGGGAATCCCGTTCTCGTAATACACCGGGATCGGTTCGCCCCAGTAACGCTGGCGTCCGAAGATCGCGTCGCGCAGTTTATATTGAGTGGCTCCTTTTCCAAAGCCAATTTCTTCCAAATGTGCAATCATCTTCTCCTTGGCGAGCGTACACTCCATACCGTCTAAGAACTCCGAATTCATCATCTTACCGCTCTTCGCATCATAGCTCTCAGTGGCAATGTCGCCACCTTCAACCACCTGAACGATCGGTAAATCAAAATGCTTTGCAAAAGCATAGTCTCTGCTGTCATGCGCCGGTACCGCCATCACTGCGCCACTTCCATAGCTGGCAAGGACATAGTCCCCAATCCAGATCGGGACTTGCGCTCCTGTGATCGGATGCAAGGCGTATCCACCCGTAAAACATCCGCTAATGGTTTTGGTATCCGCCATGCGGTCCCGTTCGCTACGTGCTGCAGCCATCGCTTGATAGGCTTCAACAGCCTCGCGCTGTGCTGCTGTAGTTACAGTCGCTACGAGCTCATGCTCAGGCGCTAGGGTGACGAAAGTGGCACCGAAGAGGGTGTCAGGACGTGTGGAGAAGACCTCAATCTGCCCGTCGTGCCCGTCGATGTCAAAGGCGATCGTTGCACCTACGGATTTTCCAATCCAGTTGCGCTGCGTTTCTTTCAAAGAGCTACTCCAGTCGATACGTTCCAAACCTTCTAACAGGCGGTCGGCAAATGCGGTGATGCGCATCGACCATTGCATCATTTTCTTCTGAACCACCGGATGTCCACCGCGCTCGCTTAACCCGTCTTTGACTTCATCATTCGCGAGTACGGTACCTAATGCAGGACACCAGTTCACGTTACTCTCACTGCGGTACGCCAGACGGTAGTTCAACAAAACTTCGGATTGGGCTGCGGCGTCCATGGCTTTCCACTGCGCCGGGCTGATCTCGAGCGGCTCGGTTTCAGCAGCGTTCAAACCATCGGTACCGTGCTGCTCGAGGTGAGCGATGAGCGAATGGATGTGCTTGCTTTTGCCTTCAGAATGGTCGTACCACGCATCGAACAATTGGATGAAAATCCACTGCGTCCATTTGTAATACGAGGGGTCTGTCGTTTTAAAAGAGCGCGACCAATCCAGTCCGAAACCGATGCGATCGAGTTGCTCGCGGTAGCGTGCGGTATTGATTTCTGTTGTCTTCTCTGGGTGTTGCCCGGTTTGGATGGCGTACTGCTCTGCAGGCAATCCAAAAGCATCATAGCCCATAGGATGGAGCACGTTAAAGCCTTTTTGACGTTTGTAACGTGCAAAAATATCGGAGGCGATGTACCCAAGTGGGTGCCCTACGTGGAGTCCAGCCCCAGAAGGATAGGGGAACATGTCCAACACGTAAAATTTCGGTTGGTCCTTGTCTTTACTGGCGTTGTAGGTGCCATTGTTGGCCCAATTGGCCTGCCATTTCTGGTCGATTTCGCGGTGATTGTACTCCATGTCGTTAAAGAAGTGTTGAACGTTCGCGAAATTAGTGAATGCCGAGCAGGATTTACTATTTTCGCTCCGATGAGTTCCAAAGAGCAAAAATTTACATCTTCACGCGTTCGTTCCTCGTACGCATCCGTTGTCGTTTCCATGACCTTGGTCTTGTTTGTACTCGGCGTATTGGGAATCTTGGTCTTTTCGGCCAAGGATCTGAGCCGCACGGTTCGTGAAAATTTCACGTTCACCTTAGTGCTTGAAGAAGACATTCCTGAGGCAGAATTGCGCACCATGCTCAAATCGCAGCAGCTCGCTCCCTATGCTAAACAAGCGACATTGGTGACCAAAGAAGAAGCCGCTGAAGTATTGAAGGCGGATCTCGGTGAAGACTTTGTGGCCTTTCTAGGATACAATCCTCTGAGTAATACCATCGATGTGAATCTTACGGCGGAGTTTGTGGCTGCGGGAAATTTAGACGCGCTCCGCGAGGAGTTGATCGCTGCAGACTACATCACCGAAGTGCTCTATGACCGAGACCTGGTAACGCTGGTCAACGACAACATTGAGAAAATCACCTACATCCTAGCAGGCGCCGCAGCTGTATTGTTGCTGGTTGCTTTGGCACTGATCAACTCGAGCATTCGACTGACTATTTATTCGAAGCGATTCTTACTAAAAACCATGCAACTGGTGGGCGCGACAAGCGGGTTCATCCGTCGTCCTTACCTTATCAACAGCTTAGGCTTGGGCGTGCTCTCCGCGGCACTCAGCTCCGGGATCTTGTACGGTGCACTCTACGGGTTTGCACAATATTTCCCGGCTTTTGACACTTTGTTTACGGAAGATACTTTCCTAAAAGTGGTCGGTGTGCTGCTGCTCATGGGCCTTATTGTACCGGGCGTAAGTACGGCTGTTGCGATTCGCCGCTATTTAAAATTGAGAACAAACGAATTATACTATTAGATATGGACAAGAAAGACGTATTTCTATTCGACCGCCGCAAATACGCGGTATTGATCGCCGGATTACTCATGCTCGCATTAGGTTTCGCCTTGATGATGGGCGGTGGGGCAGAGGACCCGAAAGAATTCAACCCAGAAATCTTCGATGCGCAGCGTATTGGGATTGCACCTTGGTTGCTATTTATCGGCCTCGTGTTGCCTATCGTAGCGATCATGCTGCCTAAAAAAGACGCCTAACCCAAACCCCCACTTTAGTACCAAGCCATGACGCCTATTCAAGCACTGATCCTGGGGCTTATCCAGGGATTGACCGAATTTTTACCCGTAAGTTCTTCGGGACACCTCGAGATTGGAAAAGCACTGTTCGGCTTGGATCTATCGGGCAGCGAATCGCTCACTTTTGATGTGGTCGTACATGCGGGAACGGCGTTGAGTACGATCGTGGTCTTTCGTAAAGAGATCGGCCAAATCATTTCAGGCCTGCTCAAATTCAAATGGAACGACGAGACAAAATTTGCGCTCTACATTCTACTTTCTATGGTGCCGGCAGGGGTGATCGGACTTGCGTTCGAGGAAGAAATCTCTAGCCTCTTCGAGGGCCAATTACTGCTGATAGGAGCCACTCTCACCATCACTGGGCTCTTGCTCTTTTTAGCCGATCGTGCAAAAACTACAGGCAAACCTGTGGGCGCGCTCGAAGCATTCATCATCGGACTTTCTCAAGCCATCGCCATTTTGCCCGGTATTTCGCGCAGCGGTACCACCATTTCCACCTCCGTCTTGCTCGGTATCGACCGCACGAAAGCCGCTCGATTCTCATTCCTGATGGTCTTGCCGATCATCTTAGGAAAAGCACTGCTCGACGCGAAGGACATTGTCGCCGGCGAAGCGATGGGCGCTGAAGTCAGCACATTTGCTTTACTTCTCGGCCTGCTCGCTGCATTCGTCAGCGGTATTGTCGCGTGCAATTGGATGATCGCACTGGTCAAACGCGCCAAGCTCAAATATTTCTCCTACTACTGTTTCGCCGTAGCGGTGTTGATCATCGGTAGCCAATTGTTCTTTTAGCACCCCCAACTGTAGTGACCTCCGAAGACATTATTGCGGGCCAAGTCCTGCTTGTGGATAAACCCCTGACCTGGACCAGCTTTCAAGCGGTGGCGAAAATTCGCTACACGTTGCAAAAAGAATTGGGTTTGAAAAAACTCAAGGTCGGTCACGCAGGAACTCTAGATCCCTTAGCAACGGGTTTGCTCATCATTTGTGTGGGCAAGAAAACCAAAGAAATCAGCTCCTTCATGGGGCAATCCAAGGAATATGTCGCTCAGATAAAATTTGGCGGTACCACGCCTTCCTACGATCTGGAGTCAGCGATCGACGCGACCTATGAAACCGCGCACATCACCCGTGAATTGATCGAAGAAAAGCTCCGGAATTTCAAAGGCGACATCCAGCAATACCCACCCATATTCTCTGCCTTGAAACAAGGCGGCGTGCGCGTTTATGAAAAAGCCCGCGCTGGGGAAGAGGTCATCATGGAACCTCGCAGTATTCATATCGCCGAGCTAGAAATCGTATCGTTTGAAGGCGAGATGCTCGAACTGCGCGTGTTGTGCGGAAAAGGCACCTACATCCGCTCTCTTGCGCACGATCTAGGCAAGGCACTAGGCAGTGGTGCCCATTTAGCGGGGTTGCGCCGAACTAAAATTGGCGACTACGCGGCCGAAGGGGCGAAAACTCCGGAACAATGGTCCCAGCATTTTATCGATGTACTAAAAAAGGACGCCTAATTCCTTAAGCGCCCTTTTTGATGTGTTATGCAGTCAGATACCCCCCGTGTTTAGTCGAGGTATTTGCTTTTCCACAGATTTGCGTTAAAGTTCTTCATGCGAGAGAATCCGTACAGGGCGGTCATTGCGCCAGTGGAGAAAATCATCCAGAAGAAGAAAATCACGCGAATGTGCAATATGGTGCCGGTGTCTTTCGGACCGCGCATCAGCGATTCAGGGAAGAGTAGGGCAACTGCCGCACAGAAAATAAATACCGTACGTAGCAGCGACTCAAAATCTCTAAATGGATATACGAGCGCCTTTCTTAACGGATGTAAGTCATTTCCCCACTGTGCTAAAAGGTAGTAATAGCCGCCGCCCATCGGTACCATCAGCAATGGATCCTTGTCCTTTTCTGCAAGTTTGAACATAGGTGCCGGTGCAATCATTTTGAACCCTTTGATTTCACGTCCTTGGGCTTGTTCAAAGGCTTCGATCGCCTCGATCGCTTCTACAGGGAACGGCGCTTTGAAGAGCGACGAATCTAGGAAACGTAAGCGGTAGTCGATGCACAATTTCTCGATGTCGCTAATGTGGTAGATACGCTCGGTATCTAAGGCGTCAAAGTGCAGGGTTTCTTCTGCACCGGTGGAGGCGAAGAGGTTGTGTAAGATGCGCTCGCCTTCGGACTTCTGGTCCAAGAGCTGTTGGAACCCTTCGAGCAGGTTGTCGCGGTAAGAGTCGGCACTTTTTGAGCGGATGGCGGTAAGTTCTGTACGTAAATTAACTCCCATAGGGCGAGGTGTTTATAAGGTAAGAATCTTTAAAGTCGACAGCACTTGCGATGCTATGTCAGGACAACAAAGTTCGAAAGTTTATTGTTCAAAGTCAATTGGTCTTTAATAAACTTGACAAAGGGGGTGCTGAAATCGTACCTTTGCCTACTAATTTTAAACATTTCAAAGCCCGTAAGCTATGAAAATGAAACTCTCCCACTTCGACTACGAGCTCCCGAAGGAACTCATAGCGCAAGAGCCGACCTTACACCGCGACGACAGCCGTTTGATGGTAGTTCACAAGGATACCGGCGAAATTGAACACAAACACTTTCACCAGGTGATCGACTATTTCGACGACGGTGATGTGATGGTGTTGAACAACACGAAAGTCTTTCCTGCCCGCATGTGGGGGAACAAAGAGAAAACAGGTGCGCGCATCGAGGTATTCCTTCTTCGCGAACTAAATTCTGAAAGCCGCCTTTGGGATGTGCTTGTGGACCCTGCTCGTAAAATCAGAATTGGAAACAAACTCTACTTCGGAGACGATGATTCTCTAGTGGCAGAGGTGATCGACAATACGACCTCTCGAGGACGTACATTGCGCTTCTTGTTCGACGGTTCGTACGAAGAATTCCGAGCGAAACTCACTGAGATGGGCGAGACTCCACTTCCAAAATACATTGATCGCGAGCCGACAAGCGAAGACGCCGAGCGTTACCAAACTATTTTTGCTAAAGTAGAAGGTGCTGTTGCCGCTCCAGTAGCTGGATTGCACTTCTCGAAGCATTTGATGAAACGTTTGGAAATCAAAGGAGTACACTTGCCGGAATTGACCCACCACGTCGGTTTAGGAACGTTCCGTCCGGTAGAAGTCGAAGATTTGAGCAAGCATAAAATGGACAGTGAGCAGTTCTTCTTGGAGCAGCCGTGTGCCGATGTTGTGAATGAAGCTTTATTAAACAAGCGTCGCGTTTGTGCGGTAGGTACCACTACGGTTCGTACGCTCGAGAGCTCGCTCACCACTGGTGGCCGCGTCACTGCGACGGAAGGTTGGACGAACAAGTTTATCTTCCCTCCGTACCAAGTGAAAGTACCAGATTCCATGATCACCAACTTCCACCCTCCAGGTTCAACGTTGCTCATGATGAACAGTGCAATGCTCGGTCACGATCTAGCGATGCATACGATTCAGGAAGCGATCAAAGAGAAATACCGTTTCTTAGCCTTCGGTGATGCAATGTTGATCATCTAAGCGGTTTTAAAAAAGAACACTCGAAACAAAAGCCCCGTTGTTTGTACTTGCAAGCGACGGGGTTTTTTTATGTCCAAAACCGGGACTGCGATTACAGCATCCGCTCAAAGGCCTGAATATACTGCTCGGCAATCTGCTCCCACCTGAAGTGTTCTTTCATCCGCTGCTGCGCCATCTCCCCCTGCTTCTTGGCCAATTCTTTCTTCGGACTCAAGCCCAGCTGCGTGGTCAATTCCTCTTCACTGTTCCATAAACCGCCCAAGCCTCCCAACACACTTGCGTTGAACGGATTGCCGTGCGCTAACACAAAACAACCGCATCCAAGCGCCTCTAAAAGTGCAGGATTTGTGCCCCCGGCGCTGTGCCCGTGAACGTAGAATTTACAGTGACTGCGTAGCGCATTCAACACCGTTTTGTCGTACAACGTGCCTGGAAAATGAATGTGATCTACCGAACTGTACGCATCCTTCAGCAGCTTTCCATAGGCGGTAGAATAATCACCCACCGCGACCAATTCTGCTCCGCTGTTTTTCGCCGCTTCTAAAATTTCATGAACGTGATTGTCCTTTTGCACCCTTCCGATGTGCAGTGCATAGGTTCCCGGAACCAGTTCCATTTCCTGTTCCTTGCTCCAAGCCTCGAGCACCTCGAGCTGTGCCTCGGACCGTTCGACAACCTCGGTACCATAGGCAATGGTCACCGTGGGTTGCTCGTATTTCTTCAAATAGGTAGCAATCTCCGGGTTGTCAGCAATTAAAAGTTTTGAACGTTTGGCAGCGCGTTTTTCCGACCAGCGCAGAAATGCAGCTAGCGGTCCGCTGTATTTGGCTCTTTGGTGCTCCAAACCGTCCATGTTGGTCACCGTTTTTTCCACGGGCCACAAAAAAGACCAAATACCAGAAGTAGTATAGCCCAATTGCAAAATCACATCAAAATGCTCCTTTTGAGCATCCCTCAAGCAGAGCAAATCATAAATGAATTGACCCGCGAGACCAAGCGTGCCCTCGGGATTGAAAATGTACCGCAGCTCAACGCCCTTGTAGTTTTCCATGCGCTCCGGATGATCGCTCGTAGTGTAGACCACCACCTGGTGACCGGCCGCAACCCACATGGGGCAAACCTGTGCTGCCATTTCTTCGAAGCCGCCATAGCGGTTGGGAATGCCACGTGAACCAAGTACTGCTATTTTCATGGTCCTAAAGGTAGGATATTAATTGGCCACGACGGAACTTAAGTAGGATACCCCTAACCTTAAATACCCCGCCTTATGAATCAAAATTTTACGGACCAGCAAGGTCCTTGGTCCCCAGAAAAACTGATGAGTTTCGTTTTGAACGGTGCCTCGCGCTACCAAAGTGTGGACGAGCTCGCCCAGCGCTTGAACAGTCATTTCATCTCCATGGAACACCTCGTGCAAGCCGATGAAGCGGCGCTGAAAAGCATCAAAGGCATCGGCCCGGTGAAGGCCAGACAAATCCTTGCGATGCTCGAGTTGCACAAGCTGTGGAACACCCCCAAAAACATGCCGAGCGCCATCAAAAAATCCAGCGATGCGGTACCCTTTTTCGACAACCTACGTTACCTCTCTCATGAAGAATTCCATGTGCTGTACCTGAACCGCGCGCACGTTCCGATCAGTTGTTTGGATTTGTTCCGTGGGGGCATAACAGGCACGGTAACGGATGTGCGGATCGTCCTAAAACGTGCGATTGAACTGGGTGCTACCGCCATGATCGTAGCACACAACCACCCCTCGGGCGCGCTCAAGCCCAGCGAAAATGACAAAAAGATGACCAGAAAATTGGTCGATGCCGCACAAACCCTCGATCTAAACCTCTTAGACCACCTGATTGTGACGCGTAGTGGCTACTTTAGCTTTTCGGATCAAGGATTGATGTAAATGGGTGCTTTAAGGTACGTTCGGAATTGGCAAAAACTGCTCACGACCTACGACAACGTAAGGTTGCTGTTTGCGGAATTCAATAAAATGCTCTACCTGCGTTCCTACATCGAGCACCAGCGCCCAGAAGACCGCATTCGCGCCATGCACCATGCGGCAAAGTGGCTCACCTACAGCATCCACATCGGAGAAGATAAGGGCAGTGGAACCTACTATTTCAACGACGGTTGGACCAGCTCCTACCCAGAAACAACGGGCTATATCATTCCTTCTTTATTGCGCTACGCAGCGCTTCCCTCTCCTGAAGTACCCTGGGCACAAGAGACCAGAGCGGCAGCGCTTGAAGCAGGGGAGTGGCTACTCTCCATACAACACGAAGACGGCGGATGGCCGGGCGGCTACCTCCACCAGCAGCGCGATTCTGTGGTATTTAACAGCGGCCAAATTTTGCGCGGTACCCGAGCGCTCTATGAAGCAACTCAAGACGAACGTTACAAAGACGCCTCACTGCGCTGCATCGAATGGATCTTGGAGCAACTCGACGACAAGGGACGCTTTTCCTCGAACGACTACATGGGTGAAATCCGCGTATATGGCACCTATGTGATGGCACCAGTTTTGGATTGGCTCCCGCATTTTCCACAATTCGAATCGACTTGGAAAAAAGCGGCTGCGTCCCACGCTAGTTGGGTATTGGGACAGCAAAATTCCTTAGGATGGTTTGCCAATTGTGACAACACCACCCACAAAAATAATCGGCCCATCATCCATACCATCGCCTACACGATCGACGGACTCTGGCACATGGGTCTTCACCTCGAGGACAACACCATCCAAGAGTCCGCCTTGCTACCTGCGCGAGTATTGGCCACCGAATTTTTGAACCGAGGCATTCTAAACGGCCGCTACGATGCCCGGTGGAACGGCACCGAAAGCTTCATCCCCACCGGAGGCGCTCAGCTTGCCATCGTTTGGGAACACATGTACACCACCACTGGTGAAGCCCTATGGAAAGCAGCGTTTGAAAAAATGAATACGCTCCTAGTGGCCATCGCTGATCGCGGAGCTCGTGAGCACACCGACTCCTTCGGCGCCCTCACAGGTAGTTTCCCTTTTTGGGGCCGCTATGAGCCCTTCGCCCTGCCGAACTGGGCTACGAAATACTTTTTAGACTCTTTACTCAACGCCCATGAAAGACATTCTTAGGTCGCTCACGCCCAGCTTTGTGCTTGAATGGAACCGGGCACGTAAAAAACAAAACCGCCGTATCGCGCTCGACAAAAAGCGCAAGGCAGGAGAAGTTTGGACACGAGAAAAACTCACCAAACAGCTGATAGAAGCAGGGATAGACCCTTCAAAAGATTTGCTCGTTCACAGCTCACTGAGCGCTATGGGCTTCGTAGAAGGAGGCCCAGCCACCGTGGTCCAAGCGCTTTTAGATGCCTTAAATGAAGAATCTACATTGCTCATGCCCACGAGCCCGGTAGTGACCCTCCAAGCGGAGCACCACCTTGAAGTTTTTGACGTTGCACATACACCTTCACGCATGGGGGCTATCACGGAGATCTTCCGAACAGCGTTCGCACATGCAAGAAGTGCCCACCCCTTAGAGCCTGTC
>CBFHHO010000019.1:0-31511 GCA_965655695.1 uncultured Schleiferiaceae bacterium | reverse complement strand
AAGCAAAATTGATCATTCCACCGTACCTCGGTTATGGTGATCGTGGTGCAGGCGGTGTTATTCCTCCAAACGCAACGCTAGTTTTCGATATCGAACTGGTCGGAATTAAGAAATAAT
Organism: uncultured Schleiferiaceae bacterium; assembly: GCA_965655695.1. Classification (GTDB taxonomy): domain Bacteria; phylum Bacteroidota; class Bacteroidia; order Flavobacteriales; family Schleiferiaceae; genus UBA10364. The sequence goes on along the minus strand of CBFHHO010000019.1, from coordinate 31,394 downwards.
CTAGGGGTCATCCCTTATAAATAACAAGTATGGATAACGGTATTTACGCCAAAATTTCAACGCCAAAGGGCGCAATAACAATCAAGCTTGAGCACGAAAAAGCACCGATGACGGTAGCGAACTTCGTAGGTCTCGCAGAAGGCACGGTAGAAAACACGGCACAAGCGAGTGGAACGCCTTACTACGACGGTCTTACGTTTCACCGTGTGATCGCTGACTTCATGATTCAAGGTGGTGATCCTACAGGCACAGGTGCAGGTGGTCCTGGCTACCAGTTTGAAGATGAGATTCATCCGGATCTTACGCACGATCGTCCTGGAACGCTTTCTATGGCGAACGCCGGTCCTGCAACGAACGGTTCTCAGTTCTTTATTACCCACGGCGCAACCAACTGGTTGGACGGAAAACATACCGTTTTCGGCTATGTGGTAGAAGGTCAAGATACGGTAGATGCGGTTGCTCAAGGCGACGCGATGGAAAAGGTCGAGATTCTACGTATCGGTGCAGATGCCGAAGCTTGGGATGCTGGTTCGATCTTCACTACATCCCGTAGCAAAGCGGAAGAGGCTGCAAAAGCGGCTGCAGAAGCACGCGCGGCTGCAGAAGCAGATGCACTAAAAGGATACACAGAAGGCGCACAGAAGACTGAAAGTGGTTTAATGTATGTGATCAAGGAAGAAGGAAACGGTCCTAAGCCGACTGTAGGCCAGCAAGTAGAGGTTCATTACGAACTCAAACTAGTAGACGGTACAGTGGTCGACAGCTCGTTCCAGAGAGGTCAGCCGATCGCAATCAGCATAGGCGTAGGCCAAGTAATCCCGGGTTGGGATGAAGGCATCTTGCTACTGAATCAAGGCGCGAAGGCAACACTTGTAGTTCCTTCCGACCTCGGTTACGGTCCTGCAGGCGCTGGCGGTGTGATTCCTCCAAACGCGACATTAATCTTTGATGTGGAGCTTGTAAAAGTAGGTTAATCCGATCCGCGCAATAGCAAAAAGCCCCGCACCTTCTTTAAGGCTGCGGGGCTTTCTTTTTGGGTTTGACCCATTTATAGTTTTCTTCCTCGACCTTAAAACAAGGATTTGATCATGCGCTGAACCAGTTTGAGTTTAGCCGGTGTAAAGGGCGCGCTCAGGATTTTGTTAACGGGGTAGCCCCACTGGTAAAAGGAACTGCGCGTGTTGCAAAATTCTAAGAATCCTGAGTGGCCATTGGTCTTACCGATACCACTTTGCCCTGTGCCACCGAATGGTAAATAGCTGTTCGCTAGCTGCAGCAGGCTCATGTTGATTGCTGTCGCTCCCGCACGAGTGTTTTTCTGAATGCGCCTGATATTCCTTTTGTTTTTGCTGTAGATGTACACCACCAGCGGGTGTTCTCTGCTTGCGATCTCCTCTAAGGGTGTGCTGAGATCCTCAAACGTGAATACAGGAAGAAGGGGCCCAAAGATTTCTTCTTTCATTAGTGCTCCGTCTCGCGGCGGGTCGATAACGACTGTAGGTGCGATTCGGCGCTGCTCACTGTCGGCTTCTCCGCCGTAGAAAAATTCGCCTTCTTCGGTTTTTGCCGCTTCCATCATGTCTGTTAAACGCTTGAAGTGCCTGTTATTGACGATCTGGACATAGTCAGGGTTGGTCGTAGGTTCGCTGCCGTAGAAACGATCTAGCGCTTCCTGAACACCTTTTTTAAAGTCTTCGAGCTTCGCTTCGTGCACATAGATGTGGTCTGGAGCGATACAGATCTGTCCGGCATTTGTAAATTTTGCCCAAGCGATGCGTTGCCCTGCGGAGTATGCATTAGCCGAATTATCGATGATCGTAGGACTCTTGCCACCGAGCTCGAGGGTGACAGAGGTCAGGTGCTTGGCAGCCGCCTGCATCACTATTTTTCCTACCGCCGTAGAGCCGGTAAAAAAGATGTGGTCGAAGCGCGTGTCGAGCAGTTCCGTGGCCACTTCAACACCGCCCTGCACTACAGCAGCTTCCTTCGGGTCGAAAATCTCAGCGATCAGTTCCGCGAGTGCTGCACTGGTATGAGGCGTCAGCTCTGAGGGTTTGAGTATGGCTGTATTTCCTGCAGCAAAAGAGGTACAGAAGGGGTGAAGGGTCAGAAATATCGGATAATTCCAAGGGGAAATGATCAGGGTATTTCCTTTGGGCTCCACTTCCGTGTACGAGGTTGAACCAAACAGTTGGATGGGCGTTTTTATGCGCTTTGGTGCTGTCCAACTCTTCAGATGTTTGGTCAAGAGCTTGATGTTGTCGAGCGTGGGAAGAATTTCAGTCAGACGCGTTTCTACTTCGCCTTTTCCAAAGTCTGCACGCATCGCATCGACCAATTTTTGTTGCCATTCCCCTTTCAACGCCTTGCGCAAGAGCTCGAGTTTGTGAATTCTATATGCGATGGGTTGCTGGGCAAGCTGAGCCTTGAACCCGCGCTGGAGTGCTATGATTTCTTGTACGGTCATTGTTTTTCGTAAAGGTGATCCGGTCCGTCCATAGGAGAGCTGTAGAACATGAGGTATTCGTCGCAATGCACCATCGCTCCAAAGGTGGTCGGTATATACGGTTGTACGTTTAACGAAAAATCGATCCAACTGTTCTCCAGTTCCCAGGTCCCTGTGATCTGTGCGGTATCGTTTTGATTCAGGACCAAACTTCCGTCTGCGTTGAACTGCAGCTCGTAGCCGAGGTATTCGTCCTCACTTTCGTAATACGACCAGGAAGTGGAGCGCACAAAACGCCAATCCCAGGTGCCTACTAAGGCTGCGGCGAAGTCCGTAGAGTCGAGTCCAGTTCCGGTATGGCAGTCGTACATTTCATCCATGGTGTGGTTCCAGCTAGAAGGTTCTGGTTCTTTCGTACACGATGCCGCCGCGAACAACATCAATAGGCTGGCTAGGGCCGTGAAACGTTTGAGCATGTCTATTTTGTTTTTTTATTCAATGGGTGATGTGCTGCAATTTTCGCACCAAGCTGCTGCGCACTGACATGGGTATAGATCTCGGTGGTAGTGATGCTTTCGTGTCCTAAAAGTTGCTGTACGATGCGCAAATCTGCACCGCGTTCCATGAGGTGGGTGGCGAAGCTGTGTCGCAGGGTGTGTGGGGAAATGGTTTTGGTGATTCCTGCTGCGCTCGCATAGGATTTTAGCTTCATAAATACACTTTGACGTGAGAGTGCACCTCCTCGGTTACTGAGAAAAACGGTATCGCTAAATGCAGGTTTTGGTGCGATGTGCGGGCGCTCATATTCGAGGTAGAGCCGGACAAATTTTATGGCCTCTTGATGCACCGGCACTAGGCGTTGTTTGTCTCCTTTACCGGTAACGATCAGGTAGCCTTCTTCGAGGCGCAAAAGGGAGCGCTGCAAGTGACATACTTCACTGACCCGCAAGCCGCAAGCGTAGAGCAGTTCGATCATGGCCCGGTCACGTGTGGCAAAGGGGCCTTCCATGGGGATGGCATCGAGCAGACTTTGCACATCGGTTTCGCTGAGAACGGCGGGAAGTTTCCGGCCGATTCGTGGATTTTGGAACAATGCGACGGGGTTGTCTTCACGGAATTGTTCCTCCTGCATCCAATTGTAAAATCCGCGTAACGTACTCAGCATGCGGCTTTGGGAACGCGGACTGAGTCCTTGGCTGTAGATCTCCTCTAGGAAGCGTGAAAGGTCCTTGGGTGTGGTTTTGTCAGGGTTTACCGCGGATGCGGCAACATGCTTTTCTAGGTCGCGCGTGTAGGCAGCCCGAGTGTTCGCGCTCAACCCGCGTTCATACTCGAGGTATTCGAGGTAGCCTTCGATGCATTCCTTCCAAGTCATAGCTCAAATTTCGCTTTTGAAGCGGTAAGTTTGCAGTATGCGAATATTACTTCTTAACGGACCCAATCTAAATCTACTCGGCACCAGAGAACCTGAGGTGTACGGGGATGAAAGTTTTGAGCATTTCTATGCGGAATTGGCCGCGGTGTATGATGATGTAGCTAGTTTCCATTACGAGCAAAGCAATGTGGAAGGGGAGTTGATTGATCATTTGCAGCAGGCAGATGGTGCGTTTGATGCCGTGCTGTTCAACGCAGGTGGATATACACATACTTCTGTAGCATTGATGGATTGCATCGCTGCGATACAGGTTCCGGTGGTTGAAGTACACATCTCCAATCCGCTTGCCCGGGAAGAGTTTCGTCACGTCAGCTTGATCGGGAAGCAGTGTATTGCTTCTGTAAGTGGCTTTGGTTTAGATTCTTATCGACTTGCGTTAGAAGGAATACTTCAAAAATTGAGTTAAGATGTTTCAGGACGTGTATACCGTCCTTAAAGGACTTGTGCAGCGCTTTTTTCTGCCAGTTCTTGCCCTGTGTATTGGGTTGTACATCGCCAAAAGTTTAGGCGCTCAAAACATTTCTAAAGCTACCTTGCCCTTTGCGGGAATCGTTGCAGCAGTTTCGCTGTTGTGTTTGTTTTATTATCCGCGACTCATGTTGTTTACCGCGATGGCAGTGGGGCACTTTATCGCCCATCTCGGCCGTATAGGAGTCACACTTCCGGTGGGCTTATCGATCGATGGACTTCTAGCTTTAGCGTTGATTGTTTTGATGGTTCAAGGTAAAAAAGGCACCTTCGAGCACCTCAAGAAACCTGAGTTCATTGCTATTTTTATATGGATTGGGTATACGCTTGTGCAGATTGCGAATCCCATCTCTCCAGGGCCAGTCGCTTGGTTTTATGCGATGCGCTCTATTTCCCTCTACTACGTGCTTACTCCTGTGGTTGCTGTAGCGCTGATCCAGACGAAAAGGCAGTTGCATTTTGCCATCAACCTGCTGATTCCCCTGTCGATCTTGCTGGCCGTGGTGTCCTTGCGTCAGCACTATTCGGGAATGAATGAATATGAAATGCGCTGGTTGCTTTCTGGTCCGATACGTACCCACTTTTTACGTGGGAAGATGCGCGTGTTTAGTCTGCTTGCCGATGCGTCGACCTTTGGCGCCTATGCCGCTTACATCGCTACTATTTTCGGTGTTCTGGCGGCGTATCCGGGGAGGTTGAAAGGCCGATTTCTCTTTATTATCCTCGCACTTTTAAACTTCTATGCGATGATGCTGAGCGGCTCACGGGGGCCATTGGCCATCATAGGGGTCGGCGGAATGTTGTATTTGATCATGTCGAAGAAACTGGGAATTACCATTTTCGGTTCGGTGATGGGCGGTGGTTTTTTTGTCTTTTTAAAGTACACGACCATCCTCCAAGGGAACTACAACGTTGCCCGATTGCGCTCGGCGCTTGATCCCAATGATGCTTCGTTGCTCGTTCGTAAGGCGAAAGAGGCCATGCTTAGCGTCTATATGGCGAATAAGCCCATCGGGGGAGGTATCGGTTCTGCGGGGATGTGGGGGGAACGCTTCGCACCAGGTTCCTTTTTGGCAAATACGCCGACCGACGGCTTGTATTCAAGGATTTGGATGGAAACCGGCATCGTAGGTCTGTACCTATATCTCGGTGTTTTTACCGTTCTAACTGTGTACATGGGCTACCGCTTGTGGAACCTCCCTAATGGACTGCTGAAGCAAAAAGTGGTCGCTATGTACTGTGGTTTTGTAGGACTTCTAGTCGCTAGTTACGTGAATGAGTTGATCACTCAGGTACCAATTTCTATCATCAGTTACACCACGCCAGCCCTGGTGATTTTGTTGCATCATTGGCACAAAACCGGGGTAGATATCACCGACGGACCGCAAGAAGAACGGCCGCCACTTTAGCGGGAAATACTCAGCCGCGGACTAATACGCGCTTTGAAGCACCGACAAGGCATCTTCACGAAGAATGTCTCCGTGCTCACCGAGTTTGATGGTGCGAATCTTTTCCAGGTTTTGAACGATTTTTTCCGGAGCAACCTCCTGGGCATCCATCGCTGGATACGCTGAAAGTGTGGTAGGTACATCAAGACTGTGGAAGAAGTTTTCGATTCCATCTACAGCAGTTTTGGCCAATTCTGCCTCGCTGCCGCTCAGCCCGAGCACGCGTTGAGAAAATTGGGCCAATTTCGCTCCTTTTTTATCCGCCTTGTAGCGGTACATACTCGGCAACACAATCGCCAAGGTACGGGCGTGATCAATGCCATACAGAGCTGTTATTTCGTGACCCAAGGCATGGATGGACCAGTCCGTCGGCACGCCTTTTTGAATGATGCCGTTCAGTGCCATGTTGCAGCACCACATAAAATTGGCGGCGGTATCGTAATCACTAGGGTCTGCCATCACTTTGGGCGCAATCTCCATCAGGGTGGCTAAAATCCCTTCGCTGATGCGGTCTTGGAGCGTTGCAGAAGTCGGGTAGGTCATGTATTGCTCCATCACGTGTGTGAAGGCATCTACAATCCCGTTCGCAAGCTGACGCTCAGGCAAGGAGGCCACCACGGACGGATCACAAATGCTGAACTTCGGAAACAAACCTGGACCACCCATCGGACGTTTTTGGTTGAGTTCTTTGCGAGAAATCACCGCGCCGCTATTCATCTCACTGCCGGTGGCAGGTAAAGTCAGGACCGTCCCAAAAGGCATGCCTACTTCCGTACGAATCCCTTTGGAAAGAATGTCCCAGGGAGTATCGCCGTCAAAAAGGGCCGCTGAACTCAAAAATTTGGTGCCATCGATCACGCTACCTCCACCTACGGCAAGGATAAAGGTGATCTCTTGTTCTTTGATGATCTTCAAGGCGCGAAGAAGCGTTTCGTACTCTGGATTCGCTTCGATACCGCCAAACTCTACTACTTCAAAACCTTCAAGTGCAGACTGTACTTTTTGGTAAACTCCATTTGTTTTGATCGAACCACCGCCGTAAGTCATTAGGACTTTAGCGCCGGCTGGAATTTGGGAAGCAATATTTTTGTGTGCGTCCTTTCCAAAAAATAGATGGACAGGGAGTTGAAGGTTAAAATTGATCATGTGATTGTATGGTTTGACCTTCTAACACCGAATCGCTTCGAGGGTTTAAAAGGAGATGTATCTGTTTCGTTTTTCCTCGTAAATCTCATTAACAGGAATCAGAATGCCGGTTTCTTCGACATTCCCAAAGTCTTTGTTGACGAAGGTCCCGAAGGTTTTCATCGCCGGGCTAAGACTCATGTATTGTTTGATCAGTGGAGGAATACTTTCCCCGTGTTCGCTGCAGAGTTTATTAAGTGCACGAGTCCCTTTTTTAAACCCTAGTGCAAAGTCTTGGGGATCGATCGGGAAGTGTTCTTCAAGGGAAAGCTGTGGAACTTCTGCGGGAACGATCGGCTGCATCAATCCCTGTGGATCCGGGAAGTAGTGACTAAGGAAGTTAAGAACCAGGTTGCGCGCCTCACGGTGGTAGGTCGGATACATAGTTACTTTACCGTAGAAATACTTTAAATGGTCGTATTTGAGTGTGATGGCGCCTAGTCCGTCCCAAATGTTGTCGAGTGCGAACATTCCTTTACGCGGATCTACCGCCGGCTGGTATTTGGGTTGTACCCAGCTGCGACCCAGTTCGATGCTGTACGGAAGGTAGTCGGAAATGAACTGTGGACTAAAGTCGAAATAGTGGCCCATGCTCAAGTCGTGCTTCACATCACCTTTCTCTGCAACCACTGCGCCGTCGATGAAGCGATATCCTCCTACGATTTCTTTGACCTCTGGATTCCAAACGATCAGCTGCTGATAGGGGATGTCACTAAGGTCGAGTTCGTCGAGGTCCACAGGTTCTCCAGTACCTCCGTCCGCTGAAGCGAAGGTAAGTTCACGCAGGCGGCCTATCTCTTGCACCACGTTTGGCGCGTTGTGTACATCTACAATATAGATTTCGTTGTTCAGCTTGGACGTGTTGCGAACGAAGCACTCTGGAGTGAGCTCAGCTTCTAAGAGTGCAACGTCTACGGCCGGCCTGATGTAACTGAGGTCTAACATGCGGCAAATATACTACCGGTAGGACGATAAATTAGCTAATGTTCGAAAGTTCGTAGACCTTCTTCTTGACTTCGTAGGCCCATTCTGCAGGCTTCTTCGTACCATCGAGTGCTTCAGGGAGGATCGGGGCGCCGTATTTTACAACGATGGTGTTTCCGCCTTGGCGCAGTGTTTCCCTCGAGAGCAAAAGCATCTCAAGATTCATTTTGATGCCTAAAAATTTCCGCAGTTTAGAGATGCGGTAAAATGTATTGGAAAGCTGACCACTGATGTGCACCGGGACGATAGGCTTCTTGTATTTCTTGGCTTTAGCGATGAAGGTTTTTTTCCATTCTAAATCACGAATGACGCGGTATTGTGTCATGCGACTCACCATGCCTGCAGGGAAGATGAACAAGGCGTCATCGCCCGCAAATGCCTCATCTACGGCCTTGATGCCATCGCGGGCAGTTGCTCCAAACTTATTCACCCCCACAAAGAGCTCTTTGAGATTGGGGATGTTCATCAGCAGATCGTTTACTAGGAATTTTACATCGGTGCGGTAACTGTCTATGGCAGACATCACAGCGATAGCGTCCATACCACCGAGGGGGTGGTTCGCAGCGAAGATGACACCACCTTCGGTAGGGATGTTTTCTGCGCCTTGGACTTCGACTTTGACGTTAAAGCGGCCGCACATCGCACGACAGAAATCAAAGTTTTTGACGTGGGCGAAGTCGGTCATGATCGCGTTAAGAAAGGATTCGTGGACAATCTTTTCCCTGAGGAATTGGATCAAAAAACCTGGTATAAGTTTGTGAACGCTCGGATTTTTCTCTCGAATCAATCCATCGACATCGACAAATTTCTTAGGCGTTTGGCTCATAGGTGGTGTGGTAAGAAAGCGAATGTAGACAAAATCATTTTTTCAACGATGCTTCGTACGTGGCAATCCAGCTTTCAGGCGTGATTTTCTGTGCCAATTCCTCCAAAAGTCCCCAAGGAATATCATCCAATCGCTTGAATCGGACACAACTTTTGCCCATGTCCAACTTATATTTCGAATGCTTCGGATATTCGGTCTGCCACCATTCAAGCAACTCCGGGGTTGCATAAATTCCCATGTGATACAGAGCTACAAAATTCTTCTGCGAGGCCATGTTGATAAACGGTAAGGGCAGCTTCGGATCGCAGTGGTAACCAGCGGGGTACCGGCTGTGCGGCACATAGAAGCTGGGCATGCCGTAGTTCAGTCCTTGTTCAAAACCTTCGGGCAGGTGATCTGCAAATAAGGAGATCATTCGCTCTACAACGACTTTGCGCTCCTCAGGGAGTGCGCCGAGGTATTCTTCGATGGAGTTGGCGGGTATGTGCATGTGTTGACGTGTTAAGGTGTTAAGGTGCGGTCGCGCCCAAAGCGGTTAATGCCGGCAGGGCGACGCCGTTAAAGTTAAACAAAGCTTGATTTTCATACGGCGATCCGTTCTGCGATTGTGGCCCATCGTACGCGACCAATTCTGCCCCCCAATACAACACTCCAGTGCCTAGCGAGTCGGCGATCTGTTTCACCGCGCTGACAAAGTCTTTTTGTCCCCGGGGTGTAGGCGGGAAACTGGGGATAAGCTGATCCGCGCTCCCAATGTGGTTGTTCGTCCAGTCCGCCCAGCCTAAGCTAAAGGCGTAGGAGGTCTCCACAATATACACGGGGCGCTGAAAGGTGTTTTGGAGTTGCCAGCACGCCGCTTCAAATTCGTCCAAATCTTTGGTGTGCCAGCGCGGATAGAAGCTTAAGGCTATGGCGTCATAATCCAAACTGTCCACCGACTGGAAAAATGCGTTAGCACCCTCAAAACCTGCAAAATGTAGCATGGTGATCGCATTACTGTCGGCCGAGCGGGCCCCTTGAATCCCGCGCTGAAGAAGGCGCTGAAAATTTCCTGAACCGTCGCGCTTTCCGTGCGGGTAGATCAAGCCGTGGTTGATCTCATTACCGATCTGTACAAAGGTGGGTTTGAGCAGTGAGACGGCCGAAGAGGTGAATGCTTCCACAGAATCTAATACGTCCTCAAAAGTAGCGTTGGCCCAGTTCTGCGGCAGGATTTGCGCTCCTGGATCTGCCCAAGTATCGGAATAGTGCAGGGTCAGCAAGAGTTCCAGATCACGGTTTTGAAGCTCTTGTGCGTACTGCCGACATTCGCTCATCGAAGCATCGCCAGAGGGAGTGTTCCATAACTTTAGGCGTACAGTGTTGATGCCCGCGTCTGTTAAAATATCGAGTGGGTGCTGCTCGATGGAGTCTGCGTTGTAGAAGGTGTATCCGGCGTCCTGTATTTTGGGTAATTGGCTAAAATCCACCCCTTTGACCAGCGCATCTACAGGCGGTTCCGGTACGGGCGGATCTACGCGACAACCGAAAAAGCAAACGATGCAGATCAGTAGCGTAGTTGCTGAAAAAAGTGTCTGTTTAAATGAACCGAACCCCATGATTGTCTTGTTGTAAGGGGAAAGATACGATAAGATGTTTGGATTGTTTAAGAAGAAGTCAGCGAAGGAAAAGTTAGAAGATCAGTACGATACGCTCATTAAAAAGAGCTACGATCTTAGCCATACGAACAGAGCAGAAAGCGATAAGATTGCTGCTGAGGCGCAGGCGGTTCTTGAACAGATAAAAAATCTCGAAGCGTAAATACGCGTTAGTCTTCCAAGGGGCGCAACCACTTTCTTTCGGCGTAGAAGGTACCGAAGGGCAGGAGGGATGCGATGAGGAATTGGACGATACGAAGGAAGGAGATGCGGTACTGGATGGCAAAATCGATCAGCGTGAAGACGTAAAGTACTGTGAGTACGCCGTGTACCATACCTACCACTTTGTTCGGTCCAGGAATGTCAAACCCATATTTTAAGGGCATACAAATAAAGAGCAACACGAGAAAACTGGTCCCTTCGAGAAAGGCGACCCATTTGAATCGGGTGATGGACTTATTCATCTTTAGCAGGGGTTGAAGGAGTGATGTTTTGAAGGAATTTGATGGCTTCTGCGTTAAAGACCTCCGGTTGCTCCACGTTCACGACATGGCCACAATTCTCAATCACATGAAGCAAGGCACTTTGATGCGCGCTCACGATTTTACGAATGCTGGGAAGAAACATGTGGTCTTCGCTACCCATGATGTAGAGGGTGGGTACTTTGCTGTCCTTGAATCGGAAATATTTAAGCAGTGGGTTGACCTCCGCAATCAAGGTGAACCAGCGTTTGAATTCGCGCTGGTAGAGTTTCTTGGCCTCTCGGACAAAAAGATTGCGTGCTTCTTTGTGCGTTTTCTTCGGCATAATGACCCAAGCAAAGAATTTGTAGAGAATCATGTACGGAAGTACGCTTTTTAGTGCTGCTCCGGTGTGCATGAGCAGCTGCCCGCGCTTGTTGAGCTTCATCACAGCACCTCCCATGATCATGCTCAAGGTACGCTGTGGATAACGTTCGGTGATGTCACGAATGATGATGGTCCCTAAAGAGATGCCTATCCAGTGAGTGCTTTTGATCTTTAGATGGTCTAAAACTTCCAAGACCTCATCGCCTATGGTGCTGAAGTTATAGTGTTTGAGCTTTTCGTAAAAAGGTGCTTTACTACGGCCGTGTCCACGAAGGTCGATGAGCAGGACGTTAAACTCTGCTTTAAAAGAGCGGAGCTGTTTGTACCAAATGGTGGAAGATCCTCCCGCCCCATGGACGAAAGTTACCCAAGGCAATTCGGGGGATTTAATATGTTCGCTGTAGCTAAGCATCTCACAAATAACGGAAAATTTAGCGCGCGGTTCGTTTATTATTTGCTGAGTAGCTCAAACTGCTGAGGCTGAAGACAGAAGGTGTTGAGCTCGCCGGAGCCTTCGTACAGGCCTTGCCCTTTTTTAAACCCATAGAACGTGTATCCCAGTGGACGCAGCTCCGTTTTGATGTCTTCGGTGATGTCTTCAACCAGCAGGATCGGCAAGTGTTTTTCGATCGTTTTGTAGGCGCCCTTAATCACGTCCAATTCAAATCCTTCTACATCTATTTTGATGAAGTAGGGGTTGAAATCATAATGATCTAACGGCTCTACCCTACAGCTGTGTTTTTGAATGGTGAGGAGTTTTTCATTGAAGTTCCACATGCCATTTCGAAGCCACTGGTAGGCACTCTCATAACTAAAGCTGCTAAGTCCGTCAAAGGCCCAATTACGGTATTGCGGCGTGTACAAGGTCAGCTCTCCACCTTGACTACTAAGTCCTATGTTTAATAGATCTACGCGCGGATTATCCTTGATAAAGCTTCGCTCCGCGGTACTCTTAAATATCAAACTGTTGGGCTCGAATCCGATGATCTTGTTGTCGAGTTTCTCGTTGAGCATCATGCATAAAATCATGTCGCCGCGATTCGCACCTACATCAAGAAAAACTTGGTTACTGCTGGGTTGGAATTTCTGAATCAACAAAAAATCGTCCTCAGGCGGTTTATTGAATGTTTTTATCACCCAAGTGCGCAAACTAAATCGCAATTCTTGAAGCCAAGGAAATAGGGTCTGTATGTTGCGAAATAGCTTTTTCAGTGTGTTCATAAGGCTAAAGTAGTGAACTAAGCTTTATATACTACTTTAGGTATGAAATAAATACTTACTACAACAAAAAGCCCAGCATTGCCGTGCTTTTAGTCCAAGGGTAGGTTATAAACCATTACTCAAAAACCTTACCCGTGATTGCTGTTCTGAACCAATCCGTGTCTAAATCTCCACCGCTAGAGATCCATACACTAAAGTTTGGATAGGCATCGGTAAATAAGATGCGCTCATTCGCATGCTTTACGCTGCGGTCGACGTGCATGGCCCAAGGGTAGCCGTTGCGGTCAGTATAGGTCACCGAAGTAGCCGGTAGAAGCGTACTTTCTCCCGTGTGGAATTCATTCGCCCAGTAGCGTACTGCGTTTGTACTTCCCGTCCAGTCTCCAGAGAACATCGTGTTTTCTAACAAGGTGATGTCGTCACCTGTACCGATCGAGTCAAATGCTGCGCCTGCGGTAGGTTTTTTATACTTCAAGTGTACTTCGTTGCGTTTCCCGTCTGTAGTGGTTTGGAAGATGAATGGATTCATTTTTTCTCCCCAGAACACATCGCTAGACTGCGCGCCATTGATTTCAAAAGATACGCTGTAGGTAGGGTAGTCCGTTGAACGGTTTCCACCATTGGTATTGTTCATCATACCTACACCTGTCCAGCTCATGTCCTCAGTGAAGATGAATACTGCATCATCCGTAGATTCAAACTCGCCCTCGTCGATAGTGAACGTAGTGTTGCCCACCATAGAAGGCGTAAGATCATCGATGCTTAGACCAAAGCCGTTGGTTAAGCTACCACCGTCGGCTTTTAACGTAAAGGTGAAGTCCATTTTAGTGGTGACACCTGAGCCGTTTTTCCAAGCTACAGCGTCGTAGTCTACAACGATATCGTTAAAGTCGTAGTCGCCTTTGAATGGGTACAGATCTTCAAACATGAGCTTTCCGGCAGTAGTATTGGTGGTTGCATAGCGTGCATCACATGGCGCAACATCAGCCACATCAGGAACTCCATCGTAATCACAGTCGTCTAGTTCGTCAACAATCTCGGTAACACCTGAGGTATCGATCGCTGTAGGAGGGTTCGCGGTACAGTAAAAGAGTGCGTCGTTAAAGTCTTCATCGCTTTGTCCGCTGCTACGCTGCAAATCTTCAAAGCCGATCACGAAGCGATTGTCGATATCGTCGTACAATAAGATGTTGTGTTGTGCTTTCGAAGCGTTTGTCTCAGGGTTGAGCCCAGGAATGCTGTAGTAGGTAGGGTTGCTGCGGAAGTTCGATGAGTTCGATACGTACCCGTTTGCAATAAGTGCAAAACCGATGTAGGTGCCGGCAGGGTAAGAACCGATGTACACCTTGTCACCGGCAAGTAGACCACCACCAGACCATTTTCTCGAGAAGTTCTCGAAAACGGTCCAAATCGTGTCGATGTCCAATGCAGTTGTTGGGATGTTTGCGTTATCGTAGGTAAAGATTCCTACGGCGTTTTTGTACCCAGCGCCTTCGTCAACAAAAGTCATCCATACATCACCGGCTTCGGCGAGGTGCAGGGAGGTAGATCCGTCGGCCAATAAACTTGGATTGTGAATGGCAACTGGATATTGTTCAGGTACTGAGTTTGCGATAGATGTCAAGAACGCATCACTTAGCGTGTCTGGGTCCACCATAGTAGGTAGCGTCATCCAAGCACGAGTAGACTGGAAAGCGTAAGTACGGTCGTCGTACCAGTTTGAATTCCCTCTCGAACGCGTTGTGGTTTGACCAGATTTGAATAAAGGATTAGTAAGTGGTGCATCCTCTGCTGCTTGGATAAGCTCTGGAGAGATGTTGACCTCAAAGTTGTTATGAACGATCGGGTAGGTTCCAGAAATGGTCGGCATGGCACAAACCACTTTTAGATCCATCGCCTCAGTGTGGTTCAAGAGTACTTCCCAAACCCCGTTTTCATCGGTCCAACCCGTCTCAATAAGTTCCTCACCGTTGTAGAGCTCTAAAGGAATACCAGGAAGTGGTCCTTCGTAGCCATTAATGGTGATTTGACCCGACCAAGTCTTGTGCTGATTAAAATCAAAATTTCTGATCTGAGTCGCCTCGTCCGAGTAAAAGTCAGAACCGTCTGTTAGGACAATTTCTTCATTGGGACCTGTTAGATCTTCTTTGGCACATGAAGTGGCGAAGAGTGCTAAGGCTACGGTTACGATGAGTAATTTTTTCATGAGTATCGTTATTTGCTCTCTCTATAAGGCAAAGCCGTGCCAAAAACCCAAAGTGTTGATAGACAGCGGTTTATTAGGCAATAGAGAGTCTCGATTTGAGAAAGCTCTCGATTTGAGAAATCAGAATGAGAAAAACGAGACGCCAACCCTTGCTATATCTCAGCAAACGTGGTATAAATATTGAGTATATTTATTCGACAAGCTGAACCCATTAGCTGATAACCAAAAAGTCGAATCATGATGAAATCGAGAATTTTAATGCTGCTGTTTGCTGGGGCTCTCCTCAGTTCTTGTGTGGTAGTGAATCCCGGTAGTGTTGGGGTGAAGAGTACGTTAGGGAAATTGAGCCCGAAAGTGTATCAGCCCGGACTCGTTACCGTAAATCCTTTTGTAAGCCGCATGATTGTAGTGCCTACCCGCACTGTGAATCTAGAAGTACGCTTGAATTTACCTTCGAAGGAGGGTTTAAATGTACTTGCTGAGATTTCTATTCTTTACCATATACAGTCGAGTGAAGCGCCGAACGTGATTCAAACGGTAGGAGAGCGTTACGAGGATGTGATGATTTTGAGTGTATTCCGTTCAGCCGCAGCGGATGTGTGTTCTAGATACATGGCGAAAGACATGCACAGTGGTCAGCGTGCGGTGATTGAAAATGCGATAAAGATGCATATGGACAGCCTTCTGACAGACCGTGGATTTGTGATTGAGTCGGTGTTGATGAAGAGCATCAAATTGCCGGCAGGTTTGTATGAGGCGATAGAGAGTAAGCTAGAAGCGGAGCAGATCGCGCAACGGATGGAGTTTGAATTGGAACAAGAACGTTTGGAAGCAAAGCGTAAAAAGATTGAAGCCCAAGGGGTGAGTGATGCGCAACGCGTGCTGGCAGAGGGACTTTCCGATGAGATTATAAAGTGGCGCAGTTTAGAGGTGTTGGAGAAGTTGTCTGCTTCACCGAATGCTAAATTGATCATCACCGATGGGAATGCACCTGTCTTGATCAACGAGGATAGCAAATAATCCGAATACATAAAGAGCACCTACGAGCCGGTTTTTCTGTCAGAGAGAAGCCGGCTTTATTTTTCGCTTACCCTTCTTGCAACAGTGTTGCAAAAGAGATAAGTTTGCTTAAATTATAAGTATATCCCTAATGAAAAAGTGGTTGGTAGTACCTTCTGTAGTGATGGCGATGAGTCTTTGGTCGTGTGACCCCGTAGATCCGGTGGATCCGCACGATGAAGAATTGATCACCACATTGAATATTGATCTTGATGGTGGAATGCATACTGCGACGTTGAATTATGTAGATGCGGATGGCGATGGAGGGAATGATCCAGTCATTACTGTGGATACACTCCTCGCAAATACGACCTACCAAGGCGCTATCACTGTTTTAAATGAAAGTGAGACGCCTGCTGAAGACATTACTCCGGAGATTTTTGATGAAGCGGATCAGCACCAATTCTTCTTTGCCACCACAGGTTCTGCAAACTTTGCCTACCTCGACCAAGACAATGACGGGTATCCAGTAGGGCTGTCCTTTGAGCTTACCACAGGAGCGGCAGGTACAGAAAACATCACCGTTACCTTGCGTCACGAACCGGCGAAGTCTGCAGCAGGTGTTGCAGATGGCGACCTTACCGAAGCGGGCGGAGAAACCGATATCGAAGTCGTTTTTGAGGTGATCGTTGAGTAAACGTATTTACATATTCCTATTGAGCATTGGGTGGTGGCATGTAGCGACCGCCCAATCTTGTTTTATAGATCTATCGGGTGCGGTCACAGATGTGCATGATGGCAGTCCTATGGAACAGGTCAGTGTGCACGTTCAGGAGGTTGGGCGCGAAGTTTGGACGAATCCTCAAGGTCAATTTTCTTTCGACCACCTCTGCCCAGGAACGTATCATTTGACCGTACAGCATATCGGCTGTCCGTTGCAATACCTTCTTATCGAGCTCAACGCGGATACCTCCATCGCTCTAGCCATGGAGCACCATCAGAACATGTTGCATGAGGTAGATGTCCACGACCATCACGAGGGTGCGCTTATAGAACAGCGCATCTCCCTGTTGACTTTAGACGAACAGCAGCATACTTCTTTCACTGATTTGCTTTCGACCCTGTCTGGAGTAAGTGCCCTGGGCAATGGAGCGGATGTAGGGGTTCCGATCGTGCAAGGACTGTCCGGAAATAGATTGACGATCGTGACAAATGGCGTGATGCTAACAGGCCAGCAATGGGCCACGGATCACAGTCCGGAGATCGATGTGAATGCCGCGGGTGAGATTGCGGTGGTTTCTGGTGCTGCGACTTTGCGCTACCCGGGGACGCATATGGGCGGTCTAGTGGTCATGGATGCAGCGCCTATCCCGGTAGACCCCCACGTGCATGGAAAAGTCCGCACTACGCTCGTTTCGAACGGCCGCGGCATAGCTACGCATCTACGTTTATTCAAAGGAAAGCAGCAGTTGCAATGGCAGGTCGGTGGGACATTTAAGCGTTTCGGCGACCGTCGCGCTCCTGGGTATTTTCTTAACAATACAGGGACGGCCCAGCAACATGTAAATGCTGAGGTACGCCGCCAGTGGGGTGAACACGCAGAAGGGGTTGTTCAGTACAGTTTTTACGATGCGGAATTTGGCATTTTGCGTGGGAGTCACATTGGGAATTTGACCGATTTACAGTCTGCTTTTATGCGCGAGGTGCCGTTCTACACCGAGGAAGCGTTTTCGTATGGGATAGAAGCGCCGCGACAACACGTGAAGCACCATACGCTGAAGACTTCTGTTCAAACGGAATGGAAGGGCAAGGAGGTGGAGTGGAATCTGGCGGGTCAGGTAGACGATCGAAAAGAGTTTGATGTGCGCCGGAGTGGACGTAGTGATATTCCAGCGCTGAGCTTGATGCAGTTGAGTTTTCAGAACGAGGTGCTGCTTTCGCATCAGGAGCACTGGCAGATCGGAGTGCAGATGCTGGGGCGGAACAATTGGAATGTTCCAGAGACCGGGATTTTGCCATTGTTGCCGAACTATACTTCGTTTAGCAATGGGCTTTTTGCGTTGGGCAGGTTGCAAAGAAATGCGATACGTGCAGAATGGGGTGCACGGTACGACTATACCGTAAGAGATATTGCAGTGTTGAGTACGGGTGTGCCGCGAGAGGTGTTGCGTTATCAGGAAGGTTGGCACGTGCTTTCGGCGGTAGGGAGTGTAGCGTACCGTTTTGATCCAAAGTGGGAGGTGTTGACGGAATTGGCGTTGAGAGAACGACCGCCGGGGATTAATGAACGGTATGCGTTTGGCTTGCATCAGGGAGTCAGCGGGATTGAAGAAGGAAATATAGCACTGGATTCTGAACGTGGACTAAAGGCCAGTGTGCAGCTTCGTGGACGGTTGAATGATCGTTTACACGCAGAGTTAGGCGGGTATGCGCACTATTTCGATGGGTATATTTATCTGCAACCGCAGCAAGAATTTAGGTTGACGATACGAGGAGCGTTTCCTGTGTTCAGTTACGAGCAGTGCGATGCATTGTTGCGTGGTGCAGATTTGAAGCTGAGGTATGCTTTGGCTCGACATTGGGATGTTGAGGCGACTTGGGCGTTTGTGCATGGCGAAAACCGTTCGGAAGATCTACCACTGAATTTTATGCCGCCATTGAACGCTCAGCACAGTTTGCGGTACGAGTTGCCGGAATGGAAGGGGTGGAGAAACATGAAATTGGCGCTGGATCACCGGTATGCGGCGCAGCAAACACACTGGGACGAACGTTTGGATTTTATAGCGTCACCCGCTGCGTATCATGTGTTCGATCTGAGTGTAGGCGGGACATTAAAAATTTGGAATGTGGAGCCACAGCTGAGGTTGAGCGTGGAGAATATCGCAAATACCAGCTATAGAGATTATCTTAACCGACAACGCTATTTCGCGGACGCTTTGGGGCGTTCGGTGAATGTGAGTTGGATTCAAAATTTTTAGAATGGACGTTGCATTGCTATTGAAAAATGAAGGCTTGCGAGTCACCAAGATTCGTGTGGAGTTATTGACGGCTTTGAATCAAGAAGGGGCGGCGTTGTCACAGTCTGATCTTCAGCTGAGGTTAGCTTCTTTTGATCGGACATCGTTGTATCGAAATTTAGGTTTACTGATCGATCATGGGCTTATCCATAAGGCACTCGAAGAGAACGGAACGTCTTTTTATGCGGCTTGTACGGGATGTGATGCCGTGGTACACCGGCACGATCATGTGCATGTGAAGTGCACGGAATGTGATCGCGTGGAGTGTCGCGACCTCCCAGTAGAATTGGCTCAAGGGTTGCAAGGGTTAGCTTTAGCAGAGTTAAATATTTCTGCAAAAGGATTGTGCACTTTTTGCGCGGCCTAGCTCCGTGCTAGAGGTCACAGAACTTCATCTTTTTGGCTGTATTTTCGACGTATGCAAAAACGACTGACTACCCTGGCCCCAGGTTTAGCTATTTCCCTTTTCATCGCGCTTATCGCGAAGTTCGGTGGGCAATATGTGCCTATGGTAGGGGCCACACTTTTAGCGTTGTTGCTGGGGGCAGTTGCTGGGAATACGTTTATGAATGGTTCTACTTGCGCACCGGGATTGAAGTTCGTTGAAAAGCATGTCTTAGAAGCATCCATCGTTCTGAGTGGTTTTGGACTGCAGGCGGTACATTTACGAACGATGGGCACTGAGATTTTATGGCTGCTCGTTATTATGGTCTTTTCCACCTTCGCCTTGTCATGGGCTTTAGGAAAGGTGTTCAAATCTTCCAAAGGTTTTAGTTACCTCCTAGGTGCAGGTAGTGCGATCTGTGGATCTAGTGCGATTGCTGCTACCGCACCTTTAGTAGAGGCATCTGAGGAAGAAACAGGTCTAGCTCTAGGTATCGTGAATGCCTTGGGGCTTATCGGCCTAGTAGGACTTCCGCTTGTGGCTCATTTCTTCGATTTCTCAACCCTACAGAGCGCAACCCTCATCGGAGGTACATTACAGTCGCTCGGTCACGTGGTCGCCTCCGCACATACCTTAGGCGATGAAGTGGGGCACTGGGCGGTGATCGTGAAGATGGGCCGTATCTTATTCATGGTGCCCTTATTGTTGATCTTATTTTTCTTAAAACGCAGAGAGGACAGTGCTTCGAAGGCAAAGTTCCCGATGTTCATTGCACTGTTTGTAGGGGTGGTTATCATCTCTCAGGTCCAATTCCTTCCAGAGGCAGCTATGGAATCCATGGCTGGTATAGGCAAGTGGCTTCTGATCATTGCGATGGGGGCCATAGGAGCGAAAATTCGCATTACGCAGCTGCTGAAGATTTCTAAAAAAGGTATTCTTCAGGGCGTTTCATTATTCGCAGTTCAGATCGGTATAGCGCTGGCTTTGATTGCCGCATTCATGTCGTAATTAGACATAAAAAATCCCCTCCGAATATGCTTCAGAGGGGATAGAATGGGTATTAAAAATAGTTTTACAAAGTGATGCTGTAGTAGCCGTCCTTTTGCAGTTCAAAACCGTACAAGATTCCGTTTGGAACCACCGTTACTCCTTGGGGTAAGAGCGCAGTGTCTACCTCAAATTTCTTTAAAGAAAACCCACAGGCAATCACGTTCACGTTATTCGCGTTTAGAATGTCCATAAATGGCACCATAGTTTCGGCGGTGGCCAAATCTTTTACGGCTTTACCACAGATAACGACATTGAACTCACCATAGGTAGCCGCATCTGCTGTAGCCAATTCTCCTGCAGCTTTACCGATCGCTTTGAGCTGCTGAACATTGCGGTTTAGCACAAAGTAGTTGTTTGTGATTTCTTCAGCAGGTTTAGCTTCAGTTACGGCCTCCTGAGCGGGTGCATTGCATGCGCTAAGCAGGGCTCCGGCAGCAATGACAAGGGAAAGAATGATTTTTTTCATGAGTGATTTTGTTTAGTGGAAGTGATAATCTGTTCCAGGGAGTTGTGAAAGTACATTGTCGCCTAAATCTAGGGCTTGAGCACGTCCATCACGAACTGGAGAAATGGTGTCAACATGAGCAAGGTATTCCTCGATAAGATCATGGATGGTATAATCCATAACTACGGTTTCAACAGTGTTTGGCATACGACAAAGCATGTGCAAGGGTTCTCCTTCACGACGACAAGCTGACATTTTGTAGAGTTTGTCCATTACGATCGGCTCACCGCCTACATGAATGTCTTGTACACGTTCTCCTCTAGGCGCATTAGCATTGAACTTCAGCTCCATTCCTGAAAAGCGTACCACCCATCCGCCGAAGCGTTCTGATGCCTTTTCTGCAAACACATTATGAAGTTCTTTCTCTAACCAATTTTTGATTTGCTCACCACTGGCTTTACCAATTTTGACTTTTTCATTCACAGGCAGCATGTTCCAAATATCACCACGTGTGATGGGTGCAACTCCCGCCTCACCAGGATTGATAGGTGGCGAGAAACGGAATCCGTTAGAAAGCGCAATATCAACACCGTTTTTCCAGTAGGCAGCATCTGTAATGAAGTTGTCCATCGGGTTTTCTACCACAAAGTAGCGGTAGAGCGGGGTGGTGGTATAGCCGAGAACTTCATTCACGTTATCGCTGTACGGCGCGAGTTCATTCTCGATGACAGCAGCAACTTCTGGGTCAGCAGGATATACCTCAGGGTCCACCTCAAGGAGTTCATAGTCCTC
Organism: uncultured Schleiferiaceae bacterium; assembly: GCA_965655695.1. GTDB lineage: Bacteria > Bacteroidota > Bacteroidia > Flavobacteriales > Schleiferiaceae > UBA10364. The sequence goes on along the minus strand of CBFHHO010000019.1, from coordinate 10,002 downwards.
TTTGAGGATTTCGCCGTTTTGCACGGTGAGCACCATTTTACCTACGAAAGAAGCGAATGCACCGGGTTCGGTTACTTTCGCGTGACCTGCCTGCAACGGTTTGCGGATGCGCTCGTGGGTGTCATTTCCTAAGACGTAATCTACTTGAGCTAATGCTGGATGGTTTGCAAGGTCAAATTGTTTACTGATACCGATGTGTGTAACCACAAAAAGGATATCAACTCCTTCTTCTACTTTGAGTGTCGTTACTAAATCTTCGAGGTTGTCTAGAATTGGGTCAAAATCAAGCCCTTCTGAGAAAGATGGGTTTTGACGAACAGGAACTTCCGGATCATTGTACGAGATGAATCCTAGTTTGTTGCCATTAATTTCTTTAATCCAATACTGTGGGAAAATTGGTGCTTTTCCTTCATTATCATGGAACATGTTTGCCGTAATCACGGGTGTTTCGTAGCTGTTAAGCACCTTCATCATTTGATCTTTGCCATAAACGACTTCCCAGTTTCCAGGAATTAAGAAGTCATAGTTCATAGCCTTCACGATCGAGCCGAATGCGGCTCCTTTTGATAGGGCTGCAACTGCTGAACCTTGAATGAGGTCACCGCCGTCAAGAATGATGGTGTTTGGGTTGGCTTCGCGCTCTTGGTCGAAGAGTGTTTTCATGTGTGCCAGTCCACCCAAAGTCTTGAAAGAGATTTGCTCGTCTTCCCAGAAGAGTTCACTGTGGGGCATGACTTGGCCGTGGATATCGGCGGTTTGTAGAATGGTGATTTTTGTAGGCTCGCCCGAAGACTCTGCCTCTGGCGTATTACAAGCTGTTAAAGCCACGCCTAACGCTAAAGCGCTTAACCAATAGGTTTTCATGGTAAAAATTTTAAAGTGTACTTGTGAAAATAAAAGCGGTGCGAACCCGATGAATACCGGGTGAATCCGCGTGTTATTGCTGCCTAGAGATGGTATTTACTACTTCCGTACAGAATGTAGTAGGGGACGTTCAGCGTCCGCAATAACTCGTTTTGATGGGATGTCGGCACAGCCGAATAGGTAAAGGCAGGGCTATGAGTTTCCTCGATAGTAGGGGCAGGTTCTAAGCTCAAATGAGTGAGCGTCGATGCTTGGCGATCATTTTGTGAAGCCTGTTCGAAAGCAGCACAGGATGCCGTTTTAGATTTGTTAGAGACTTCGGTCGTAGGAACCTCTAGGATGCGTTCGAGATGATTACGTACGGAACACGGGGAGGTGAGCACGATAAGTGCTAACAAAAGCGCTGTGGTCAGGGCTCTCCATGTGAAGTGTACGTGATTCATTTTCATCGTTCGACCAATATACGTGATTTTGTGCAGATATGCTTTCTATGAATGCGTTGCCCAGTGGTTTTTAGTGTACTTTCACCCAGCGCTATCACACGGCTCGTATCTGGCAAGCCTTGGCAGAGGGCGCTTTCCTATTTTTTCTTTTCGCTAGTATAGCGCCAAACATGTGGCCTGAATTTACGAGTGCGACTTGGGACCATGCGATGGACCTATTCGCTGAACAGCACTTCGTGGTGCTTGATGATTTTTTACCACAAGAGGTTTTAACTGACGTCTGTAGATATTTTCAACAGGTGGAGGCTGAGAATTTACTGAAAGCCGCTTCAATAGGTCCGGGACAGGAGCGTACGAGGATTTCTGAGATTCGGTCAGATTTTGTGCACTGGTTGGACCGTTTTCCGGAAGGGGAATTGGAGGAGTTTTTTAAAGGGATGGATGCACTTCGTGGTGCTATTGCGAGGGCGCTTTTTCTTTCGCTTCGTGGGTATGAGTTTCATTTGGCGAAATATCCCGAAGGAGCCTATTACAAGCCGCATTTTGACCAGTTCGGTGATCGAGAGAACAGGATGATTTCAGTGGTGATTTATCTGAATGAAAATTGGCTGCCGGAGCATGGAGGAGCGCTGAAAATGCACCGTCCGCAAGAGCATACGGTAGAACCTATGATGAATAGACTGGTGCTGTTTCGCTCGGATACGGTGCTTCACGAGGTATTGCCTGCAAACAGAACGCGTCGAAGTCTTACGGGTTGGCTATTAAAGCATCCGGCTTCGGTAGGGGTCTTAGGCTTATAGACTAGCTGAAGAGCCCGCTTTTCTTCTCGATCAACCCTGCAGCAGCGAGTCGTCCACTTTCCATGGCAGCGTTCAGTGAGCCGTTAAAGAGTGCATCTCCTGCAAGGAAAAGATTATCGGTCAGCTGACTGGCGCTTGGCTCGCTGGTATGCTTGAGGTTGGTAAGGTCGGGAAGGGCTCTTTTGATGTTGAAATTCGCGAGGTGTTTTAGGTGCTTTGGTTCACAGTAATCGCGTACTTCTTGTTCTATCTCAGCGGTGAGCTTTGCCTCATCTAGCCCTTGGTAGTTTAGGCTCGTGACGGATAGAATTTGACGTCCTTTTTGATCCGTGTAGGCGTACAAGTTGTTTGCGCGTTTGTTCGGATCTGCGATCAGGGCGATGGTTTCCTTCGGGATCGTGGTGCCATCTACTTCGAAATAGAGGCACATGCACGATTTCCAAGGGGTATCTTGCCCCTTCATATTAGCGACAAGATCAGAGGCGTTTGAGGTAATAATGACGCCTTGATGCGCAATAGTTTCGCCACTTTGAAGTGTGATGGTTGCATCGGTTACTGCGGTGGCTTTTTCACCAAACTTAAAAGTAGTCTGGACCAATTTTGCCTTCAACTGCTCGCTAATCGCTCCTATGCCATCCTTGGGAATGGTGGCATACCCTTCACCGAACATTTTGTAGACAAACTCGAACATACGGCTCGAGGTGTGCAGGTCGGTTTCTAGAAAAATTCCCGCAAAAAATGGTTGGAAGAATCGCGTGATGATTTTGTCAGAAAATCCGAGTCCTTTTAGGTAATCTAGGGTACTGGTTTCAGGTGAGTTGAAGATGGCCTCGATGCTCTTTTTCTTGAGTGCAGCATTCAGTTTCAGCACTTTTAGTTTGTCTGCTACAGAACCTATGCCCGCGAAGACGGTAGGGAATAAGAGGCGCAGGTTACGTATGGGGTCCCCGATAACGAAGGTTTTTCCGTCGACGTGGATTTGTGCTCCAGATTCGAGTTGGCGCAATTCGAGCGCATTCAAATCCAGGTATTTTTGGGCTAAGGGGTAGGCACTGAGCAGGACTTGGAAGCCGATGTCTAGATCGTGGCCGTCGACGTGAACGGTCCTTACGCGACCGCCTACGGCATCAGACTGCTCGATGATGGTCGGGTGGTAGCCCGCTTGTTCTAATTCATAAGCGGCGATTAGGCCGCTGATACCGGCTCCGATGATGTAGACTGACTTCTTGTGTTCCATAGCGGCAAAATTAATCTACGTGGGGCGAATAATATTTTTTACGAAGCCAAAATGATACACGGACGAGTAAGATGAGTGCAGGGACTTCGACGAGCGGTCCTATGACGCCGGTGAATGCTTGACCGGAGTTTAATCCGAAAACGGCGATGGCCACGGCGATGGCGAGCTCAAAGTTGTTGCCGGCTGCGGTAAAGGCGATGGCGGCGTTCTTATCGTAATTGGCCCCAACAGCTTTACTGATGAAAAATCCGATGAGGAACATGACGGTGAAGTAGATCAGCAGTGGGATGGCGATGCGTATCACGTCCAAAGGGATTTGAACGATGAGTTCGCCCTTGAGTGAGAACATCACTAAGATGGTGAACAGTAGGGCAATCAAGGTCATGGGGGAGATGGTAGGAAGAAAGGTGTTGCGGTACCATGCTTCACCTTTGAGTCGTACCAGGAGTAATCGGCTGAGGATACCAGCGAGGAAGGGAATGCCTAAATAGATGGCTACGCTTTCTGCGATGGTGGTGATGGAGATGTCGACGATGGCGCCCTCGAACCCGAAATAGGGAGGGAGTACGGTGATAAATAGCCATGCGTAAAAGCTGTAGGCGAAGACTTGGAATATGCTATTCAGCGCAACGAGTCCAGCGCCATACTCACTGCTGCCTTCTGCGAGATCGTTCCAAACGAGGACCATGGCGATGCAACGTGCCAGTCCGATGAGAATCAGCCCCACCATGTATTCTGGGTAGTCTTGCAGGAAAACGAGCGCAAGTATGAACATAAGCACAGGGCCGATGACCCAGTTCAGCACAAGCGAAATAGAAAGCACTTTTACGTTTCTGAACACTTTTGGCAGCAGTTTATAGTCCACTTTAGCGAGGGGCGGGTACATCATAAGGATGAGCCCTATCGCGATGGGAATGTTGGTGCTTCCAGAACTGAATGAATCTATGAATCCGGCGCTGGAAGGGATGAAGTAGCCAATCCCCACACCGATCGCCATGGCGAGGAAAATCCATAGGGTGAGGTAGCGATCGAGGAAGCTTAATTTCTTCGTGCTCATTACTTCGCGCTTTCTTTTTGAGCCACACTTTGGTCCTTGATGTAGCTGGTGAGGAAGAGCATTTCGGTGCCGATCAAGGTTACCGTTTCATCGTATTTCTTTCGCTCAGAAGGTGTATTGTCAAAGTATCTCGGATCATTATATGGTATGGCGAAACGACCGACTGCGCCATCTACTGCTGGGCACGATTTATCGGCATCGGAGCACACCATGACTGCGACGAAATTTGATTTTGGGTTCGATTCATGGGTGTAGACTTTGGACATCATGTTCCAAATAGGGAATTTTTTTGGGGTGATGGAAACTACGGGGTTCTTCTCTGCAGGATCAACATCCACGGTAAACCCGGCGCGCTGAACTGCGGCGATGGCCTTTGGGTTAAACGCAGTAGCTTCTGTTCCTCCGGAGAAGGATTCGAACTGAGGCAATCCAAAATAGTACAGGCCGTATTTAAACCACAGATCAGCCAAGTGACTTCTTCGTGAATTATGGGTACAGACAAACAATGCGTTAAAGGTGCCTTGCTGCTGGGCTTGTTCGAACATAAAATCGCCCAATTCCTCTAGCTCCGCTCGTCTTTCTGAAGGAATACCGTCGAAGCCCGAGATGAGCTTTTCGGTAGTTGTTTCCAATTCTGTATTGATAGCTAACGCTACATTTTGTGCTGAAAGCGTACTTCCTACTATCGTAAGGGCGAGTACTGCAAGTGATTTGATTGTCATTGTTATTGGTTTTTTATTTGAGAGAAAACATATAATAATTCGCTAGCGATTTGCATCGATCTTTGGTCGTACATCGCGGCTTCTTGAGGGGTGTCATCAAAGGCTTTTGGGTCTTCGTAGCGAACGGGTATTCGTTGCTCCGTGCCAGGAATAAAGGGACAATTTTCGTCTGCATGCGAACAGGTCATGACCGCTGCAAACTGATCTGCCTCGTTGATAGGGTCATCAAAGAGCTTGGAAAACGCGATGACGGGTGCTGCGTCCTGGGCAAAATAGGTGGTGTAACGCGGGTTCTCTCCTAGGCTGGCGTCGATGTGAAATCCGCTGCGCTGGATGGATGCAACGGCACGTTCATTAAATGCGGTGACTTCAACGCCCCCGGAGTAGCATTGGGCTGGAATGCCGTGCACGTAGGCTGCGGTTTGTGCCCAGATCTGCGAGAATTGGCTTCTGCGGGAGTTGTGGGTACAAATGAAATTTAAATGCGCTATTTCGCCCAGGTCTCGTTTGCCTTGTATGTAGTCGATCAATGGTTGTAATACGGCCTTGCGTTCCTGGGAAATGGATTGTGATTGCGCTTCTTGAATGGTGCTTAGGAGCTCTGGATACAATGTGTTAGACATGATTTTTTAGTTAGCTGTGACCAATTTTGTTTAGCAACATTCATCCTTGTCAGTGGGAGAGTACTGGTCGAACAACACAGAGAATTGGTCACGGATCATCGACCAATTTTTGGCATTTATGCAGTAACTCACCTTGGAGCCGTCGATGGTGCCTTGAATGATTCCGATCTCTTTGAGCTCTCTTAAATGCTGGCTGATCGTCGCTTGTGCAAGTCCTAATTCTTGAACTAAATCGCCGTTAATACACGCGTTCGACTTCAAAAGATATTCGATGATTGCTACACGTGCGGGGTGCGCAATGGCCTTCGCATAGCGCGCAATGTCGTTTTGTTTCTCCGAGAATAGATCAGATTTTGTGACTCCCATAGTTCGTATTCGTTAGATTGCAATATTACGATGAATAAGCTTGTGACCACTGAGGAAATTGAAAAAAAATCTATCAATTCCGAAATTTAGATTCGTGTTTTGTGTCCGCTTAATTCAAGGGTATAGCGCAACTAAAGTCAAACAGATTCACATTCAGTAGCTCAAAACCGTTACGTGGCGAGCCGTATTCCCATGTTGATCGTATATCGATGTAGCCTGCTGCGATAGCGACAGGAATGAAGTTGATGTATGCCTTGTTCTTGAAGTTATATCTATAGCCAATTCCCACCCGAATTCCGGTAAAAAGTCCGAATCGCTTTTCATCTAGCGGTATGTCCTGGAAATAATCCCAAGTGTGTAAAGTATGTATTCTTTGATTTCCGAATCCTCCCATTACTCCTAACTGATAAAAGAGATTGTTCGGTTTGTAACCATCGCTCTGACTACGATTTCTTCCGTACCAAGCCATCAAATTTTTATCGAAATTGGCTTCTAAATAGTAAACGTGGGCGGTTCCGTTCCAATCCCCCGAGTCTTGAACGGGAATGATATAGATATCGCCTTGGCCGTAATTTCCCTTAATACTCCAGCGCTGGTCTGGTGTAGAAGGATTGTGCCATTCCAAACCTAGCGCTCCTTCAAAAAGACCAAAAGACATGGGGCCAAACGAAATACTAGGGTCTAATAGGATATTGTAGTTCAGTTTTGGGGCGGTGTCGGATTGTTGTGCCTTAAGTAGGTGAGCGAACAGCAAAGCACTGAGTACAGCTACGATTTTTAGTTTCATTGGTAGGGCAAGATTTGATGGATCAATATAGTACAAATACGAGAGTGATATATTACCATGTGCTTTCAAGACGAACAGCTACTGGATATCGCTTCAAACAGCTGGAAGATCAATAAGAATGATCGCATGGGTTTGCTGGGTACAAAACGCTTACGAAGTATGCAGAAAAGCAATAAAAAACCCCGCGCAATCGCGGGGTCTAATTTGTGGCTTTACGTGTAATTAGATTTCTTTCTTGGCGAGATAAAAATCAACGCGTTCAATGCTATCATCTGCCAAGCGGATATCCATCTCCTCCAAAGTTTTTGGTGGAGGTATGATCACTTTTTCACCTGGTTTCCAGTTCAACGGCATTGCCACTTTGTGCTCATCGCTGAATTGAAGCGCCTGCAAAGAGCGGACGATTTCGTCCATGTTTCTACCTACATTTAGGGGGTAGTACATAATGAGGCGGATCTTATTTTCAGGATCTACGAAGAATACTGCACGAACTGCTGCAGTTTCACTTTCGTTAGGTTGCAACATCCCGTATAGCCTGCTCACTTTCATATCTAGATCGGCAATGATTGGGAATTGAAAGTATACCCCCGTGTTCGTACGAACATTGTTGACCCAAGCCAAATGACTGTGGATAGAGTCAATGGATAGACCTATGAGGGCAGTGTTCATAGCTTCGAATTCTGCTTGACGCTCTGCAAAGCCGCTCATTTCAGTAGTACATACTGGGGTGAAGTCTGCGGGGTGACTGAACAAGATTTTCCATTTGCCTGGGGCATAATCGGAGAACTTGATTTTTCCGGTAGTGGTTACCACCTCAAAGTCGGGCGCTACATCGCCAATTCTTGGCATGCTGTAGACTTGTGTTGAATCTTCCATAATATACAGATTTAGTTATTGATGTTTTTGAACACTTCAAATGTCCGTCTATCAAAAACAAAATCCAATCGAATACGTCTATTGTGATATTTGTCTCATTTGAAAATCAGGTGATTAAGGTCAATTCCAGCATGGAGTAACTGGTCTTCGAACCATTATTTAATTGAGGTGCTAGATTGACGAGTTTAATCAAATATCCATTAGTATTCTACAGACCGTACTTAAAGGCACTCCGAGAGAGCGGTACTGGAGATTTTTCTTGTAAACCCTTGAAAATCAATAATCAACAGCGCTTGTTTCCAAGCGGGGTTACGATTTGGATACTTCTCCTCCGACAGAGGGCTTCTCCGGAAGATGCGCCAAATTGCCAACCCATGTGTAGGTAAGAAAATATATTAAGGTAAGCGATAGAGTAGATGCTTTTGAGATGCCTCTCTGGCAATCGCGGAAGTGTTGTTCGGAATATTCCGAACAGACGTTTGGAATGATGCGTAATTCAAGAATCGCGATCTCTTCAGAGCGAAATTGATACCGTTAAAAACGCTGATGCAGTGAATAGTTTGTGTACGGTAAATACCGTACATGGCTTTCGCGATTGCCGGAAAGACGGTAAACCCATTCAATGCCCTATTTTACTTACCTTTAGCTAAACCGAATTATTTATGAATGACATTAGAATACCTTACGGGCAGTCGAGAGGTCGTGGGTTCGCATCACGTCTTTCCGGGTCAATTAAGAATACAAACACATTACTTATCTTTGACTAATGAGCACAAGAGAAGAAATACTGGACAAACTAAAGTTACTGAAGGGTGCCCTAGGAAAATCCTATCCAATTTCCAATCTCGCTTTGTTTGGTTCATACGCTAGATCAGAGCAAATGGAGGATAGTGATATTGACATCCTGATTGAGCTCAACGGTCAAATTGGATCGAGGTTTATAGACTTAGCCGAAGAGTTTGAAAAGTCCCTTGGCCGGCGTGTAGATTTGGTATCGAAGAAAGGAGTCAAGGATCGATATTTAAAATCAATAGAATCAGAATTGATTTATGTCTAAGCGCGATAATCAACTCCTAATTCTCGACATGCTTGATGCGGCGCAACGAATCCAAACCTACACTGAGGGTCTAGATTTTGACAGGTTCATTGATGATCAAAAAACTCTTGACGCTGTCGTACGGAATTTTGAAATAATTGGAGAAGCGTCAACTCGAATTCATCCGGACTTTCAAATTCAACACGCCCAAATTCCATGGAAGCATTTGAGAGGCTACCGTAATAGACTGATTCATGAATACTTTGGGGTGGATTATCAAATCGTTTGGGAAATAATCCAGCTTGAACTAGACGAATTAATCGGGCATCTCGAAGAGCTCAAATAGATTGTCCCCTGAAGATGATCTGAAAAACAACTTCAATAAGAAGAAATATATCTACCTCAAACCATGATAAAAAAGGCCCTACTTATTATTGGATTATTGACAATTGGCGCTTGCGAATATAACAACGCATCTGAGCACCATGTCATAATAAGAAATGAGTCTTCAAATCCTGTATATTTCTATTCAACTTTAAACGGAGAAGTAAATTCAGGTGTTATTGATACCAATGAGACGGAATCATTTTTCGTATGGGTCAATAGTCACAAGAAACCCCATCAGTTGGACGATAGTTTTGATTTGGAGCTTTATTCCATTCAGGGACAAGATTCTGTTTCAAGTTCTATTGATTTAAGTCTGCCTGCAATTTTAAGGGATACTAGATCAGACGACTGGATCAAATTTTATGACTATTGGTATCTGATAAAGGATTCCATATTCTAGTCAACAGTTCAGAAGCCGGGTAATTCCCTGCTTTTTTACTTTCTGGCCCGGGGTTACGATTTGGATACTTCTCCTCCGACAGAGGGCTTCTCCGGAAGATGCGCCAAATTGCCAACCAATGTTAAGGCGGAGAGAGAGGTACTAGAACCTTTTCTTGTATTGCCCTGAAAATCAATAATTAACAGCGATTGCTTCCAAGCGGGGTTACGATTTGGATACTTCTCCTCCGACAGAGGGCTTCTCCGGAAGATGCGCCAAATTGCCAACCAATGTGAATGTAAGAAAATATATTAAGGTAAGCGATAGAGTAGATGCTTTTGAGATGCGTCTCTGGCAATCGCGGAAGTGTTGTTCGGAATATTCCGAACAGACGTTTGGAATGATGCGTAATTCAAGAATCGCGA
>CBFHHO010000018.1:21944-31939 GCA_965655695.1 uncultured Schleiferiaceae bacterium | reverse complement strand
ATGCGCACACAAGGCTTCGGTCGCATCATCAACATCAGCTCAGTGGTCGCACACAAGCCTTCTTTCGGAACTGCGGGGTACGCCGCTTCAAAAAGTGCATTAGAAGGGTACATGCGCGGGGTAGCTCTTGACGTCGCTAACAAAGGCATTACAGCCAACACTATCGCCTATGGTTACATGGACGCAGGAATGCTCTTCGATGTACCCGAGGAGACCTTGGAAGAAGTCTTAGAAACCATCCCGGTAGGGACTTTTGGAGCGCCGGAGCAGATCGCAAACTACATCAGTATGTTGATTGATAGTCCATTTACAACGGGTCAGACCTTGCATCTAAACGGCGGACAATGGATGCCGTAATAGCGCTATTTTCAAAACAAGATTCGCCACGTCTGCGCTGGGCTGCGAAGGTGTTTTTCACCTGCGCCATGCGAGTTAAGGTGGTGCATTACTTCGATAAAACCGCTTGGGAAGAGGCCCCAGGCGTTAAAGTGAATTATTGTCCCAAAGACCTGCATGAGGGATTTCACATCAGTCCACATGGATTACTTTGGGAGAAAGAAATCAGCGAACAGGAGCTCTTTCCTTCGCAATGGAACGAGCTGCCGATCATCTGTCAGCGCAATCTAGGTAGTGTGCCTTTCGATCCATTAGCAGCGACTTTTTATTTGGCTTCGCGCTACGAGGAATATTTACCCTTCATTCCTGATGCGCACGGTCGGTTTCCCGCAGCGGAAAGCTTCGCCTTTCAAAACGATTTTCTTGAGCGGCCGCTGATCAATGAGTGGGCATTGGCACTAGGAAAATTGATGTTTGGCGAGGACTTTGATTTGAGCGCACATTATTCCTACCGCACTACGGTGGATATAGACAACCTGTTTGCCTTTAAGGGCAAAGGTGCTTTGCGCACGATAGGTGCTTTCACTAGAGATATCACACAGCTCAACTTCTCTACCTTCAAACAGCGCCTCACTGTGCTTTTAGGGATTCGTCGTGATCCTTTTGATACATTTCGCAAGCAACGAAATTGGAATAAAAAGCACCACATCCCGACGACCTACTTTATGCTCTTTGCAGAGTTTGGTCCAAACGATCGTAACGTAAGTCCATACAGCACAGATGCTGCGGTGCGTCTTCGTGATATTGCAGACTGGGCTGAGGTCGGTATTCACCCTTCTTATGCTTCGAGTTCGGATGAAAAGAAGATCGCCACAGAGCGTGAAGATTTGCAGGAGGTTTTACGTCGCCCCGTGAATGCCTCAAGGCAGCATTATTTGAAATTGAGAACGCCGTATACCCAACGAACCTTAGTGGATTTGGGCATTACGGACGAACACAGCATGGGCTATGCGGAACTTGCAGGATTTAGGGCTTCCATGGCGACCCCATTTACCTTTTACGACGTGGAGATGGATGCGGAATTACCACTGATACAGCATCCGTTTGCGTTCATGGATACGACCTACTATATGTACGGAGGTTTATCTGCAGAGCAGGCGAGAAAACAGCTTATGAAGTGGCCAGCGATTCATAGAAAGGTGGGTGGAGCGCTGATCAGCATTTGGCACAACAGAACTTTCGGAGAATCTGAACCGCAGACCGAAGGTTGGGTTAGTGTTTACAAAGACTTCATCGATGCCGCAAAGGTTTAAATACATCAAACACGGAGATATTGATTTTGAACGTTGGGACGCCTGTGTCTCTTCTGTACAATCTCCTCAGCCCTATGGTTTTAGCTGGTATTTGAATTGGTTAGTACCCAGCTGGGACGCTGTAGTCTATGGGGATTATGAAGTCATCTTACCGATCTTTCCTCAGCAAAAAAAATCGTTCACATTTACCACACGCCCCTTTGGCACCCAGAGCACTGGACCATTTTCTAAGATTCAGCTCACGGCCCAATGGACGGAAGAAATCATCGCAGCTGCAATGTCGCACCTGAAGTACGGCGAGTTTTTCTTAGCACCCGGTACGCCTATGCCTGATCACTTTACGGCAAAGTCGCTGTCTAACTATTCCCTGGAAACGAGCGACTGTTATGACGCGTTGTACCAAGGCTATTCCAAGCAGAACAAGCGCAACATCAAAAAGGCGAACGAGATAGAGTTGCACTGGGCCGAATGGTCGAACATTGATGAAGCCATTTCGCTTTGGAAGAATAACACCCAGGCGCAAACGAGCATTACGGATGCGAATCTGGATCGACTTAAAAAGCTACTTGAATTCTGTAACTATCAGAAAAAGGGAACACTTTATGCCGTCCGTGATGAATACAACCAGTTGATTGGTGCGCACTTTTGGATTATTGTGGAAGGGCGTTCTACGCTTCTGTTGAATGCTACTAACGACTACGGTAAGGCTAACGGCGTAAGTGCCTGGCTTATCGATCAACACATTCGAACGGTAGCGAGCACCGCACATACCATCGACTTTGAAGGCAGTAGCTTGGAAGGATTGGCTAGATTCTACCGCGGTTTTGGTGCGACCGACCATCCATTCTTTATGCACATTGAAAATCGACTCCCATTGTGGGCGCGACCTTTTAAACCTAAAACCACGAAAAATGCCTTATAAGCACCTCTTTTTCGATTGGGACCACACTCTTTGGGACTTCGAGAAAAATTCAGAAATGTCCTTGCGTAACCTTTTTGAAGATCTCGGTTTGCAATCCCTCGGTATCCCCAGTTTTGAGGTGTTTTTTGAAAAGTACATTGCCATTAACGATGTAAAGTGGGAGCTGTATCGCAACGGTAAGATTGACAAACAGACCTTACGCGAGACCAGATTTCGTGAGACATTCGCCCATTTTGGCGCGGTAGATGACGCGCTTGCTTGGTCTCTTGAAACGCGGTACATCGCGGAAACTCCGTATCAAAATCATTTGATAGAAGGTACGCGAGAGGTACTGCATGCATTAAAAGAACGCGGATACATCTTTCACGTCATCACGAACGGATTTCAGGAGAGCCAGAACATCAAGTTTTCCGAGAGTGGATTGCAGCCACTGTTTGATGTCCTGTTATGCAGTGACCAAGTCGGAGTAAACAAACCTGATCCTAAAATTTTCCGCCGTGCATTGCAGCTCGCTGGTGCGAAACGTAAAGAGAGTTTAATGATCGGTGATAACCTCATCGCAGACTGTGTTGGAGCCAGAAATGAAGGCATCGACCAAGTCTTCTTCAATCCCAAGTCTCAGCGACACACCCAGAGCCTTACGTATGAAATTACAACCCTTACGGAGTTGTTAGATATTTTGCCGTAATCACACTTTTCGTTGCCCTGAAGATGTATTATATTCGGGGTATGAAACACTTAGTCGCGCTGTTTTGCATCATCATCTTCCTGAGCTCATGCGAGAGTACTCAGGTGGTTCCGGTGGACCAATTCCCTATTGATTCCACCGTCACAGAAGTAGAATTAGAAAACTATATAAATCGCGCTTACATCGCTGTTTTGAACCGAAAGCCGACGCTTACGGAGCAGTCCTCGGTTTTTAATCAGCTCAATATTGACCCGTACCACCGTGGCATACGCACAACGTTTATCGAATCTTTACAAGCCGACCCGCGTGCACGATGGACCGCTTGGCAGTTCTTGAGCAATCGGCTTGTAGACGGTGTTGATACGGTCCGATTAAACGAAGAAATAGATGCCTACAGCTATTACATCACTAACAGTGGTACCGACGGAGAACGAGAGTATTGGCAGGGCCTTCTCGACCGCTCGCTCGCACATTTTCAGGCCTACGAAGGTTGGCTAGCGGCAGATACCAGCTACACACAGGTCATGCGACGGATGTTTCGACTTCCAGCGTACGATGAAATCAATATGGGTACTGAAAATTTCGTGGTTAGCGTCTACCAGCACGCGTTTCATCGCTATCCGACCGATGCAGAATTGGCCAGTGGGATTTCGATGAGCGATTACAATTGGTCGACACTCTACAGCAGTAACGGAAACTCGAGGGAAGACTTTTTGGCCATCATCACTGCACAAAATGAATTTAGACAAGGAATGATCATTACCCTGTTTGAGCAGTATTTATCTCGAACTCCAGACACCCACGAGATTGTGTTTTACCTCAACTTACTCAACGGCGGTTGGGAGTTCTCGGACCTTCAGTTACGCCTACTAACTTCTACTGAATATGTCAATAGCTAAGGCGCTACAAATATTGGGTTTAACCCTGCTCATCAGTAGTTGTCAGCGCACGACTATTTATGATGTGGGTACCCAAACACCGAATATCCCGGGACAAAAAAATGAGTTAAAGGACGACCTTCAGTTCATGACCATCGCCTACCGCGACTTGTACGAAGAAGAAATTCCGGTAAGTGTACTTGAAACCATGCGTAAGGCCTATGTCAGCTTTGGCGATAAAGCCTTAGTGGTGGATGAGATCGTGCAAAGCTTGCTGTTGAATCCAGATCTAGAACTTCCAACTCAGCAGGAGATTGCTGATGATCCAGGTGCGTTCATTTCTCAGACCTATAAGCGCTTTTTTCTTCGAGATGCGTCCGATTTTGAATTGGCCTTTTGGGAAAGTCAGCTTGCTGAAGATGAATCGCTCACGGCTCAGGACATCTATTATGTTTTTATGACCTCTTCGGAGTACAAATACTACTAGCGCGATGGACAGACGATCGTTTTTAAAGAAATCAGCTTTGGGAGCCGCAGGAATGACCCTTCCTACGATACTGCCTTCTGGCCGATTGTTCGCTGCCACTGGAGCCCGCCGTGCCAACCATGTCGTGTTTTGTTTATTCGCAGGTGGCGTTCGCAACATGGAATCCATTCTTCAAAACGAAGGGAATCTAATGCCTGCCATGCTCAAAGGGAACAGCTCCATTTCAAGCGATATTGCCGGAGGAATCACCCCGATGCCGGGCAGCCCATTGCCGAAAGCCTTGCAGGAATACGGGACTTTATTCACGAACATAAAGTTCAGCGACGGTCCCACCGGGCACTTTAACGGACATGCCTCCGCGATAACGGGCCAGCATACAACCGAAAACCTTAGTCTTCGCACTAACCCACCTTTTCCGACGGTCTTTGAGCTGTACCGTAAGCACAACAGCCCATCGCATGCTGCGAAGAATGCTTGGTGGCTCAGTCATAGCAACAGTTTGTATCCGCTGCTCAACCACAGTTCTCACCCGAGTTATGGCGCTCAATACGCGGCAAACCAGATTGCTCCAAATCCATTTTTTCAGTGGGATGTGAGCGTGAATTTGAGTCATGAGTTGCAGTTTACCGATCAGAAAGCGGCGACTATTGACGAGCTTCGAAGCTATCTAGATAGTAATTTTAGAAAGACCTACTCCCTAAACAACGGTGTTGTAAATAACGACCAAGATCGTGAGCAGATCGTCTCTTGGCTTAAGGGCATTCAAGACCGTGTGGTCACGGGTGCACTCAGCAATCCTTGGGGCGTACAACCCTATATGAATGGTGATCAGTACAACCTGTTCTTTGCAGAAGAGTTGATGAAGGAATTCCAGCCCGAATTACTGGTGGTGAACCTCTTTGGGGTAGATGTTGCGCACGATGAGTATACCGAATATTGTGACGCGCTGCACCGCGCGGACTATGGAGTGGCGCATCTTTGGGATACCATCCAGAATACGCCGGGAATGAAAGACGACACAGTGCTCATCGTCATGCCGGAGATTGGTAGAAATGAAACCCCGAACACCATTGTAGATCAGTACGGAAGACCCGCGCTGGATCACACGAACGGCGACCCGATGGCGCGCGATGTATTTTGTATGGTAGTGGGTCCCCCGGATGTGATTAGTCAAGACAGCATTTCGAGCGACCTCGGGGCTACTGTAGATGTCGTTCCCACGATCGCAAATATTTTAGGTTTTGACACCGACATGCCTTCTTTACCTGGTAACGTATTAAATGCAGCTTTCTCATGAGAAGTATCCTTTACTTAGCTGCAGCCGTCGTATTCGTAGCGTGTACTTCGCAAACGGGCTCAAATCCTTTTGATGTGCCGCCAGGCGAAGAACCAGGTGCGAATCTTACAGGTTTTGCAGAGATTCACGAGCGTATTCTTGAGCCGAAATGTGCAAATCCTGCGTGTCATGACGGCACATTTGAACCGGACTTCAGAACCATCGAAGGAAGCTATAATACGCTGGTATACCACCCTGTGGTTAAAAATGACGAGGACAGGAGCTATGAATACCGCGTAGTGCCTGGAGAGGTAGAGCAATCGTGGTTGTACAATCGTCTGGTTACTTCCAACGATACTTTGGGTCAAATGCCGCTGTATGGAGAACCGTTGTCGAATCAAGAAATCAAGCAAATCACTTCTTGGATAGAGCAGGGGGCGAAGGGAACGGATGGAACGGTGCCGCTTCCTCCGAATGAGGTACCAAATTTTAATTGGTACGTGGCATTCTCAGGCGATGTAAATTGGTCCAATTGGGACATGAACCGCATCGACGAAACTCGCACAGAATGGGCTGCCCCCTTCGCTGCAGATGCAAGCGATACAATCAGACTACTACTGCACATGGGCGATGACCTACTTCCTACTTCCAACCTTCAGAACGTGGTCATTTATTCCGGACCTCATGACGATTACAGCCAAATGACCGCAAATCCGGCGACCTATTTCGTGGGTGACTATTGGACCGTATCCTTTGCGCCAAATACCTTCGATGCTGGTGATACGACCTATTTCCGTGTCCAATTCTCCGATGACGCTTCCACCATTTCTTCACCCGACCAGGAGTCCCCTTGGTGGTACGTGGATCACTGTAGCTTTTACCTGTTCTAGCCCTATGAAACAGCTATTTCTCTTCATGTGCGCGGGTCTTCTTTGGAGCGCTTGCACGCCTAATTTCAGCAGTTCTATTCCCGATATCCAATTGCAAGAGCTCGGTCCCGAGCACATCGTGGCGCTGGAAGACAGCATTTACATGCGCATCTCCTTTTTCGACAGCGATGGCGATTTAGGTGAGAATTTGACCAGCGAGAACAATCTATTTGTGGTAGACGAGCGCTTAGAATTGGCACACGAATTCCGCATTTCCAACATGGTACCTGGAGGTGCTGAGGTTCCCATCCAAGGCGAGTTAGAATGGACCATCCCGAGCGTGTTTTTAACCAACTCGAACGGTGAATCTGAATTGGTCACCTACCGCATCTACGTCGTCGATAGGGCTGGAAACAAAAGCAATACCATCACCACAGCTCCCATTACCATTCTTCCTTAAAAATCCTCCGCAGTACCCAATTTCTTTTTCTATCTTCGTATAGTTGTTTAAACAAACATATAGAGCCATGCCCGTACGCAGAGCATTACCCGGACACGAAGTTATGATGGGGGACACTCCGATCAAACAACCGATCCCTACCGCTTCGGTAGAACAGATTGGTCCCTTTTTATTATTGCACCACCACGCCGGCGAAGTAAAAGCGGGCTCAGATCGTTGGAATACTGGGGTAGGGCCTCATCCGCACCGTGGTTTTTCACCCGTCACCTTCATTTATCAAGGCGGGGTACACCATAGAGACTCCCGGGGCAACAACAGCGTAGTGCATGAAGGCGGCGTTCAGTGGATGGATGTAGGCATGGGTATCGTGCATAGCGAACGCCCCCCGGCCGAATTGTGCGAGCACGGTGGCATCCAAGAAATCATCCAGTTGTGGGTGAACCTTCCAGCGGCGCTAAAAATGATTCAACCGGCATACATCCCACTTCAAAAAGATGAAATGCCTTCAGTTCAAGGCCATCCGGAGCTTAGGATCGTTTCAGGAACGCCTGTATCCGGTGCGGCACAAGGCCCGTTGAAGAGCGCCTATCCGATCGATGCATTGCACGGCACTACGAGCACTGCACCGCTCACTTTCGAAGTACATGAAGGTCAAAATGGGTTCATTTATCTGCTCAGCGGCGGTGGCCGTATAGCGGGATACGGACTCGTGGAGGAACACACGCTATATGAATTGACTCCGGGAAGTTATACGTTCGAACCTGCGGCAGCATCGAAAATCTTATGTGTAAGTGCGGTGCCTATTCAAGAAAAGGTGGAAAGCTACGGGCCATTCGTGATGAACAACCAGACGCAAATCATGGAAGCAATGCGTGATTACCAGATGGGTAAGATGGGTATGCTGGTAGAAAGAGATTTGGACTAAGCCTGCGTAAGGACCGTTAATCGGCTGTATCTTTGCTTTTAGATGAGTACGACCAAAACGGACATACGAGGATTGAGCCAAGAAGCGCTCATTGCCTTTTTTGAAAAGCATGGAGAGAAAGCGTTCCGCGCCAAACAAGTCTATCAATGGCTTTGGCAAAAAAGCGCGGCGAGTTTTGAGGAGATGACGAACCTCAGTAAGGAGACCCGCACCTTGCTCGATGAACACTTCGAATTCAAACTTCTTGAAGTCGATCTGATGCAGCGCTCGGTCGACGGTACCATCAAAAATGCAGTAAAACTTCACGACGGTGCCTTGGTGGAATCGGTATTGATTCCGACTGAAAAACGCATCACCGCTTGTGTAAGTTCGCAAGTAGGCTGTTCTCTAGATTGTACATTTTGTGCAACTGCTTCACTGAAGCGCATGCGAAATTTAGGTCCCGATGAAATCTATGACCAAGTTGTAGTCATCGACCGGCAAGGGCGGGAATTCTTCGGAAGACCACTCACAAACATTGTCTTTATGGGGATGGGTGAACCCTTGCTGAACTACGCAAATGTGCTTTCTGCGATTGACAAGATCACCGATCCAAAGGGCCTGGGTCTCAGTCCGAAACGCATCACATTGAGTACGATCGGCGTACCGAAATTGATCAAGAAGATGGCGGACGACGAGGTTCGCTTTAATCTAGCCATTTCTTTGCACAGCGCTATCGAAGAAAAGCGTTCAAAGCTCATGCCTTTAGCACATCGCAGTGCAACCCTAGCTGATCTTCGTGAATCCTTGCAGTATTGGTATGCCAAAACGGGCCGTGGTGTCACCTTTGAATATGTGATTTGGCGCGGTATCAACGACACCGAGAAAGACGCGAAAGCCTTGGCTAAATTTTGTGGTGCCATCCCAACCAAGGTCAACATCATACAATACAACCCGATCGATAACGGTCCCTACACGCAAGCCGCTCAAGAGGCTGTGGACATGTATAAAGCGTATCTCGAAAGTAAAGGGATCATAGCCACCATTCGTCATTCTCGAGGACAGGATATCGATGCGGCATGCGGTCAGTTAGCGAATAAAGGGGAGTAGAAACCCGAAGATTCCGTCTTCTCCTACGGTGTATAACATCGAGTTCTTCACATTCTTTGGAACTCTCATCCCCCGTGCCCAATTTATATAGGTAATCAACATCTACCTATATGCTCATCCGTCTTCATACCCTCCAGCCCACTTCCATGTATTCTCTTCCAGTGACCATGGAAGTAAACATTTCCCGTGGAATTAAAATGCACGTCACCGGTGGCGCTTCGGCCTTAGTTCGCGAATCACGCCAGCGCATCTATGCCGTGATCAAGCAAAGCGACTGGCACTGGCCAGGTCAGCGCATCACGATCAACGTACTCCCTACAGAGATCAAAAAATCAGGCGCCCATTACGACCTCCCCATCGCAATAGGTATCCTGTG
This sequence comes from uncultured Schleiferiaceae bacterium, assembly GCA_965655695.1. Lineage (GTDB taxonomy): Bacteria > Bacteroidota > Bacteroidia > Flavobacteriales > Schleiferiaceae > UBA10364. The sequence continues at coordinate 22,320 of CBFHHO010000018.1, read as the reverse complement.
CGCTTCAAAGCAACTACCGCTGACCAAGCTCAAGACCACCCTGTTCGCTGGCGAATTAAACCTCAAAGGAGAGCTCACGCCGTATCCAGATCCGTTCAACATAGCACATCTAGCCCAAACCACAGGCTGTACCCATGTTCTCGCTCATTTCACTCCGCAAGACCTCCATGCGCTTAACCAGCGCTTTACTCATCTTCACTTTATTTCTGTGGCGACGTTTTCCGCTGCCACGGACTACCTGCGAGGCGCAACTCCCGTTACTACCGACATGCAAGCCGCCACACCAACGCTACCTAAACCCCAAGAACATTGCATGTCGGAAGTAGCCGGGCAGCGCCCCTTGAAACGTGCCTTAGAGATTGCGGCCGCTGGGGGG
>CBFHHO010000018.1:0-21936 GCA_965655695.1 uncultured Schleiferiaceae bacterium | reverse complement strand
ACCCCAAGAACATTGCATGTCGGAAGTAGCCGGGCAGCGCCCCTTGAAACGTGCCTTAGAGATTGCGGCCGCTGGGGGGCACCACCTTTTAATGATCGGCCCACCGGGAGTAGGGAAGACCATGCTCGCCACACGGTTTGCGGGCATTCAACCACCGCCAAACCCGAATGAGCGCGATCAGATCAGCGCGTTGGCATTAGGAGCGGGTATGCAACTAGGCGCACCTTTACGTCAAAAACGTCCTTTTCTTGCCGCCTCTCGTGTCTTAAATCATGTGGAGCTCCTCGGCAAGGGAGCAGCTGCAGGATTATGGGCACAGTTGCTTCAAGGGCAAACCACGGACCACAGATGTTTTGATCCTGAACTGCTGCAACAAACCCGGTCGTTACCCGCGGCATTGCGGTGCTTTGGTGGAGCGTTGTTTTTAGATGAGTTTACGGCGTATTCAAAGTCCGTTCATGAGGATTTATTACAACATTTGGATACCCACAAACTATCACTGCTGGTAGCGATGAACCCTTGCCCATGTGGAAATTTCAACCACCCGGATAAAGAATGCCGCTGCAGTGCCTCTGCGTTATCCGCGCATCAGAAAAAACTCAGTGGAGCAATGAAAGATCGTTTGGACATGGTGGTGTACACTTCACCGATGTTATGGCAGGACGATATTGAGGAGACTTCTGCTCAAATCAAAGCGCGCGTAGAACGTGCGTGGTCTATTCAGATCAAACGTCAAGGCGCACAAAATGCCCAATTAAGTACCTCACAACTCGAAGCAGTAAGTCGTATTGAAAAGTCAGATTGGCGCTTTTTCTACCGAGAATGTGCGCGGCAAAAGGTCAGCATTAGAGGACAGCGTAGTTTGTTAGCACTTGCAAGAACCTTAGCAGATTTAGAAGGACAACAGAAGGTCACAAAGGCACAACTGATTTTGGCGTTTGCACTGCGCTTTAGTGATCGCGCGTCCTACAGTCCTGTCAAAAAACAAGTCAAAGCATCCCCAAAGAAAAGCACAGGCCCAACTTTCAACTTGGGCGACGGAACTACTTTCACGGTCAACAGACCGCCTCAATAGTGGTGGAACCGGTAATGGAGGCGTTGAACCATGTTCAACCCTTCATTGCTCCACCCGTTTTATCGACGCCAGCTCGGGTCTTTTGGATCAGGTGCATTCTTGGTCCATTCGATAGGTCCATCACAGCCGATCTCTACAATCATAGCATTAGGTGACCCGAACACACCAAGCATAGCACTACGCCAATCACGGAATTCGTTCATGTCCGTTGCATAGCAGCTCAGCGTAAGAATGGCAATGTAATTTTTGTCGATGACGACAACGGCTGGCTGCACGTGATCCACGGTACGGTAATCTCGACCAGGAGTGATGCGCTTGTTGCCAATAAATTCCTTGAACCAAAATTTAAGCGCATATTTCAGCTCTTCTTCGTTTTCATAAGCGAAGGTGCTCAAATCATATTTAGGGCGCACATTATTGCCAAGCTCGTTCACTTCTTTCTCGATCTGCTTGAGCTGGAAGTACTGATGTTCTACAAAATTGGTTTGATCTAGAACGCCATAGTTCGGCTCACTTCCGCCCAATTCTTTGATTTTAAAAAGTTCAGATTGCTCGGCTAGAAACAGCTGCGTTCTCTGCCCCAATTCTTCCGTTTGTGCCACAACAAACAGTGGCAATGATAGGATCAAACTAAGCAAGACTCTTTTCATACGGTAAAGTATTATACATTTAGATCGGCGACCACGAATGTGCTCCCTCCGACGAAGATAAGGTCATTTTCTGAGGCTGCATTTTTTGCTGCCTCCAAGGCCGTTGCAACTCCTTCAAATGCGGGACCAATTTTGCCCAAAGCCGCCGCTTCCTCTTGTAATTGCTCCCCTGATTTGCACCTCGGTGAACTGCACGAGGTCCAATAAAAAGCGCTGCTTTCTGGCAACAGTGCAATCATTCCGCTGCTGTCTTTCTCCGCTGCTGCGCCTAGAACCCAGTGAATTTGTCCGCCACATTCTCGCTGCGCTTGCCCGACGATACGTTCAAAGGCCTCAGGATTATGTCCCGTATCACAAACCACTTTCGGCGAAGTGCTGAGCTCGCTCCATCGACCAAAAAAGCCAGTGAGCTCTCCCACTGAAGTGAACCCTAGTCTCCAAAGTTTCTCGTACTCCGGAAGTAATAAGGACAAGACAGCAACTGCGCCGCGCAAATTTTCATTTTGGTAATCGCCACGTAAATCGGTCTCCGCGTCAGTTGACTTTGCCCAAAGCAAAGGCGCTCCTACACGCGCGGCAGTAGCCTTAAATACCGGGGCAGTTTCTGGATCTTGTTCTACCACAACAACGGGAACTCCCGCCTTGATGATTCCAGCTTTTTCAGCAGCAACTAGATCGCGCGAATCGCCGAGCCATTCTTTGTGATCTAGACCGATATTGGTAATCAAACACACTTCCGGATCACAGATATTGGTCGCATCTAGTCGCCCTCCCATACCGGTTTCTAAAACGATATAGTCGACTTGTTCCTGTTCAAACCAGCTGAGGGCAAGCATCAAGGTCAATTCAAAAAAGCTATATCCACCTTGCTCAAAATGCGCACTGTGCCTCGTCACCCAGCTTGCGACAAATTCTTTCGGCACCAGGTCTCTACCGATCTTCGCTCGCTCTCGAAAGTCAAACAAATGTGGAGATGAAAATACGCCGACACGTTGCCCGCATGCTAATAATCCTGCTGCGATCATATGGGCCGATGACCCTTTGCCGTTCGTTCCGGCGATATGAATCGTGGGTAGGTCCTTGGACGGGAAATCGAGCGATTCCCACAATTCCTGTGGTCCTTCTAACCCAATTTTGTAATTCTTGCTTCCGCCGTCGCGTTGGAAATTGGGAACTGCTGCATACAGCCATTCCACAGCCTCTGAATAGGTCATCGTAATTCGAATCTGTAGACAATATAACCTACCTGCAACCCAGCTCCAGACTTCGGCGTCCAAGTGGTTTTTCTCGCTGCACTTTCCGCACGGTTCACTAGACAAGTGCTGGTACCAAAGTTAGAAACCGGACCGTTCGGAATGTTGACGCCACCCGTGGTTTCGACTACGCGTCCTTCAGAGTCGACGCGAATCTTAACAACCACCACACCTTCTTTATTACAATCGTTGATCGGTTTTGGTCGATTCCGCGCATCGCGTCCAGCCAAATAGTAATCGCCAGAGTTACCAATCCCACCATTCCCTGTTCTATTCGGGCTTAATGGATCTCCGTTCGGATCGCCTTGGTCTCCACCGCCGGTCGTTTCTCCTTCACCACTTCCACTTCCGTTTTTAGAGGTATTAAACAGCTTATTCAAGCGGTCTTGCTTGCGTTGCTGCTCGAGCTCCTCTTCGGTCGGCTGTGGATCTGGTTCTGGCTCAGGGTCTGGTGTAGTTTCTTTAACGGGTTCCTCAGGTTTTTTAACCTCAGGTTCTTTTGGCGTCTCCTTGACGGGTTCCTCTGTTTGTTCAATAACGGGTGCATCCTCAACATCTTGAGTAACCACCTCTTCTTGTGCTGCAGGAGTGGGTTCTACCGGCTCTGGAATGTTCTGCACTGGAGTAGAAGGAGCCGCTTGGGTATTCGCGCCGGAGCCGTCTTCTTCGTACCCAAAATTGATCGCAATACCTTCTTCAGGTGGCGGGTCTTGGTACTTCAATCCGGTCAGGGCAAACCAAAGCAGCAGCACTACATGAACGACGATGGTCCAGGCGCGTGCTTTGTTGCGGTTTTTATTTTCGTTGAAGTTAGCCATGTACGATGTGGGAGTACTTAGTTGGGGTCAGTTGCGATGATCATGCGCATGTTGTTGCGGTAACCGATGTCCAAAAGTCGCACCGTTTCACCGGTAGGAACGCTTTGGTCGGCGCGCAATACAATCACGGCTTGTTCATCAGCGCTCAGCTTACTCGCCTCAGCGAGCAACGTACGTTCAACTTGTTCATAGCTTACAATAGTGCCATTCACGTCAAACTCTAGTGCTTCATTCACAGTGAGCGTGATGTTCTTTTTCTTAACGGTTTGAGCGCCGCTTTTTGGAAGAACGATATCTAATGCGCTCGAGGTTACAAGCGTAGAGGCGAGGATAAAGAAGATTAGCAACAGGAAGACGAGATCCGTCATGGACGACATATTCACCTCTGCACTTACCTTACTTCTGGATCTTAAGTTCATACTAATCTCGCGTTATGCCGGTTCATGCAATAAATCGAGGAAGTCCATTGCGCTATCTTCGAGCTTATACACTACTCGGTCCACACGAGTAACTAAGAAGTTGTATCCGAAATAGGCGATGATACCCACGAGCAAACCAGCTACAGTGGTAGTCATTGCGGTGTAAATACCTTCGGCCATCATATCGAGCTTGATTTGTCCACCCGCGTTAGCCATCTCTTTAAACGTTAAAATCATTCCAATCACCGTACCTAGGAACCCAATCATTGGTGCGCCCCCTGAAATGGTTGCAAGCATTGGAAGTCCTTTTTCTAAACGTGTGACCTCGAGTTTTCCTTGATTCTCGATGGCTTGAGTGATGTCACCTAAAGGCTTACCGATACGACTAATACCTTTCTCAATCATACGAGCAACAGGCGTGCTCTCGCTGGTACACAAGGCACCTGCTGCATCTAACTTACCGTCGAGTACCATGTCCTTGATGTTGTTCATGAAGTTTGGATCAACCTTATTCGCATTGCGAATAGCTCCGAAGCGTTCAAAAAAGATGTAGACTGCGAAAATGCTGAGCACTCCTAGGGAGGCCATAATCAAGATTCCACCGATACCTCCAGAGGTCATCAGTTCTAGAATCGTCATCGTCTTTTCAGTAGGTTCTTCGATAAGCACGGCGTCTGCACCGGTCTGGATTTGTAGGAAAAGTGTACTCATGGGTTTCACGTGTGATTTACTCAAATATCTATAAAAAGAAAGCCCCCGCTTCGCGGAGGCCTTCGAAATATCAACAAGTTGATTTCCCTTAGAAAATCATGTTTTGAAGGATATAAACTCCGGCTCCTGCAAAGTATCCAACGATGGCAAGTAGGGAAATATTCTTCAAATACCAGCCAAAGCTTATTTTTTCTAGTCCCATCACGGCGACCCCAGCAGCTGAACCGATGATCAACGCGGAACCACCCGTACCGGCACAGTAGGCGAGGAATTGCCAGAAGATACCGTCTTGCATAAACAGTCCGGATTCCGTGATCTCATACATCCCCATTGCTGCAGCAACGAGCGGTACGTTATCCACGATCGAAGAAAGTAAACCGATGATGATACTCACTACATACACGCCGTTTTGCGTGTCGGTTCCGATGCTATTGTCGAGTGCAACTGCAAGATCACCAAGCTGACCCATCGACTGCAGCGAAGCTACGGCCAAAAGAATACCGAGGAAGAACAATACCGAAGGGGTATCTATCTTTTGAAGTACTCCGAGCGGTGAAAGGTGATGTTTTACATCAGCCGGTTTTCTTCTGTGCATCACGTCTGTAATGAGCCAAAGTACACCTAGCGAAAGCATCATTCCCATGAAAGGAGGGAGGTGGGTTACCGTTTTGAAGATCGGAACGAAAATCAGACCAGCGACACCAGCGAAGAACACAAAGTTGCGTTCAAACGGTGTGGTGGGATCAAGATAATGATCGGCAGTTTCTGCTTTGATTGGACGCTTGACATCTCCTTTCAAACGGAAAGTAAGAATGGCGAGCGGCGCAAGCAATGTAAACAAAGACGGTACGATCAAATCGGTAACAACTGCACCGGCTGAAATTTGGCCTTTGATCCAAAGCATGGTAGTGGTTACGTCACCGATAGGCGACCAGGCACCACCTGCGTTGGCGGCAACAACTACCATACCAGCAAAGAACCAGCGGTCTTTCTGATCGGCGATCAGCTTGCGAAGAAGACTGACCATAACGATAGAAGTCGTTAGGTTGTCGAGCGCTGCTGAGAAGAAAAAGCTCAGGATACAAATGATCCACATGAGCTTTACCTTATTCGTGGTCTTGATCCGGTCTGTAATCACGGCGAATCCTTCGTGGGCATCCACGAGTTCAACGATAGTCATGGCACCGATCAGGAAAAAGAGAATTGAAGAGATCTCACTCAAATGATGCAAAAGGTGTTCCTCGACATGATGAATGTCGTGGCTGGCCAAAATATACAAGGTCCAGGTCACCACACCTGTGATCAGTGCAGCAGCGGCTTTATCTATTTTTAACTGATGTTCGAAGGCAATGGCAGCGTAGCCAAGTACGAACACAACAAGCATTAGCGTATAGGTCATGATATTAGATTAATAGTTTGAGGGCGTTAATATAAGCGTTAAAGGTAATGTGGTTCGGAGCATTGCTCACGTTGTAAACGTCCATTAATGCATTGTTAATGATATGGCTAACATTTGTAAATATGGCCAGATCGTTTACTTCCGCGCCATCCTCCATGAGGTAGCCGAATACACGCGCCATGCCACAGTTTGAGATGAAGTCTGGAATCACGGCACATTTTTGATCGGCAAGCTCAGCAATCGGTCCATAAAAGATTTCCTGATCGGCAAAAGGTACATTCGCCCCAGATGAAATAACTTCTAAACCGTTATCAAGCATTTGCGCCAATTGCATACGGTTCACTAATCGCGAAGCAGCAGCAGGAATAAACACTTCAGCTCCCATGCTCCAAATCGACTTATTCGCTTCTTCAAACGAAATCATGTCTTCGGAAGCTAGCGCATTTCCATTCTTTGTATTGAACAAGGTTCTGATCTCTTCCAAAGAAAATCCTTCAGGTTTCATCAAACCACCAACGATATCAATGATACCGACAATCTTCGCACCCATCTGGGCGAGATAAAACGCGGCTCCTGAAGCGACATTTCCCCAACCTTGGATGATGACACGCTTTCCAGCGAGATCGCCACCCCAGATCTCATAGAAGTGTTTCACGCTCATCGCTGTTCCATAGCCTGTGATCATGTCACCCACTTTCAGCGATGCATCCTCACTCGGCATTAACTCCGCAGCGCTCAAGGTCAAACTTACCCCTTGTTGTAGTTGCTGAATTTTGCGCGCTTTGGCGAAATCTCCCGGCTGGTAATGTCCGTTCAGCACACCTTCCTGTGGATGAAGAATGCCCAATTCACTGGTGATAGGAATCACCTCAGTTTTTTGATCAACATTCAAATCACCACCAGTACCGTAATAGTTCTTCAATAGGGGATATACTGCTTTGTACCAGCGCTTCAATACCCCCTCTTTACGAGGGTCCGCAGGATCGAAATCAATCCCACTTTTTGCACCGCCGATCGCAGGACCTGCTACTGTGAATTTTATTTCCATGGTTTTGGCCAAAGAGAGGACTTCTCCTTCAGTCAATCCTTTGCGCATTCGTGTACCGCCACCCGCAGCTCCACCACGAAGGCTGTTGATAACGACCCAGCCTTTCGCTTCGGTCTCGCTATCGTGCCAGTGGTATACAATCTCTGCAGGGCGCTCTTCAAAGGCGCGTAATTGCTCTTTCATGCTCTTCTGTTTTTAGGCGCTTAAAGGTAGTTCTTATGGGGCAAACACAGAACCAGAACTGTGCCAAATCCCACTTCCGGTAGTGCTTCCTATGACATTCGGTCGCCCCAGAATACGCTCATGAGCAAGCAAGGCAAATATCACAGCCTCTTTAGCTTCTACGAGTGTTTTGTCGGGAATATGTAGGTCTGCACCGAGCATCCTCATACGTTGTATTAGGTAACCATTAAATGCACCGCCGCCGCTCACTAGCGTTTTTCGACTTCCAAGTACTTCGACTATTTGTTGCGCAATGTGCTCTACCGCAGTGGCTAATGCATCCTTGGGCGCTAAATAATCGATCAATGGCAGAAAGGTAGATTCCACCCATTCACTGCCCAAACTCTTCGGCGCAGCCTGCTCATAATATTCTAGACTGTCCAACTCTTCAAGTACCCAAGCGTTAATCGCGCCTTCCCGTGCGAAATTTCCATTGCGATCATATTCCTGCCCCAATTCCGCCGCAAAAACATTCAACACACGGTTCACCGCACACACGTCAAACGCCGCATGCACACCGTCGCGCAAAAAAGGCTCGCCGATACTCACGTTCGCAAAGCCACCTAAATTCAACGCTGCTTCATACCCTCCGAACAAGCGGTGATCACCAAACGGCACCAAAGGCGCACCCTGACCTCCAAGCAAGACATCCTGCATCCTGAAATTGGTCACCAAAGTACACCCCGTTTCCTTCGCTATCCTCGGCAAATTACCAGCTTGAACTGTGCTTTTATTCAAGGGGTCATGAAAAACAGTCTGACCGTGTGATCCTACGACATCAAAAGCATGGCTGGACCGATCTTGAACCGATCGAATCACCGAAACGGTCCAATCCGCGAATCGTTCTTCGAGTTCGGTTAACAACTTGCGGTCGAAAAATGTCTTTTCCGCGAGTATTTTCAGTGCCTCAGGGTACGGAAAATGGAAGAAGTCCAGCAGTTTGAAGTCCAAGTGTTCACCTTGCTCAAACCGTACTATAGCTGCATCCATACCGTCTAGCGAGGTGCCGCTCATTAATCCCAATACATTGCGAGTTGCTTCGTACATTTACAGCACCAATTATAAACAGAATTTTCGATGAACTTCAACCTATCAGAAGAGCATTTAATGATCCGCGACGCAGCGCGCGATTTTGCACAAACCGAATTACTTCCTGGCGTTATCGAGCGCGACGACAAACAGGAGTTTCCGCACGAACAAATCAAAAAACTCGGTGAACTAGGTTTCATGGGCATGATGGTTTCTCTAGAAAATGGAGGTTCAGGCATGGATACCATGTCCTACGTTTTAGCCATGGAGGAGTTGTCAAAGATTGACGCTTCAGCTTCCGTGGTTGTGAGTGTAAATAACTCGCTAGTTTGTTGGGGTCTTGAGACTTTCGGTAACGAAGAACAGAAGAAAAAATACCTTCCGCGTTTAGCCTCAGGGGAGATCATCGGATCTTTTTGTTTGAGTGAGCCAGAGGCCGGTTCTGATGCAACTTCGCAAACGACTACGGCGATCGATATGGGCGATCACTACCTTTTGAACGGAACGAAGAACTGGATTACGAACGGAAACACTTGTGAAATAGCGCTTGTAGTTGCACAAACGGATCGTGAAAAAGGCCACCGTGGTATCAACGTTTTGATCGTTGAAAAGGGCATGGAAGGTTTCGTAGTCGGTAAAAAAGAAGACAAACTCGGTATTCGAGGTTCAGATACACACACCTTACTGTTCAATGATGTCAAGGTTCCTAAGGAGAACCGTATCGGAGAGGATGGCTTCGGCTTTAAATTCGCTATGAAGACCTTAAGTGGTGGCCGTATCGGTATTGCAGCTCAAGCACTAGGTATTGCACAAGGAGCGTTGGATCTAGCACTTTCGTACTCTAAAGAGCGAACTACTTTCGGTAAACCGATCCACGAGCACCAGGCGATTGCGTTCAAACTCGCGGACATGGAAATGAAAGTGGAGCAAGCACGTATGCTTGTGTACAAGGCAGCTTGGTTGAAGGATCAGGGAATGAGCTACGATAAAGAAAGCGCTATGGCGAAACTGGCAGCTTCTGAAGCAGCTATGTGGGTGAGCACAGAAGCGGTGCAAGTGCACGGCGGCTACGGATTCGTAAAAGAATACCACGTGGAACGCTTGATGCGCGACGCAAAAATCACTCAGATTTACGAAGGTACTTCTGAAATTCAGCGCATCGTGATTTCACGCGATATGATCAAAAACAGCTAAGGATTACAAGACCGGCAGCAGCTTTTCTAAAGCAATGCCTCTTGATCCTTTCAGTAAAATATGGGCGTCCTTCGGGGCGCCTTTTTTATTCCAATACTCCATCAATTCTTCCGTAGAATCAAACTGCAAACCTTTCCATGCACAGCTGCCGAAGAGTTTGCCGACCAGCACCGTACGTTCGTGCATGCCCAAGCTTTCTATACGTTGAATCATTTCAGTATGTTCCTGCTGTGCGCTATCGCCTAGTTCGAACATGTCTCCTAGAATCATCCAGCCCTCGCTATGCCATTTAGCAAAACTCTCTACGCTCAGTGCCATGCTTGTTGGATTGGCGTTATAAGCATCCAGTAATATTTTGTTGTGTGCCGTATAGCGCCATTCTACACGATTCATGTCCGGGGTATAGCCCTCAATAGCTTCTACTATGGCCTCAGGAGATACCTCGAAATGGAGTCCAAGACATACCGCCGCAGCGATGTTTTGCTCGTTAAAAGACCCGCTCAGTTTACTTTGCACCGTATACCTCGCACCTTCAAAATCGAATTGGATTCCAGCAAATTCCGAAGCAGTTGAACTACGCCAAATCAAACCTGCGTCGTGTCCGTAACCAAAAAGAGCAATACCTGCGCTTTTCTCTACTTGTATCGCATCGTCAAAATTGATCATGACCTGAGCATTAGCTGTGCGGCAATAGTCGTACAGTTCACTCTTCCCTTTGATGATGCCTTCCACGCCACCAAATCCTTCCATATGGGCTTTGCCATAATTGGTGATGTAACCTATGGTGGGTTCCGCTATGGAGGAAAGAAGGGCAATTTCTCGTTGATGATTCGCTCCCATCTCTATGATTGCAATTTCACTTTCCTCTGGAATAGCGAGCAGGGTGAGGGGTACACCGATATGATTGTTAAAGTTGCCAGCTGTTGCATGCGTTGTATAACGTTGCTGTAATACGGCTGAGAACAATTCTTTATTGGTGGTCTTGCCATTACTTCCAGTAAGACCAACGACCGGTATTTGTAAGGATCTTCTGTAGTCGCGTGCACAACCCTGTAAGCTTTGGAGTACGTCTTCTACCTTGAGGATTCTTGGATCTGGACCTACAGTTTCATCTACGACCGCATAGGAGGCACCTTCTTTGAGCGCTTGAAGAGCAAAGTCATTCCCGTTGAACCGAGCACCTTTTAGCGCAAAGAATACGCTGCCAGGAATGATATTGCGAGTATCGGTGGAAATTTTCCTGCAGTTAAGAAATGCTTCGAATGGCGTCATAATGAATACGGTCAGTTGATTCGTCTTGGAAAAATACGGCATAAAAAAAGCCCCGCAATGCGAGGCTTTTTATTGTTTTCAACGTTCAGATTACATCTGGTAACGCTTAAAATTGTGACGCTTAACTTTCGTTGGGCGCTTCTTTTTCTTGCTGTCCATGTTCTGGAATCCTACGCGATCCATAGCACAACGGAAACCGATGTAATCCGTGCTTTGATCTTCCTCAAGGTAACGACGTGTTCCTGGGCTCAACCAGTAGGCACGATCTTTCCAACTACCGCCTTTGTAAACACGAGTGGTATTACCGATAAGAGTTTTATTTCCGTAGTCGTACATCGGAGCTTCACCCTCTTGCGTTGGGTTCGCATAGTTTTGCGAGCTCTCGGTGTCTCCATCTAGATAATCGCGGTAATCCGCTTTTTCGTAGTTGCGACGTTTTACATTTTCTTCAACCGTTACATCACGCAATGGAAGCTGACCTGGAAGACGTACAATCACGGTATCTCCATTACGTACTTCTTTTTGCGGGTCTTGCAGTACCTCAAGTGAACCGATGTCCTGGTAGTTCTTATCGTAGTGCTTGAATTCATTACCGCGGAAAGCACGGAAGTCAGTAACATCGTATGAAGATACAGGACGGTAAACATCCATAACCCACTCTGCAACATTACCTGCCATGTCATAAAGACCGAAATCGTTAGGCGGGTAGAAACGAACCTGCATGGTTACATCAGCTTCATCATTCAACCAGCCTGAGGTACCCATGTTATCACCACGCCCGCGCTTGAAGTTCGCTAGGATCTCTCCACGCTCTTGAGCATCGGGATTACGTGTAGCATTCCCGTTCCAAGTATACTTGTTCTTGTCTACAACACGGTTGTAAATACGCTTACCACCATCGGCATACGCAGCGTATTCCCATTCCGCTTCTGTAGGAAGGCGGTACTTCGGCAACACGATACCATCTTCGATGCGTGCTGGACGTCCCTCTTTACCATAGATACTGGTAGGGTTCAAGTCCTTAAGGCCTTTCTTGTTTTGTTGAACGTATTCTCCCTGCTTGTAGAGGTAGACTTCAGTGTTAAAGTGATCCGCATCCATCTGATCCGGCATCTCTTTCAAAACGCCCTCATTGATAAGAATCGCTTCGTTTACACGGTCTGTTCTCCAAGAACAAAAACGTTGAGCTTGCAACCAGCTTACACCTACTACTGGGTAGTAATTGTAGGCAGGGTGACGTAGATAGTTCTCTACGAAATTATCATTGTACGCAAGTTTGTCTCTCCATACTAATGTATCAGGCAAAGCGCTTTTGTAAATTTCAGGGTAGTAGTCGTAATCGTATACACGACGCAACCAATAAAGGTACTCACGGTAATCTACGTTAGTAACCTCATTTTCGTCCATGTAAAACGAACTTACCGTTACACGACGTGGAACGTTGTTCCAATCTTTGATGAAGTCTTCTTCAACCTGACCCATCATGAAAGTACCACCTTCAACAAAAACGAGGCCTGGTCCAGTTTCTTGACCCTTGTAGTTCAAGTTGGCCTGGAATCCACCGTTCTTCTTGTTGTTAATAGACCAACCCGTAGTATTTGACTGTGGTCCAGCACAGCTCATCATGAGAGCAGCTGCGGCAGTAGCAAGAGAAAATTTAACGAACGTATTCATGTATATTCAGTTGTTTCGTTGTTTAGAATTTAGGGCACTTCAGTGCTCTAATTTTACTAGCTCGAGTGCGACATGGAAGTTTATATCCTAAACTCACCTCATGCGACCCACCTAGTGTGTTGGTCAAATCACTAATTGTGTAATCGTAGCTGTAACCAAAGGTCCATGGTAAATCTGGTGGTGTAATACCTAAAATGAATATTACAGCATCAGGATTGAATGATCCCTGACGTACAGCTAAGCCTCCCGCCAAAGGTCCACGAGCAAAACTAACACCCGCTGTAAGCTGTGATGCAGAACCTTGCTGCTGGTAGACTATATTAGGAACGATGTACGATTGCAAACTATTGTGTAGACGCTTTCTTCCTATTGGAATATTTGCTCCAGCATGCGCCGTAAGCTTCAAAGGAAGTCTGCTTTGACTCAAAAATGCTTCGTTGGGTTCAGTGAGGTGATGACCTACTACACCGATATACCAGCGGTCAGTGAAACCGAGCATACCGAAACTCAGATCTAGGTGGTTGTTAAAGTTATTTCCCGGTGCCACCTCATTTGTAGGTAGCACAAATCCGTAGAATGGATCGATCATGTCCGGGAATGTAAACTGTCCCCAATCCAAGGCTCTCTGACGGAAAGTTGCCTGAAAACCACTCAGTAATGAGAATTTACGATTTACTTCCAAATGGTAGCTGTATACTGCACTCACCTCAGTGAGGTTGAGCGCCCCATTACCGGCATCATCGCGCAGGGCCATGATCGCAACACCACCGTTGAGTTTGTCAACATATTGGTCGTACGAGGCAGAATAAGTTTGGTACACGCCCAATTCCGGGTACTGATTTCTGTAGTTTGTGTGCACAGTAGGGCATCTATCCAAACCTGCAAAGGCAGGATTTAAGTAGATGGGGTTTGCATAATATTGACTGAAATGAGCATCTTGAGCAAAGCTTAAGGTGCTGACAGTCAATGCAATAAGCAGTTTTAACGTGCGTGTGTTCAATGCATTCATTGATTTACCAGTGTTTTCAAGCAACAAGTATAAGCAAAAAAAGTACGATTTGCCCTGCTTGTATCGTTAGTCTTTAAACGTTTTCAATCCATGAAATGTTATACTCGTAACGTAACTTTGCTAGAATGAAGAAGGTCGTAGTCCTATTTTTCGGGTTGATTTCCCTTTCCCTCCAAGGCCAATTCTCTTTGGACGAAGGACGCTACGCCTTATTTTCCTCCATGCGTTCTGGTGTGCATCAGTTGGACGGACAAACCTTGATCGACCAGGGAATTCTCGAGGCGGGCGCCTCACTTAACAGACTCCTTGTTTTACATCGGCCGGAAGGGGAGCTGTCGCACACCAACGGCGCGTCTCAGTATGGTCTAGTTCCGGCGCCTTACAAAGTTTTGGATAACGACGGACTCCTTGATGCGAATTCCAGAATTCTGTTTTACCTCGAAGCGCCTTTTTCGATCTCATTGCAAGACAGTTCCTACAGCTACAACGAACATGCCTACAGTGAGCGCGAATACGTTCTTGTAGGGGTGACTGCCGATGAGAATGATGGGCAAATGAGTTCTGCCGCTGCGGTTGATGTTACGCCTTCTCGAACTATAGGTGCCCACCTTCAATACCACGTAGTGGACTCCGCCCAGACAAACTTAATAGCCACCGGTAGACGCTGGTTCGGCGACCTTTTTGACTTTACTACGACCCGTTCTTATGCCTTGCCTCTTGAAGCATTGGGGAATTCGCCCGTAACGGTTGATGTTCGTGCCGTTGCACGTGCGAGTACATCAAACACTCGTTTGGAAGTGACAGGTGGAAATTCGGTGAGTTTCCCCGCTGTAGGAACAAATTCAGTTTCAAACTATGTGACGGAACGCCAGTTGAGCACGACGCTCTCTTCAGGAAGTGCTTTGAACGCGATTACCTTAGAGTATGATAAGGCTGGGAATACTGGTGCGGCGATGTGGTTAGATCAGTTGATGGTCAATTATTTTTCTGATGCGACCCACGAAAACACTCCGAACTATCAGAAGCGTTTTCAAAACTTTGCGCGCGACTCCACGAAATCCTCGAAGATCGAAATTGGTGCAACCAATCCGTCTTCATTAGTCGTATTCGAGATCACTGATCCGGAGCATGTACGAGAAGTTACTGCACAGAAATCGGCCAATTCCCTCGCATGGAATTCCCTCGAAGACTCCTTGCGTCAATACCTCGTTGTGGCTCCTGAAGAGGCATTTGAGTTGCGGTTTGAGCGAAATGACACCCTTCTGAATTATTCTGACTTTCAGTCTGTGGCTAACCTTATTATAGCACCAGATTCTTTGCTGGAACAAGCACAGCGATTGGCGCGTCTTCACACCGACCGAGGTTTGTTGTCCGGGGCAGTTGCATTAGACGATATTTATGCTCTAGTGAATGCCGGAACCCCTGACATCGCGGCGGTCCGAGAATTCTTATATACGGTGTACAATGCTCAAGGTGGCGCACTGCAGTATTTGACTTTGTTTGGTGATGCGTCGTACGACTACAAAGAAAAATTGGCCGAGCGTTCTAACCTTGTTCCCACTTTTGAGAGTTACCAAAGCTTTAGCCTGTATTCGTCGTACATCACCGATGATTATTACGGGTATTTGGAGCAAGGCGAAGGATTGAATTGGTTCGTAAGCAGTCTTGATATTGGTATTGGTCGTTTACCAGTGACCAATTCTTCTTCGGCCACCGCAGCGGTCGATAAAATTGAGCGGTACCTCGCCTCGTCAGACCGCTTCGGTCCTTGGCGCTCTAAAGCAGTATTGGTTGCAGATGACGCCGATCACGCGTGGGAGAAAGAGTTTGCCATCGTACAGGATCAGCTTGCACGGAATTTAGATACTTCGCGCCCTGAATTGGATATCGTGAAAATTTATTCAGATGCCTATGCACAGGAGGCTAAACCCGGGTCACAGCGTTACCCGTCGGTGCGAGAAAAACTCTACCGTGAAGTAGACCAAGGGGCGCTTGTAGTTTCGTTTGTCGGCCACGGAGGGGAAGTAGGGTGGACCACCGAGCGCATTTTGCAGTTGGAGGACATATCAAATTGGTCGAACGCAACGGCCTTGCCCGTCTTCACCACCATCACCTGTGAGTTCACCAGATTTGACGATGCTAAACGGGTGAGTGCCGGGGAACAATTGTTCTTAAACCCTGACGGCGGTGCTATCGCCTTGTTCTCTACAACACGTTCTGTTTTTGCAACAAACAGCACGTACGATCTCAACAGATTACTCAACCGCAATATGATGATTCTCGAGCAGCCAAGACTCGGAGACGTATTGCGCGAGACCAAGAACAACAACATTAGCGGTGACAAAATAAAATTTTCCTTGATCGGAGACCCAGCATTGCCCTTGGCTCGACCGCAGCACCGCGTTCAGTTCGACTCCATTAATGGCATTGCCTGGCAGAGCTTCAGCGATACGCTCAAAGCGCTGAATTGGGTGCAGTTGAGCGGTTCGGTCAGTACCTCTGCGGGCATTCCACTGCAAGATTTCAACGGAGAAGTTTGGGTGAGTATTTTCGATAAGGCACAGCCGCAGCGAACGAAGGTGAATGACGGGGCAGGGGGAGTGTTTAACTTCTCGACCCAAAATAATGCGATCTTTAAAGGAAAGGCAACCGTCGATCAAGGCAAATTCTCCATCGAATTCCGTGTTCCTCTCGACATCAACCTAGCAGTCGGGCAGGCGAAAGTATTGGCCTATGCAACCGATGGAGTTCAAGATGCATGGCGCGGCGATCGCAGCCGTTTAATCGGAGGGGTCTTCGACGGAGTAGTCACTGATACCGATGGACCTGAGGTGCGACTCTTTGTGAACGACACCAATTTCATTTCTGGGGCCTCAACCAACGAAAACCCATTGGGCTTAGGGCTTTTGAAAGACGAGAGTGGCATCAATGCGGTTGGACTTGGAATTGGTCACAACATCACTATGACCTTAGACGGGGTGGATATCAATGTGAACGCTTTTTACCAAAGCGACATGGACCGTTACGACCGAGGCACCGTACAATATCCATTTTACGGTCTCGAACCCGGCTTGCACTCCCTCGAATTACGCGCATGGGACGTTCTGAATCAGTGGGGCTATGACAGCATCAGTTTCACAGTGATCGATGCTGCTTTACCTATCCTGGACCAGTTAAAAGTCCACCCCAACCCATTCACTGAACAGGTGCACTTCGCACTTTCACACAACCAGCAAGGACAGCAAGGAACCCTTCGTCTAGATTTGATCAACAACCAAGGGCAATCCGTCCATACTTGGCAGCAGCACTTGACCCTGAACTACGCAACGTCAGATCTTCCCGTATTTAAGGTCTCTTCCGTACCGTCGGGAACGCTCACCTCAGGATTTTACCATGCGCGCGTCCAATGGGTATCAGATTCCAACGGAAAATCTGCTGTGATACAAGAAAAGCTCATATTTATACGTTAAACTTGCGCTGCGACAAGCGAATCTTTATGAAAAAATACTTCCTACTCCTTCTGGCCATGGCTTCCGCTTCAGGCGCGAAAGCTCAGAACGATTTGAAATACAACGTAGTAACCACAGCGGTTCCTATCCTCTTGGTCTCTCCGGACTCCCGTGCTGGTGCTATGGGAGATGTGGGTGTTGCCTCGACTCCAGATGGAAATTCTTCGGCTTGGAATCCTGCTAAATTGGCTTTTCTCGAAAATAAAGACGCTTCTTTAGCACTTTCTTACACGCCTTGGATGTCACGATTAGTTCCTGATATCGATCTCGCATATGTCAACTATTCGAAAGCGCTCAGTGACCGTCAAGGCATTAGTGCTTCGCTCCGTTACTTCTCTTTAGGTGAAATCAACTTTACGGACGCTAGCGGCAACTCTTTAGGAACTTTCAATCCCTATGAATTTTACTTCGATGTAGCGTATGCACTTAAACTCAGTGACCGCTGGAGTGCAGGGACTGCGTTGCGTTGGATTTTTTCGGATATCGCTCAAGGCCAAGTCGTTCAAGGACTTCAAACCAAACCTGGTCAAAGTGGTGCAGCCGATATCGGTTTTTACTACCAAAGCGACTACACAAATATCAAGGGCGGACGTCGTCAAGCATTCACTGCGGGTCTTGCAATGACTAACCTCGGGGCGAAAATCGCCTACTCAGAAAGTGGTAATTCAGACTTTTTGCCGACTAACCTGCGTCTTGGCGGTGGCTACCACTTGGAAATTGACGATTACAACGCATTATCGGTGTACCTAGATATCAACAGACTCCTTGTTCCAACTCCTCCACAACTCGGAGTAGACGGTGAGATTGTTGCTGGGGTAGATACGGACGATATGACTCCTTTAGTAGGGGTGATTCAAAGTTTCAATCCAGCATCAAAACCTGGCGGAGTCCAAGAGCTGTTGCAGGAAAACATCTACAATTTCGGCCTGGAGTACAAGTACAACGACTTCTTGTTTGCTCGCACTGGATACCTGCAAGAACACAAGCTCAAAGGAAACCGTCAATATGTAACGCTCGGTTTCGGTTTGGTCTACAACGTATTTACGATTGACATGGCCTATTTGATTCCTGCCAGCCCCACTACTCGCTCGCCTCTAGAGAATACCTTAAGATTCTCAATGGCCTTCAACATCGACGGATTCTTAGCGCAGTAGAACATTTAAAACGCCTCGGCGTTACATCTTCAACTTAAAACTCCCATCTTATTTTGCTAGGTGGGGTTTTGCGTTATTTTTGTCGCACAAATAATACATCTTGACAAATGGCTAAAAAGCGCATCACCAAAGCCACTTATATGCAGTGGTACGAAGACATGCTCTTCTGGAGAAAGTTTGAGGACATGTCCGCAGCTCTTTACATCCAGCAAAAAATCCGTGGATTCCTCCACTTATATAATGGTCAGGAGGCCATTCTCGCGGGTTCTGCTTACGCGATGGAAAAGGGTGATAAAATGATCACTGCGTATCGTAACCACGTACAGCCAATCGCTTTGGGTGAAGATCCAAGACGTATCATGGCAGAACTTATGGGTAAAGTCACAGGTACCTCTAGAGGTAAAGGTGGTTCTATGCACATGTTCTCTCCAGATCTAGGTTTTTGGGGTGGTCATGGGATTGTAGGTGGTCAAATTCCACTAGGTGCTGGTCTTGCATTCGCGGACAAATACAAAGGGAATAAAAACGTTACCCTAACCTACATGGGTGACGGTGCTATTCGCCAGGGTGCTTGGCACGAGGCTGCTAACTTAGCTATGCTATGGCAGTTGCCGGTAGTCTTTATTGTTGAGAACAACGGTTATGCGATGGGTACATCAGTTGCTCGTACTGCAAATCATACGGATATTCATAAACTAGGTGACGCCTATGATATGCCAAACCGACCAGTGGACGGAATGGACCCTATCGCTGTTTATGATGCAGTTCATGAGGCTATGGAGCGTGCTCGTAAAGGTGACGGTCCAACACTTCTGGAGATCCGCACGTACCGTTATAAAGGACACTCCATGTCAGATCCGCAGAAATACAGATCGAAGGATGAAGTGGCTGAATACCAAGCGAAAGATCCTATCACACTTTGTTTGAATAAGATTAAGGAAAAGAAATGGGCCTCTGATGAGGAGATAGAAGCGATTAACCAACGCGTCAAAGCACTTGTTAAAGAGTGTGTAGACTTCGCTGAAGCAAGCGAATATCCAGATCCGTCAGAGCTTTACAAGGGCGTTTACGCTCAGGAAGACTACCCGTTTATCAAAGACTAATACCAGATAAAGATGGCTATAGTAATCAACATGCCGCGTTTGTCGGATACCATGACAGAAGGTGTGGTAGCGAAGTGGCACAAGCAAGTAGGTGACGCAGTTAACGAAGGAGATTTGTTGGCTGAAATCGAAACTGATAAAGCAACCATGGAGTTCGAAGCATTCCCTGGTCAAGAGGGAAAGTTACTTTACATCGGTGTAGCTGAAGGCGCTACGGCTCCTGTCGATACGGTTCTTGCCATTTTAGGTGAAGACGGTGAAGATATTGAGGCATTAAAAGCTGGTGATTCTGTACCTGCCGAAGCAGCGACTCCAGTTCAAGAGGAAGTACCAGCGCCAGCACCTGCAGCAGCTCCAGCTCCTGTAGCGACACCTGCTCCTGCGCCAGTTGCTGCTCCTGCTCCGGTAATAACGAATAACGACGAAGGAATCAAGGCTTCACCTTTGGCACGTAAACTAGCGGCGGATCGTGGGATTGATTTAGCTATGGTACAAGGGTCTGGAGATCACGGTCGCGTGGTTAAGCGCGATGTAGATTCATTCAATCCAGCATTCCATTCTTCTCCGCAACCTGGAGTTTCATCTGTTCCTGCTGTTCCAGCCGGTGTAGAGAATTATACAGATTTGCCGGTGAGCCAAATGAGAAAGGTCATTGCAAAGCGTTTGAGCGAGAGCAAAAACACTGCACCGCACTTTTACATTACCATGGACATCGATATGGACAACGCGATTGCTGCCCGTAAGTCGATGAATGCATCGGGTGACGTGAAAATCAGCTTTAATGATCTTGTGGTGAAGTCTTGTGCGCTTGCCTTGAAGAAGCATCCAGTAATCAACTCTGCTTGGTTGGGCGATCATATCCGTCAAAACGACCATGTTCACATCGGTGTTGCGGTTGCGATCGAAGACGGTTTATTAGTTCCAGTACTCCGTCACGCGGACCAAATGCCGTTGTCTAGTATTTCGGCTAACGTCAAAGATTTGGCGGGTAAAGCGAAAGACAAGAAACTACAGCCTTCGGATTGGGAAGGTAACACCTTCACTATTTCTAACTTAGGTATGTTTGGTGTGGAAGAATTCACTGCTATTGTAAATCCACCAGATGCTGCGATCATGGCTGTAGGAGGTATCAAGCAGGTTCCAGTAGTTAAAGACGGCGCTGTAGTACCAGGTAACGTAATGAAAGTGACCTTGAGTTGTGATCACCGAGTGATTGACGGCGCATCAGGTGCAGCATTCTTACAAACGGTGAAGGGCTTTTTGGAAAACCCAGTTACTATGTTGGTCTAATCGAAGACCAATTTTTAAAATGACACGTACAGAGCGGCCCTTCATATTATATGTTGGGCCGCTTTTTATTCTCCCTCTATTTCATATAGAACCAATTCTTACTCCATGAACACATCCACTCCTAAATACGCTTGGATTACTGGCGCTTCTCGAGGCATTGGCTTGTCTACCGCACAGGAATTTTTATCTAACCACTGGAACGTAGTCGTTCTAACACGTAATATCAAGCCGTTACAACAGCTCCAACTCGAATACCCCGAACAGCTCACCTTGATCTCCTTGGATCTTTTGTCCTTTTCGAAGGCAGAATTGCCGAATCTCCCGGTAGATGTGCTCATCAATAATGCAGGGGCGCTCATCAATAAACCGATGCCTGAGATATCCATGGAGGATTTACAACGTATTTATACTATCAACGTATTTGCTCCTTTTCAGCTCATCAATCTCCTCCGCGACCAATTCCGCCCCGATACCCACATCGTAAATATCAGTTCAGTGGGCGGCGTTCAAGGCTCCGTGAAATTTCCCGGACTTACCGCGTACAGTTCTTCCAAAGGTGCTATGTCGATTCTCACCGAATGCCTCCAAGCTGAATTCCAAGACACGGAGCTTGCATTTAACTGTCTTGCACTGGGCGCAGTCCAGACAGAAATGCTCCAAGAAGCATTCCCAGGATACGATGCACCCATCGCTCCAAAAGATCTTAGCCCCTATATTTTCAACTTTGCAACCAGTGCACATCGCGTGATGAGAGGAAAAATCATCTCGGTCTCATTGACAACTCCCTGATATTCAGTACGAGTCTAAAAAAGTCGAAAAATAAGCTTAGCCACCTCTTGTATATGTCCAAAAGACACATACATTTGCACCCGCTTTGAGAGAAGCACGCTCTTCTAAAATACCGGATGAAAACCAACCAAATCTTTTAAGATTAGTTGTTGCAGGTGTCACAATTCATTGTACATTTGCCGTCCCAATCGAGAGATAGGAAAAAAAGAAGAAAAGTTCTTTACATATTGGTTTAAGAAACAAGAATGCAAAAAATCTTGTCAATTATCTTTGAAGTTAATAGCTAGGAAAAAACAACACATTACAATGGAGAGTTTG
>CBFHHO010000017.1:0-32927 GCA_965655695.1 uncultured Schleiferiaceae bacterium | reverse complement strand
ACATCGGGCTCAATCCCCCCTGCAGTTGCCAACACACGCCCTGAATCGCTCAAGAACACCCCCTCATTCGCAGGCTTTCCCTCCTTGTACGGTTTCTGAATGCTGCGACCGCTAGGCGTGTAATAATAGGCTACGGTGAGACGCACCTTAGAACCGTCGCCGAGATATTTATCCTCTTGAACCAGTCCTTTTCCATAGGAGGTTTTCCCATATACCACCGCACGATCGTGGTCTTGCAACGCGCCCGTAAACACCTCTGAAGCACTCGCGGAATTCTCGTTGATTAAAATATGCACAGGCAGATCTTCATAGCGCTCGCCACTGTACGCCTTCGAAGTATGCTCTTCACCGTTTCTGTATCTCGTCGTGACGATGTTTTGACCTTCGGTTAAAAATTCATCTGCCATTGCCACGGCCTCGTGCAAATAGCCGCCCGGATTATCGCGAAGATCGATCACTAGTGCGCGCATGCTGTCCTTCTCTAGTGCTTTTAGATGGGAGACGAACTCATCGTGTGTGGTTTCGGCAAAACGCTCCACTCTAACGTATCCGATCCCGTTTTTCACGTCCATATCAAAAACGCTTTGAATTGGAATCTGACCGCGTTTCACCGAGGCCGTAACTTGTTTGTTGGCGCGACGTATACTTAAATCTACGAATGACCCTATTGGACCTTTGATTAAAGAAGTGACCTTGGCATTGGTTAACGATGGGCCTACGATCGTATCGCCATCTATTGCAAAAACGCGATCTCCAGAGCGAATACCGTACTCTTCAGCCGGTCCGTCAGTCATTACATGGACAAAAACCAACGTGTCTTTTTTGATCGCAAACTCTACGCCTATTCCCGTAAAGCCCCCGTTCATTCGCTCGGACATTTGAGCTCCATCATCCGCGGTGATGTAGGTACTGTGCGGATCTAGATCACTTAAAATATAATCCATGGCCTGTTCGGCTAACGCATCGATATCCAAAGAGTCTACATATTCGGATTCGAGGTAACTGAAAAACTGGACCAATTTTGAATCTACCTGAGTACTCGTAGACGGTTGCCCCGAGAATTTGGCGCCAATCCATACGCCTACCAAAAGGAAGGCTGCTACCCAAAGAACTACATTTTCTCGTTTCAATCTATCGCCATTTGAACCACCTCAACGCCTGCCTTGATCAAGAAATCAAGACCGCTGCGGTCTTTGTATTCGTGAATGTAGATGACTTTTTTAATACCCACCTGATGAATGAGCTTACTGCATTCCTTACACGGACTAAGCGTGATGTACAACGTCGCGCCATGTGCACTTGCTGGACTGCTTGCCACCTTTGTGATTGCATTCGCCTCTGCATGTAACACGTACCACTTCGTATAGTTCTGCTCGTCTTCACAAGGATTCTCGAAACCCGTAGGCGTACCATTAAAACCGTCAGAAATGATCATGCGGTCTTTTACGATCAAGGCACCCACTTTTTTACGTTCGCAATGACTGAGCTGGGCCCATTCTAAGGCCATCTTCAAATAGGCTTTATCGTAGCGCTGTTGCTTGGGTGAGAAAGGATGTTCGTTCATGTTGTGAATGTACTGCAAAAGGGTGTGAAAGAAAAAAGCCTCACCCTGTTTAAGAGTGAGGCTTCTAAGTACCTGGGGCGGGAATCGAACCCGCACTCCCGAAGGAACTGGATTTTGAATCCAGCGCGTCTACCAATTCCGCCACCCAGGCTTTCCGTGGAATTGGACGGCAAAAATACGTGGGTTTTCCATTTCTCCTAACTTTTCCCCGAAGAATTTTAAACGCTTTATTTTTTCGTCGGTGATTTATGTTCTTTTACTTACATTTGCACCCCTCTTCGGAGGTGCGTAAACCGCATTAATAACACTGATACACAGCACAGATGCTACCTGAAGCAAAGATATTCGCCGGTCGTCACACTATGGAGCTCGCAAAAAACATTGCGAAGAGCTATGGCATTCCTATGGGAAATGTAATGATTACGGAGTTTAGCGATGGCGAGTTTTGTCCTTCGTTTGAGGAAACCGTTCGCGGTAATCGCGTATTCCTGATCCAAAGCACGAACCCACCGGCAGACAATCTTATGGAGCTCTTGATGTTGTGTGACGCTGCGAAAAGAGCATCCGCAAAGCACATTACCGCTGTGATTCCTTACTTTGGCCTAGCCCGTCAGGATCGCAAGGACAAGCCACGTGTACCGATAGGTGCTAAATTGGCTGCAAAAATGCTCATGGCTGCTGGCGCAACGCGCATCATGACTATGGACTTGCACGCTGATCAGATCCAAGGCTTCTTTGAGGTACCTGTAGATCATTTGTTCAGCTCTAATTTATTTATCAATGATATTGAAGCGTTAGGCTTAACTGACCTATGCATCGCTTCACCAGATATGGGAGGTGCAAAGCGCGCCCATGCCTACGGGAGTAAGCTCGAGGCTGAGGTAGTGATTTGCTACAAACAGCGCAAGAAAGCGAACGTTATCGATAAGATGACCGTGATTGGCGAAGTGGAAGGAAAGAACGTCATCTTGGTAGATGACATGGTGGATACTGGTGGTACACTAGTAAAAGCTGCAGAAATGCTCAAGGAGAAAGGTGCCAAAACCGTTCGTGCATATTGTACGCATGGTGTTTTGAGTGGTCCTGCCCAGGAGCGTATTGCCAACAGTGCGTTGGAGGAATTGGTCATTGCTGACACTATTCCACAGAAAAATGAGAACCCGAAGATCCGCGTGATCTCAGTCGCTGAAATGTTTGCTCAAGTGATGAAGAATGTTCATCACCACGAGAGTATTTCAGGACACTTTATAATGTAATACCCGAATAAACTAGATCAGATGAAGTCTGTTGAAATCCAAGGAAATCTAAGAACCGATTTAGGTTCTAAGTACGCTCAAGCAGAACGCAGAGCAGGTAACGTACCATGTGTGGTTTACGGTGGTGAAGCACCTATTCACTTCTCTGCTCCTACCCTAGCTTTTAAAGGCTTGGTATACACTGCCGAAGCGAAAATCGCAAAAGTAACCGTAGGTGATACTACTGTAGAAGCTGTCATCCAAGACATGCAGTTCCACCCAGTAACTGATCAACTCATGCACATTGACTTCATCCAGTTGGTAGAAGGCAAAGCTGTAACCGTAGATATCCCAGTGGTATTGGAAGGTCAGTCTCGTGGTGTATTGAACGGTGGTAAATTGAAGATGATTCTTCGTAAGCTATCTGTTCGTTCAGTACCAGGTAAGTTCCCAGAGAACGTTACTTTGGACATCTCTCCACTTCGCATCGGTGATTCTATTCGTGTAAGCGATGTGAACGCTGATGGATTTGAAATCCTTAACGCAGACACAGCAGTTATCGTTACTGTGAAAAATGCTCGTGGTGCAGTTAAAGAGGACGGCGAAGAAGAAGAAGGAGAAGAAGCTGCAGCAGAATAATCGCAGTTTAGGGTATGAAAAAGTTCCTCATTGTCGGTTTAGGCAATCCTGGAGCCGAGTATGAAAATACCCGTCATAATATAGGATTTTTGACATTGGACGCCTTTGCTAAGGCGTCCAATGTTGTTTTTGGTCCTGGCCGATACGCAATGACCGCTGAGGCAAAAATCAAAGGCAGAACTTTTCGACTCATCAAGCCTACCACCTTCATGAACCTCAGCGGTAATGCGGTGAGGTACTGGATGCAGGAGGAGAAGATTCCCATTGAAAACATTTTAGTTGTGGTCGATGATTTGGCCATTCCCTTTGGATCTATTCGCCTTAAAGGCAAAGGGTCTGACGCAGGCCATAATGGACTGAAAGACATCCAAGCAAAATTGGGCAGGAACGACTATCCACGTCTAAAGTTTGGAATAGGAAATGATTATCCAAAAGGTCGACAGGTGGATTATGTTCTCGGAGAATGGAGCAAGGACGAAGCATTGGACTTGCCTGCTTTGATCGAACATAGTGTGAAGGCGTGCCAGAGTTTTGCACTTGCTGGACTTTCGCTTACCATGAATCAATTCAACAAGAAATGACCAAAGCCGATCGCATTTTAGACTTCTACAAGAACCTAGAATTCGACCGTTCATTTCTAGACCACGATCTTGATGTTCTTAACCCGTTCGAAGGTGCCACCACTGAGCAAGAGGCAGCCCTTGACGGATTCTATCATAAATTTTACAACGATAACTCGCCTCGTCACCTCATCCTTGGCATTAATCCAGGTAGATTAGGTGCTGGAGCCACAGGTATACCATTTACCGATACCAAGCGTCTAGTGGAGTGTGGCATTCCATTTGAATCCTTCAGCACACATGAACCCAGCTCCGTATTTGTCTACGAAGCCATCGATGCTTTTGGCGGACCACAAACGTTTTACAAGGACTTTTTCATCGGTTCCGTATGTCCGTTGGGATTCACAGTTCAAAAGAAGGGTAAGCCGATAAATTTCAATTACTACGACCGTGCGAGCTTTGCTCAAGCACTCGCTCCGTATCTGTTGGAGCAAATCAAGAAACAGATCGAATTGGCCGGTAAAAATGACCGGATCATCGTCTTTGGTACAGGAAAGAACCTGAAGTTCCTACAGAAACTCAACAAAGAATACAACTTCACGCCGGAGCTTCTTGCGCTTGAGCACCCACGCTATATTATGCAGTATAAATACAAGCTCCGCGAACAGTACATCGCGAAGTATTTGGAGGCGTTTACACGCTAAATCAGAAAGAATAGCGAAGGTTGATGGCGGCAATCTCGGGATCAAAACTACTTCCCTCTACGCCATAATACTTCCAACCATTAATCTGGGCACCAATACCCCAGTGTTCCCCTAAATTTCTACCGAAACTCAGGCCTACAAATGGATCAAACTGATATTTATCCCAATACACGTAAGGTCGACTGGCCACGAGGGCAAATCGCAGATCTAAATACCAATTCTTATCTATAAGAGTAGAAGTGTAGATCAAACCTAAAGATTGTTCGCGCTCCCCAGTGCCGCTCCAAGTAGTCGTTTCAAACCAATTCTTCCAATACACCCCAATATGATTGGTTTTGACAAACTCATAATTAAGCGCTCCATTGTAATTAAAAGTATGGCCCCAAGGCAAAACTGCAGCATCGAGAGAAAGCCTATCGATGGCGCTATTCTGTGCTTGAGCAACTGAAAATACTGTACAGAACAGGAGTAGAATTAGACTCTTTTTCATAGTCTTATCTGTTTCCTATAAAGATTAAAAAAAAAAGCCACCCTTTAAAAAAGGGTGGCTTCTGTATCTAGCTAACCGCTGAGAATTACATCATTCCCATGCCGCCGCCCATGCCGCCGCCGGCTGGCATTGCTGGTTCGTCCTTAGGAATTTCAGTGATTGTCGCCTCGGTAGTCAACAATAGACCCGCAACAGACGCTGCATTCTCTAGTGCCACACGAGTCACTTTAGTAGGGTCAATCACACCTGCCTCGTACATGTTTTGGTACTCGTCAGTTTTCGCGTTGAATCCGTAATCTCCTTTGCCTTCTTTCACTTTCGCTACGACAACAGAGCCTTCTAGACCTGCGTTGTGAACGATCTGACGTAATGGCTCTTCGATCGCTTTCGCGATGATTTGAATACCTGTGGTTTCGTCATCATTGTCGCCTTTAAGCGCTTCTAAAACAGAGCTAACGCGTACAAAAGCTACACCACCGCCAGGAACGAATCCTTCTTCCACTGCAGCTTTAGTTGCAGCAAGTGCATCGTCTACACGGTCTTTCTTTTCCTTCATTTCTACCTCAGAGGCAGCACCTACGTAGAGGACAGCTACACCGCCAGCAAGCTTGGCTAGACGCTCTTGTAGTTTCTCACGATCGTAGTCTGAAGTTGTGTTTTCGATCTGTGCTTTGATTTGATTCACGCGCGCTGCGATCGCCTCGCCTTCACCAGCACCATTCACGATGGTCGTGTTGTCTTTGTCGATAGTCACTTTCTCAGCAGTACCTAGCATGTCTAGTGTGGCACCTTCAAGAGTCATACCGCGTTCCTCAGAGACTACTTGGCCTCCAGTAAGGATCGCAATGTCTTCTAGCATGGCTTTGCGACGATCGCCAAACCCTGGCGCTTTCACTGCTGCAATTTTGAGCGAGCCACGAATGCGGTTCACCACGAGGGTTGCAAGGGCTTCTCCGTCTACGTCTTCTGCAATGATGAGCAGTGGACGACCGCTTTGAGCTGCAGGCTCAAGAATTGGCAACAACTCCTTCATCGAGCTGACCTTCTTATCGTAGATCAAGATGTATGGGTTCTCCAGATCCGCGATCATCTTCTCGGTGTTAGTCGTGAAGTATGGGCTCAAGTATCCACGGTCGAACTGCATACCTTCCACTACGTCAACGTACGTTTCAGTACCCTTTGCTTCTTCCACCGTAATCACACCTTCGTTTTTCACTTTGGCCATAGCCTCTGCGATCAATTTCCCGATGGTGTGGTCGTTATTCGCTGATATAGAAGCAACTTGCTCGATCTTGCTGTTGTCGTCGCCTACTTCTTGACTCAAGTTCTTGAGCTCAGCTAC
Source organism: uncultured Schleiferiaceae bacterium (assembly GCA_965655695.1). GTDB lineage: Bacteria > Bacteroidota > Bacteroidia > Flavobacteriales > Schleiferiaceae > UBA10364. The sequence goes on along the minus strand of CBFHHO010000017.1, from coordinate 26,393 downwards.
GAGCGCTGTTACTGCCTTCTCGATTCCGCGCTTAAGATCCATCGGATTTGCACCTGCAGCAACATTCTTCAACCCGTGGTTGTAGATCGCTTGAGCGAGCACAGTTGCAGTGGTTGTTCCGTCACCTGCAATGTCTGCGGTTTTAGATGCGACTTCTTTCACCATCTGAGCTCCTAGGTTTTCGATCTTGTCTTCAAGTTCAATCTCCTTTGCTACAGAAACACCATCCTTGGTTACGTGTGGTGCACCGAATGATTTTTCAATGATTACGTTACGCCCTTTAGGACCTAAGGTTACTTTAACTGCGTTTGCTAATGCGTCTACACCTGCTTTGAGGCTGTTTCTTGCATCTACGTCAAATGAAATTTCTTTTGCCATGTTATTTCTGGTTTGAATCAGTTTGAATTAAACAATTGCCATGATATCCGCCTCACGCATGATGAGGTAGTCACCGCTTTCATACTTAAATTCTGTGCCGCTGTACTTGCCGTACAGGACTACATCACCTACACTAACGGTCATGGGCTCATCCTTCTTACCTGGACCTACTGCAACGACAGTTCCTCGCTGAGGCTTCTCTTGTGCAGTGTCAGGAATGATGATTCCAGATGCCGTCTTGGTTTCTGCAGCTGCAGGTTCAATGATTACTCTGTCAGCTAACGGACGAATGTTTAAATCTGCCATGATTTGAGTTGTTTTATAAGTTTTACGCTGGTTATACATGAAAATTTGTGCCAATTCAGTTTTTATGCCACTCTGACATCAGCATTGCCCCTGACTTAGAAAAATTGTCAGTTTTAGAGCAAAAAAAAGCCCGAATGGCAGTCCATCCGGGCTTGAGAGTGAAGCGTTATGCTTACTTATTCTTCTACGCTTTCTGGCATATCTCCTACAGGTGCGCTTTCTACAGGCGCAGCATCCGGAGTAGGCACTGCTGGCTGGAACGGCACTGCATTCTCCACCTGATCTTTCAACAAGGTATCTTCAGCCTCTACAGTATCCGTAGAAACCAAGTTCATTCCGATGACTAAAACGAACAAACCGATCACCAAACCCCATGTTGCTTTGTCTAAAAAGTCTGTCGTCTTTTTAACACCACCTAACATCTGCGGGCTGTCTCCACCAAAGGCTGAGCTCAAGCCACCGCCTTTTGGATTTTGAACTAAAATCACAAGTACCAGTAGCACGGATACCACTACGATCAGGATTGAAAAGAGTGCTGTCATTATTTCTGTTGTTTCTTAATTGCTCTAATTTGGTCGGCAAAGAAACCACTTTTTTCCGGGTATTTCAAACTTAGAACCTCATAGGCACGAATTGCTTTATCGAATAGTCCCTGTCCTAAGTAAATCTCTGCCAATGTTTCTGTTACGAACTTCCCCTGCGCATCCGCTTCCATGGTAAATACGTTAATCCCTACCTCACCTTTCGGCGGCTCGAAACGTGGAAGCTCTTGAATGATTTTTCGTATTTCGTTCGTCGACTCTTCCTCCTTGACCGGCGATTCAATGATCGGCGACTTCGGCTCATTTACTGGCGCTTGCTCGGAACGAATCACCTTCACAGTGGTATCTACTTTCATAGGAGTGACCTCCACAGCAGTCGCGCCCTCATTCAACCAGTCCATAAAGGAAGCTTTCTCACTAAAAGGCAATACGCGTTCTTCTATGGCTTCTTTTGAAACCTCAACCGCTTGCTCTACTGCCGGTGTTTGTGCTGCATCTTTTTCTAGAACTTCTTGAGCATGTGTTTCCACTGAAGGAGCTGCCTCCGTCTTCTCGCTTGGTTCTGGCGTACTCTGTTGGACCTGGTCTTGTACATCCAAGGTTTTCTGCTCCGTAGTGTGCGGTACAGATTTCGGAGTCGAAGCAACCTCAGCAGGTTTTTTATCGCGCAATGCACGTGAACGAAGAATTGCTTTTTGCACCGCCTCTGGCAAATGACTAATGTCCTCCGGATCTTTTGCTGGCACCTTTTCTTCGGGCGCTACTGGCTTCTTGGCCGCTGCGACTACCCCTTGTTGCTTTGGAGCTGCTTTTTCCTCAGGAGCTGCTTTAGTCTGCTGCTCAACCGGTTTATCCAGGGATGGAGTCGTACCCACCTTGTCCTCTTTCTTGGGAGGAACCGGTGTGGGCGCCGATTTCAACGCATCGATATCAAATACGATGGACGGAGTAGGTTTTTTCGATATTTTTTGATCGTACCATGCCTTAAGCAACGCACGGTCCCAAACTGTCACGGCACTGCGCTTCACCTGAGCCGGGAGCATGTAGCTTTCCTTCTCTTGCAAGGCCTTCATGTACAAGACTTGCAGCGCCCCTGAATACGGGAAATCCGCAACCGCCTGTTTCAAGGCAACTACCGCCGCGTCGTCCATCGAGGTAGGATTGTCAAAATATTGCTGCAGTTTCTTTCCGTTCATAGGCTACCAGTTCGCGATCGATCGATTCAAAATATCTTCCGTCAGTTCTCGAATGATATCATCGGCCAATTCCGTCTCAATATCAGAAAAATTCAAGTCCGCATCATAATCCCGATACCGATTAAAACGCTGATCAAAATTGTTTTTCGGTTCCAGGACATTTTCAAACGCCACTTTCAAACCTATCGTAAAACGCATCTGCGCCACCTCCGACGGACCTCTTGCCGCCTGTGGTTTCAAACTGTACTCTACAATACTTCCACGGACGTCCATGTCCGCAGGGCCATCGACCAAACTTAAAGAGGTCTGCTGCACGAAAATATCTTTGATCCCCTCGGTAACGATCTGGGACATTTCTGGATTTACAATCTGGGCGTTATTCTCAAAGAATCCCACATGAATACTTTTTGCCTCACCTACATTTCCGCCGGTAAAGCTGTAACCGCCTCGACATCCGGTCAAGGTAAACAGCAGTGCAAAAAGTACAGAAAGACGCAGCATCATTCGAGATTGTATTGTTTGATCTTACGGTATAACGTTCGTTCTGAGATGCCTAGTTCCTTCGCTGCTATTTTTCTCTTGCCCTCGCTTTTATCCAAGGCCTTTTTGATCAATTCAATCTCTTTATCTACCAACGATAGATTTTCAATCTCAATGATCTCATCTTCCTCTTCGTAGCGGTCGTGCTCTTCGCTTGAGAGAATCGTCACCTCCGCATCCTCTTGGGTTCTTGGCGTACTAGAAAATCTGCTCAATCCTGTCGATGAGCGCTGTGGCGTTTCACTGTATTCTTGACCAATTTTTGGATACTCACGTTGCAGCCCTTCATAAACGCCTTCTTCAGCGCTCCCCACTACCTTTTTCAAGGCATTGATCTCCGAGCGCATCTCGAACAACAATTTATACAACGCTTCACGCTCCTGAGCAAAACTTTTATTGTCTTCGTCACTCACACGCGTGCTCGCCAATGCCGGCAAATTCGACGCATCCACCTCGGGTAAATACGATTTCAAGATATCCTTACCCACCAGACGGGAGGTTTCAATCACACTCATCTGCTCTGCGAGATTGCGGAGCTGACGAATATTCCCCGGCCAGCGATATTGCTCAAGCAAGCGCACCGCCTCATCGTCCAATCGGAGTGGCGGCAAGTGGTACTTATTTGAAAAATCTGCACAGAACTTACGGAACAACAAATGAATGTCCATAGGTCGCTCGCGCAACGGCGGCAAGTGAATTTCTACCGTGTTCAATCGGTAATACAAATCCTCGCGGAACTTGTGATTCTTGATCGCATCAAGCATACCCACGTTCGTGGCACCGACCACCCGCACATCTATCTTATTCGCACGAGAGGCACCCACACGAATGAACTCACCCGTTTCCAAAACGCGCAACAAACGTACCTGGGACGGCATGGGCAACTCCCCGACTTCGTCCAAAAAGATGGTTCCTCCACCGGCTTCCTCGAAATACCCTTTACGAGCACCCGTAGCTCCGGTAAATGCACCTTTTTCATGACCGAACAGTTCAGAGTCGATCGTTCCTTCCGGTATTGCACCACAATTCACTGCGATATACGGCTCGTGTTTTCGGTGCGAAAGGCTATGAATGATTTTTGGAATGCTTTCTTTCCCAACACCACTTTCACCGGTCACTAAGACACTGATGTCCGTGGGGGCAACTTGCAAAGCTTTCTCTATGGCACGGTCGAGCAATGGGCTTACGCCTATAATTCCGAACCGCTGTTTGATATTCTTTACTTCTGACATGGGGTGGGGCTTGGTTTTGGTGGCAGGTAACAGGTACTACTCTTCTGGCGCTTCTACAACAGTTCCTATTAACGTCGCTGCAGTACAGCGTTCTACTTTTACATGGCAAAAATCTCCCGGCTTAAGGTCTCCACGGTCAAAAACGACGACACTATTCGTATCGGTACGTCCAAAGAGTTGCTCGTCACTTTTCTTTGAGGTTCCCTCCACAAGTACTTCAAAGGTTCCACCAACCATCTCTTCATGGCGCTGTAAGCTGAACTTATTTTGAAGCTGAATGATTTCAGTAAGACGACGCTTTTTCACCTCCAAAGGAATATCGTCCTCGAGTTTACGTGCTGCGTACGTGTTCGGTCGTTCGCTGTAAAAGAACATGTAGCCAAAATGGTAACGTACATATTCCATCAGTGACAAGGTTTCCTTGTGGTCTTCTTCGGTTTCCGTTGGGAATCCTGAAATCATATCGTGTGAAATTGCACAGCCCGGAATGATACGATTGATGCGATCTATAAGTGCCATGTACTCTTCCCTAGTGTGCCCACGGTTCATCATCTCTAAGATGCGCGAAGAACCGCTTTGCACTGGAAGGTGGATGTAGTTACAGATGTTCTTGTATTTAGCGATCGTTTCGAGCACGTCGTCTCGCATGTCTTGCGGATTCGATGTGGAGAAGCGTATGCGCATGTGTGGGACAGCTTCAGCGACCATCGACATGAGGTCTGCAAAATGAACAGCACTTGCTTTTGCCATTTCCGACGCCTTCTCAAAGTCCTTTTTCAAACCGCCTCCGTACCACAAGTAGCTGTCTACGTTCTGACCGAGCAAGGTGATTTCTTTGTATCCACGTTTGCTCAAATCTAGTACCTCATCAACGATGGTTTGTGGATTCCGCGAGCGTTCACGACCTCGGGTAAAAGGCACGACACAAAACGTACACATGTTATCACAACCGCGCGTGATAGAAACAAAAGCACTTACGCCGTTTCCGCCCAATCGTACTGGTTCGATATCGTCGTAAGTTTCCTCTTTCGAGAGGATGACATTTACGGCCTTTCTTCCGCCATCAAGCTCCGTCAACAGATTGGGCAGATCTCTGTAGGCATCAGGTCCTACAACTAGATCGACCAATTTCTCTTCATCCAATAACTTCCCCTTAACCCGTTCGGCCATACAGCCCAGTACCCCGATCTTCATGTCAGGATTCTTTCTTTTATGACCGTTGAAGTGGTTCAAGCGGTTGCGAACGGTTTGTTCTGCTTTATCGCGAATCGAACAGGTATTCAGCAATACTAAATCTGCTTCCTCAGGATTTTGCGTGGTACTGTACCCCTCTTTTCCTAAAACAGAAGCGACAATCTCGCTGTCCGAAAAATTCATTTGACAACCGTACGACTCAATGTACAGTTTTTTAGTGCCGGTGGGGTTCACAGTTTCGTGAACTGTTCCATCGTGCTCGTGTGGGTTCTTATCGCCCTCGGCGTAGAGACCTCTTCCGCTTGCGCGTTTTGTTTTTGCATCCATAATTGTAACCGCTCAAAACTTTACTTTCTTTCGCGAAGGACAAAGATAAGGTGCCTAACTGACAATTTGTCCGATTCTAAAAATTCTATTACGTAGTAATACAGAAGCGTTCCCGAATTTAAACCCCACGATTGAGGTTCGAAGTTGAACTTTTTCGCCTTTACTTTGTCCCCAATTCAAACCCAAGTTTTGATCCTATGGCAAGTAACCTAGTTATTGTTGAGTCCCCCGCAAAAGCGAAAACTATCCAGAAATACCTCGGAAACGACTTCACCGTGATGTCCTCGTATGGTCACATCCGTGATTTGTGCGACAAGGGTATGGCGATCGATATTGAAAACAATTTCACGCCGGAATACTGTGTTTCGAGCGACAAAAAGAAATTGGTCGGAGAGCTAAAGAAGGCTGCGAAAAAAGCAGATAAAGTTTGGTTGGCTTCGGATGAGGATCGCGAGGGAGAGGCCATCGCATGGCACCTTTTTGAGAGCTTGGATTTGAAAGATGAAAGCACTGAACGTATTGTGTTTAACGAGATCACCAAAACGGCCATTTTACGTGCCGTGGAGCGTCCTCGCAAGATCAACAAAGAGCTGGTAGATGCACAACAGGCGCGCCGAGTACTCGACCGTTTGGTAGGTTACGAGCTCAGCCCGGTACTTTGGAAAAGCATCCAGCGCGGTCTAAGCGCAGGACGCGTTCAGAGTGTAGCAGTTCGTTTGATCGTGGAGAAAGAGCGCGAAATCGAAAAGCACGTTCCCACCTCTAGTTTCAAGGTCAGCGGCGAATTTACCGACGGGAAAATTTCATTTAAAGCAGAACTCGGCACCAATTTCAAAACGCGCGAAGAAGCAGAGAAATTCCTTGCCTTGTGTGTCAAAACCCAATTCAGCGTCGAAAGTGTCGAAAAACGTCCTGGAAAGCGCTCACCGGCTGCACCCTTCACCACCTCCACATTGCAACAAGAGGCAAGTAGGAAATTGGGCTACAGCGTAAGCCAAACTATGACCTTAGCCCAACGCTTGTACGAGGCAGGTTTCATCACGTACATGAGAACGGACAGCTTCAACTTAAGCAATGACGCCATCGGAGGAATCGCTGCCCACGTTCAAGAGACCTTTGGCGAAGAATACCACCAGGTGAGAAAATTCACCACTAAGAACAAAGGCGCACAAGAGGCACACGAAGCCATTCGCCCGACCAACTTTGGTAAAAAAATCGCCGGCGCAGACGATAAGCAGAAGCGCCTGTACGATTTAATCTATAAGAGAACCATCGCCTCACAAATGGCCGATGCACAGCTTGAGAACACCACCATTAAGCTGCAAAATGTAAATGCACCCGATGCACAGCGCTTTACGGCACGCGGCCAGGTCATCACATTTGACGGTTTCATCGCTGTATACCAAGAAGGTACCGATGACGAGAATACCGATCAGCTCGACGGTCAGCTCCCAGCGGTTGCTATCGGCGATCTCCTGACTAGTGAAGAGATTCGCGCCACGGAACGTTTCACCAAACACGTACCACGCTACACGGAAGCTTCGTTGGTAAAGAAATTAGAAGAATTGGGCATCGGACGTCCATCGACCTACGCACCCACCATCTCTACTATCCAAAAGCGCAACTACGTCTTGAAGGACAGTTTGGAAGGTACGCAACGCGAATACCAAGTGCTTCGCGCTACCAACGACGGAGTCAGCAGCACAGTTGCGACCGAAAACTACGGTGCAGACAAAAACAAGCTCTTCCCTACAGATATTGGACGTGTTGTAACGGACTTTCTATTGGAGCACTATGGCTTGATCATGGACTACCAATTCACCGCAAAGGCCGAACAGAATTTCGATACCGTCGCCGAAGGACAAAAACAATGGCAAGACAGCATCTCTGAGTTTTACGGTGAATTCCATCCGCTGATCGAAAATGCACCGAAAGATGCTCGAGCCAGCCGCCTTCTAGGTGAGGAACCAGGCACAGGCGAACCTGTGTACGTGAAACTTGCCCGTTACGGATTCGTATTCCAGATCGGTGACGGAGACGAAGAAACCAAACCTCGTTTTAAAAAGTTGCCTCAAGGCGTAGGCTACTACGAAGCTACTTTAGAGATGGCTTTAAGAAAAGAGGTACTTCCTCGCGTGGTTGGAGACTATAAGGACCTTGAGGTAAAAGCAAACGTCGGGCGTTACGGGCCTTACGTAATGTGGAACAAGAAATTCTACAGCCTTACTGAGGACACTCCGGAAGAAGTATCCCTAGAAAAAGCAATAGAGGTGATCGAGCTTAAAGAAAAAGAAGCTGCGAATGCCATTATCGCTGAATTTACAGAGGAACCACTGATTCAAATCTTAAAGGGACGTTATGGACCGTACATCAAATCGGACGGTAAAAACTACAAAATCCCAAAAGACAAAGAGCCCGAGACTCTTGATCGTGCCGCTTGTGAAGAACTTATTGCTGCAGGCCCCTCAAAACGCAGAGGTAAAAAGAAATAAGGAGATACATTTAAGGCGTAAAGTTTTTTGCGCGTGGAACACCTTAGTCCTGTACCCGAAAGTGTACTCTCAAAATTGCCCGTACTCGATCCGAACCAGCTGGGTTCGACGATCGTTTTACATACAGAATTGGACGGTATCCCTGACCTCGAAGGCGTTTCTATAGCGCTGTTAGGGGTACAGGAAGACCGCCGGGCCTATAGAAATGTAGGCTGTGACGGTGCTGCGGACGCTATCCGCCCCTATCTGTACCAATTGTACCGTGGGAATTGGTCCCAAAAAGTAGTCGACCTGGGGAACATCTACAAAGGTGAACGCCATGTCGACACCATCGTCTACCTCACCAGCCTTGCACAAGAACTACTCGCAAAAGGCATCATCTTAGTCACCATCGGGGGATCTCAAGATTTGACCTACGCAAACTACCGCGCCTACGACAAGATGGAGCAAATGGTCAATGTGGTCACTGTGGACTCGCGACTCGATGTAGGCAGTGAAGGGCGCGACCTGGATCACCAGAGCTACGTAAGCCACATGGTGCTTCAAGAGCCACACCAACTTTACAATTTCACCAATCTCGGCTACCAAACCTACTTCAATAACCCCGAGGAAATTCAACTCATCGACAACCTCTTCTTCGAAGCGGTACGTTTAGGAGAAGTTCAAGCCAACCTTCCCACTGTTGAACCCTTCTTGCGCGATGCAGACATGCTCAGCGTTGATATCGCTGCCGTGCGTCAGAGCTATAGCCCTGGTACTTTTCACACCTCGCCGCATGGTCTCAGTGGTAATGAACTCTGTGCCATCACTCGTTATGCAGGCATGAGCGACACATTAACGCAGTTCGGCCTTTTTGAATACAATCCGCATATGGACAGCAACGGCATGAGCGCTCACTTGTGTGCCCATGCACTTTGGTATTTCTTCGAAGGTGTCAGTTTGCGCTTCGGCGATTATCCTGTTGGCTCGAGAAAGGAGTATGAAAAATATACCGTCCTCTTTGATGAAGACGAGGATCTGAACTTCTACAAATCGCCCTTATCTGGAAGGTGGTGGATCGAAATTCCAAAGCATGGCGGCTCTACCTTACGTCACCAATTAGTGCCTTGTAGCAAAACCGATTACGACGAAGCCCTAAGCGGTCGCATCCCAAAAAGGTGGTGGAAAGCACAACAGAAAGCTTGATAACTCACAAGAAAAAACGTGCGCTGCAACGGAATTTTTCTATCTTTAGCGACAATCAAAACACTTCTGTGGGTAAACACATGAAAAAAAGCTGCCTCGCATTGTTTGCAATGCTTTGTACATCAAGCCTTTGGGCTCAGCAAGATGTGCAATTCACGCAATTTGCAAACAATAAGATTTTTTACAATCCTGGAGTCATCGGCTCCGGTGATGCCATCTGCTTAACTGCAGTGCACCGTTCGCAATGGGTCGGTTTTGACAACGCACCCACTACACAGAACTTTTCGGCTAATGTGCCATTGGACGTGATCGGTGGCGGTATCTCTGTAAACTTCTCTAATGATGTCATCGGATACTTCCAAGACATTACTGCAGGTGTAGGTTACGGGTACCAAATGGAACTCGCTGGAGGTTCATTAGGCCTCGGACTTCGCGCAGACTTCAGAAATAAGAACGTCACTTCAGGTGTTTGGGCTCCGCCTCAGACTATGAATGACCCTTCTTTAGTAGCTCTTGGTAGCACTTCGATGGCTACTGACATTAGCTTTGGAGCGTTCTACCAGCTAGACAACTGGTATGCAGGTTTGAGCAGCACCCGCCTGCTAGAAACCAAGGACATTCTTTCGGCCAATGGTGGTGCGTCAAATGCAGAAATACGCGGTCAGCGTCACTATTATTTGATGGGAGGTTACGATATCGACCTTCAAAACGGCTTTGTATTGCAGCCTGCAGCTATGGTTAAAACAGATTTCGTTACGACTCAAGTAGATGTTAATATGGCCGCTACTTACAATAATCAGATTTGGGGTGGCGTTACATATAGAGTATACGATGCTTTGGCAATTATGGCTGGTTATCAGATTACTAAAGACCTTAGAGCAAGTTACTCGTATGACCTCACAACATCGTCATTGAGTAATTCCTCAAGCGGCTCGCATGAGATCATGATGAGCTACTGCTTTACGATTGAAATACCACCAAAAGAAAAAGGTAGCTACAGAAATCCTATATTTTTGTAATATAGCGCCTTGCTTAAGATTTAAGAATACAGTAGAAATACATATATTATGAAAAAGTTTCTCTTAGGGTTAGTCTCTCTTGCTTTTCTCGCTTCGTGTGGGTCAAGCGATCATGGAGAATTGGTAGGCGTTCAAGACCGTCCTACTTGGTACCCAAGTGAACCGTATGGTATGGTTTACATTCCTCAAGGTTCTTTCACTATGGGGAATCATGATGAAGACGTTCCTTATGCCTACACTGCTCCTGCGAAAGTGGTGAGTGTTCCCGCATTTTACATGGACCAGACAGAAGTCACAAACAACGAATACCGTCAGTTTGTGAATTGGGTACGTGATTCTATCACAAGAACACGCCTAGCCGAAGGTCTCGTAGAGGAGTTCGAATACATCGATCTTGCTGAGATGGAAGACCCAACGTTCTTTCAAGAGTACGTAGCACTAAACTATCCAGACAGCATGATGCGCCGTCTAGATTGGGATCCGTACCTCGAGTGGGATAAAAACCGCTACCCTTCAGCGGAATACACTGAAGTAATCGAGAGCATGTACCTCAGTCCTGAAGAACAATGGTTAGGATACAGACACCTCGACACCCGTCAGTTGAACTACACGTACTTCTGGATCAATAAGCAAAAAGCGGCCAGCAAACTGAACCGCGTAGAGTTTGACTACCGTGACGAAGATGGTGACGGTGAACTTTTCAGCTACCGCGACTACATCAAAGACACACAAGCTGAGTCTAGCCGCGCTTCATTCTTTGAAAAAGAAACGATCAACGTTTACCCAGATACTTTAGTATGGATTCACGACTTCACATATAGCTTTAATGAGCCGATGCACGATAAATACTTCTGGCACCCGGCTTATGACGAATACCCAGTTGTAGGTGTAAGTTGGAAGCAAGCGCGCGCATTTGCGAACTGGAGAAGTAAATATCGTAGAGATTTCTTGAAGCGTTCAGGTCAGTTGATTGAGCACGACTTCCGCCTACCTACAGAGGGTGAGTGGGAATATGCTGCCCGCGGTGGCGAAGAGCTTACTACATTCCCTTGGGGTGGACCTTACGCAACAAACAGCTCAGGTTGCTATTTAGCGAACTTCAAGCCACGCCGTGGTAACTTGACTGCAGATGGCGGCTTCTATCCTGTGAAGGCAACAGCTTATTCTCCAAACGGTTTCAACCTGTATTGTATGTCGGGTAATGTTGCCGAATGGACTTCGTCTGCCTTTGACGTACAATCCTACGCTTTCGAAAGTGATGTAGCTCCCGATTTCCAGTACAACGCTTTTGATGAAGAAAGCGAAACGATGAAACGTAAAGTGATCCGTGGTGGATCATGGAAAGATGTTGCTTACTTCATGCAGCTTGGTTCACGTGACTACGAATACCAGGATACAGCAAAAAGCTACATCGGTTTCAGAACCGTACAAAGTTTCTTAGGTCGTGACCTGAAAGACTTTTAATTAGAATCTATCACAACCCTTTAATAAACACAACACAACAAAGATTATGGCACTGATTGACGTAAACGGAAAACGCTTCAAAAACTTCATGGCAAAGCTCTACGGTATTGGAGCAGCGGTAGTAATTACTGGGGCAATGTTCAAGATCATGCACTGGGAAGGTGCAAACATGATGCTTGTAGTAGGTTTGACTACTGAGGCTGTAATCTTCTTGTTCTCTGCATTTGAAAAACCAGCCTCTGAGTACGATTGGACCTTGGTTTATCCAGAATTGGCAACCGGAGACGGTGCAAGTGCTGGTGGTCGTTCTCTGAGCGTTACTGAGCAACTCGATAACGCGCTAGAAAGCGGTGGTATCGATGCGCAACTTATCGAGCGTTTAGGTGCCGGTATGAAAAATTTAAGTGAAACTGCTGGTTCTCTTTCAGGTGCTGTAGATGCTGCGGGTGCTACCGCGAAATACAGCGAGCAACTCAACACAGCTGCTACAAACATGGAGAGCTTGAACGCTTTATACTCTGTACAACTTGAAAACGCAACTGCACAGGTAGAGCGTCAAAACGACGTTATGGAAAAACTGTCAGGTGCTTCAGACAATGCAACTGACCTTGCTTCTCAATTGGCTTCATTGAAAGGCAATCTAGAGTCTTTAAATAATGTTTACGGCGGTATGCTTACTGCAATGGGTAAATAATCTGAACAATTAAGATTAACCCATAAACAAACTATACAATGGCAGGAGGAAATTTATCACCGCGTCAGAAGATGATCAACATGATGTATCTCGTGTTGACCGCACTACTCGCACTGAACGTATCCAGAGAAGTTATGGATGCCTTCTACGAAGTAATGGTCGGCCAAGAGGCGTCTATTGAAACGGTAGAAAAACAAAACGCTAACATTTACGCTGCCTTTGAGGCTGCTGCTGCGGAGAACGCTGTAAAAGCAGGTCCTTGGAGAGATAAGGCGAATGATGTAAAGGCGAAGTCTAACGAACTATACGCTACGATTGACCGCATGAAAAAAGAGGTCATCGAGATGAGCGGTGGTATTGACGAAGAATTAGGTGCTGAAAACAAACCGTCGAAAATGGACGATTTGGAGACAGCTCCGAACTACTTCATCCTTGGAAACAAGGGTGCGGAACTTAAGACGGCAATGACCCAATATCGTGAGTACCTAAAAGAACAAGCTGGCGACAACGAATTCTTGAAAGGTAATCTCGAGACCACTTTTGATTTTGCGGATGTCAGTTATGACGGTGCGAAGATCAGCTGGGAGCAGTCAAAATTCGAGCACTATCCACTTATTTCAGTGTTGACGTTCATGACCTCAATGCAGAGTGATATTCGTACTTCTGAAGCAAATGTGATTGCGCATTTGCAAAAGAACATCGGTCGCTCAGATTTGAAGTTTACAGGTGTGCGTACGGTTGTAATGCCAAAGAGCACCTATGTAACTCAGGGCGGTGAATACGAGGCGGAGGTTTTTCTTGCAGCTTTCGATGATACACAGGAGCCTACTGTGATCATTAACGGACAAGAATTAAGCGCTGAAGACATCGTTGGTGGTGTTGCCAGAGTAAAGTTCCCTGCGAACAAAGTGGGTGAAACAACTTGGAACGGTGAGATTCGTTTGACTCAAAACGGTGAAGAGAAAATATTCCCAGTAGAAGGTGCGTTCAACGTAGCTCCTCCGAGTGTTGTGATCTCTCCAACGAAAATGAACGTATTGTACCGCGGGGTAGATAACCCTTTAGAAGTAAGTGTACCAGGTGTGGATCCATCGAATCTAGTGGTCACTGGTCCAGGTATCAAGAAGAGTGGTAAAGGTTACATCGCTGATGTTACACGTAACAAAGGTGGTGAGATCAAGATTGCAGTGGGTGTACGCGAAGGCGATAAGACTACGAGCATGGGTTCGAAAGTATTCCGTGTTAAGAATCTTCCAGATGCTGCCGGTTCCATCTTCGGTAAATCTGAAGGTTTGATGTCCGCGAATCTTATCAAAAAAGCGAAAGTAGAAGCGAAGTTCAAAAACTTTGATTTCGAATTGCCGCTGAAAGTGACAAGCTTCCAAATCATCGTACCTCCATTTGCACCGATCGACTGTAAGGGCCCTACCCTCAGCTCGAATGCTAAGGCTGCCTTGGACAAAGCGAAGCCTGGTACTCCAGTTATTATCAGAAACATCAAGGCAGCCACCGGTAAAGGTATCAAGCCTAAAGTGGCTCCTATTACTATTGATTTGAACTAATATGAAACAAGTTAAAGCGTTTTTCTTGGCGATCGTTGCTGTGGGGCTTTCCTTCAGCACTGCTCAAGCACAGGTTTTAGATCCGTCAGACGATGGTATCGTTCCTGAGGCAACCAAACACTACCGCAATAATCGCGTGGTTCCTTATCCTTTCTTACGTCAGGATGACATGTTGTGGTCAGAGCGCCACTGGGAGCGTATTGACTTGCGTGAGAAAATCAATCTTCCGCTCTACTACCCGATCAAACCTATGCCGGACCGCAAGGCCCTGTGGGATGTTCTCGTAGACGGAATTGTCACTGAAAATACGATCACTGAGATTTTCTTGGACGATAAGTTCGAGTTGCCGTTGACTATTGAAGAAGTGCGTCAAAAGATTGAGCAGTACGATACTATTCCTGATCCAGACGATCCGTTTGGCCCACCATTAGCTATCGATACTATCACCATCAAGGCGAACAACGTTGTTGCGTATCACTTGAAGAGTGATTGGTATTTCGACAAGCAGCGCGGTGAGTTGAAAAACAGAATCATTGGTATTGCTCCAGAAGTACGTGATCCACGTAACCCGGCATTGACCTACAATCCTTTTTGGATTTGGTTCCCAGATGCACGTTATGCTATGGCTACGTCAGTTGCGTACAATGAGAAGAACAACAACCAGCGCTTGACCTTCGATCAGATCATGCACTACAGAAAGTTCAACGCCGTGATTACGAAAATGGACAATGTCTACGACCGTACCATCTCGGACTACAAACGTAACTCTGCCATGTCACAGCTTCTTGAAGCGGCGGCTATCAAGGAAGAGCTTCGTAACAAAGAACACGACATGTGGACGTACTAATAGTAGGTACGATCAAACATTCTTTAAAAGCTCCTGCTACCTTTGTAGTGGGAGCTTTTTTTTGGTAGCGCAGTTAGAATACATTTGATGCAGGTATGAGACATGTAGATTACATTATTGTTGGCGGAGGAATCTCAGGTGCCGTCTTGAGCTATACGCTGATGAAGTACGGTGCCAGTGTTCATGTGTTTGACCTGCCAGAAGAAAACGTGAGCTCTAAAGTGGCTGCAGGGCTTTGGAACCCGATAGTTTTGAAGAGACTGAAGAAAGTTTGGAAAGCAGATGAGATGATGGAGGAATTGGCCACCGTGTATCCAGATATGGAAAGCTGGACGGATGCACAATTTTTCGATCCTATTCCCATTCGACGAGTGTTTCACAACGCCGGAGAGCAAAACGATTGGATGGGTCTCACCTCCTCCACTGCCTTTGCGCCTTATCTAAACGATGAAATTGCCGATCTACCCGGAGGAATTATCGGAGCGCACAGATCGGGGCTCATGAAAGGTACCGGTCGACTGCGAGTTAATGAGTTCATGAGCGCTGTTCGCAGCACTTTATCAAATGAAGGCAGCTTTAGTGCAGCACGATTTGATTGGGATAGTCTTGTGCGCGATGCTGAAGGAGTCACCTATGGAGAGTTGCGCGCACATGCGGTGATTTCTTGTCAAGGTACGCAGATGGCCTTAGGTAAAAGCGGGCTCGATCAATCCGGGTTTGCTCCTGTAAAGGGAGAAGTGATCCGCGTGCGTTTAGATCGCGATCTAGGCTCAGAATGTATTCATCAAGGACACTTTATGCTTGCTGAGGGAGATCGTCGGGCCACCGTAGGTGCTACCTATGCTTGGGACCGGTTTGAAGATGGACCTAGCAAGGAAAAGAAGGAAGAGTTAACTGATCACGTGCGTAAGGTCTACGACGGGAGTTTTCAGGTTGAAGAACACCTTGCGGGAGTGCGTCCGGCAACTAAAGACCGGAGACCTCTTGTGGGTCCGCTTAACTCCTTAGCACATACCTATATCTTTGGAGGCATGGGCTCGCGTGCCGTACTAATGACTCCTTATCTCGCTCGTGTACTTGCCGAACACTTTATGTATGGCGCGCCGCTATTAGAAGAGTGCTTGCCGCAACGGTTTTAGCGCGAAACACTCGCCTCGAACTGAGAAAACGCTCCTCAGAGAAGATCCTTCCGGCTATAGGGAGACGCCAAGGCATTTCCATCTAACGCAGTTTACCCTTATTTCTTTAGTGCTTCCTTGTCGTATTTCACGAACATGGACAACCATGTCGTTCTCGAGATGCGAAAGATCACTGGTGCTGTAAGTACGAGCAGTGCAGCGAGTGCTCCGATCGTGGGCCACATCTCCCACCCAAAGAATACACTGAAAATGATGTATACGGCTACGAATAATGCGACGGTGTAGCCGTAGCTGACGTACATGGCGCCGTAGTAGAAGTTCGGTTCAGGTTCGAAGTTTTGATCACACTGGCTGCAACGTGGATTGAAATCTGTAAGCGTCTTGAATTTGTATGGATTCGACTCCGGGTAGATGTCACCTTCCATGCACCTTGGACATTTGCTCTTCGTGATCGCGTAGACTTTTGTTCCCTTCAACATGCTCTTTAGAAATTTCTGTATTGCATGGTAAAAATACGAAGGCGCCCGGTGGTTATTTGATACTTTTGTCACGATGATTTTAGCACTGAACAAGGCCTCGCTATTTTTCGGGGGACGCGCCATTTTTAATGAAATTGGATTTCAAATCAACCCTGCTGACCGCATAGGTCTCGTGGGTAGAAATGGAGCGGGAAAAAGTACCCTTTTGAAGCTGATTGCGGGGGATTATGCCTTGGACGGCGGCTCGATGAGCAAAGCAAAAGAAGTTCGTATCGGATTCTTGAGGCAGGACCTTAAGATGGATATGGACAAAAGCATTATGGACATCGCGCGGAGTGCTTTCGATGAGATTACGCGGATTAATGAGCGGATCGAAGAGATTAATAAGGAGTTTGAGACACGTACGGACTATGAAAGCGAGAGTTATTCTGCGCTGATCGTAGAGGTGAGTGATTTGAGCGAACGCTTCGGGATGCTTGGCGGTGACAGTATAGACGCTGATGTAGAGCTGGTTTTAAAGGGTCTTGGGTTTGCGCCGGAGGTCTTTGATAAGCCGCTGCACACGTTCTCTGGAGGTTGGAGGATGCGGGCAGAATTGGCGCGATTGCTCTTGCAGAAACCGGAACTTTTGTTGCTCGATGAGCCGACCAACCACTTGGACATCGAAAGTATTATGTGGCTCGAAAAGCATTTAAGCGCGAGTAGTCAGACGCTTATGGTGGTCAGTCACGATAGAACGTTTTTGGATAATGTCACGAATCGGACGATTGAAATCACGATGGGTAAAGCCTACGATTTTAATGCGCCGTACAGCCGTTATGTGGAGTTGCGTGCAGAGATTCGTGAGAAGCAGATCGCTGCCGCGAAGAACCAGCAACGAGAGATTAAGCAAACTGAGGAGCTGATAGAGCGCTTTAAAGCCAAGGCGAGTAAGGCTTCTTTCGCGCAGAGTTTGATCAAAAAGCTCGACCGTATGGAACGCATCGAGGTGGATGAGGAAGATAACGGGAGCATGAATTTCAAGTTCCAGCCTGCCCCTAGAAGCGGTAAAGTCGTCGCTAAAGCGGAGGGTGTGCATAAGAGCTACGGAGAGAAATTGGTGCTGAAAGGTGTCGATGTAGAGATTGAACGCGGAGATCGGATGGCTTTTGTCGGACAGAACGGTCAAGGGAAATCTACGCTCGTGAAGGCCTTGATGCAAGAGGTACCGGCGGATGGCGTTCTGGAATTGGGACACAATGTTCAGGTGGGTTATTTTGCTCAGGATCAAGCCGATGAGCTCGATGGAGAGATTACTGCGCTGCAGACCATCGAAGATGCTTCTCCGGAAGAGATGCGCAAGCACGCACGTAGCTTACTGGGATCATTCATGTTCCGTGGTGAAGATGTGGAGAAGAAAGTGAAGGTACTTAGTGGTGGAGAACGCGGTCGCTTGGCCTTGTGTAAACTGCTTTTGAAACCGATCAATTTCTTGGTGATGGATGAGCCGACGAATCACTTGGACATGAACAGCAAGGATGTTTTGAAAAAGAGCCTGCTCGGTTTTGACGGGACCTTACTTGTGGTTAGTCACGATCGTGAATTTTTAGAAGGACTGGTTACTAAGACTGTGGAATTTAGAGACCACCAGGTAAAGACTTTGCTCGGTGGTATAGAATACTATTTGGAGCAGCGCAAGCTTGCTGATATGCGTGCTGTGGAGGCAAAAACCGCGAAGAGCAAGGCAAAAAAGCAGGAAGAAAAGGCGCTGGATGAGGCGACTGGCCTGAGCTACAAGGAGCGCAAGCAGCTCGAAAAAGACAAGCGAAATGCGGCTAAAAAATTGGCCGAAGTCGAAGAAAATATTGAGAACTTAGAGCAGGAATTGGCAGATTGGGATGCGAAACTTGCAGATCCCGCGGGCTATCAGGAGTTGATGGCGCAGGCTGATTTCTATCCGAAATACGAACAAAAAAAGGCGGATTTAGAAGCCAACATGGAGTTATGGGAGCAGTTAAATTTGGAAAAAGAGGAATTGGAGCAGCGCTTGCCTGCCTAATTAGTCTAGGTGTCTGGGCACAGCCGAAGCTTGTGGTTCAAGTGGTTGTGGATCAGATGCGCGCGGAATACCTGCAACGTTTCGAGCACCAGTTTGCCGAAGATGGAGGGTTTCGAACACTGCTTGATAGTGGTTTCCAGTTCAGCAATACGCACTACAACTACATTCCAACCTATACCGGGCCTGGTCATGCCAGTGTTTCCACCGGTACTACGCCGAAATACCACGGTATCGTAGCAAACGACTGGCTGGATACGCGCAGCGGGTATGAAATGTACTGTGCTGAAGACACGACGGTACGCGCCGTAGGAACCGTGGAGAGCAGCAGTCGCAGATCCCCAAAGAATTTACGAGCGCTTACTTTTTCCGACGGGATTAAACTCCATAGCAATGGACGCGGGAAAAGCTTCGGGGTATCTGTGAAGGACCGCGGTGCGATTTTTCCGGCAGGTCAACTGGCCGATGGAGCGTTTTGGCTGGATAACAGTATGCACTTTGTGACGAGCAGTTATTATATGAATCGCCTTCCGGAATATGTGGAAAAATACAACCGCAAGGAAGAAGCCATGGGTTTGATGCGTCGGAAGTGGAAATTGGAATTGGCCGCGCGAAAATATGAGGAGAGTTTGGAGGATGAGAATCCGTACGAGCCAAAGCTGAACCGAGGAACTTCGAGTTTTCCGTACGATTTAGAGGCCCTAGTTGCTTCGAAAGGCTTGAGTATTTTGAAAAACACACCTGTAGGGAATGCACTCGTTCTCGATATGGCTTTAGAGATTCTACAACACGAGGATCTTGGAGACGATGCCGATTGTGACTTTTTAGGTGTGAGTTTTTCTTCTACGGATTATGCAGGACATACCTGGGGAGTGCGCTCTCGGGAGGTGCACGACATGTACCTCAAGCTCGATGAGCAGCTCGGTACGCTGATTCGTAAACTCGATAAAAAAGTGGGACGCGATAACTACGTGTTGTACCTCACTGCAGATCATGGAGCTAGTGAGAATCCGAATCACCTTAGAAACTACGGCTATAACGTGCGTAACTTCCAAAATGCAGATGTGGTTGCGGCTACGAATGATCGTATCGCAGAAGCATTGGGTATAGAGAACGCCATTTCAAAGATGGTCAATCATCATATCTTTTTGAATTCTTGGGCCAAGAAAGAAGTAGATGCCATCGCTTTAGTTGTAGAGCAAACCGACCCGTTCGTTCATGTCTATACCGCGAATGATATTCGTATCGGAAGCGGCGACGAGCTCGTAAGTCTTATGAATCAAGGGCATCAGAGCAGATTTTCAGGGGACTTGGTGTTTACACTACAGCCGAATTGTATTTTCTACGGACCCTATGGATCTACGCACGGGTCAGGATACACCTATGATACGCATGTACCGTTTTTGCTCTTCGGTGGTGAGGTAAAGCCTGGGGAGAGTGGTGAGAAAACCGCTGTTACCGATATCGTGGACATCGTTGCACGCGCGGCACATTTGCCTTATGCGCCAAATAGTTGGGTTCAGTAGGTTTCGCAGAAGTGACGTTGCTGTAGATTTTTGTAGATTAGACCTCGTTGAACACATTAAGACACAAAGACCTATGAAAAAATTACTACTGATCGCCGTTGCAGGATTTGCACTTGCTTCTTGCAGCACTACATGTGATTGCGACCTTATGCAAGACAGCTACACGTTTGATGCACTTAACGGATGGCAACCTAGTGCAACTACAACACTAGCAACCGATACTTGTCTATCTGCTGGAGTTATCGACTCTGTTACTACAGGTGGTGGAGCGTTTTTAAATGTTACTCGCGTAGAGTGCCCATAAGGGGAAGCTTACAAGCAGTTTATACAAAAGCCCGGTACGAGATTCGTACCGGGCTTTTTGTTGCGGTCCACCTTGTGTATAGCGGTTATTTCGCTTTGAAGGCCGTTACGGTGCGAATGATCAAAGAAATAATGTAGATGACCAAGCCGTATAGTGCCGTAATGCTGCTCACTTTCAGTCCGCCTGCAAGCATGGCTTGACTGACACCGCCCATAGCTTCGATGCCTTGGAATGCGCCATAGAGACCTATTAATTGGCCTAAGAAGCCGAAGGCTAGTGCTATCAAACCCAGCTCTTTTACGGCCGGCTTACGTAAAAATGCAGCGATTAAAACCGCCAAGAAAATCAGGGTTAGGATGCCCATAAAGAGGGGCCCTCCCATGTAAAATAAATCAATCATAGTAGTACGTTTTAGTTTCCTACAAGTTGGTGATTTCCGTTCATTCTCGGCGTGTCAAATCCCCCTGTTGAGGCGCGAAATCCTCATTTTACTGGGACTCACACAAATTTCTTCGATTTTCTATGCTACATTCAACCCATGAAGAACCTCTGGACCTACCGCCTTATTTTTTGGAACGCAGCACTGATTTTAGTAACAGGATTACTGCTGAGTTTTGTGCCACACTGGACCCTTGCTTGGATGCTTGCAACATTCTTGATGCCGAGCGCCCTGTTTGGACGATGGATTAGCGGTATCATTCTAGACAAACAACTTCCTTGGCGGTATTGGGCGTATTTGAGCGTTGGCGTTTTATGGTTTGCTTACATGGGGGCAATTATAGGGTACTGGCTCTTGTTTGAATTGGACCCAGATCAGTTTCCAGAAGTCTTGATTAACCCCGTATTCTCCTTCATTTGGATAGGTGCCTTTACCACAGCAGACCTTTTATTAGAACGACACTTCTTCCCTACAGCCGAAGATGAAGTTCCTATGGTCCAATTCATTTCTGAACGAAAGAGTTACGAAATACGTCAAGACGCCATTCTCTATATCGAATCTCGCGATAGGTTCACCATCGTCCATTCCTTCGATAAAGACTATCCTACCACCACCACTATTTCGGCATGGTCTGAGCAACTTATTGGGTTTAGGAGAACGCACCGAAGTATATTGATCAACCCCGAGCATTTGACCTCAGCAAGTAAAACCGCAGTCACCCTATCCTACAACGGTCGCACAGTGGAAGTACCGGTAAGCCGCTCTTACGCAGAAAATGTCCACGCCTAGCGCTCAGGAAGGTACTGCTGCTCCATAAAAAAAGCCCGACACCTTGCGGCATCGGGCTCTTGTGTATTCAAATGGAGACTTGATTATTTCAAACCTTCCTCGATCATTTTGTTGAATTCGTCCAATTTTGGAAGAACTACGATACGAGTACGACGGTTCGCAGCGCGACCTTCACGTGTATCGTTAGAAGCAACAGGTACATACTCACCACGACCTGCAGCAGTCATACGCTCTGGAGCGATGCTGAAATCATTCTGAAGTACACGTACAATGTTTGTCGCACGACGAGCACTAAGCTCCCAGTTGTCCTTCACACATTCTGTAGCGATCGGGTCTGTATCTGTATGGCCTTCAACCAAGATCTCTAGTGCTGGTTTCGCAGCCATGATCTTAGCAACTTTGCTCAATACGTTCTTCGCTTCTTTGCTGATGTAGGCAGAACCTGGACGGAACATAAGCTTGTCGCTCAAGTTTACGTAAACGACACCCTTCTCTACGCTGATCTGAACATCTTGGTCGTTCATATCGCCTAAGGCACCTTTAAGTGACGTTACCAAAGCAAAGGTTACGCTGTCTTTACGGTTCATTGCATCTTGAAGACGAGTAATCGCAACTTCTTTCTCATTGATGCTCTCTAGTGTTTTCTCCATGTTCTGAGCATTCTTAGCGCTCATCTGTGTCAAATCACCTACTTGCTTCATCAAATCTGAAGACTGCGAACGCAACGCGCTCAACTCTTTAGACTGAGCTTCTTTAGCGGCAGTAGCTGCAGCCAATTCCATCTTAGTGTTGCTCAATTTGTCAGAAGTCGTTTGCTGAAGTGTCTCAAGCTCAACGTATTTCTTCTTGCTTACACAGCTTGACATTGTCAAAGCCGCCGCAACAGCGAATACAAATACCTTTTTCATTTTGTCTCTTTTGGTTTCCTAATTAACGCAAAAATAAGAACTTATATGAGCGGACAAAGCGTATCAAACCAAGATTTATGTAACTTTCGTGTGTTTAAAAACTCAATCTTATGAAAAAAATCCTATTCACCGCCGTATTCGCTTGTTTAACCATCGTTTCATACGGTCAACAAAAGCCTGCTGAGGCAAAAGCGCATACGTGTACCGAAGCTTGTGATCACAGCGAAAAGCAAGAAATGAAGGGGTGCTGCAAAGCAGCGAAGGCAGAAGGTAAAGCGTGCTCGAAATGTGAAGCGCCTAAGAAAATTGCCATGAAATCTTGCTGCTCTGAGGGCGGTAAAGAAGCCAAAGCGTGCAAAGAGTCCAAGCCTGCAAAGCCAGCCAAGGTAGCTGCCGTTGCAGAAAAATCTTGCTGCTCGGAAGGAAGCGGAAAAAAATCCTGCGGTTCGGCCACGAAATAGTTGAACGCTAGACGCATTGAAAAAGCGCATTTCTACTTCGGTGGAAATGCGCTTTTTTTATTTGATTTTACCCGAAAGGTAGTCGTCTAAGAAACTACGAAGTGTGGTTTCTATATCCAGGTTTTTCGCAATGATCTTTTTGTCTTTATCCAAGATGAGCTTTTTCGGCGTAGAGGGGATGTAGTAGTACCAAAGAAAGTTAGGACGCTCAAAATCACTTTCAAAACCGTTGATCCAGTCAAGGTTCTTCTCGGCGATGTATTTGTTCCAATTTGTGAATTCATTCTCCAGCGTAATGGCAACCACCTCCACGTCTTGGTCTTTGTACTGGTCGTAGAATTTCTTCAACCGCGGAGTTTCCTTCTTACAGTGGCCACAAGTGGAATCCCAGAAATATAGGATGGTCACCTTCGCTTCGACCTCGCTCAACTTCATGCGTCCTTCGTTGGTATCAAATGCAAAATCGCGCGCCGGATTTCCGATGAGCTCTGTGCTCAAACCGTTCGCCTTCTCGGTGATTTTAGCCAGATCATCTTTGGACATCCAGTCCGCGAATTCCTCGTTGTAGTAGCGCTGCGCCAACCATACAAACACCTTGTCCTCTCCCATGTAATTGGACGTTTCATAGGTGTAGGTGGCCGAGCTCACCAAAACCTTGAGCACTCCTGGGTCCATAGGGCCACTGAACAATCGGTTCAAATGATAAATGATGGTATCTGGGTTATGCCCTAGGACGCGTTCGAAATACGTTTTGCGATTGTTTTCGAAGAACGGGTTGATCAATGTATTTGCAGAGCTCAAGTTTGTATTGTCCCAAAAGTGACTGCGCAACCAGTACACGTTCGTATCCGGATTCAGTGGCAAGAGCTGTGGTGATAGAAATTCCTTCAATGCTGGATCCTGTACGTCCGAGAGAAAGCTGCGGATCTCGGCCTCTTTAGGCGCATCAGCTAATAATGCTTTAAAATCCTCAAATTCATCGTTCCCAGGTCCCGTACGTTTTGACGCTGTGATGTTGTTGTAATCAATTTCGAGGGATACCGCTCCATTACTCAGCACCACATCAAAAGAGTGCTCGGGGTCCAAATACACGATGAAAATCCCCGTCTCGGGAAAGCTTTTTTCGGCACTGAAACATCCGTTCACTACTGGGATGTCTTGCTTTACCGCTAAGCTTTTACCGCGCAAATACGCTATACGAACGGATTGAAGGGTATCGGGCGCCGAGGTGATGCAGCCTGAAATGACGGACTGTGAAAACGCAGAAAGGCTGCCAAGTACAAAAAGCAAGAGTAGCGTCTTTTTCATAGGGCATTGTTTTGTTTGGGTTGGTGGTTTAAAAATACGCTAATTCTAAAAATTGGTTTGGGAGGGTGATGCATTTAAAGTTCTAAGGTCGCGACAAACGCATTAAACACCTCCTTGTGCGCCTGCAAGTCGAGCGAAGGAGAGAGCGCCACACGGGCGATGTAATCTTTATCCGCCTCTTTCGTCGTCCCCTGCGTCGAGGTCGCGGGAATGGTCCAATAACACCCCTTAAGCTGGCCGTAACTCACGCAATATTTACTCTCGTTCGGCAAGGCTTCAATCATCATTTTGATCAGTCGATCGTTGAGTTCGCGCTTGTACATCTCACGCTGTTCGTGGGTATCCCCCTGGGTCGGTAGATCCAAAGAAAATACCGAGGGCGTGAAACCGCGCTTGGCCAAATCCTGTGACACAAAATTTATGTTCGCTTGTGGGAGCGTCGCTTCGATGTGGTCTACAAAGGCTCTTGTATTGCGATAGGCATCGGCAATGCGCTCGTTCATCGAAGGGAGCTGCTGAGCAAGGATGTCGTACTGTTTGGGCGTTGCTTCGTTGTCGTTAAGTTGCAAGTGCTTGTCGATGTAGGCGATCAGGGGTGCGCCCGTGCTGTTCGCAACGCAGAGTCCAGCGGTGCACTTACCTCCACTTGGGAATTTAGAACCGCTCATGTACGCGACGGTGGATATGCCCGCGAATACATCGGAGTCGCTTAAAAAATGAAGGTTCGGACAGAAGGTCTGGTCTAAAATGAAGACCGGTGCTGTGGCTGCTGCTCCATTTGATGTGGCTCTTTGCGCTTGCAAAGCTTCACGCAAGGCTTCAAGATTTGGAACCTCTACCCTAGGATTGGTAGGGATTTCAGCGATGATGTAGGGAACTGCATCTTGAGCAGCTGCCTGTGCAAGGGTATGACGGACGCTGAGGACCATGTCTGCATCGCCGTCGACTTCAAGGTCTACGACAGTAACGTGGTCAAAGCATGCGGCAACGCGTCTCGCTTGGTCGTTTGTGCCGCCGTAGCAGTTGGGTGGGACAATGAATTGGACCGGTTTACCGGGGTGGTTCTCGTTCGCTGCGTGAAGCAAGCCCATCATGATGGCGTATTGCATGGACAAACCGCTCGAGGCCACTAAGGCATCCGTTGCAGCGTTAGTGATGGATTGCATCTCAGCGATCACCTTCCTTTTTGAGTCGAGATTTATCGCTTGTCGCCCTAGGACTGCAGTGCTGTCTGCGATCCAATATTTGAGTACCGATAGGGTGTTGTCAGGAGTCATCGCTACGGTTTCTCGTCTTCTAAAATGCTGGATGTCAGAGACGTAGTCGGCGTGCGTATCGCTTAATATGGACAGTACAGTTCCGTAACCGGTCGCTTGATGGATGGTGATGTCTGCTTCGGGAGGAAGGCTGGTGAACGGTGATGTTTGCAGCGGTAGATAGGCAATGGTAGTTCCTTCGAAGTCGGACGTTGTGGGGTTTGAGGTGGGGTGGACAATTTCGAATTGGTATCCATACACCTCACGGATCGTCGCCTCATCAAAGACATCCGGTAGAGCAGTATCTAACAAAATTCTGGTAGCGCGATTTTTCAATCCATTCGTTCGCAATACAGCAAGCAGCGGTGCCGTGACCGAGTCGAAGGAGATGACCCTGCTTGAGTTAACATTGAGCGTTTTCGATACGTACCATTCTAATAGACAGGAAAGCGGGTGGCCAAGGCGAATGTAATCGTAGGCCGTAGGCAAGTCCTTAAGCTTTTCCGAGCTCGTGATTTGAGCTTCGTATAAGGCCTCAAAAGCGTCTAGGAACCCAGATTTGGCCACGCTTTCATTATAAATATCAAGTCGATGCGTCGTTAGACTGAGCCAGTCCGTCGGCATATTTTCAAGAACGTGAGAAAGGTAGGTGGGTATTGAAGGTGCGCTCATAGCTGTTGTATTGTTCTACGAAATTAGGGCTTAGTTTTCGTTTAAAAGCAGATTCCCGGCAAGAGGGTTATTTGGGTTTGCGCTGATTGAACTTCGTAA
>CBFHHO010000016.1:0-36500 GCA_965655695.1 uncultured Schleiferiaceae bacterium | reverse complement strand
CGTTGATTGCCCATAACATGCCTGCGAACATCTACCGCGACACCTTCGGTTTTCATCATTGGAAAGGCTTCGATGAGGAGTTGTTCGGGATGATCAAAGAAGGCTTATTGGGTAGAGCAAGAGAATACAACGGAAAGATTTTTGGTCGCGACATGGACGATTACGCCCTGGATGCAGCCTCAGAAAATATCGAACGTTCTATGTTTGATGACGTGATTCGTCTCAAGCGCGCCGATTTTTTCGAAGCAGATCCACCCGCTGAAAAGGGCTTATTGCTGGTGAATCCACCGTACAACGTGAGAATCGCTGCGAATACGCACCAGTTCTACCGTGAAATGGGGGATACCTTGAAAGAAAAATACGCCGGTTGGACCGTCATGTGGATCACTTCAGATCTCGAGGCGGTCAAGAGCATCGGCCTTCGACCTTCGCGAAAGTGGAACCTGTTCAATGGCGAATTGGAATGTAAATTGCTACAGTTTGACATGTACGCAGGTACTAAAAAGCTCCATAAATTGAACCGATAAACGCACATCTACTCATGAAAAAGCAGCTCATACTTCTTCTTTTGACCGTTTCCACTGCACTCAGCGCGCAAAGCTACAGCAGTAACTACCGCCGCGTTTCGCGCGAGGTAGAGAAAATCATGTCCATTTCATCGGATATTATCGATGGCGTGATGACCTATGAAAAAGAAAAGAAGGTGGCTCCTTTGATTGATGCGCAGTTTACGACGTATCGCAAAAGTAAGCGCTCATTCGCCCGTTTGACCGAGGAGAGTGAAGCGGCAATGATCGAGGTAGCGACTACAGAGCTGTCGGCAATCATCGAATGTTCTTCGACAGAATTGGCAGAGTGGTTAAAGGAAGATCCGCGTTCAGGATACGGACACCGCTACGTAGAAAAAGTAGGAGGACACTACAAAGCCATCCTTACGGAGTTGGAGAACTACAGTACTACTTATGAGGTGAATGTTAGAGATTCAGACGTCCTTTTGCGTTTTGAAGCGCAGATGGAACTCTTGAGCTACACCAAAGAAATGAAGCGCGGTGCGTCGACAGTAGACAGCTTAGTAGATGTGCTCAAAGCTGAGGTCGGACACACAGATCTTGATTTGATGTATGCGACTCAAAAAGCCCTGGTTAAGGCGCTGAGTAAACATTTGCGCGGATACGGGGAGGAGATGTTCTACAACGGACAAACGCAGTTGCACGAGGCGTATCAGAAGTACTATTTCGAATTGTTGGAATTGGCTTCTGCGGACCTTTTGGCCGATCTGACCAAGATGAAATACGATTTGGTCGAGTACAACTCCATCGCAAAGTCTACGGAAACTTCCGCGCGTAAAACGCTCAGCTTCTTTGACAACGAAAAAAAGCTGCTCGCCAAGCGCGAGGCTCGATTCGTAAAAGGCAACTTACCAAAGGCGCCTAAGAAGTAAATGCGGGTTGTTGAGGTCATTTTACCGCTGCCTTTAGACAAGGTATTTCACTATGCCGTCCCCAGCGAGTGGTCGACACAGGTCGAGTCCGGTATGCGGGTCTTGGTCCAATTCGGAAAACGCAAAGAATACGCCGCCTTGGTGGTACGCGTCTTAGAAGCACCCGAGCAGACTGCACTGAAATTTATCCAAAGTGTCTTGGACGAGCGCCCCGTGGTGCTCGAGCACCAGCTCTTGCAATGGTCCTGGATGGCTTCCTACTATATGGCTCCACTAGGGGACATCATGAATGCAGCGCTCCCGCCAGGACTCAAACTGAGTTCCCAAAGTGTTTTGGTACTGGATCCGGAGGTGTTGCCGCTTGAAGATGACATGCCCGACGCCTTGTTTAAGCTATACGAAGCGCTGCGCAACAACGAGAAGCTGACCTTGGATGCGGTGCGTGAAGTTTTACAAGTCAAAAATCCAATGCCCATTGTTCAAAAAGCACTAGAGCAAGGGTGGGCGATTTTAGAAGAAGAGCTCAAGAAAGTAGCGAAGGCAAAGCGTAGAAAATTGATCCGGATTACGCCCGAGTATTTGAACCGTCTCGATGATGCGTTTGAAGCGACCAGCAGATCCGAATTACAGAGCACTGCTTTATTAGGTCTTGTTGCACAGTGCGGCAGCGCAAATACATTCGTGGACCGACGCGCGTATCAAAAGAAAACCGGAGTAGGCAGTGCCATCTTACTCGCGCTACGCAAAAAAGGAATCTTAGAAGAGGTTGAGGAGATCGACGGAACTACAGCAGCTTCGGCGCCGGATAGCGTGATCGAGTTGAGCCCCGCTCAAAGTGCCGCTTTTGAAGAAGTATTGGAAGGATTTCAAGCCTCAAAACCCGTGCTGCTCCACGGGGTCACTGCCTCGGGGAAAACAGAGATTTACATTGAACTGATCAAAGAAGCGCTCAGCAAGCACCGCCGAGTGTTGTACCTGTTGCCAGAAATTGCACTCACGACGCAGCTCATTTCCAGGCTTCGCGTCCATTTTACCGTAGCCGTGAATCATTCGCGATTTACCCCTTCAGAGCGGCTTGCTGCCTGGAAGGAGTCGCTCGAATCGGACCAACCGCTCTTAGTGCTCGGTGCCCGCTCTGCACTGTTTATGCCCTTGCCTGATCTCGGATTGATCATTGTGGATGAGGAGCACGAAAGCAGTTTTAAGCAATACGAGCCTTCGCCGCGCTACCATGCCCGAGATACGGCGGTATGGATGTCGAATCAGCACCGGTGTCCGATTCTCTTAGGATCTGCGACTCCTAGTTTAGACAGCATGTTCAATGCCCAGCAGGGCAGATACCACCTGGTTCAGTTGTTCAAACGGTTTCACACCGCCCCATTGCCAGAACTTGAAGTCGTGGATATGATCGGTGCTAGACAACGCAAGGAAGTGAAAGGCAATTTTTCCATCGAGCTCATCGATGCCATGCGCGCTGCGCTCACTAAGGAAGAAAGCATCATCCTGTTTCAAAATAGAAGGGGGTTCAGCAGCTTTCAGCAATGCCAGACGTGTGGGCATGTGGAAGGGTGTACCCGTTGTGACATATCGTTGACCTACCACAAAGGACCACAACAGCTCAAATGCCACTACTGCGGTTACCAAACCCCACCGGTGATGAAATGCAGCTCTTGCGGTGGCGAGAGCGTCATGCACAAAGGGTTTGGTACCGAGCAGATCGCCGAGGAGGCCGCGCAACTATTCCCAAAAGCTCGAGTAAAACGTATGGATCTCGATACCACACGTGGCAAGCATGCCTTTGGGGATTTGATCCGATCGGTGGAAGCGGGAGAGGTAGACATTCTTGTGGGCACGCAAATGGTCACTAAAGGATTAGATTTTGATAAAGTCGGTCTTGTGGGCATCATGAGCGCGGACAACCTCTTAAGCTACCCAGATTTTAGAGCAAACGAACGCGCCTTTCAAGTCATCGAACAAGTCAGTGGACGAACCGGCCGAAGAACGTCGAAGGGAAAAGTGGTGATCCAAGCGATGAAACCGCGTCATAATATCATTCAAATGGCCATGAATCACGACTACCCGGGCATGATGCAGCGCGAGCTTGGGGTCCGTCGAGAATTTTCCTACCCGCCATTTGTGCGACTGATCACCATCACCTTGAAACACCGCGATCAGAAGTTGTTGCAGCGCGCATCGAATGATTTTGCGCGTTCGCTCAGAAGCAAAATTGGTGACCGATTCCTAGGACCAGAATTCGCTCCGATCGCCCGACTCAAAAATCTCTACCAGATGCAGATCATCGTCAAGGTGGACAAAGGGAGTGTAGGAACGAAAGTACGTGACCGCATCAAAAAGTCCCACCAAGAAATTCTGCTGTCCCCAGATTACAATAGGGTTCGCGTAGTTTTTGACGTGGATCCGAATTCGTAAGCTCGAATACGGGCGTTTTACAGGAAAGGAGTGAAGCTCGCCGGCGGCTCAGCAACAATCTGAACAGGCACCTTAGTGGTCGGATGTTCAAAGGAGAGACTGTGAGCGTGAAGGCAAATGCTTTTATCTTTTTCACCACGGCGCGCACCGTATTTCACGTCGCCTTTGATGGGGTGTCCGATCGAGGCGAATTGAGCACGAATTTGATGATGACGTCCCGTATGCAAATCCACTTCCACTAAGGTGTAGCGTTCCCCAGCGCGAAGTACGGTGTAGGAAAGTTTGGCATGCTTGGCACCGGTTTCCTCACGTTTGAAGGCCACGGCTTTATTCGTCTTCGGGTTCTTTTTTAGATAGTGCTCCAGCGTTCCTTCAGTGACCAATTCCCCTTCAACCAGCGCCCAATACCGTTTCGAAGTCGTCCGATTCTTGAACGCCGCATTCATCCGTTCCAGTCCTTTCGAGGTACGTGCAAAAAGTACCACGCCCGTGGTGGGGCGGTCCAAACGGTGAATCACGCCACAAAACACATTTCCAGGCTTGTTGTACTTTTCCTTCAGGTAGGTTTTGATCCGATCCGGCAAGGGTACATCGCCGGTTTTATCGCCCTGAACGAGGTCTCCAGCCGCCTTGTTGACCGCAATAAGATGGTTGTCCTCATAGAGGATGTCGAGTCGCTTGGCCAATTTTTAGCTCGGGTAGCTTTCATTTTCGTTCGGGAAATCTACATCCTTCACGTCTTGAACATACTGACCTATAGCTCCAGTGATGTCTTCGTACAGGTTGAGGTAACGGCGAAGGAAACGCGGATGGAATTGGTGGGTCATACCGACCAAATCATGGAAGACGAGCACCTGACCGTCTACGCCTGGGCCCGCACCGATACCGATCACGGGAATGGACAACATTTCGCTCACTTCCTGAGCCAAGGCCGCTGGAACTTTTTCCAAAACAATCCCAAAGCAACCCGCCTCTTGCAGCGCAAGTGCATCTTCCTTCAGCTTGATGGCTTCTTGTTCTTCTTTCGCGCGTACACTGTAGGTACCGAACTTATAAATGCTCTGAGGGGTCAGGCCGAGGTGTCCCATCACAGGAATACCTGCCGTTAAGATGCGCTGAATGCCTTCAATGATTTCTACACCACCTTCGAGCTTCACGGCATGGCCGCCACTTTCTTTCATCACACGAACCGCCGAAGTAAGGGCCTCTTTTGAATTTCCTTGGTAGGCGCCGAACGGTAGATCGACAACCACTAATGCACGATCCACAGCACGAACTACACTGCTGGCGTGGTAAATCATCTGATCGAGGGTGATCGGAAGGGTCGTTTCGTGACCTGCCATAACGTTCGAAGCACTGTCTCCGACGAGAATACAGTCGACACCCGCAGCATCTACCATTTTCGCCATGGTAAAGTCATAGGCCGTCAACATCGAAATTTTCTCGCCTTGATCCTTCATTTGCTGAAGGCTATGCGTGGTGACCTTCTTAAATTCTTTTTTAGCTACGGACATCGTGCACGGTTTTTGTGTATTAGTATTGCAAAGAAAAGCAACTCTTCCCATACGTTGTATTTTTACACTCTATGAAAAAACTGATTCTTCCCTTTTTTGCATTGTTTTTAGCGGTTTCATGTGATAATTCACTGGATATCAACGCGGACTACGACGTTCAAAACGTAGTGTACGGCTTGTTGGATAAGGACCAGGATACGCAGTGGGTGCGCTTGCACCGCACGTATTTAGGGGAAGATGGGATTTTAGCGGGGGCCACGCACACCGACAGCTTGTATTTCGATACTGCTGCCATCTACCTCTCTGAGCTGAACGACGCTGGGAATGTGGTGGCGACTTATGAGATGTTTAGAAAGGACACCAATCTGCTGGATCCAGGCGTATTTACTACGGAGAATTACCGATTGTATTGGACAGACGCTGAGCTTAAGGCAAATTCAGAATACCGACTCAAAGGCTTCATACCGGGGAACAATAATTTTGAATCGGTCACCCCGCTGGTAGGAAATGTGGACATCACAAAGCCAAAAGGATTTCAAAAAATCACCTTCGGTGCAGGTGGTGCAGAGTTCAAATGGGATGCTGCGAAGAATGCACGCATGTACCAGGGATATATTCACTTCCGCTACAAAGAAGCGCCGCTGAGCAATCCGACCGACAGTGTAATCAAGACCTTAACGTATGCCTTGCCAGTTCGTACAGGGAGTAACCTGAATGGAAATGGAACGTTCACCACAGAGTTGACGTACGAAAGCTACTACCGTTTCTTATACAATAACATCGGTGCAACTACGGATTTCTCGCGCGTGTTTAAAGGGATCGATGTAGAGGTTTGGGCCGCTGCAGACGACTATGCTACGTACATTAATGTATCTCAGCCCTCGCAAGGTATTGTGCAAGAGAAACCACTCTTTACGAATCTTGACGGTGGAGTGGGGCTGTTTTCTTCCCGTGCGCGCGGATTCAAAAATAACGTTGCGCTGAGCACCTCATCGCTCGATAGTCTTTGGCGCGGGATGCATACCTGTGACATGGGTTGGCTCGATTTTCAGGGACTCGATACCTGCATTTGTGTCGATGGTGAGCAGGTCTGCTTCTAGTATTCGCCAATTTTTTCCACTGCTGAGTTGACATTGTGTCACCTTTAGCCCCCAGATTTTTCGCTTTTTGACAGCATTTTAGGGTGCTATCTGCCAAATTGGTCACAGAAAATGCCCTAGATGGCACGATTCCCCGGTTGGCATAACCCTTGATTAGGATAGGTCGTAAGAAATTGAATTGACAACCTAAATAATTTTAAAATGGGTAAAATCATAGGTATTGACCTTGGAACCACCAACTCTTGTGTTTCTGTAATGGAAGGAAACGAGCCAGTGGTTATTCCAAACAGCGAAGGAAAGAGAACGACTCCATCGATTGTTGGTTTCGTAGAAGGTGGTGAGCGTAAGGTAGGAGATCCTGCAAAGCGTCAAGCCATCACTAACCCTGAGAAAACGGTCTACTCTGTAAAGCGTTTCATGGGAGAGAAGTTTTCGAATGTAACTAAAGAGGCGAAGCGTGTTCCTTACACGGTAGAAGCGGGAGACAATGATACCCCACGTGTGAACATCGACGGTCGCCAATACACTCCACAAGAGGTTTCTGCGATGATCCTTCAGAAAATGAAGAAGACGGCAGAAGATTACTTGGGCACGGACGTAAGCGAAGCGGTAATTACCGTTCCGGCATACTTTGACGATGCACAACGCCAAGCTACCAAGGAAGCGGGTGAAATCGCAGGTTTGAATGTTCGTCGTATCATCAACGAACCTACTGCAGCCGCACTTGCATACGGTCTCGATAAAAAAGGCCAAGACCAAAAAATCGTAGTCTTTGACTGTGGTGGTGGTACGCACGATGTTTCTGTTCTCGAACTAGGAGACGGTGTTTTTGAAGTAAAGTCTACGGACGGTGACACGCACCTCGGTGGTGATGACTTTGACCAAGTTTTGATCGACTGGTTGGCAGAAGAGTTCAAGGCGGAAGAGTCTATGGATCTTCGCGATGACAACATGGCACTACAGCGTTTGAAAGAAGCGGCTGAGAAAGCAAAAATTGAATTGTCATCTACGACTTCAACAGAAATCAACTTGCCGTACATCACTGCAACGGCTTCAGGGCCAAAGCACTTGGTACGTCAACTCTCTAGAGCGAAGTTCGAACAGCTCGCAGCAGATTTGATCGAACGTACGATCGCTCCAGCACGTAGCGCTCTGAAAAACGCCGGTTACAGCACCTCTGATATCGACGAAGTGATCCTTGTAGGTGGTACCACACGTATCCCAGCGATCCAAGAAGCCGTAAAATCATTCTTCGGAAAAGATCCATCGAAAGGTGTAAACCCGGATGAGGTAGTAGCGATCGGTGCTTCTATCCAAGGTGGTGTACTTGCAGGTGATGTAAAGGATGTACTTCTTTTGGACGTTACTCCACTTTCTCTCGGTATCGAAACCATGGGCGGTGTAATGACCAAACTCATCGAAGCGAACACGACGATTCCTACCAAGAAATCGGAAACGTTCTCCACAGCCGCAGACAACCAACCATCTGTAGAGATTCACATCTTGCAGGGTGAGCGTCCAATGGCAGGTGACAACAAAACGATCGGTCGTTTCCACTTAGACGGAATCCCAGCTGCACCACGTGGTGTACCTCAGATCGAGGTGACTTTTGATATCGATTCAAACGGTATCCTCAACGTAAGTGCAAAGGATAAAAACACCGGTAAGGAGCAAAACATCCGTATCGAAGCTTCTTCAGGTTTATCTCAAGAAGAGATCGAGCGCATGAAGCAAGAGGCAGAGGCAAATGCTGATGCAGATAAAAAAGCAAAGGAAGAGATCGACAAGTTGAATGCAGCTGACGGTATGATCTTCCAAGTTGAAAAGCAAATGAAGGACATCGAAGGCAAGCTTGCTGAAGATAAGAAAGGTCCTATTGATGCAGCTCTTGCTGAATTGAAAACAGCACACGCCGCGAAAGACATCGCAGGTTGTGAGGCAGCTCAAGAGAAGCTCAACGGAGCCCTTCAAGCAGCGGCAGCAGAAATCCAAGCAGCAATGCAAGGTGGAGCTGACGGCGGTGCGCAAGGTCCAGGTCCTGATGCAGGAGCAGACGGTTCAACCGACGATGTGACGGATGTAGATTTTGAAGAAGTGAAGTAAGACACACTCTTTAATGCGTTAAACTAGAACGCCCTCGTACCTTTCGGTGCGGGGGCTTTTTTATATATTGCCAACTCGCAAAATTTAACACATCACACTCCCCATGGATTTAGTTCGTCTCAATGAAATTCTTGCCACGATTGATGGCTACATCGGCGGTTCTAGCTGGTTTGTCTTCGCTCTTTTAGGTTCAGGAATTTTCTTTACCATCTACTTAAAATTTCCTCAAATCCGCTATTTCGGACACGCCATCGCGATCGTCCGTGGCAAGTTTGATAAAGAAGGCGCCAAGGGAGATACCTCACATTTTCAATCTTTAGCGACGGCGCTCTCAGGAACCGTAGGAACGGGGAATATTGCAGGAGTTGCCTTCGCCATTCATTTAGGCGGGCCGGCAGCGCTGTTTTGGATGTTAGTCACTGCAGCGTTAGGTATGACCACGAAGTTTGTAGAGGTGACTTTATCCCACAAATACCGCGAGTTTGCAGCTGACGGTACCGCTTCAGGTGGCCCGATGTACTACATGAAAAACAAGCTGAATATGAAATGGATGGCCGCACTTTTCGCGGTGGCAGCAATCATCAGCTCGTTTGGTACAGGGAACATGCCTCAGGTGAACAGTATCGCAAGTTCGCTTAAGGCAACGTTCGGTATTGAAGAGATCGTTACGGGTGCGGTACTTTCCGTA
Organism: uncultured Schleiferiaceae bacterium; assembly: GCA_965655695.1. Taxonomy (GTDB): domain Bacteria; phylum Bacteroidota; class Bacteroidia; order Flavobacteriales; family Schleiferiaceae; genus UBA10364. The sequence continues at coordinate 27,224 of CBFHHO010000016.1, read as the reverse complement.
GCACTAGGTATGATCATATTAGGCGGGATCAAGCGCATTGCAGCGGTTACTGAAAAATTGGTGCCTATCATGGCTATCATTTATGTGTTAGGTGCACTTTCGGTGATTGTGATGAACTATGAAAATATTATCCCGTCAGTGATCAGCATCTTCGCTGACGTATTTACCGGTTCAGCAGCGAGTGGAGGTTTCCTTGGGGCAACGATCGCTTACGCATTTAACCGTGGGGTGAACCGTGGACTCTTCTCTAACGAGGCAGGGCAGGGGTCGGCACCTATCGCACATGCTGCAGCGAAGGCCGAACACCCAGTAAGCGAAGGTATGGTGGCTATTTTGGAGCCGTTCATCGATACTATTGTCATTTGTTCGATCACTGGTTTGACGCTATTGAGTTCCGGGGTTTGGAATCAAAAACACGTGAACGACTTTAGTTTTTCAGATACCGTTATTGTCGAGGGTGTAGTTACAGAAGAATCGCACAGCGAAGCCTTGTACGCCTACTTTAACAGTAACGGCGAGATCCCATTGTATACAGGAGATTTAGAGGTTACCGAAGGTAAAATTCTGGGCGCTACTGTGCTCCACGCGAGAAGTATCGGCGAAGAGGTCATGGTGATGGAAAACCAGGCCCCATATTCAGGAGCGTTACCCGTAAAATCGGGCCGATTACAGCGCACGAATGGCATCACATTTACTGGGAAATCTTTGGTGCACAGCGCGCCACTTACCGCCCTTGCCTTCAATAAGGGAATTTTTGGAGATTTTGGCCAATTCATCGTCGCCATAGGCCTCCTACTTTTCGCATTTTCTACTGCCATATCTTGGAGCTATTACGGTGGAAGAAGCGTCACCTATTTGTTTGGCGTGAAGTATGTTAAATATTACCGCATTTTATATGTCCTTGGGTTTTTCCTAGCAGCCATCATCGATACCACCATCGTTTGGACCTTTGCCGGTATCGCCATCGCACTGATGACCTTGCCTAACTTGATCGGTATTTTCTTACTCCGTAAGGACATGAAGGACTCCATTTCCTCGTACAAGCGCTACATGAAAGAGGACTTTGGTAAAGACGTTTAACGTATCAAATACCCATTTTTCTAGGCGGATTAAACCTTTGCCTATTTAAGCATATCACACCATAAAAGTAACCTTATATTAGGGAGGTTATAATTTTACTATGAAAAAAGGAATACTCGTAGCGTTTGCATGGCTTTGTGCAACACTTGCCCAAGGGCAGATTGTTAGTGATACTTTGCGCTACAATAGAGGCGACTACAGCGTTCAAGCTGTGTTCCCAGTGAATATAAATTCGCAGTCTACCTGTGCGGATACCATGGGACTTTCCATTCCTAGCGGGAACTGGATTTCGTCCATAGAAATGTCTTACACAGTCGAAACCTCATCAGGATTTGGTGGTAGTTCCCCTGAAGATATCGGTACGTACATCGAGTTGGAGAGCGAGTCCACGAAAGAATCGGCACTCTCGTATGGGGTATCCGGCACGAATGGTGCCACTGAAACGGTGACCCGTACGATCAATGAATTCAACGGCGCTGTAACCGATACCTTCTTGGTTTTCAAGATACATGCCTTGCGCAACTCTTTCGGGAATTCGAATTGTGACACGAACAACGCTCGTTTGGTAGATTCAACGCTTGTTCTTGTAGTGAATCATTATCCAGCGCCTACGTGTTTCCAACCGACCAATCTTACTGTAGACTGGACCATGGGCTCGAAGGCATCGATTTCTTGGGTTTCTGGCGGTTCTTCAGATTGGGAGATTGAATACGGGTCGCCGGGCTTCACGCCTGGAACAGGCACTAGAGTTGCTGCAGCTACAAATCCATTTGTGGTAACCGGATTATCAGCGAGTACGACGTATGAGTTTATCGTACGCGATTCTTGTGGAGCAGGGGATGTTAGCTTATGGTCTGCAGCTGCGACCGATTCTACACTGTGTGCACCGTTAGTTTACACTGCGAGTTATGTAGAAGATTTTAATACGACGACTACTTGGGTTCCAGGTACAGGTTTCGACAACGACGGATCTTTAGTGGATGCGTGTTGGGAGCGCAATCCGAACGGTCCAAGCGGCGCTGGAGGTTATGCCTTTGGGGTAGGTAGCGATTCCACGGGAACGCCGGGTACAGGTCCTTCTGCCGGTAGAGGCGGAAGTGGTCAATATCTGTATGCTGAAGCCTCAGGTGCTCAGAATCAAAGCGTTGCGCAGATTACCTCGCCACTGATCGATGTGACTGCCTTGACCGTTCCTGAATTGAACTTTTATTACCATATGTACGGTGATCAAGTGAATCAATTGAAAACCGAGGTGTGGTCGCAATCTTTAGGTTGGCAGACCGTAGGAACGCTGATCGGCGAAGTCCAAACAAGCGAAACAGATACGTTCCTTTTGGCCACCTATACCTTGAGCCAGTTTGCAAACGATACCGTTCTAGTACGATTCTCAGCATCGCGTGGTTTTGGAAACGACAACCAAGGCGATATCGCGATCGATGACTTTAGTTTTGATGAAGCACCTACTTGTCCAGACCCATCGCTATTAGCGGTGAAAGGGCGTACCATGACTAGTGTGCTCCTTGAATGGCAAGCCGTAAACGCGACCTCTTGGGAAATTCAGTACGGTGCTACCGGAACGACTTTGGGTGCAACAGCAAACACGACAGTTACCGTGACCACCAACCCTGGCGAGGTTACAGGACTGACCTCAGGAACGACCTATGATTTCTGGATTAGAGAGATTTGTGGACCTACGGACAAAAGTGGTTGGGTGGGCCCAGTAACAGGGGCAACGTTCTGTAGCCCAGTAGCTGCTCCTTGGACCGAAGACTTCGATACCACGGGCTGGACGGGAGGTTCAGGAACCTATAACGGTGGAGATGCACTCGCATCCTGCTGGTTCAGATCTCCTGAAGCAGATACCTTACCTACGTCACTTTTCGCATGGGGTATTCGTAGTGGAAACACCTTAACCGGCCAAACCGGGCCAAACGCAGATTTCAGTGGATCTGGGAACTACGCCTACACGGAAGCTTCGCGTGGAGCGCCAAATCAAGAGGCGTTCTTAGAGAGTCCATTATTAGATTTAAGTACGTTACTCAAACCTCGTGTTAGTTTCTACACACACATGCGAGGCGGGAACATCAATACCTTAAAACTTCAAGTTTGGGTAGACTCCACTCAGACTTGGGATACATACTTAACGGTTTCTGGAAACCAAGGCAACCAGTGGGATTACCGCGAAGTTGATCTCGCTGGATTCGCTGGGGATACCATCGCATTGCGCTGGTCGGGGACCAAGGGCACTGGTGCTCGGGGCGATATCGCGATCGATGAAATCGTCTTGGACGATCAGCCATTATGTCCGGATCCATCAAACTTTGTATTAACGGATGTCACGGGTTCAACGGCTACCTTTAACTGGACTAGCGGCGGTTCGAGCACTTGGAACATTACTGTGGGCCAAGTGGGTTTCACACCGTCTGCTAACGGTTTAACGAATCTCACAACGGCAAGTACTGTAGTCACAGGTCTAACGGCGGGAAGTAGTTATGATGCTTACGTTCGCGATACCTGTGGTGCCTTGGGCGCTTCATTGTGGATCGGTCCGCTGACCTTTAACACCCTATGTGCACCGTTTACGGCTCCATATGTAGAGAACTTCGACAGTACTTCTTGGGTCACGGGTGCCAACCAAACGCCGGGTCAAATAGACGGTTGCTGGCAGCGCTCGGATACCATCGAGTACTTCTTTAAGGCCGGTCCGCCGACCAACCACACGAACAACTCGGGTCCTTCAGGCGACCACACTTCAGGTAGTGGAGGTTATGTGTTTACCGAGGCGAATACTGGATTTTTCGGAAGTAATGTGTTCTCGAATGCATTGACTTCGCCGCAGATCGATGTAACGACCTTAACCACTCCTGAACTTACCTTCTGGTACCACATGTACGGGGCGCTTATCGACAAGCTAGAGGTACAGGTGCGTGGCGCTGGCGGAAGCTGGGCTACGGTCGCTACGATTTCAGGTTCGCAGCAAAGCGCAAGCACGGATCCTTGGCAAGAGAAGATTGTAGACTTGTCTGCGTACGCAAACGATACCTTACAGATTCGATTCACGGGACACCGCGTTCAAGGATCTAACAACCGCGTTGATATTTCTATTGACGATGTTGACGTGCACGAAAAGCCAAATTGTCCGAAGCCATCGAACTTAACGGCCACCAATGTGAGCAGTACTTCTGTAGATCTTGCTTGGACTACCGGCGGTTCCGCCTCATGGCAGATCAGTGCCGTAGGTTCCGGTGTAGCAGCAGGAGGGGCTTTGACAGCAGTAGCCACCAACCCGTACACATTAACCGGATTACAACCGAACACTACCTATGACATCTACGTGCGCGATTCTTGTGCAGCGGGTGATGTGAGCCCTTGGCTGGGTCCAGTAACGATCAGTACGTTATGTGGTATGGTGACGGCACCGTGGATTGAAGATTTTGAAGGCCTTAGCTTTGATGCAACCTCAGGGGCTTTAGATCCGTGTTACACCACGAGCGCGAGTACCACGTATTTCTGGCAGACGGGTCAGGGGGCGACTCCGACAAACAACACAGGTCCTTCTGTCGATCACACCACAGGTAGTGGTAAATATGCGTATATCGAAAGCCAATTTGCCTTCGGTGCAGACGGCGATGCAGAATTCATCACCTCGGAGATAGACTTAGATACGTTAAGCACCCCAGAACTTAGATTCTGGTGGCACGCCGCGGGTACCAACCTCGATAAACTCGAAGTGGCTGTAGAGTCGAACGGAACCTGGTCGACAGAGCTTACGATCAACACCACTTCGGCTACTTTCCAGTCTTCACCGGGTGATCCTTGGGAAGAAGCGGTGGTAGATTTAAGCGGCTATTTGAACGACACGATCAAGTTGCGCTTCAAAGGATTCCGTAACTCTACGTTTAACACGAGCGCTGACTGGGCGATTGACGACATTGAGGTGGATAACGCCCCGACATGTTTCAAGCCTACCGCTATTGCAAGTACGGCAAGCACCACAACGAGCGTGACCCTATCATGGACTACTGGTGGTGCCACCAACTGGCAAATAGAGTACGGCCCCGTAGGATTTACGCCAGGCGCAGGAACTATAGTTGCTGCTACTGTGAATCCGACCACGATTACAGGCTTGACTCCATCTACGTATTATGATTTCTACGTCCGTGACTCTTGTAGTGTAACGGACCTCAGTGACTGGGCAGGTCCATTCGCAGCAGCCACGGCTTGTGGTACTGCGGTAGCCCCATACTTAGAGAACTTTGACAACGGCTTTATCGGTGGTATCGATAACAACCAAGGACACAACATCGGAGCAACTATTTCTCCATGTTGGACACGTACAGATACAGATACCAACTACCGTTGGGGAGGAAGAACCGGAGCAACAGCTACGGGTGGAACAGGACCAGGAGGTGACCACACCTCTGGCTTTGGAGGCTACGTGTATGTAGAGGCGTCGTTCTCTACCGGTACACCTACAGCTACGCTGACCTCTCCTGAGATCGATCTAAGCGCACTGACCACTCCAGAAATGAAATTCTGGTACCACATGTGGACCAACAACGGTTCTCAAGGAACGCTTGTATGGAGTATTCAAGACGTTGCCGTGGGAACATGGACCGTGCTGGATTCTGTTTCAGGCGATCAAGGAAACCAGTGGTTAGAAATCGTAACAGATTTGAGCAGTTATGCGAACAAGTCTGTTAAGATTAAATTCACGGCGACCAAATCCGGGGGTAATACGCCACAGCAAGGGGATATCGGTGTAGATGATCTCTCTATCGACGAGGCTCCGACGTGTCCAGATCCTACTGCGATCACTGCGACTCCAGTTTCAAATACGGAGATCGAAGTAGCTTGGACTACAGGTGGTGCAACGGCATGGCAGATTGAATACGGTCCTACAGGGTTCACTCCAGGTAGCGGAACGATCGTTTCAAATGTTGCGACGAATCCGTACACCATTCCAGGTTTGACCTCAGGAACCTCATACGATGTTTACGTTCGTGACTCATGTGGAGCAGGCGACGTGAGCATGTGGGTAGGGCCAGCATCAGCGACACCGTTTACTTGTGCGGGTGGTTGTACCTACACCCTCGAGCTTACCGATGACTTCGGCGACGGTTGGGCGGCAAATAACGCTGGAACCAATTTCCACGAACTCCTAGTAACTACAGGAACTACAGTCACGAGCTATTCGATGAATACCACAACGGGTGCTTTAGGATTTTCTGAAACCTTTACCATTAACGTTTGTGACGGAGATACCTTCTACATGGAATTCCAGGACAATGGACAATGGCAGAGCGAATGTGGTTATGTCTTGACCAATTCTAACGGAATCATCCTCTCCAGCGTTGCGGGTGCTGCAAATGCAGGCGACCCTGGTGAAATGACCGCCGGTATCAAATACCAAGGTGCAGCAGATTGTAGCACGCTATGTCCAGCGCCACTACCGACATTTACCGCAGTAGTAAATGGGCTAACTGTAGATTTCGATGCAACGGCATCTACAGGAACCCAGCTCACTTATGCTTGGGACTTTGGTGACGGGAATTCCGGAACTGGTGATCAGCCTTCGCACACGTATACTGCTGGGGGCTCTTACCCTGTAGCATTGACGGCGACGGATTCTTGTGGTCAGAGTGTTGTATTTAACGATACCATCTCCTTGTGTGCCCCACTTGTAGCTGCGGTAACGTATTCTCAAAGTGCATTTGACGTCACCTTTGATGCAACGGGTATCGCAGATGTAGCCTCAGCAACTTGGACCTTCGGCGACGGAAATTCAGGTACAGGTTTGAACCCGACACACACGTACTCTGGTTCAGGGAACTTTGCAGTAGACGTCACGGTGACTAATGCCTGTGGTGATCAAGCGGATACTACCCTCTACATCACCATTTGTGTGCAGCCTACGGCAACATTCTCGGCGAAAATCTTGAGTGCGACTGGTGGAGGAATGCAAGTGCAGTTTGACGGAACCAATTCTATCGGTGGAAATTCCTACCTCTGGAACTTTGGAGACGGAAATACGAACAACACGTCCAACTATCCTGTACACACCTACAGCGTGCCATCGACTGCATTCTTTGTAACACTCACTGTGTTCAACGCTTGTGGCGACTCGGACAGCTATTCGAGCAGCATTGCGGATGCTTTGAACGTGGCAGAATTGACGTTGACAGATGTTCAGATCTATCCAAATCCTGCGCAGTCGTATGTGACCATCTCTAGCAGCTCTGCCGTTTCTGGTGCCATCACCATAGTGGATGCTTCAGGACGCACGGTGATAGAATTAGAAGGCAATGGTGATACGCAGCAGCGTGTCGATACAGAACACTTGGCAGCGGGTACCTATGTGCTTCGCTTGGTTAGTGAAAATGGATTCTTCCAAAGCCGCATTCAGATTGTGAAATAACGCGATCTACTTAGAGGCTTCAACGCAAAAAGACCCGGTTCTAGCAATAGAACCGGGTCTTTTTTTGTCTTAATAACAGTAAGGGGTTAAGCCTTCTTTACGAATTCGCTTTTCAGCATCATTGCACCGAAGCCGTCTATTTTACAGCTGATGTTGTGATCGCCATCAACAAGTTTGATACGCGAGACTTTAGTGCCTGGTTTGATCGAACGTGGCGCGCCTTTTACAGGCAAAGATTTGATGACCACTACAGCATCGCCGTCTTGAAGGATGTTGCCGTTGGAATCGAGAACGGAATTGGCCAAGAGTTCGTCTTGAGCGTTCCATTCGTGTCCGCACTCTGGACACACCATAAGGGCGTCCATTTCGTAGGCATAGGGACTTTTACATTCTGGGCAAGGGTGCTGTTGTTCTGACATGTGGCGGTGTTTTTATAAACGATGAAAATACGAGTTGAGCCAAGTTAGGCGTCTTTGTACCGGAAAAAGAAATACACCCCGCTCAGTACCGTGACAAGGGCGATAAGCAGAAAGGCGGTCTTACTTTGTCCAAACTGCAAGGCTAGGTAGCCGAGAAAGGCGCCGAAGACGTAGCCCATATCTCGCCAAAATCGGTAGGCGGAAAGCGCTTTAGGACGCCAGGTAGGATGGGACTGGTTGGAGATGCCGACCATGAAGGTGGGGTAGACCAAAGCGGTACCAGCACCGAGGGTGGCAAAGGGAAGGATGTGCGAAGGAAAGAACGTAATCCATACCAGCGAAAGTCCTTGAAGTACCATTCCTGCGGTGATTAAGGTGCGTAGTTGGCCTTTATTGGATAAGGGACCTGTTATCAGTTGTCCAAGGCCCCAAACGGCGGCATGCGTACCTAGCAATCCCCCGGCTAAGGTCAACGGGTGGCCTAGAGTGAGTAGGAGAGTTGGGAGTAAGGCCCAAAGGATTCCGTCATTTGCATTGTTGACTACGCCGGCGAGTGTAATGCTGCTGAGGTTGCGGTCCTTGAGTGTGGTTTTCAGGAAGATGTTAGATTCGATCTTGGGCACTTCCTGGTGTTGGCTTCCTTCGAGTTGAGCCCAAGGTGTGGTTTCCGGTACGAAGAAAATAGTATTCAGAAGTGCGAGAAGTCCGATGCCGATAGCGCCGTAGAGTATGGGATAGAGTAGTCCGGACTGTTCAAAGTACCAAGCGGTGATGAACGAGGTTATCCCTACGGCGAGGTAGCCCGCACTTTCATTGAGTCCCATAGCGGTTCCGCGCTTTTTAGGACCGACGAGGTCTATTTTCATGATCACTGTGGTAGACCAGGTAAAGCCTTGACTCAAGCCGAGCGCAATGTTGGCAGCGAATACGAGGAAAGTACCTTCGCCATGGAGCAGAAGGAAGGGAACTTGGAGTGCTAAAAGCCAGCCAAGGAGTAGGGTGCGTTTACGGCCTAATTGGTCCAATAAAACTCCCGTAAAAAGATTCGCAACGGCTTTGCTTGCACCGAAAAGGGCGACCATTAGTAGCGTACCTTCTAGCTGTCCTAGTCCTAAATCCCGTGTAAATTCAGTCAATAGGCTTCGTTCGAACCCTACCATAGCACCCACAAAGGCACTCATCAGTACTAATAGTGCGAATATTCCGGCGTTTTCACGCAGACCTAAGACGGGGGATTTTTTCATGCGGGACAGCTGTTTGGTCAAGGTAAGAGGACCTTACGTATAGATACGTGATTTAAGCTACGTCTTCGATTTTTCGAATTTTGATGCCGACCCAAGCGTAGATCAAGGTCATCAACGGAGATAACAGGTTGAAAAAGGCATACATAAAGTACTCTCCTGTTGCGACACCTAGCACAGAGCTTTGATAGGCACCACAGGTATTCCATGGGATCAGCACGGAAGTTACCGTACCGCTATCTTCTAGGGTTCTGCTGAGGTTTTCTGGTGCAAGTCCACGTTTGGCATACACGTCTTTAAACATTCTACCGGGAACGACGATGGCTAAATATTGATCGGAAGCCGTGACGTTCAGCACACCACACGCCACAAGGGTACTGGTGATAAGCGATGCTGTACCTGTGGCAAGACGTACGATGGCACCCGTGATGGTGGCTAAAAATCCTGCTGCTTCCATCGCGCCACCAAAGGCCATGGCACTAAGAATGAGCCAAACCGTACCCATCATTCCTGACATCCCGGAGCTCGAGAGCAGTTCTGCTAATAATGGATTCTCGCTAGGGATATGAACGGAGCCGTAGACTGAACGCATGGCGATTTCGTACATCGGGAATTCGCCAGAACCCAGCTGCGTTAGAAGCGGTTGTTGCGCTATGATAGCTGCGATCAATCCGCCGATCGTCCCTAGCGCTATGGCAACTAACGCATCGGTCTTTTGGGAGATCAGTACAATCACCCCGATCGGCACTAAGAACAGCCATGGTGAGATATGAAAGCTGTCTGCGAGCAAGGTTTGGACCTCTACGATACCTTCATTATTCAAGGCATTAGCGCTGTAGTTGAACCCAAGAATGGTGAACAAAATGAGAGAAATAACGAGACTTGGTACTGTGGTGTAGAGCATGTAGCGGATGTGCGTAAACAAATCTGTTCCAGCCATAGCAGGAGCGAGGTTGGTCGTATCACTGAGCGGACTGAGTTTGTCTCCAAAATAAGCGCCTGAAATCACCGCTCCTGCAATGATAGCAGAAGGAATGCCCATCGCTTGACCGATCCCCATGAGTGCAATACCCACCGTTGCGGTAGTGGACCAGGAAGATCCAGTGCTTAAACTGACGAGTGCTGAAATAATAACTGCAGTAGGTAAGAAAAACGTAGCATTGATCAGGTCCAATCCGTAGTAAATCATCGCAGGGACGATACCGCTAAGCAGCCAAGTGCCGGCAAGTCCGCCGATCAGAATAAGAATGTATAGTGCTTGTGAGGTGTCTTTGACGTTGGATTTTATCTTGTCGAAAATCAGGTCCACCTTCGCGCCGTTCGCAACGCCGATGATTGCTGCGAGTAGGGCTGCTAATAAGAGAATGACTTGGTTCGAGCCGTCGAGAGCACTGTCCCCAAAAACGAATCCTACATTGAACCAGAGCATGAGCATTAGGGCAACTAAGGGCGATAATGCGATAAGAAGCTGAAGGGGTGTGCTTTTTTGTTCCATAGTGTAAGACTTACGACCAAAATAGAACATCTGACTGCGATACGGAAAGACATCGCATAAAAAAGCCGCTAACTCCTAGTCTATGGAGCAGCGGCTTCTTTATAGTAAGGACAAATCGTTTAGCTGATTGCGGTAATCACATCTTGTTTGGTGATAATGTGATGACCTCCATCCATTTGTACCAAAACGGCGCGATGGCCTCCTTTGATCATCTTCGCGATGTCTTCTATCGAGGTAGTAAGGTTCACTACTGGATAAGGTTCCCCCATGATTTCGCCTACGAGTGTAGACCCGATCGGATTGTCGAGCATCGAAGAAAGCAGCATGTGATCGTCAATAGAACCGACTACTTTACCGTCTTGCATCACTGGAATTTGAGTTATATCGTGGGTTTTCATCAGCATAGCCGCATTACTTAAAGGCTCCGTAGAAGTCACAGTTACGAGCGGTAAATGGCTGTGGTTGTCTACTAAATCCTTGGCCAATTTATTCGCTGGCGCCAAAAATCCGCGATCACGCATCCAATCGTCATTATAGACTTTTCCTACATAACGCGAGCCATGATCGTGGAAAAGTACCACCACAACGTCGTCTGGTGTGAGCTGATCTTTGAGTTGACGCAAGCCTTGGAATGCGGATCCACAACTGTATCCTAGAAACAGCCCTTCCTTTTTAGCCAATTCTCTGGTCGCAAGTGCGCCATCTTTATCGGTGACCTTTTCAAAGAAATCGATCACGTCGAAATCGACATTTTTAGGCAATATATCTTCCCCAATACCCTCGGTAATGTAGCTGTAAATCTCTTTTTCGTCGAATTCACCGGTCTCATGGTACTTCTTGAATACCGAGCCATAGGTATCGACGCCCCAAATCTTGATGTCCGGGTTTTGTTCTTTCAAATAGCGACCCACGCCTGAAATGGTTCCGCCTGTTCCAACGCCAACCACAAAGTGCGTGATTTTTCCTTCCGTCTGTTCCCAGATTTCAGGTCCTGTGCTCTCGTAATGCGCTTCGCGGTTACTGATGTTGTCGTATTGGAAAGGGTAGAAGCTGTTTGGGATTTCCTGATTCAGACGAGTCGCGACGCTGTAGTAGCTGTCCGGATGGTCTGGAGCCACGTTCGTAGGACAAACGATCACTTCGGCGCCCATCGCGCGCAAGATGTCCATTTTCTCCTTAGACTGCTTGTCAGAGAGGGTACAGATCAACTTGTAGCCTTTTACAATCGCCGCAAGTGCCAGTCCCATTCCTGTATTTCCCGAGGTACACTCGATGATGGTACCTCCAGGTTTGAGATCGCCACGCGCCTCAGCATCCTCGACCATTTTCAAAGCCATACGGTCTTTTACGCTATGTCCAGGGTTGAAGTATTCGACTTTTGCATAGATCGGACAAGGGAAATCCTCAGCGACTTTATGAAGTTTAATCATCGGTGTATCCCCGATCGTCCCGAGGATATTGTCGTAAATAGGGCGCATAATTCGCGTAGTTTGTTTGTATTTGGAGGGTAAAGATACGCCACAACGGTGGGACGCCCATAGGCTATAGATTAAGCAAATCGTATGCTTTTAATGGGATCAATTTTGGCGATCCACGCCACAGGAATGCGAAGCACGAAATAGGCGATGAGTAAGAAGCCAAAATTGGCACCGAGAATCCACCACCCGTCAAAAGCGATGGGTGCAGTCGCGATGTAATAGGTTTCAGGATCGAGGTGAATGACCCCGAATTTCCATTGGATGAAACTCACTCCAAGGCCGATGGCATTGCCCCACAACAGGCCGAGACTGAGAATGCGCAAACTGAGCCATTGAAAGACTTGAAGAATAAGTCGGTTGCTACTTCCGAGTGCCTTTAACGTTCCGATCATGCGGGTTCGGTCGATGATCAGCACCAGCAATGCCGTTACTAGATTACTTAAGGCAACGATCAAAACGATACCTAAAACTAGTGCAATGTTGGTGTCAAAGAGTTCCAGCCATCCGAATATCGCGGGGTGTTTCTGTTCCACAGAAGAAACTTGGATGCTGTAGGGAACGATGGCATTCCAGTAGGCAGCGAGATCCGCACGTTGTTGAGCATCGCTGAGTACCACGGTGTAGTTTGAAACACTGTCATTTTTCCAACCTTGCAAGCGTCGCACATCCTCGAGATTCATCAAGATGTTCGATCGATTGTATTCGTCAAGGCCGGTTTGATATACCCCCTCAATCACGCTTTTACGCAAGCGAGGTGCACTTTGCTGGTTCTTAAGTAGTACGAGAACGGCAGTATCTCCTGTGTACAGACCCAATTCTCGACTGAGCGTTTTGGAAATAAAACTACCGTAGCGCTGTGTTGGATTTGAAGGTCCGTCCAGCGTGTGATGTGCGGCAAAATAGGACCACCGCTCGGGCGACATTCCCGAAATTTGGATTCCTTCAAACGCATCCACAGAGGGGTTGACAAGCAGCGCCGATTTTTGAATGCCCGGAAAAACAGCCGAAGTGTAGGGCGCATTTTCCAGTGCTGTAATCAGGCTGTCTTCCAATAATATGGGGCGCGGCTCCGCAGTTCTTTGCACCGAATAGGCAGACATCGAAATGTCACCTTCTATGCTACTAAACTGCTGTATAATAGATTTTTGCAGCCCTTTTCCTGAAGTGATGGATAGCACCACTAACGCCATACCCAAGGCAGTCGCAACCACGCTTAATTTTAACAGCGGAGCGATCACGGAAGGACCTGAGCTCTTTCGTATCTTTTGGGCTATGAAAAACGCTTCTTTCACTAGGTTGCAAGTTAGGACAACCGTGGCATTGTTTGGAACATTTCTATTGGCCTTTTCAGCTCAGGTATTCGGTCAAAACACCACTTACATTCCCGCAGTAGCTCGAACTGGGGAATACTATCCGTGGGTTGAAGGGAAAAGCATTGCCGTCGTGGCGAATGCAACTTCCTTGCTTCCAAACGGCACGCATACGGTAGATCACCTTATTTCGTTAGGTGCCGAGGTGCGAGAGGTGTGGGCTCCGGAACACGGTTTTCGAGGTATCCAAGACGCCGGAGAACACGTGGAGGATGGAAAAGATCCCAAGACCGGTATTCCTATTCGCAGCTTGTACGGCAAGAACAAGCGCCCAAATCTCGAATGGTTTGACGCGGTGGAGTTGGTAGTGTATGATATTCAGGATGTGGGAGTGAGGTTCTATACTTACAGTACAACATTAAGTTACGTGCTCGATGCATGTGTGGAGGCCGGTGTGTCTTTAATGGTGCTCGATCGAGGCAATCCTAACGGCCATTATGTTGATGGACCGATCCTTCAACCGGGCTTTGAAAGTATGGTCGGTTTGCATCCAATCCCCGTGGTTCACGGCCTGACGATGGGGGAGTATGCGAAAATGGTCTACGGCGAGCGTTGGATGCCAGCCACCAAGAATCCTAGCTTCCGGGACCAATTCAGCACTGCCGGCGGCCTCAAAGTCATCCCATGCCAAGGCTACGACCACAACAACATCTTTGCCCAGTTTCAAACCCCACCTTCACCAAACCTCCGCTCGTTAGCCGCCATAGCGCATTACCCAAGTCTATGTTTCTTTGAAGGTACGCCCATCACCTGTGGTAGAGGTACACCAGAGCCCTTTGCACGATTCGGCGCTCCATGGTTGCCTGACCAGGAATACACCTTTAGTTTTATACCGGAGCCAGACCACGGATCGAAATACCCGAAGTTTCAAGGCAAAACCTGCTACGGACAGCGTTTAGCGCCAAAAACCTATCAAGAAATCGATTGGTCCTACTTGTTCGGTGCGTATAGCTCGTGGCAGGAACTTCGACTGGATGGTGTAGATTTCTTTAACGCGTTTTTTAAAAAATTGGCCGGGTCAAATGCGCTACAACAGGCCTTGGAATCGGGCAAGACAGCGTCGGAGTGGCAAGAGACCTATCGCGATGCAAACTTTGAGAACTATCTAAAGCGTAGGTCGTTGTATCTGATCTATTCGAATTAACGCCTCATTCAGTACCGTAATGAAAAAAGAAAACCCGGTCCTTGGACCGGGTTTTTTGATGTATAGAATGAAGTAAGTTTTACCAGTTCTTCATCTCTTTTTCAAGACCAGCACGGTAGGTAAATGGCTGCTTTGCACTGTCATAGTACGCTTGACCCATTTCGATGGCTGCTTTTCCGAGTTTTTTAGCTTCTTTTTTACGGTCTGCTGCCGCGTAGATTTCAGCTTGTACCCAATGCGTGTACCAGCTGTTCGCGTCCAACTGTACTGCGAGTTCGATCGCTTCAATCGCCTTGTCGTGTTCGCCTCGGCCGCTGTAGAAAGAGGCTGCGTTGCGGTAGCTGCGGTTTGCATCAGACAATGCCTTAGCGACATTATTAGCACTTTGTGTTTCGCTATCTACTACGATAGGAACATTGACCTCAGTGGTCTCCCATTCGATCGACATTGCGCCTCCAGAGGTGGTCAGGTCGGTAAAGGAAATGGTAAAGGTCTCGTCGAAGTCCGATTTCTCAGGAGCGATCTCGACGCGTAGCACATCTTTCTCTTTGTCGTAGCCGCCTACGCCCCAAAGATCCGTTTGTTCGCTAAGAATGACCGTCCAAGCGTCTTTGTTCGGCACAGTAAATAATCCGTATTCACCGGCATCTACGCTCTTTCCATCGATCATCACTTTGGTGGAGAATGAAACTCGTGTACAGGAGTTGGCACCTGTGCGCCAAAGCTGGCCATAAGGAACTAAGTCATCAAAGATTTTGCGGTCCTTGGTCGAAGGACGGGAATAGGTCACACTAAAGTCCGTTAATCCGATACGTTGTGATACGGTACTTTGTGGGGAAGGTTGTGGCAATTCTTGCGCTAGGGTAGGAACTGATAGTCCTAAGGCGAGTACGCCTGCAATAAAGTTCTTCATCTCTTTTTTGTTGTTTTAGGGTGAATACCTAAAAGTAGTACAAAAACGTGGCGAGTTAACTTCCTAAAGACATCATTTTTAGTGCTGCAACAGCGGCCTCAACACCTTTGTTGCCGTGCTTACCTCCGCTGCGATCGCGGCTTTGTTCGATGGTGTTGTCGGTAAGTACACAAAATATCGTCGGAGCGTCATAGCTTAAATTCAACTCGGTAATTCCGTAGGTGACGCTTTGACAGACGTAATCAAAATGCTTGGTTTCGCCTTGGATTACACAACCGATCACGATGATGGCATCCGGCTCTTCTTGTTCATGAAGTTGACGCGCTGCGAAGGTCAGCTCAACGGCTCCGGGTACGTCCCATTCTACAATCCCATCAGCACTTACGCCATGCTCTAGTAGCGTCTTCTTGGCACCTTCGGCTAATCCACGAGTGATCTCATCGTTCCACTCCGCACGAACGATCGCAACGAGTTTACCGTCACCAGAAGGGACGTTAGAAGTATTTGTACTGTCGAGGTGCTGATGTGCGGTAGCCATGGACAGGAGATTACTTCAATGCAGCGATAACGCTCGCGATACCCGCAGCTTGACGCGATTCCGGGTAATCTTCAGCGATGCGCTCGTACAAAGCAACAGCCTTAGAATTCTTCTCCATGCTTTCGTAAATCAAACCGGCTTTCCACAAATACAACGGCGTAGTGAAGCTGTTGTCCGTAGCATTGACTGCTTTCAAATAGTAATCTAAAGCGTCATCCATCTGGCCCAATTCAACAAAAGCATCACCAATCGCTCCTTTCGCAACGGCAGCCGTAGCTACTTCTGAAGCATTGTAGTCGTCGAGGTAAGAGATCGCGTTTTGGAAATCGCCCATCGCGTAGTACGCCAAACCAGCGTAGTAGTTTGCCGAGTTACCTGCAGGCGTGCTGCCGTACTCTTCGATGATATCTAGCAACCCGTAGCTTGCGCTGTTTCCGTTCAAGGCAAGATTCATAGAATCTGCTTCGAACCACTTCACGGCTTGGGCCATCTCTGTAGATGCATCTTTCGCCTTTGGCTCAGCGATTTGCGTATTGTAAAGAAAGAACACAACAACCACAGCAACGATCGCTGCTATAGCAATACCTACCTGTTTTGCATTCTCTTCGAGGAAACGCTCCGTTTTCGTAAGCGTCTGTTCTACGTTTTCAAATCCTAAGTTATCTTCCTGTACCGGTGCGTTCTTCTTAGCCATGGCTTTAATTTGTTGAGTCCGCCAAAAATAGTATAAATTTTGAAGCATTCCGGCCTATTTTTGTCCGTATGAAAAACCTGTTAGTAGAACGTTTAGAATTGACCAATTTTAAAAACCATCGAAGCTCTTCGTGGTCGTTTAATGCTAAGGTGAATATCATATCTGGGAATAACGGTAACGGAAAGACAAATGTCCTTGACGCCCTCCATTATCTCTCATTCACAAGGAGTTACCTGAATTTCTCAGATGCTCAGAACATCACACATGGCGAGCAGATGTCCTTGGTTAAAGCCCAGTTGCAACGTGGCGAGCAGCACTACGGCGTGGATCTAGGATTAAAGAAGGGACAAAAGAAAGTCATCCGAGTAGACGGCAAAGAGATCGATCGACTTGCAGATCACATCGGATTTTTGCCCGTAGTGATGATTACCCCGATGGACCGCGACCTTATTTTGGACGCCGCTGAAACGCGAAGAAAGCTGCTCGATGCCAGCATATCGGTCAGTAACCGACCGTATTTAGACGCCTTGATGAAGTACAACAGGGCGTTGACCCAGCGCAATACCACACTCAAATACTTTGCTTCGAACCGCACCTATGACCCTGAGATGATCGATCTCTATGATCAGCAGTTGTGCGAGCACAGCGCCGTGATCTATGAGCACCGCTGCTCTTTTGTAGAAGAATTGCTACCGCTGCTCCAAGAGTTCTATCAGACCCTCTCTGGGGGTAAGGAGCAGGTCGGGATTTCCTATAAATCTGCATTGCACGAAAGCGATATGCAGTCGTTGTTGGTTGAGAAATTAGAGAAAGACCGGGTGTTGCAATACACCAGTGGAGGGATCCACAGAGACGATGTGCTGTTCACATTGGGCGATCATCCTATTAAAAAAGTGGGTTCGCAGGGACAGCAGAAAAGTTTTTTGATCGCGCTGAAATTGGCACAGTTTGAAGTGAGTAAGCGACACCTCGGTATGCCGCCATTGTTACTGCTCGACGATATTTTTGACAAATTGGATGAAGGTCGAGTAGCGAATCTGCTCTCGATGGTCAACACGGATAATTTTGGCCAAATTTTCATCACGGATACGCATCCTGAACGGATGTTGGCGTTGAGCCAAACCTTGAAATTGCAACACACCACCTTTGAATTATTAGACAATGGCGAAGTACAGACCCTCTAACGAACAAAACATGGGGGAGGCGCTTTCGCATTGGCTCGACAGGTACCGTCTGCGTCAAGGCCACGATAATGCACGCATTCTGCAAGCTTGGGATGAAATCTTAGGTCCCTCGATATCCAAGCAAACTACACGTAAAAAGGTGCAAAACAAGGTGTTATTCGTCCAGCTTGAAAGCGCCGTGGTGCGCAAAGAGCTGCTCATGGTAAAATCGAAAATCATTCACGCTATAAACGAGCACCTCGGAAGAGAAGCGATCACTGACTTGCAGCTCTTCTAGTCTTCAAGCAGATCTGGACGGCGCTCCTTCGTGCGCTGGTAGGCCTGTTCTTCTCTCCACAGTTCTATGGCTTTGGTATTCCCTGAGGTCAGGATTTCTGGCACCTTATGTCCTCTGAAGTCTTCGGGCCGAGTATACACGGGTGGCGCAAGCAGATTGTCTTGAAAGCTGTCTGTAAGTGCGGAAGTTTCATCGTTCAGTACGCCTGGAAGCAGACGGATGATGGAGTCTGTTATGACCGCCGCAGCAAGTTCGCCGCCACTAAGTACATAGTCCCCGATGCTGAATTCATGAGTCACCCAGTGGTCCCTGACGCGCTGGTCGATGCCCTTGTAATGGCCACAAATGATGATCATATTGCCGATGATGCTCAAATGATTGGCGTCTCCTTGATTATAACGCTTCCCATCAGGAGTCATATAGAGCACGGCGTCGTAGTTCCGTTCCTTTTGAAGCGCTTCGATACAGGAGACTAACGGTTCACATTGCATCACCATTCCAGCGCCACCACCGTATTGATAGTCGTCGACTTGCTGGTGTTTGCCCGCGCCATATTCCCGAAGCTGGTGCAAACGAACTTGGGCCAAACCCTTATCTTCTGCACGCTTTAGAATACTGTGAGAAAATGGTCCGTCGAGCAGCTCAGGCATGACGGTGATGATGTCGATATGTACCATTATTTTTTCAATCCTATTTCCACTAGACGCTCGTCGAGATACGCACCCGCTGTGATATCATCAAAGGCCTTAGGGCGTTCAGCTGAAATACAATCCTCGAGTACATTTAGCGGCATTTTTCCTACTGGATGTAAGAAGAAAGGAATGCTGTACCTAGGACTGGACCACTGGGCTTTTGGTGGGTTAACTACGCGATGGGTAGTGGATTTTAATAGGCCATTCGTGAGACGTTGAAGCATATCTCCGACGTTCACCACAAGCGATCCTGGTATGGCGGTAATACCTACCCATTCTCCTTTTTTATTGAGTACTTCCAATCCTTCCGCGCTCGCGCCCATCAGCAGGGTGATCAGGTTGATGTCTTCGTGTTGACCGGCACGTACGCTGTCGCCTGGATCAGTAGTGATCGGAGGGTAGTGTATGGCTCTAAGAATGCTATTTCCACCAGTGACCCATGGAGTGAAATAGTCTTGGTCGAGCGAGAGAAATAATGCGATGGCCTGAAGCATATGCTGTCCGATCTCTTCAAGATCTTGGTACGCTTTTTCGAAACTTGGTGCAAATTCGGGGAGTTCTGAAACACTGACATTGTCGTGGTATTCAGGTCCGTCATACGCTGGTGAAGGCTGTCCTACCTGCCAAAATTCTTTCAAATCTGCCGCATCGATGCCCTTAGCATGTTCTTTTCCGAAGCTGGTATACCCGCGTTGGCCGGCAAGAGCTTCGAGTTCATAACGTCTTTTGGTCGCCTTGTCCAATTCAAAAAAGGACGCCGCCTGACGATACAATTCCTGCTGCACCTCCTCGTCGAAACCGTGATTTTTGATGGTCACAAAACCGATGTCCGTATAGGCTTTACCGAGCGCTGCAACGAATGCGTCACGTTCTTCTTGGTTTCCGTTTTTCCAGAGGTTGAAATCGAGGTTTGGAATCATAGCTAATGGCAATTATTAACGAAATAGTCTTACAAAAATAACTACCTTTTCGCACCTATTTACAAACAGAACACTCTTCACCTAGAAGTTATGAACGACCACCACTCCGATGCGCTCTTGAGCGATTTCCTACAAGCTCGAGCCATTGAAGAAAAAATGCTCATTTACCTCCGCCAAGGAAAAATCTCGAAATGGTTCAGCTCTTTCGGTCAGGAGGCCCTTTCTGTCGCGGCAACACACGCTTTAGATAAAGACGAATACATCTGTACCATGCACCGAAACCTTGGTGTATTTATCGCCCGAGAGCTCCCCTTAGAACGGCTTTTTGCCCAATTTCAAGGAAAACTAGAAGGATACACCAAAGGCCGTGACCGCAGTTTTCACTTCGGAGCCAAAGAACACCATATTATCGGTATGATCTCCCATCTTGGAGCGCAGCTTGGACTCGCTTGTGGACTTGCCTTGCGCGAAAAATTGCAGGGAACGGGTAAATGTGTGCTTGCCTTTACGGGCGACGGTGCGACCAGTCAAGGGGACTTCCACGAGGCCTTAAATGTGGCCGCAGTTTGGGACCTTCCCGTAGTTTTCGTCGTAGAGCGCAATTATTGGGGGTTGAGCACTCCTGAGCACGAACAATTCGTGTTTGACTCCTTTACGCAAAAGGGCCCCGCCTATGGGATGGAGGCCCGTTCGTTTGACGCGAATGATCTCGCGCACGCTTCCGAGCATTTTTCCAATGCAGCAGCGTTTGCTCGCGAGCATTCCAAGCCAATTTTACTCGAAGCACGTACCTTCCGTATTCGCGGCCACGAAGAAGCCAGCGGGACGAAATACTACCCGGACGGCATGATAGAGGAAGCTATGAAATCTGAGCCGATGGCACGCATTAAGGCCAACCTCGCGGATTGGGGTTTGGACGAAGCGGAATTGGCCAAGAGGATGGAAGCTTGCAAAAGCAATGTGGATCAAGCCTTTCATGCGGCACTCGAAGGAACTACTCCCAAATACAATCGCCAAGAATTGCGTGACGATTTGTTTGCTCCCGCTCCAGATTTTGATCATTCTAGCGCAAATACCAAAGAAATGCGCTTGATCGATGCGATCCACGACGGACTGAATGAGGCCATGAAATTGTGGCCGAATCTCGTGCTCATGGGACAGGACATCGGCGCCTACGGAGGTGTGTTTAAGGCCACGGATGGCATGAAGGAAACCTATGGCAGTGCCCGCGTGCGCAATACGCCCTTATGTGAAAGTGCGATCGTTGGAGCCTCGCTGGGCTATGCGATCGCGGGAGGGAAGGCGATGATGGAAATGCAGTTTTCAGATTTTGTCACGACCGGATTTAATCAGATTGTAAATAACCTTGCGAAATTGCACTGGCGCTGGGGACAAGCCGTAGATGTCGTGATTCGTATGCCTACGGGTGCGGGAGTCGCCGCAGGTCCTTACCACAGTCAAAGTACAGAAGCGTGGTTCACCCACGTTCCTGGCTTAAAAGTCGTGTATCCGGCCTGGCCGTCGGAAGCAAAGGCATTGCTCCTTCAAAGTTTGTCCGATCCGAATCCAGTCCTGTTCTTCGAGCACAAGGCATTGTACAGAACCTTGAAAGAAGAGGTGGCAGAAGGACTCGTTTCGATGCCACTAGGTCAGGCAAAGATCGAATGCTCGGGTGAAGATTTAACTATCGTTACCTACGGTATGGGCGTGCATTGGGCGCTACAAACGATCAGTGATCTGGATCTGCAAAAGCGGGTGGAGGTCATTAACCTTAGAACCTTAGTTCCACTAGATTTTAACGCAATACGACACAGTCTTTCGAAGACAGGTAAAGTACTTATTCTCCAGGAAGATATTGCCGTGGGTGGTTTTGGGGAGCATATCAGCAGTTTGATTGCTGCGGAGTGTTTTGAGTACCTGGACGGTCCCGTTCGTTTGGTAGCCTCAGACGCCACGCCAGTGCCATTCTCAGCAGAGCTGGAGCAGGGGTATTTAGCTTCATCGAAGCTAGAAGAAGAAATTCAGAACCTGTTAGCGTTTTAAATAACGATTCTCTACAACACACAAAACCCCGGCTAGGAGTACCTAACCGGGGTTTTTTATTGTGCTAAAGTAAAAGCGAGCGTCTTATTCTACGATCAACTTCTTCGTTACTTTATGTCCTGCTGAACGCACGGTGTAGAAGTATACACCTGAAGCGTAGCCTGTTGCGTCTACAGTATGTACGTGACGTCCTGCTTCTAGCATACCTAGGTCTGTGTTTTCCATGATACGACCTGTGATGTCTACAATCGTAAGCTGGTAGTTTGCAGGCTCAACATTCTCGATCGCCAAACGAGTGATGCCACTAGTCGGGTTCGGGAAGTTTTGGCTTACAGAGAAACCAGTTTCAGTGATTTCTTCCACACCGATATTACGTGGGTAAGGTTGTCCCAAGTAGTAGAAGTCGATAGCACCTAAAACGTCAAATGTTCCAAAGTCTTCGATAGGAGCGTAGGTCATGTGCAACTGGTGCGTACCGTCGCCGTTATCGAATGCTAGATCCGCAACGTTACCCCAGGTAGCATCTCCGAAAGTACCCATGACAGTTGTAGGACCTTCCAAAGAGTCTCCTAGAACGTTGTACCCTTGTACTTTCCAATCTGGGAAGTTGTTTTCTGTTCCAGTAACGAATGACGTATCTGACTCGAACCATGAGAAGAACATCATGTCGCGATCCGCATTCATAGAGATGTGTGGACGGTTGGCTTCAGTTACACCGCTACCAGCAATACCGAACTCATATTCCCAAGTGAATACCTGAGAAACGATGTTACACTCCCATGTAAGACCACCATCTGTAGTGAAGATGTCTACGAGGAGGTTAACACCTGGGTAGTACGTAAAGTCACCTGCAATAGTACCTCCGGTTGGAGTCGTGTTCGTTCCAGGGAAAACGTGTACGAACATGTGCGGGTTACCGTTGATGTCGATCGCTAGATCGTGACCACGTGTAGAAGAGGTAAGGTGACCGATGTCCCAGCCACCTGTGATGAAGTCAAATACAGTCTTCAAACTGTCGCCACTTCCATTGTCTACCAATTCGTCAAGGTTTGGACCCATGATCGATCCCCAAGTTTGACCACCATCGGTAGTTTTCATCATGTAAGGGTGAATGACCGCTGCAGGAGCGATCGAGCTGTTGTAGGCTTCAATAGAAATATAACCGTTGAGGTTGTCGTCCGCAAATTTGATGCGACCGTCACCGACGATTTTTCCGTTTGTTGAATCTTCCGTAACCGGTAAGTAAGCTCTGATCTCCGTCAAGCCCATAGAATCAGTAGTGAAGTCCATATCACCGATCCAAATGATCGCTGTATCCGTGTATTCTTCTACATCGTAGTTCGGCTGGTGGAAGCTGAGCCCCCAGAATTTGTCGCCTGAAGTGTACGATTCGTCCAAAGTAAGGTGACCACCTGTGGTATCAACAGCCATGTTCGTAAGCGTGTTGTCCATCTTGTGCGTACCTACAAGTGCACCACCCCATGAAGCGGCGTTGGTACCTGCAAGCGTTGGTGCCCAAACGGTGATAGATGCGTTTAGTGGATTTGTGTTACCAGCATCGTTCAAAATACCGATGTGCGGGTAGCGTGCCATACCTGGGTAAACGTTACCGCTGATGTTCGGGTTCCACACTGGTCCTGCATTATTGGTCCATGAAGCACCGCCGTCTGTTGAGTAGTCAAAACGGAGTGCACCAGAACCATTGTCGCCATTTGAATTGAAGTCTGAACGGTGGATGAATGCAATAGTATTCAACTCTTCGTTCGCAACAAGGTTGTTCTTTGGACCGAAACCAGCACCGTATACGTTTGGTTGAGTACCGATCATTACCGCAGAATTCTGCTTGTTGTAAGTCGTATTGTAAGGAATAGCAGATGATTGTACGTCAACCATCGCCTGCGCGTCACGACCGAGGTCTTGTCGAACCTCTTGAGCGGTAACTCCTAGCGCGCTTAGCCCGAAGGCAGCAAGTAGTAATTTTTTCATAAAGTATGAGTTTTTGTGCGAAGTAAATATATAATGAAAAATTCAGGTTCAGAGTTCATTGTAACAACTGTTTATTTGTTGGCCCACCGCAGTTGCACTGAGTTCATGGAAGGAATTGGCTGAAGGGCGCTCTCCATGCAATAGATCATTCATCGTGGTGAGAAGGTGTTCGTCGTTTTCGGCCATAAGGCAGTACTCATCCGCCCAATGGCTGCCTCCGAAGGATGCTCGAGTGATGGCCCAAAGTCCCGCCTTTCGTGCTTCGAATGTGGTGATTCCGAAACTCTCATAGGCGCTGTATAGGATGTGTACATCAAATTCAGGGAGCATTTCTAGGACTTCTTCATTGCTTTTACGTCCGTGCAAGTAGACGTTCGGAGCGCGTGAGGCCAAATCTTTTAGTCGTTCTTGATCCGGGCCGCCACCGATAAAATGCAACTCAGCGCGCATTCGGGGCAGATTTTGAAAGAGCTTTAGAACGAGGTCTTGACGTTTGATCTCGAACACGATATCGGCCACCATAAGGAATTTCACAGCAGTAGTGCCTTCATTTTTACGCGTCACAGCGGGTGCGTCGGATACAATGTTCGGAACTAGCTGCGTAGGAAGGTAAGAGTAGAGTGTATGTAAACCGGAGTCTAGAATGGGGCTAATGGGAAATGCGATGTCGACACGTTTTAAGAATTGGCGTGTGGCCCAATTTTTAAGGGAAGACAGCCGATCTAAATTCTCCGGTAGGTACCCCGAAAAGTGCTCGGTGTAGGCAATCTTCAACCCCTTTTGCCGTGCGTAGAGCGCCATTGGAAGCAGATCAGGAGTGAAGCAATGAAAATGAACAATCGTGTATGGAGCTTTCGAAAGGGTTCCAATAAACGTGGCCAATTTAACCGACCAGCTCATCTTCTGTGCACCATATAACGAGAGCTGCGGCTCATGAATTGGCGGGAAATGCTCGTTTACAAAGGCGAGAGTATGTTGCTCCACCGTGAGCGCATCGATCTGTTTTTTGACAAAAATACCGTGCTGTACATCCTTGGGATTAGGGTACCATTTGGCGACATGTAAAACGTGATGCGGTGCTGGACTCATGGTTCAATAGCGGGAGAAAGTGTCGATAAGGGCTAAAATTAGCCAAAGCCGATCGACTCCGGTGCATTTGGTCGGAACATTTTTTTATGCAATGGGGACTAATTGTACTAAGTACACTACTTTAGGGTCCTTAATACCGCAAAACCATGTTAGAAACTACCGATTTTATTGTCGTCGCCCTGTATTTTGTTGCCGTTTTCGTGATCGCATTTTTTAGCGGCCGAAGCAAAAGTGAAGAAGGGGAGGCTGCCGATTATTTTCTTGGCGGAAGGAACCTAGGCTGGTTCGTGATCGGAGCATCACTTTTCGCTTCCAACATCGGTTCAGAGCATTTGGTCGGTTTGGCCGGTCAAGGTGCCTCCGGCGAATTAGTCGCTGGCCAGTTCGAACTGCTCGCTTCCCTGATTTTAATTATCCTCGGATGGGTATTCGTACCCTTTTACTTGCGTTCTGGGGTATTCACCATGCCTGAATTTTTGGAAAAGCGCTACAACGGATGGGCTCGAAGCTACCTCAGCTACGTCAGCATCGTCGCGTACGTACTAACCAAAATCTCTGTAACCATCTTTGCGGGAGCCATCGTGTTTACCGCACTTCTAGGAATTGATTTCTGGACAGGCGCCATTTTCATCGTCGTTGCCACTGGAATTTACACGGTCTTCGGCGGCTTCAAGGCGGTAGTCTACACCGACCTCATGCAGATGTTCGTGCTGGTCGGCGGCTCCATCATATTGACCATTTTCGGCCTTAAAGAATTGGGCGGAGTCGACGTCTTGATCGAAAACACCACTCCCGAGCATTGGTCTCTCTGGCGTCCAAGTTCCGATTCCAACTACCCGTGGACCGGAATCATGTTCGGCGCTCCTATTCTCGGAGTTTGGTATTGGTGTACAGACCAATTCATCGTTCAGCGCGTTCTCGCAGCTAAAGACATCGATACGGCCCGCAAAGGAGCCTTGTTTGGAGGATACATGAAACTCCTTCCTTTATTCATTTTCATGCTTCCCGGCGTTGTAGCTTTCGCCCTTGCACAAAACAATCCGGAAGTACTTTCTTTCGCTACTAATCTCGACGGTTCCAACCAGTACGATGCTGCCCTACCACTCATGGTAAAAGCAGTACTTCCGACTGGTCTGAAGGGACTCGTAGTTGCTGGGCTATTAGCGGCATTAATGTCTTCGCTGAGCTCAGTATTCAACTCTACTTCGACGCTGATCACCTTTGATGTGTACAAGAAATACCGCCCGGAGGCAACCGATCGAGAATTGGTCAATGCAGGACGCCTTTCCACCATCGTCTTGGTCGCTTTGGGTATCGGCTGGATCCCACTCATGCAAGCCATCGAAGGCGGCCTGTTCCAGCAACTTCAGTCTATTCAAGCCTACATTTCACCTCCAATCGCTGCGGTATTCCTTTTAGGGATTTTCTTTAAAAAGATCAACGCTGCCGGCGCAAAATGGGCACTCTTGGGCGGGGCGGTTCTAGGTGTAGCACGTCTAGCATTGGAAGTAGGGGGGAGCTACCCTGCGGCACTGAACTGGTTTGTTGAAATGAACTTCCTACACTTCGCATTATTCCTCTTTGTCATCTCCAGTATCATCCTTGTGGCAGTCAGTCTCGCCGTACCAACCGCAGAGACCTACGACGACGAAACCCTCGTTTGGAGCAAAGAGAATGTCGTACCTATGAGCAGCAGCACACGTGTACTTACCTTCCTTCTAGTACTTTGTGTAATCGCCCTTTGGGTCATCTTCTAAAATAATAATCGGGGCGCCAATTTTTTCTTGTAAGCTATTGCACAATAAACAAGATTAGATATATATTTGCCGCCCCAACAATGGTGATTGTAGCTCAGTTGGTTAGAGCGCCTGATTGTGGTTCAGGAGGTCGTGGGTTCGAGACCCATCTTTCACCCAAGGGTAAAGCCGTGAAGCGAATGCTTCACGGCTTTTTTTTGTTCCCAAAATCCCCCGATGCTTGCATCGAAGGGGATTTTGGGAACAAAAAAAAGTCAGATCGCGACAGCGATCAAGGCTTTCCCCTTGAGGACCACGTGCCAAAGCGTGTGGTCCGCCAGCATCCCTTTAGGGTGCTGGCAAACCCGAGGCACGGAACCAGAATCTCCCCCGATGCTTGCATCGAAGGGGATTTTGGGAACAAAAAAAAGCCAGATCGCGACAGCGATCAAGGCTTTCCCCTTGAGGACCACGTGCCAAAGCGTGTGGTCCGCCAGCATCCCTTTA
>CBFHHO010000015.1:0-40792 GCA_965655695.1 uncultured Schleiferiaceae bacterium | reverse complement strand
AGTTACCAGCATGCGCTGCTGGATGTACTGTTTAAGAAGTTGGAATTGGCGATCAAAACACACCATGTTACCCATGTAGCGATTGCAGGAGGTGTCAGCGCCAATTCTGGTTTACGCGCCCGCTTGAAGAAATTGGGCACAGAAAAACGCCTTAACGTGTACATCCCGCCGTTCGAATACACCACCGATAACGCAGCGATGATCGGCATTGCAGGATACTACAACTATCTTGCTGGAGAACAGGCAGATCTGTCTGTGGCAGCGGCTGCAAAAGTTAAGTTTTAGTAATTTTTTTCAGTCGCGTCGTACGTATTGAAAAACGGACTTCATTTGCGGCATGAAAACTTCTATCACGGTAGGTGCTACGACAGTCGTAAGTCTACCCGATTTCGGTGTTAAAGGACTTCAAGCAAGAGTCGACACTGGAGCTGCAACCTGCGCGTTGCACGCTTCTTTTGTGGAATTCGACGAGCAAGAGTCCGTTCTGAAAGTCATTCTATTTGATCCTGAGAGCGATCTCTACACTGGAGAGGAACTTGTGTTTACAGATTTCGTGGTGCGCAACGTGCGGAACTCTTTTGGCAAGCGCATGTCTCGTCCGATGGTTAAAACCAAAGTGCGCATTGCAAAAGAAACTTTTGAGGTATTGGTAGGATTTTCTAACCGAACCAAACTAACTTATGACATGTTGATCGGCCGAAACTTGCTCGAGCAAGGCTTTGTCGTCGACGTGTCAAAATAATAGACGACTCCGTTATGAAAATTGGAATCCTAAGCGCAAATGAGAACCTCTACAGCACCACTCGTCTAGCGGAAGCCGCACGCGAACGAGGACATCAGGTAGATGTGCTCAACCACAACCATTGCTACGTTGCGATGGAAACGGGCAATAACAACATCTACCTCGGCGACACAGAGCTGACAGATTATGAAGCGATCATACCCAGAATTGGCGCTTCGGTCACCTTCTACGGGAGTTCCATCATCCGCGGTTTTGAAGTCAAGCACGTCTACACCACCCTAAGCTCGCTCGCCCTAGTGCGTTCGAGAGATAAGCTGCGCGCAACGCAAGTTTTAGCAAAACACGGCATAGGCATTCCTAAAACCGTCTTTGCGAAACAGCCGCGTGATGTTCAAAACCTCATCAACACCGTAGGGGGTCCACCGCTGATCGTGAAACTTCTCGAAGGCACACAAGGCTTAGGTGTTGTGCTGGCGGAAACAAAAACCGCCGCCAAAAGTGTGATTGAAGCTTTTTACGGGCTGAATGCGAATATTTTGGTCCAAGAATTTATTAAAGAGGCCGGCGGTTCAGATATTCGTGCACTCGTGGTGGGCGGAAAAGTGATCGCTGCCTACAAACGACAAGGTCAAGAAGGCGAATTCAGATCGAATTTGCACCGCGGTGGCCAGGGCACAAAAGTGAAACTCTCCTCTGCAGAGAAGAAAACCGCTATCGCAGCAACCAAGGCCCTAGGGCTTAATATTGCAGGTGTAGACATGTTGCGCAGTGAGCGCGGACCTTTAGTGCTCGAAGTAAATAGCTCACCAGGATTCGAAGGTGTGGAAAAAGTGACCGGAGTAGATGTCGCTGGGACCATCATCGAATTTGTTGAGAAACAGGTCGAACGACCGATCACACGAACAAAAGATAAAGTAGGCGTATAAAGCCATGCAGTTATTTTACGGACATATCATTCAAGACAGATTCACCTTAGAACAGAGTGAGGCCATCCATTGCAGCAAGGTACTACGCAAGCAGATGGGTGATACCATTCATTTGATCACCGGCGACGGTGCACTCTACGAAGGAACGATCGAGATTATCACCAAGAAGTCCGTTGAAGGCCGCTTTACGCGCGTTCAAGAGTCCTTCGGTGAGGTGCCTTACCAGTTGACCGTTGCTATAGCCCCTACCAAAAATATGGACCGCCTGGAGTGGTTTTTAGAAAAGGCGATTGAGATGGGCGTAACGAAAGTGGTTCCGCTGTTGTGCGACCATAGCGAGCGTAAAATCGTGAAGCCCGGCCGGTTAGAGAAAATCGCGCTAAGTGCCACCAAGCAGAGTCTGAAGGGATCTTTGGTCGAATTGGCGCCAATTACGAAGTTTTCACAGTTCTTACGAAGCGTCGACCCTGCCACCACTTGCATCGCGCATTGCGAACCTTCCGAGAAAACCAGCTTTAAAGAGGCCATCGAAAAAAAAGGCGACAATCTCACCATTCTGATCGGTCCAGAAGGCGATTTTTCCAGCTCAGAAATTCAGGCAGCTATTTCCGCGGGGATCATGCCAGTTCATCTGGGGACGAGCCGTCTTCGTACCGAAACTGCTGCGCTGGTGGCCGTGTCGATGATGTATCAACACGCGCTGTAATCTCTTCAAAATCAAGCGTTCGATCCAGTGGATGCTTCCAGTCCTCCCACGCAACTTCGCTCTCTTCGAAGCGGTACTCGCGATTTTTAAGTTCGCTGATGGGTTCTTCCTTTCGGTAATACAGCGCTAACAGAAAACCCACTACCGCTCCGCTCAAGTGACCTTCGTAGCTGATCGTAGGATCGTGCGGCAACACGCCCCATAAAAACGAACCGTACAAAAAGACCATGAGCATGCTTTGGGCGAGCAACTTCACGTGCATGCGTAAAATGCCGCTAAAGAACACAAAGGCCACTAAGGCGTAGAGCCAAGCACTCGCGCCGATATGAATGTTCGCTCGACCGATGAACCAAAGACCGATGCCCGGAACGAGCATACTCAGAAGCCATACTCGGTCAAATATCCGTGGAAAACTGTAGCGGATCAGTACGCCTACAAAGAATAGGCTGATGGTATTGCTGGTGATGTGATTAAGGTCGCCGTGAAGGAATGGAAAGAGCAGCACGCCGTACCACTGGGCAGTGCTCCCGGGGAGTAGGCCGTAGACGCCAAAATTGGTTTGGAGGGCCCACTCGAGAGCAAATACAGACCAGATGACGATCGACCATAGCGCAGGCCACAGAAAAAGTCCTTTGTGAATTCCATATGTACTCCAATCTGACATAGCGAAAAGATAGTTACTTTCACGACATGAAACCGTTAGCAGAACAGCTCCGTCCACAACACTTAGACCAATATCTAGGCCAAGAACATTTGGTGGGACAAAATGGCGCATTGCGCAAAAGTCTCGATATCGGACGACTCCCGTCCATCATTCTCTGGGGGCCTCCAGGAGTGGGAAAAACCACACTTGCACTGCTGCTCGCAAAAGACTTGGATGCACCACTCTACCAGCTCAGTGCAGTAAGTGCCGGGGTCAAAGATGTTCGCGAGGTGCTCGCTACGGCAGAGAAGAAAAGTCTGTTCGACACGAAAAGACCCATTTTGTTTATCGATGAAATTCATCGCTTTAACAAAGGACAACAAGACAGTTTGTTGCACGCCGTAGAGCGCGGATACATCACGCTGATCGGTGCCACAACCGAAAATCCAAGCTTTGAGATCAATGCTGCCCTATTGTCTAGGATGCAGGTGTATGTTCTGAATTCGCACAGTGCGGAGGATTTACACCGGATGATAGAATTGGCCAATGCTACCGAATATGCGCAGCAAAAATCTATTGAGATTACCGCCCACGAATTCCTGATTCGTCAATCCGGCGGAGACGCGAGGAAACTGTACAATCTGATCGAGTTGTGTTTTGGCCAAAGCAATCAGGGACAAACCATCGATGAACCGTTCGCGCAACAAATCCTTAGTAACGCACAAATCCGTTACGATAAAGGAGGCGACGAGCATTACAACATCATTTCAGCCTTGATCAAATCCATACGAGGCTCCGACCCTCAAGCAGCCGTGTATTATCTAGCACGCATGATTGAAGGCGGCGAAGATGTGAAGTTCATCGCCCGACGTCTCATCATTTCAGCAGCAGAAGACATCGGCCTAGCCAACCCCAATGCGCTGATGTTAGCGAACGAAACCTTCAGCGCAGTAGAACGCGTAGGCTGGCCTGAAAGTCGAATCATCTTAAGCCAGTGCACGATTTATTTAGCGACCTCACCAAAATCTAATAGTGCTTACCTCGCTATAGGAAAGGCGCAAAAGACCGTACAGCAAACTGGCGCCCTTGAAGTTCCGGACCACTTAAAGAATGCAAGCTCCGCATTGGCCAAAGATTTGGGACACGGCAAAAATTACAAGTACCCGCACGACCATGCAGGCGGTTTTATCCACCAAGAATATTTGCCCGACGAGCTTCAGGGAACGACGTTTTGGCAGCCCTCTCATGCAAGTTCTAAGGAACAGCAGCTGGGAGAGCAGCAAAAGTCCCTGTGGAAGGATAAATACGGCGCTTAACGCAGGAGCACTTCGGTACGTCTGTTTTTCGCTCTCCCCGCCTCTGTATCGTTTGAACTGATCGGTTCACGCATGCCCTTTCCTTCGGCTTGTAGTCGGCTGGAATCGATGCCTAGATCACGTAAATAGCTCACTACAGCCTCCGCACGTTCAAGACTCAAGCGCTGGTTGTAACCCGCAGTCCCTTGATCGTCCGTATGTCCAATAATCGTCGCCTGCAACTCCGCATTCGTCTCGAGCACCTCATACAAGGCCTTAAGCTCCTGAGTACTCTGCATCAATAGTTCGCTTTTGTCCAATTCAAAATAGATGTTTCTCAGCACAAAGGAACTGCCACGCTCCATCGGTCGCATTGCAATCTCTACCGCTGACCTCGCATCTTCTAGAATCTCTATACGTTCCGAGTACGGCAAATAACCAGCCTTCTTGCCGGTAAACCCATAGGTCTTCCCCGGTGCGAGCATCGGTCGCACAGCACCCGTAAATGCCGCACTAAACCCTTCAAACAACACACGTCCATCCTCTAGATCGTACACGGAAATTTCCGCTCCAGCAAGTGCCTCCCTGCTGCGCTCATTCACCACAACCCCATTCACGAACACCGTTGCTAACGGGCGAATGCGCTCTGGCAATTCAAACGCATACAAATCCAACCCGTCGCCAAACGAAGAAATGGGCGCATTCCACTTCGCCCTATTCGAAGCGAAATATCCCGTGGTCCCCGTGTGATCCACGATAAATGAAAATTCATCGGAAAACCCGTTCAACGGGAACCCTAGATTCTCCGGAGTACTCCACAACGTATCACCGAGGTAACGCGTCATGAAAAAATCCGAACCACCGATACTGGGTACTCGCTCCGAAGTGTAATACAACGTCGTTCCATCGAAATGCATGAAAGGACTGCTTTCGCGCTTATGGGTATTCACCGGACGTGGCAACGGATGGACCTCAGACCACACCCCATCCGCATCGAGCGTCGCTTTATAGATATCTAGATTGTCACTTTGACTGTGTCTTCCACGAACAAAAAAGAGCGTTCTTCCATCCGGCCCTAATGACGGCTGCGACTCCCAAGCCCCTGTATTCACTTTACCGGGTAACAATTCAGGTTTCCCCCATCCGCGCTTTGGATCAAAACTGCTGCTGTACAAATCGCAACTCCCCTTTCCTCCAGGTCGGTCACAAGCGGTAAAAATCATGGTGGTTCCGTCAGCACTGATCGAAGCGGCCCCCTCATTCCCACGGCTGTTCAAATACCCTTGCATCGGCGTTGCTCTAGCGCTCCATCCGTTACCTGTTCTCGAGGCGACCCATAAATTTTCATCGGTTGCTGGCGCATCCATATCGCGTGCAGTGAACATCAGCTCTGCGCCATCCCCGGTGATGCACGGGAAGTATTCCATTTTATCGTCGCTAAAGACCAATTTTTCGATCACCACACTCTGGCCATCTTCCTGAAATTCAGCATACTTTTCTTTCCCAAACTTCATATTAGCAAGCTCCTGTTCGGCCACCTTTTTTCGCTCCTTACTCAAGCGCGCTTGCGCTAAGAACACCTCGTAATTTTCTATGGCGATGTCCCACTCGTAAAAGTATTTATGGATCCTAGCTTTCTTTAAGTAAAGACTCGATAGTGGCTGACGAGCGATCGCTTCATCGTAATACTTCAAGGCTTTTTTCAAATCCCCCTCTTTCGAAGCCCGATCCCCAGCGTAAATGATCGGCTGGTAATAACCTTGATCACTCTTTTCTATGGCACGCTCCAAAAAGCGCCAACCCTCATCTGCTTTATTCAAGGCGAATGCATTCACCGCCTTTTGAAAACTCTTTACTGCCGCTTTGTTTTGAGCAGATGTAGAAAAGCTTAGCGTAAGAAGTAGGATGAGCGTAGTTAAAAAGTGGCGCATAGAGAGTAATTTTGTCGTTTACGAAGATATCTCATACCCATTGAATACGCAGAGAATTGTACTTACTGGTGCTCCGGCAACCGGCAAAACCACCTTGAGCCTTGAGTTAGAGCGCAAAGGCTATACCGTTTTTCACGAACAAGCACGTGAAATCATCGCCGAAAGCCTGCGCAGTGGTTCCGATATTTTGCCTTGGAAAGACCTTGACGGTTTTACTGAGGTCGTTTGGCGCCTGAGAAATGAGCAGTATCGAAGCGCATCGTTGAAAACTATTAATTTCTACGACCGTACAATTATTGACTCCTATGCGTATCTTTTGAAAGGAGATGTTCCCACTACAGATGCGCAGCGCAATGATTTGAATCAGCTGCGGTTCGATAAGGTATTCATTCTTCCAGTATGGCCTGAGATTCACTCTTTAGATAAGGAGCGTATGGAAACCTTGGAAGACTGTTACCAGGTCAACGACTACATGCACCAGGCCTATAGCGAACTGGGGTACGAGTTGATCGAAGTACCTTTCGGCACTGTGGAGGAACGCATTTCCTTCATCCTAAGCTCTCTATGACCATAAACGACGCAAAGAAGGTTCTAAAACAATACTGGGGATACGACGATTTTCGCGGCCTACAAGCGGACATCATACGTACCGCAGTCAGCGGTGTGAACACAGTAGGTTTGTTGCCTACAGGCGGGGGTAAATCCATCTGCTATCAAATTCCCGGTTTGTTGTATCCGGGGTTAACAATTGTTATTTCTCCACTGGTTGCCTTAATGGAAGACCAGCACAACGGTTTGGTAGATCGCGGGATCAAGTCGTATCATTTCAAAGGATCGTACACTCCACGGAAATTGGACGAAGCCTTCCGGAATTTGCGATATGGGAACTACAAATTTGCTTTTTTCGCTCCGGAACGGATTTCCAACCCGCTGTTCTTAGAATATTTGAGCCATGCGGACATTTCGCTGCTCGCCATCGACGAAGCACATTGCATTTCTCAGTGGGGTTTTGACTTTCGCCCTTCGTATTTAAATGTAAAACTGTTGCGTGAAACCTTACCTGAGGTTCCCGTGATTGCCTTGACTGCCTCGGCCACTACACGGGTAAAGCGCGACATGTTAGAACAACTGATGATCGCAGATGCTGAGGTGTTTGAAGGATCCATTCGAAGACCCAACCTGCTTCTACAAGCTCGATTCACCCCGAATAAGGAACGGCAACTCCTGCGTCTGATCCCTACTTTACCAGGAACGGGAATCATTTATGCGAAAACACGCCGCACCTGCGAGAAGCTTGCCCAGTTGCTGTCTGAAGAGGGCCATCCCAGCAGCTACTACCATGCGGGACTCGAAGACGATCAAAAGTCGGCACACTCCAAAGCGTGGTTGAACAACCAAGTTAAGGCCATGGTAGCAACCACAGCTTTTGGGATGGGTATCGATAAAGGCGATGTAAAGTGGGTGATTCACTGGGATGCCCCCGATACGCTGGAAGGCTACTACCAAGAGGTGGGTCGCGCAGGTCGAGATGGATCGGTATCCACGACGTATTTGCTGTTTCACCAGTACGATATTGCCCGATTAAGAAAAGCCATCGAAGAGCTTCCAGACGTTCGTGCCGTCGAAAGTTTTTACAACAAGTTTTGCTCCCGTGAGCAGATCGCCTACGGAAGTGGAGAAGGCCACAAGGTGAGTTTTTCAATACTGGAATTGGCGAAAAAACACCAGCTTCCCATAGCACAACTCCTCTCCTACATTCGTCTGATTCAACATCGAGGCCTTTGGCAGTTTATAGAGTCCGAGAGAAGCGTTCCGAAAATAAAATTGACTTCCCAGCTGCACGTTTGGGAGCGACTTCCCAGCAAAGATTATGAGTTGTTGATTGCCATGTACCGGTTGTATCCGCACGCTGCAGATGATTTTGTACGTATAGATTTAGCACGCTTTGCAGGTATGATGCAGCAAACCAAGGCAGACTTCGAAAAACGTCTAGAGTTGTTGCATGAGAAAGGCATCTTGGAATATGCGCCTGAGCAGTCCGCAAGTGCTTTGCTCTTCACCCAGCCACGTCCTGGAGCCAAGGCATTGAAATTCCCTGCGAAGTTCATCGATGCTTGGGTCAAAAGTAAAGAGGAACGTACGGAAGGTATGCTCACCTTTTTAGAAAGTGAGTCTTGCCTATTTCAAGAAATCGAAATGTACTTTGGCCAAGTAAAAGGTACGCCTTGTGGAACCTGTTCGAATTGTACTAGAAACCATTACCCGGACCAAGCACAGGTAGAGCGCATGCAGAAAGAGGGTGCGACACTTGATGATATTTGGTTTGATTTAAATTGTTCTCCTGATGAGCTCAAATCCTAGAAGTTTAAAAATCGTTTATATGGGTACCCCAGAGTTTGCGGTACCTCCTCTCGAGGCCTTGGCGGCTTCTCAGCACGAGATTGTAGGTGTCGTGACTGTGGCAGATAAGCCTGCAGGTCGCGGAAGAAAGATTCAAGAGAGTGCCGTTAAAAAAGCAGCGAAGGTGCACGGGTTTAAAATTCTGCAGCCTACCAACCTTAAGGACGAAGAATTTATTTCCGAGCTCAGCGACCTGCAAGCAGATCTGTTCGTAGTGGTTGCCTTTCGAATGTTGCCTAAGATGGTTTGGGCGATGCCGGAATTGGGCACGTTTAACCTGCACGGATCGCTACTTCCAAAATACCGGGGTGCTGCGCCGATCCATTGGGCGATCATTAATGGCGATGAGAAAACAGGATTGACGACATTCTTGCTCGACGAAAAGATCGATACGGGCAATATCGTTTTGCAACGCGAACAGGAAATTTTACCGAACATGACCACTGGCGAGCTGCATGACGCACTTTTACCTCTGGGGGCGGACATGGTGTTAGAGACGGCGAATACAATCGCTGAAGGAAGCTTTACAGCTTTACCACAAGAGGAGCGTTTGGTGAGTCATGCGCCAAAGTTGAATAAAGAGAATTCTCGCTTAGACTTCTCAAAGAGCCCGAAAGAATTGGTCGCCCAAATTCATGGACTAAACCCCTTCCCTGGGGCATATTTTGGGGACATCAAATTCTTTAGAGCGGCCCTTACTGAAGAGCAAAATCCAAGTGAAACGCCGAAACTTGACGTTCGAAACAAGCTGTTAATGCTCGATTATAAAAAAGGAAGTGTTCAAATACGTGAGTTAAAGCCAAGCGGTAAGCGACTTATGAGTGCTACGGACTTTATCAATGGTATGAAAACGAACCAAATCGAGCTGTAATTCGTAAGTATTTTAACTCTCCAGCGCTGTTTAAGAGAAATAATTCATCATTTAACCTAACTTTTTTTCGTGGAAAGCCCGAAAACACTTGCGTACATGAGATTTTCAGCTATATTTGAAAAGCATTCGTTAATTAATCAACTATTTAAAACTAATTGCAATGAACAAAGCACAATTGATCGACGCTATGGCAGCTGACGCTGGCATCTCTAAAGCACAAGCTAAAGCAGCTTTAGATTCTTTCACTGATAACGTAGGTGGTACACTTGCAAAAGGAGACCGTGTTTCTTTAGTAGGATTCGGTTCTTTCTCTGTTTCTGAGCGTGCTGCTCGTGACGGTCGTAACCCACAAACAGGTGCAGTGATCAAGATTGCTGCTAAGAAAGTAGCTAAGTTTAAAGCTGGCGCTGATCTTAACGGTAAGCTCTAATCATACGATTACTTCAAGAGTAAAAGAAATGCCTTCCAAATGGAAGGCATTTTTTTTGTCCCCTACTTTAAGGCTGTATACGATGTGTGTTCCAAACGCCTTCTTCAAGCGTATAGACCAAACGGTCGTGCAGACGGCCTTCTCTACCCTGCCAAAACTCATAGCGGGTGGGGCGAATCAAATACCCTCCCCAACACTCTGGCATGGGAACGGGCGAACCCTCTGGGTGCTTCGCAATGAAGGAGTCAAATTTCGACTCCAAAGCCTCCCTGGATTCGATAGGTTCACTTTGATCCGAAGCTGCGGCACCTATTTGAGATAAATAAGGACGGGTACTAAAATAAGCTTCACTCTCCTCCTTGTGGATTTTTTCAACACTACCGCTGATGCGTACCTGACGCTCTTGTTCACGCCAAAAGAAGAGGACTGAAACACCCTTTGATTGAGCAATGCTTTTCCCCTTAGCGCTGTTGTAATTGGTGAAAAAGACCAAGCCTTCGTCGCGTACTTCTTTCAATAGTACGATTCTGTTTTCCGGGAAGCCCGACGGGTCTACGGTCGCGACAGCCATTGCATTGTAATCTTTAATGCCCAATTTCTGATATGACGCTAACCAATTTTTGAATTGGTCCCCTGGCTCGTCCAAAACGTTTTGCTCGTCTAAGGAGTCAAACTTGTAGGTTTCTCTGATATTATGTAAATCCATTGTACTAAATTAGTGTAATGAAGGAAAAGAAAGCACTTGCCCCGGGTTCTCTTTTAATCTCCAAACCATTGATCGGAGATGGTTTTTTCGAACAAAGTGTGGTGTATTTAACCTCACACGACCAAGAAGGTTCTCTCGGGTTTACACTGAATAAAAGCAGTAGCCTCATCGCTGGTGATGTCATCGAAGAATTAGAAGGTAGAGACCCCATCTACTATGGCGGTCCTGTTGAGCAAGATGGACTGTTCTATTTGCATGCTTACGAGAATATTCCAGGAGCTGCTCCCGTGGGTAACGGGCTGTTTTTAGGTGGCGATTTTGAGCTCTTTCAGCAAGCACTGCGCACCGCTCGTATTCTATCGCACGATTCCCCTGGACCAAAATTGTTCTTAGGCTATAGCGGTTGGTCGCCTGGTCAGCTCGAACAAGAATTGCGTCAGGATACTTGGATCGTTGTTCCACCACCGCTAGATCTACACCCGCTTGAAATTCAGGACGAAGCATGGCGAGAAATGATGACCCGCCTCGGTGGAGAATTCGCGCTATGGGCAAATGCTCCTGAGGATCCGCTCTTAAACTAACGCATTACAACGTACCGAGAACATTCAGTTTACGCTGAAGCAATCCGACGAGCTCTTTGGCTTTCTCCCCGGTATACGTGCGTTTACGGTAGTTTTCGACCCATTGCACACCAGTAATGGTATTGGTCAGCCAAATCTCATCAGCTTTCTGAAGATCAAATGGATTGATACTTTCCTCCTTGATTTCCAAACCAATTTCTTTCGCCCAACCCAATACATTCTTACGGAACACGCCACGCAGCGCACCATCCTCTAAGGGTGCCGTACGCAACACATTGCCTTTCAAAACAAATACATTCGCTGCATTCGCCTCAACCAGCATCTTTTTGTCATTGACCATCAGTACCGCATCTAAACCGTTCTCCTTCGCATAGATGCCTCC
Organism: uncultured Schleiferiaceae bacterium; assembly: GCA_965655695.1. Classification (GTDB taxonomy): domain Bacteria; phylum Bacteroidota; class Bacteroidia; order Flavobacteriales; family Schleiferiaceae; genus UBA10364. The sequence goes on along the minus strand of CBFHHO010000015.1, from coordinate 29,179 downwards.
TAACACATAAGGCAAACTGTTCGAACTCTTGATCGATGACAGCAACCCTGCTTGTATATAGTGGTCCTTAAACAAATCCACGGTCAAGCCACGATCCTTCCATACATACTCGTACTCCTCCAATTCCTCGAGCTCCATCCACCACGCAGTACTTTGCTCACTGCTCGGAGTGTACTTTCCCTGGGCAACACGTGTCACTTGCAAACGCAAACGACCATTTTCTACAGCTTCCTCTTCGGCCAATTTTTCTGCTTCTTCCACAAAAAACTCCGGCGTAAAGTCCATAGGAATGGGCATGCGTAGAATGCGCATACTCGCCATCAAACGGAAATAATGATCTTCTAAGAAAAGCAGCTTGCCCTCGCGCATGCGAATGGTTTCGAACACTGCATCTCCGTACATCGTTGCACGAGCAAAATCTTCGAATCTCAGTTCGTCGCGCTCTACGACTGCACCATTGAAATTTACCATAGCTTATTTCTGCCCTCGAACGGCAGCACGTTTTAATCTATCATTAATCGCCCTACCTAAACCCATGTCAGGTCTGTTGTAGGTCCAAATCTCATCTACGGGTAAGGCCGAAAAGCTGCGCAATCCAGCGAACAGTCCAGCGGCTATTTCCCGCAAGTCTTTGGACGCGCTTAAGTTTAACCCAAACGTTAGTGGTTTTGTTTCTCCATCGTAGAGCACCCCTATCTTCCCTTCGCTCCTGGCCAATTCCGTCCACATCTGCTCCTCCGTCTCAAACAATCGAACCCTCTTACCAGGATTGTAATGTGAAGAAAGCATTCCTGGTGCGTTCGGTGTGGAAGAACTGGTATGTACTTCGATATCCTTTCCAACTACTTCGACCAAAGCTTCATACGCCAAACCGCCTAATCGCAACACGCGAAGTTCCGGTCCGCTAGCATCGACAATGGTACTTTCGAGCCCCACCTCACAAGCACCTCCGTCCAATACACCGCCGATCACTTCACCAAGCTGGCTTTCCACATGTTGCGCTGTGGTAGGCGAAGTAAATCCAAAGGGGTTCGCACTGGGCGCCGCAATGCAAAGGCCACTTGTGCGTAACACCGCAAGAGTCATGGGATGATTCGGAATGCGTACCGCTACCGTCGGATGCCCAGAGGTCACTAGATCAGGGACGCACGACTTTTTCTTAAGGACGATGGTAAGCGGCCCTGGACTGAACGCCTCAAAGAGTCCACGTGCTTGCGGTGTTAATTCCGCGATTTGTTTCACCCGTTCTATCGAATCCACATGAACAATCAGCGGATCAAAACTGGGTCTGTTTTTTGCTTCGAAGATTTTCGCAACGACCTGTACATCAAGGGCATTACCTCCCAAACCGTACACCGTTTCCGTGGGCAGTGCCACTAACTCACCATCGAGCAAGCGCCCCACGGCGGTTTGAATCTCCTTGAAAATGGCCATTTAAGGAATGTTCAAATATTTATGCGTCTGCAAACTCACCTTCCATTTGGGATGCTTCATCACATAATCTACAATGTGCGGTGTCATTTGCTCGCGTTTGCTCCATTCCGGCTGTAAAAACAACTCACATTCCGGTCCAACCTTCGAGGCATGTTCCTCGGCCCATTTGAAATCGTTCTGATTAAAAATAATCACCTTCAATTCGTGGGCTTCTTTGTAATACGCCTCTTTCGGCGGAGCAGTCTTTTTAGGACTCAAACACACCCAATCCCATGCTCCAGAAAATGGATAGGCACCGGAAGTCTCGACATGTACAGACATGCCCTGCGCTTTTAAACCTTGGGTAAGCGGTCCCATGTCCCAAGTCATCGGCTCACCGCCTGTAACGACGATGGTATCGGAATAGGACTTGGCTTTTTTAATGATCTGTTCAATACCTGTCGGAGGATGCGTATCTGGATTCCAACTTTCTTTCACGTCGCACCAGTGGCAGCCCACATCACAGCCTCCGATACGCACAAAATATGCGGCCTTTCCACTATGAAATCCCTCCCCTTGAATGGTGTAGAAGTCTTCCATAAGCGGGACTACCGCTCCTGTACGGATCAGCTCTTGCTCGTAGCTTTTTGATGTGGTGATATCCTCCAATTTATTTGCTGCCTAGTTCAGTTACTTTCATCGTGTTCATCATCAATGCAGCGCGCGTCATCGGCCCCACCCCACCTGGAACAGGCGTGATAAAGCTGCACTTAGGAGCTACATTTTCATAATCGACATCGCCGATCAATCTAAACCCGTTCTTTTTCGTGGCATCATCGATACGAGTAATACCCACATCGATCACACAAGCACCCTCTTTGATCATATCTGCAGTTACAAAGCCAGGACGGCCCAAGGCTGCTACCACGATGTCTGCTTTTTGACACACCTCTTTCAAGTTTTTAGTTCTTGAGTGGCAAAGCGTTACTGTACAGTTTCCTGGATAGTTGTGCTGACTAAGTAGAATGGACATCGGCGAACCTACAATGTGCGAACGTCCGATTACCACACAGTCCTTTCCTTCCGTAGGGACGTTATATCTGCGCAAAATCTCGACGATTCCTTGCGGAGTAGCTGGAATGTACGTAGGTAGATTTAAGGTCATTTTTCCCACGTTTTCTGGGTGGAAGCCATCGACATCTTTCTTAGGATCTACCGCAAGCAACACCTTGGTTTCATCGATGTGCTTCGGCAACGGCAGCTGCACGATGTAACCGTCAATATCTTCGTCGTTATTGAGCTTCGAAATGGCTTTCAGCAACTCCTCTTCCGTCGTTTCAGTAGGGAGCTTGATCAGCGTTGAACCGAATCCAACTTCTTCACAATCACGAACTTTCGCATTTACATACGTTCGTGATGCGCCATCGTCACCTACGAGAATCGCTGCCAAGTGAGGGATTTTCTTTCCTTCAGATTTTAAGCCTTTTACTTTCTCTGCCAATTCCTGACGAATCTTCGCTGAAGTCGCCTTACCGTCGAGTACTACCATCTTGTCTTTTAAATCTATTGCGTTAGCGCATACCGCGCATCATGTTCATCATTCCGCGACGGCCACCGCCGCTTTGCATCATCTTCATCATCTTGCGCATTTCTGTAAACTGCTTCAAGAGATTGTTCACGTCTTGTACCGTGCGGCCTGAGCCTGAAGCAATGCGTTTACGACGAGAGCCGTTGATCACATCAGGATTTTGACGCTCTTGCAGGGTCATAGAGTTGATCATGGCCTCGATATGCTTGAAGGCATCGTCATCGATATCTATGTTCTTCATGGCTTTTCCCATACCTGGAATCATTCCCATGAGGTCCTTCATGTTCCCCATTTTCTTGATCTGTTGGATCTGGTCCATAAAATCGTCGAAACCAAACGCGTCTTGGGCAATCTTCTTGCTCATCTGACGTGCATTCTCCTCGTCGAACTGCTCCTGAGCACGTTCTACAAGGGATACGACATCCCCCATCCCTAAAATACGATCGGCCATACGGTCCGGGTGGAACACATCTAATGCTTCCATCTTTTCACCGGTACCGATAAACTTGATCGGCTTATCGACCACTGAACGGATGGTGAGTGCAGCACCACCGCGCGTATCACCGTCAAGTTTGGTCAGGATGACACCGTCAAAATTCAAGACATCGTTAAATGCCTTCGCGGTATTCACAGCATCCTGTCCCGTCATCGAATCCACTACGAAAAGTGTTTCAGACGGTGTGATGGCCTTGTGAATGTTTCCGATCTCCTGCATCATGGCTTCATCGACGGCCAAACGACCAGCTGTATCGACGATCACCACATTAAATCCGTTCGCCTTCGCATGTGCAACGGCATTGGTTGCAATGCTTACAGGGTCTTGATTCTCTTTTTCAGAGTACACCTCGATCCCAAGCTGCTCCCCGAGTACATGCAGCTGATTGATTGCCGCTGGACGGTACACATCACAGGCTACCAAGAGCGGGTTTTTTGTCTTTTTACGCTTGAGATAATTCGCAAGTTTCGCACTGTGCGTGGTTTTACCTGAACCTTGCAAACCGGCCATCAGCAGCACTGCTGGACTCCCTTGAAGGTTGATGTCTGCTGCGCTACCGCCCATCAGTTCAGCCATCTCATCACGTACAATCTTCACCATGGCTTGGCCAGGCTTAACTGCTGTGATGACTCCTGAGCCGAGGGCTTTTTCCTTCACGGAATTGGTAAAGTCTTTGGCTATTTTGAAGCTTACATCGGCCTCTACGAGCGCTCTACGGATTTGCTTGACGCTGTCCGCGATATTGAGCTCGGTAATTTTGTGATTCCCTTTGAGTACGTCAAAGGCACCTTCTAATCTGTCGCTTAAACTCTGAAACATCTTATCCTACGTTTGGAATGTTTTCTAATGTGGCTAAAAAGAACTTCCAGCTCTTCTGTACGGATGAAATTTGACATTTTTCATCTGGGCTGTGTGCTCCGCGAATGTTCGGTCCAAATGAAATCAACTCCATTTCTGGGTAATTGGTTCCAAGAATCCCACATTCTAGACCTGCATGACAGGCATTCACGCGCGGCTCTTCCTGAAACAACTCGCGGTACAATCCGGACATGGTGGTTAAAATATTGCTTTTGGGATTCGGTGTCCAACCTGGATAATTCCCGGCCAATTCTACCTGACAACCGATCGCTTGGAAATTGCGCTCGATACTGCGCGCTAGATCAAACTTCTCGCTCTCCACGGAGCTGCGCGTCAAACACATCACGGTCAATCGGCCGTCTTTGAGCTCCACGCGAGCCGTATTGTTGGAGGTTTGTACGAGACCCGCAATGTCTGGACTCATGCGGTAAATACCGTTTGGATTGGCGTAAATCGCGGTGATGAGCGCCTGCTGAAATTCCGGCGAAACCACATCGATCGGATCATCGATTTCCTCCCAACTCACTTCGAGATCAGGATCTGTAGTTGCATGTTCGGCAACCAATTCCGCACTAACTTCTTGCAAAATCGCATCCAAACGCGCTTCATCCGCCGCTAGCACAGCAACCTCTGCAACACTTTCTCTTGGGATTGCATTGCGCAAAGAGCCGCCATCAAGCGTTGCCAATTGGGCCAAATCACCCACTCTGTCCAGCACGCGATTCATCAGTTTATTCGCATTCCCCAAACCTTTGTGAATGTCCATACCGCTGTGACCACCGCTTAGGCCTTTCACCGTAATCTGATACCCGGTACTCCCCTCTTTCGAAGGCTCCAAACGTACCTCACGAGTCGCCGTCACATCGATACCGCCGGCACATCCGATCGTTAACTCGTCGTCGTCCTCCGTATCGATATTCAATAATATTTTACCGTTCAGCTTACCGCCCTTCAGCTCTAAAGCACCGGTCATTCCGGTCTCCTCGTCTATAGTAAAGAGTGCATCGATCGCAGGATGAGCAATGTCATCCGAAGCTAAAACTGCCATAATAAAGGCAACACCCATCCCGTTGTCCGAACCGAGCGTAGTTCCATTCGCCTTTACCCAGTCACCATCGACGATCATCTCAATGCCCTGCGTATCAAAGTCAAATACAGTGTCATTATTTTTCTGATGCACCATATCTAGGTGTGCTTGCAACACAACTGGAGTGCGTCCTTCCATACCTGCAGAGGCAGCTTTACGGATAAACACATTACCGATCTCGTCTACTTCCGTAGGCAGACCTAGGGAATTACCGAAATCCACCATGAACTGAATCACACGCTCTTCTTTTTTCGAAGGACGTGGGACTGCATTTAAATCTGCAAAGTGATTCCAAACTGCGTTGGGTGCTAATGCTCTTACTTCTTTACTCATCTTACATTCTATTTGGTACTTGGATACCCAAGCTATTCATGCCTTTTTTCACTACTTCACCGACCAGGCGGCTCAACGTAAGTCTAAAGGCGATGGTATGATCATCCTCGGCTTTCAAAATACTGTTGTTTTGATAGAAGCCATTGTATTTTTTGACCAATTCATACGTGTAATTGGCCAATAGTGCAGGTGAAAACGATTGCGCCGCGCTCGAGACTACGTCCGGGAACTGCAACAGTGCTTTGATTAATGTCGTCTCATCTTCATTGATCGCCACCGCAGACCAATCTACGTTCAAATCCTTAGGTGCTTTTTGCTGCAGACTCTGAATCCGCGCATATGCATACTGAATAAACGGCCCTGTATTCCCAGAAAAGTCAATACTTTCTTCCGGGTTAAACAACATGCGCTTCTTCGGGTCAACCTTCAAAATAAAGTACTTCAACGCGCCCAAACCGAGCGTATTAAACAGCTCATCTTGCTCCCTTTCACTCAAGCCTTCGATCTTACCGAGCTCCTTCGAGATCGCACCTGCGTCCTCCACCATGGTTTGCATCAAATCATCCGCATCCACCACGGTACCTTCGCGACTCTTCATTTTACCGCTGGGCAAATCCACCATTCCGTAGCTCAAGTGGTGCAGTTGTTCCGCCCACTCGTAGCCTAATTTCTTCAGAATGATAAACAACACCTTAAAGTGGTAATCCTGCTCATTACCCACTACGTAGGTCATTCCGCTCGCTTGAAAGTCTTTAAATCGCTGGATCGCGGTCCCAATATCCTGGGTCATGTACACTGAAGTGCCGTCTTTTCTCAACACCAATTTGTGATCCAAACCTTCACCTTCCAAATCTATCCAAACCGAACCGTCGTCTTTTCTATAAAATACGCCGCGTTCCAATCCTTTCTCTACGTCGTCCTTTCCTAACACATAGGTATCGCTTTCGTAGTAATTCTTATCAAAGTCCACGCCCATCTTCGCGTACGTCTGGCCAAAGCCTTCGTACACCCAAGCGTTCATCGTTTTCCATAGCGCAACCACTTCCTGATCGCCTTGCTCCCATTTCAAAAGCATCTCTTGCGCTTTGATCAGTGAAGGCGCCTGTTTCTTGGCATCATCCTCACTCATCCCTTGCTTCATGAGCTCAGCAATCTCTGCCTTGTACACCTGGTCAAACTTCACATAATAGCGACCGACCAAATGATCGCCCTTGACACCTGTACTCTCCGGCGTCTCACCATTCCCGTACTCCATCCAAGCCAGCATCGACTTACAAATGTGAATACCACGGTCATTGATGATCTGAACTTTCACTACATCCACACCATCTGCCTTCAAAATCTCGCTCACTGCGTACCCCAAAAGGTTATTTCTGATATGGCCTAAATGCAACGGCTTGTTCGTATTCGGAGAGCTGTACTCCACGATGTAACGTCCTTTCGAGCCTGCCTCAGGAAGCCCTAGCGTACCCGAAGCTTCGAATGCCTGGATGGCGTCCACGTAATTTCCGCGGTCCAAGCTTAAATTCAAGAATCCCTTTACCACGTTAAATGCGGACACGGCTCCATTCTCTTGTAATTTTGCGCCAATTTCATTCGCCACCGCCTCAGGCGCCTTTTTCGCAACACGCACAAAAGGAAATACCACAAGGGTCACATCTCCTTCAAACTCTTTGCGTGTTTCTTGCAAATCCGGTACGACATCTACATCGTACAATCCTTTCAATACTTCTTGAATACTAGCTTCTAAACTCATCTAGTGGGCTTGTTTTGGCAAATATATTTCAGCGAGCATGCAACGTGCACTCCCACCACCTAAGGTTTCAATCGTTTCTAAATCACTGTGCAAAATGGTATGATGCGCTTCAATCATCGCCACCTGCTCCGGCTCCAAAGCCTTGTAAGCGCTGCTGCTCATCACTAAATACAACGCTTCCCCTGCACCTTTCACTAGTAACATGTTTCCTGCAAACTGGTGTTTCTGCGCTTCCGTAATCTCAACAATAGATTTCCCGGTTCGCTCTAAGGAATCCACCACCATCGCGCGTTCTTTGGCATCATCGATGGTATCCAAACAAATCACCGCATAACCATCAGTCATGCACATCAATACGTTGGTATGGTATATGGGCAGGCGTCCTTCAGGCGTGTCTTGAAAAGCACTAAACACCACCGGAGTGTAATTGATCTCTTTGCACAATTCCTCCAGCAAAAACTCATCCGCACGTTGGCTTCTCGCCATGTAAGCGATCTGCGCATCGTGATCGAAAATAATGCTACCGGTACCTTCTAAATAGATGCCCTCGAGCTCTGCGCTGGAATAATCCAAGGTGGCATCTACTATAAACCCGGCGTCTGTTAACCGCTGCTCAATGCCTTCGATACGCTCTAATCGACGATTTTCAGCCTTCATCGGATACAAGGCAATGCGACCATCGCTGTGCATCGAAATCCAGTTGTTTGGGAAGATGCTATCAGGAGTATGCGGCTCAGGGGTGTCCTGCACCACGTAAACCTGCACGCCCACTCCACGAAGCTTTTCTACGAACCGGTCAAACTCCATTTGTGCCTTCGCGTTATCTGCCTCAGCAGTGGTCCCCGCATCTTGCTGCTGGTAAAAATTGTCAATTGCAGTTTGTGCATTCATTCCGAAACGAGCCGGACGAATCATCAGTATATCGTTGGTAGCATTCTTTGTCATTAGCCTCTGTTTAGCGGCATAGTACTGCAACGAAGCAGTCCGCCCATCTTAACAATCTCGTTGTACTTTACTTCTGTTACTTCCATACCTTTTTCGGTGAGCCAACTGGTCAAACCCTCAAAGACATCCGCAACAATGATTTGAGTAGGACTAACGCTAAATACGTTAGTTGTCAAACCATAGGCCTCCTCTGCCGAGCAGTAGTAGATGTGCTCCTTTCCGAAGAACTTCTCGAGCCAAGCCACATCTTCCTGGTGCTTAAATAAATGAGGAGCGATAATGGCGCCACAACCGACCGGTTGAAAAGCGCAATCTAAATGCAGCGAGCCGCCTCTAGGATCAACGTCGCTCTTCAGCAATTCAAAGCCCTTGAACTCTTTTGCAGGAAACTCATCTGCGAGGTATTCTAAACCAGCGTAGTTCGTACGGGCAGTTTTGAATGCATCAAAAGTGGCTTCGTCGCTCACTCCGACAAAAACATGGTGGTTGTGCACCAGGACATCCCCGCCTTCCGCAAAGCAGCCTGAAGGCATCATGATGATGTTTGAAGAAGGAATACGCCCTTCAATCTCGGTGATGGCATGGGCCTCCTCTGCACGATCTTCAATGACATTGGGCAGAATGAATTGGTCCTCGATGACAAAGGCGATATCGCGGGCGAACACCTGATTCAGCGAAGGGATACTAGACGGCCTAAGCACCTCTACATCAAATGATTCTAATGCTTCTATTAAACCTTTAACTTCACTCATGCAATCTTCTTCTGAAGGATACGTTCCTTCTAAAACAGAAGACCTGCTTCTCGCATCATAGCACGATTCGACGTCGGGCACACCGCCCATGTTTCGTGCCACACCAACCACCACAGTGTGGAGCGGTGCGTATTCATTTTCGATGTGAGGTAGAATCTGCATAGCGATGAGTTGAACCGCAAAAATAGTAGGAAATGTGTTGATAACGCTATAAATGACAGGTACTTTACTAACGCCTATCTACTTATTTTTGATAGATAAAGCACAATCCACAGGAATGGCCAAAGCAAAGAACAAATCCGCCACTTCGAAGCCTAAAAAATGGGCGGCGAACTTTAAACGTTTCAGCGACAGTACCCGTGAAATTACTTCGGATCCCACAACGAAGGTGTTCCTTTCTTTCGGTGCGCTGTTTGTAGGTGTCTTCATTTTCATTGCTTCCTTGAGTTTTTTAAACCATTGGCCCGCAGACTATTCTCTTCAGACTGCAGAGCAAGTGGATGTTCGCTCCGTATCGAATGTATTTGGAACCTTGGGACACTTTTTCGGTTGGACGTTGCTAATGAACGGATTCGGTATTGCTACCCTGCTCCTTCCCTTGTGGATTATGGCTGTTGCAGCTCGTGGCGCTTTTGGTTTTAGACGAATTCGTCCCTTGTATTTATTCAACCACGGACTGGTGATTGTGCTAATCACCAGTGTGTTTATTTCTTGGATCGTTTCAGACCACCCCACGGTATACGGCGGCTTAACAGGATTTTATTTGTACGAGCTACTAGCCATTCGTTTAGGTCACATGGGCGTTTTGTTACTGCTTGTTGGATCCACAGTGCTCTACAGCATCGTTGCGTTCCAGGTTCGCTCTGTGGCGCTACCTAAAATGCCTACGCATCTTCAGCCGACCTCAGAAGTGGAAGAAAGCGAACAAGAGATCCCCACCGATCATCAGGACGAAGTTGAGGCCTCTACAGCACCATTTTTCCATTCGGCGACTCCATCTCCATCGCTAACGATGATCGACGATGAGGAGTCGGACGAAACGCTGAACATCACGCTTTCGACGGAGGTAGACTCAGAACCGGAAGAAATAATGAGCACATCTGCGCCATCAACGGAACTCGAACCACAAATAATACCTGTTGAGGTCGAAGCGCCGAAAGCGGTTGCCTTAGATATTCCCGTCGTACAACCTGAAGAAAAGACGCCTGCTGTTGAGGCAGAGCCAGAATTGGATGTACAGGTGGAAATCCACGAGGAAAAGGTGGAAGACGACCGCTCTATCAATAAAAAGGTGAAAGATTTCGGAGAGTACGATCCTACGTTGGATTTGAGCAAGTTTCAGTTGCCAAAAATTGATCTGTTGAAGCAGTATGGTGATGGGCAGATTAAATTTGACAAGGCGGAGATTGAGCAAAACAAAAACAACATTGTCGATACTCTGCGTAACTACAACATCGAGATCAAGGAAATCAAAGCAACCATAGGCCCAACGGTTACCTTGTATGAGATTGTCCCAGCGGCCGGTATTCGTATTTCTAAGATTAAGAATCTCGAGGATGACATCGCGTTAAGTCTTGCTGCTTTGGGGATTCGTATCATCGCACCCATTCCTGGAAAAGGAACCATCGGTATCGAAGTACCGAATGCGAAGCCGCAGATGGTGAGCATGAAGCAAGTGATCGCCAGTAAAAAATTCCAAGACTCCGACATGGAGCTTCCCGTGGCTATGGGTCGTACGATCACCAACGACAACTTTGTCTTTGACCTCGCAAAAATGCCTCACCTGTTGATGGCCGGTGCTACGGGTCAAGGTAAATCGGTCGGTTTGAACGCCATTCTCACTTCATTACTCTACAAAAAGCACCCTAGCCAGCTGAAATTTGTGTTGGTGGATCCAAAGAAAGTGGAATTGACCTTGTACAATAAAATAGAGCGTCATTACCTCGCAGTACTGCCAGATTCGGACGAGGCCATCATCACGGATACCGCTAAAGTCGTCAACACACTGAACAGCCTTTGTATCGAGATGGACAACCGTTATGAGCTGCTTAAAAGCGCCATGGTACGGAACATCAAGGAATACAATGCGAAGTTTATTGCACGCAAATTGAATCCTGAGGAAGGACATAAATTCCTGCCGTATATCGTTTTGGTGATTGATGAATTTGCCGATCTGATCATGACCGCAGGTAAGGAAGTCGAAATGCCTATTGCTCGTCTTGCGCAGTTGGCCCGTGCGATCGGGATTCATTTGATCGTTGCTACACAGCGTCCTTCCGTGAATGTTATTACTGGTATCATTAAAGCCAACTTCCCCGCTCGTGCCGCCTTTAGAGTGACTTCTAAAATAGATTCTAGAACCATCTTAGATGCCGGAGGGGCAGATCAACTCATCGGTAAGGGTGATATGCTATTTTCGCAAGGTTCTGATCTTATTCGTTTGCAATGTGCTTTTGTCGACACCCCGGAAGTGGAGGATATTTGTGACTTCATCGGCAACCAACAGGCCTACCCTATGGCGTATCAGCTGCCTGAATTTGTAGGTGAGGAAGGCGGCGGCGTTGGAGAGATTGATGCTGCGGATCGCGATGCACTTTTCGAAGATGCAGCTCGATTAGTGGTGGCGACCCAGCAAGGTTCGACTTCAATGATCCAAAGAAAACTGAAATTAGGCTACAACAGAGCAGGACGTATCGTAGACCAGCTCGAGGCTGCAGGTATCTTGGGGCCGTTCGAAGGTTCTAAGGCAAGACAAGTTTTAGTCCCGGATGAGTTCGCATTGGAACAGAAATTGAATGGAGATACGTAAATTGCACGCCATGAGAATTATTGCACTACTACTTCTACCGCTGATCACCTTTGCGCAAAGCCACGAGCAAGCAAAATCACTTTTGAATCAAGTGTATGAAAGTACACTCGCCCTTGAGTCTCAGCACATCTCGTTCACCAACACCATGGAAGTCCCGTCAAACGGGGGAATGAAAGAGCGCTCAAGCAATGGTGAACTCTATGCGATCGGAGAAAAAGTTCGTGTAGTTACCGATGCCTTCACCTTCCTTTCTGACGGCACTACCGCTTATCTTATTTACCCTGAAGACGAAGAGATCGAGGTAGCCGCATCTGGCGAAGAAACCAGTTTAAGCCCAGCGGACATCCTAAAAAATTACCAAAGCGGGTACAGTTATAAATTGGCAGGAAAAGCGAATGAAAACGGTAAAACCATTCAGTACATTCGACTAAAACCCGTCAGTAACGAGGAAATTAAGGAAATTCTCATTGGCGTAAATATGTCTACGCTGCTGCTCGACAACTACACGCAGTTTGGCACGAACGGTTCCAACAATGTGTTTCGCGTGAATACTTACCAGACGAATACGGCGCTATCCGCAAACTTGTTCGATATTAATGCCGATGAATTTAAAGACTACTACCGACTGTAGATCCTAATGACCAAGCTCGACCGCTACGTCCTAAAGAGTTTTATAAGGCCACTAATACCTACCCTTGGTATTATGGTCTTTTTCTTTTTGATGCAGATGGTTTGGAAATACATTGGAGACTTGGCCGGTAAAGGCATTGAGTGGTATGTATTGCTGGAGCTCATGATGTATTGGGCGGCAAGCGTCGTTCCATTTGCCTTGCCCGTAAGTGTACTTTTCGCCTCCCTACTGACCTTTGGGAACTTTGGGGAGCACTATGAATTGGCAGCGATGAAAAGCTCGGGAATAAGCCTTTTTCGCGGCATTCGCTCTCTCGTTATTTTAAACGTACTCATCGCGATTGGCTCCTTCTACTTTTACAACAATGTCATTCCTGTGGCCAATTTAAAGGGTCAAAGCCTCCTAATCAATATCTCGAAAAGTAAACCCGCCTTTCATATTACTCCCGGGATCTTCTATCGTGGATTTGACGGGTACAGCATAAAAATTGGCGAGAAAAGTGGCGATGAGCAGCAAGTCCTTTCCGACATCTACATCTACGACCACAAGGAAAATAAAAAGGGCAATCACAAGGTACTTACTGCTTCATCAGGCATCATGCGTACCATCGACAACGACAGGTATTTAGAAATAGAACTCCACGAAGGTGCCACCTACGAGGATATCGTCAAAAAAGACCGAAAGGACCGACTTAAAATGCCGTGGGCGCGCAGTGTTTTTGACACCGCATTCATCCGTTTCCCCATCAATGGTCTTAGCGAACAGGATTTATACAAGAACCGTCGCAGAGACTTCATGATGCTTAATATCAGTCAGCTGCGCAAAAAAGCGGATACACTCGCTGAACGTACGGCCAAAAGCGAGGCGAAATTCAAAAAGAACCTCAAAGGCAAATACAAATTTGATTACATCGATCCGACTACAGCTACAAACGACACTGCGCTTCGAGACAATCTGCTGAAAAATTTGGTCAGTGGAATGCGCTTAAGGGCTACTCAAAATGCCCTGCGTCTCTCAAAAAGCAATTTAGATTACCTGAAAACCATGCAACGCGAATTAGAATGGCGGGAAGAGCAATACATGCGTCATTGGATTGAATATTACAAGAAATTTGCATTGGGGGTTTCTGTTTTGATCATGTTTTTCATTGGAGCGCCTCTGGGTAGTATCATTCGCAAAGGAGGAATTGGCCTACCACTAGTAATATCTACCGTTGCTTTCTTGGTCTTTCACATTTTAAATACCACTTTTGAAAAAATGGGAAGAGAGATGCTCATGGATGTTCAATTGGCCATCTGGTTACCGTCTCTTATTCTCGCCCCTATCGCTTTTTGGCTGACCTATAGCGCTTCAACAGATACAGCTCTGCTGTCCGGAGAAGCATACAATAGGCTGGTATCAAAATTGACAAAACCTAAGAATGACAAAAGTCCTAATCCTCGCAAATAAAATCCCCTACCCCTCCAAGGACGGGAGCTCTATCGCCATGGCGCGAACCCTGGAATGTATTTTACAACTTCCGGACGTCGAAGTAACCTACGGCGCCATAAATACACTCAAGCACCGTAAGCATGTAGACGACTTCCCAAAGGACCTCAAAAGACAGATCGTGCTGAAGACTTTCGAGGAGGATACCTCGCCCAACCCTAGAACGGGTCTGATCAATCTGTTGCTCACAAACAAACCATATAACGCTACGCGATTCTTGGTCCATTCTATGCAGGAATGGCTCTACGGCTATGAAGACAACTATTTTGATGTCGTCATTATTGAAGGCGCTTTTATGGGCTATTATATGCCCATCGCCAAGGTAAAAGGGAAAAAAGTAGTGCTACGAACGCACAACCTCGAGCACATCATATGGGAACGTACCGCATTAAATGTCGGTGATCCTCTACGAAGGGCGTATCTGAAAATACAATCTAATAGACTTCGCAACTTTGAGGAACGCATCACCCAGCTCGCAGATAATATCTGGAGTATTTCACCGGTAGATGCGTTTTGGTTCAAAGCTTTAAATTCAAATACACACCACGTACCGGTAGCGGTGACTCCCGCCGAGCCGCTGTCAGAGGTCGTCCCGTTCAAATGCTTCCATCTAGGCGCATTGGATTGGAAACCGAACCTCATCGGTCTAGAGTGGTTCATTGCCAAAGTGTGGCCAAAAGTCTTATCGGCGCGACCAAATGCCGAATTTCACATTGCTGGAAACAACACTCCAGGACACATTAAAAGCGACCCTTCCAAGAACATTTTCGTCCATGGTCGAGTACCTAGTGCTGCTGCATTCGCCTCGTCTCACGGAATCTCAGTTATACCGCTACTGTCCGGCTCTGGCATACGCATCAAACTATTGGAAAATGGTCGAATGGGCATTCCTGTGATCAGTACTCGAATAGGTGCTGAAGGCGTTTATGATGAACACAATCCACTGATACCACTGAGCGACTTCCCTGCGGATTTCGCTAAGAAATTAATCGAGTTATTGGACGACACCGACAAAGCACTCAAGCTCGGCCAAGACGTTCGAACGGATATTTTAGAACGATTCGGCTTTGAGCGCGCTGTAAGTATGATAAAAGACGCATGGCCGGTTTAATCGCAACGTACATATTAGCTATTTCCGTTTTTGGAATCTTGGCGACCTACCTGTTCTATCCCCTATTACAGCTGATTAGAGGAGGCCGTGCAGCAGTGCATTCCCCGCAAAAAGAACTGCCCAAGGTTTCCGTTCTTTTTGCTGCCTATAACGAAGCGTCTATACTCGAGGAAAAACTAGCATCTATTCTAAATTCGGACTACCCCCATGCGCAACTAGAAATCATCGTCGGAAGCGACCAAAGCACGGATGAAACGGATGCGATTGTAGAGCGTTTTGGCACCCAATTTCCGTTCGTTCAACTGTTTCGAACGTCCGAACGTAGTGGAAAATCTGCCATTATGAACATACTAGCCTCTAAAGCGACCGGCGATATTCTCGTTTGTACCGATGCAAATATTCTGTTTCAAAAATCAACGCTCAAAGAACTCGTTGCCCCATTGTCCGAACAAAACGTAGCTGCGGTAGCGGGTGCACTTCATTACGCAGGCGCTGTGACCAATTCCACTTCGAAAAGTGAATCAAACTACCTCAGTCTCGAGAACAAAATCCGTAAAGCCGAAAGCAACACCTATGGATTCTGTCTAGGTATGGAAGGCGGTTTATACGCCATCCGTAAAGAAGCGTGGACCCCTATTCCTCCGAATACTTTTATGGAAGACTTCTTCCAAACCATGCGCATTGCTCTAAGCGGCAAACGCATAGTATTCAACGAAAGAGCCATCGGACTAGAAGACGTAAGCACTTCCATTCAAGAGGAATACAAACGTAAAATCCGAATATCTATCGGAAACTTTCAAAACCTCAAGCGCTTTCGAAAAGTGCTGCGCACTCCTTGGAAGCCTTTAGGTTTTGCATTTCTATTCCATAAAGTCTTAAGATGGCTCACCCCTGTACTTGCTATCGTAGCGTGTATTGCGAGTCTATGGACGCCTTACTGGCCGATCACTTGTAGCATCTTTATCCTCCTCCCGGTCACACAGTTCTTGTGGATCAAAGTATTTCCTCCAAATGCTTTAGCGTACTTTTGCATGATGAACCTCGGGTTACTGGTAGGGTTAATTAAATATTCAAAAGGTGTTAGATCCAGTGTCTGGCAACCGACCAAGAGAAAACAATATGAGTCTAAATAGAATCGAAGAAGCATTAGAAGATATCGCAGCGGGAAAGGTAGTGATCGTTGTAGACGACGAGGATCGCGAGAACGAAGGCGATTTTGTTGCTGCTGCCGAATGTGTTTCTCCCGAGATGATAAATTTCATGGCTACCGAAGGACGTGGACTCATCTGTACACCCATCTTGCCGCAACGCGCCACTGAGCTCGAGCTTCCTCCTATGGTATCCGATAATACGGATCCAAACAAAACCGCTTTTACCGTGAGTATAGACCGTTTAGGTGAGGGATGTACCACAGGTATTTCCGCATACGATCGCTACATGACCGTTAAGGCACTTGTCGACCCTACTATACAGCCCGCTGATCTCGCACGCCCTGGTCATATCTTTCCGCTTATTGCAAAA
The DNA here is from genome assembly GCA_965655695.1 of uncultured Schleiferiaceae bacterium. GTDB lineage: Bacteria > Bacteroidota > Bacteroidia > Flavobacteriales > Schleiferiaceae > UBA10364. Next base: position 12,391 of record CBFHHO010000015.1, on the reverse strand, counting down.
GAAGGTGGTGTTTTACGCCGTGTAGGGCATACCGAAGCAGCCGTGGATCTTGCTCGCCTAGCTGGACTTGCTCCAGCCGGTGTGATCGTTGAGATTATGAATGAAGACGGAACTATGGCGCGCTTACCGCAGCTGTTAGAGATTGCTAAAAAACACGATCTGAAGATCATTTCTATTGAAGACCTCGTGGCGTACCGCATGGCCAAAGAGAGTTTGATAGAGCTTGAAGAACGCATGGAGATTGAAACGCCATATGGTCAGTTCACCTTACATGCCTTTGAGCAAAAAACCAATCATCAGGTGCACCTCGCGCTTACCAAAGGTGCATGGAGTATTCAAGACACGGTTCCCGTTCGCATTCACAGTGCGGGTGTCGCTAATGACATCTTTCATCTGCTCACCAGCAATGACAGTTCAAAACTTCAACGGGCACTAAAAACCATTGCGGAACGTGGAAGTGGCGCAATCATCTACATGAATCAAGAACCGAACGGAACTACCCTACTTCACCGAATCAAAAACTTTAAACGGGCAGAAACTTCTGAAGGGGTTAGCTTCAATAAAGATGCTCGAGATTTTGGAATTGGTGCACAAATCATACACCACTTAGGCATTCGCAACATCGATCTGATCACTAACAATCCGATCAAACGCGTCGGAGTTAGCGGGTACGGACTGGAAATAAAAACCAATTCTGAACTGCTCTAATGTCTAACAATGCCGTACATATGTGCATGCGATTTTACCGCAACCAGAACGGAATCCCTCCGCTTTGGCGTATGCTCCTATTAACTGGCATCTCGGGGGCTTTAGAAACACTGCCCATCCTTTTGGCCCTGCCCCTTATTCGCAGTATTTACCTCGACCTCCCGTCAGTAAACCTGCAGGGCTTCACACTGAGCTTCACCATATATACAGTCGCTCTTGTAGGGCTCCTCATTCTCCGCTTCGCAGTAGGTTCTTGGAGCCAATTTCAAAATGCAAAAGCACGAATCACATTACTCGATCGGATCAATACCATCCCCAAAGGAACCATCGACAAACCCGAACGCATCGCTTTGAACCAGTGCGTTCAAAGTATCAACTTTCTACTGAACGGCTGGGCACAGTTCATTCCAGGACTCTTTTTTGCGGGGTTGGGCGTATACTTCGCACCTACTTTTGGAGCAGTCACCCTAGCCATTCTTGCCCCTTGGATACTGGTAATACGCCGTATCAAATCTATCCAGGATAAAAAGCATCGTTTGGTACCTAAACTAGAGTCTGAATTAGACAAAAGCGATCGCAAACTCTGGCGCATCCGAAGAATCAGCGCCTCGCTGTGGGACAGTATTAATAAAAACTTAAGAGAGTTCGTAGTAATCTCAACACTTATTGTGTCTTTGTTTATCAATCATACGCTTTTCACTTCGAGCACTACAGTATCCATTATCGTAATTATCCTCTATTTGCGGGGTTTACAGCAAGTTTACACAGGATATATCATGAGTCAACAAATCGTTGCACTCAAAGAATCTTTATCACTCAAGCATACCGTTTTGTTAAAATAAACGGTCTTTTTTTCGCTATTTTTGTGCAACTAATAAAAAAGCTACCATGAAAAGCCCCCTTTTTGTGTTTGCTTTGAGTTCAGTACTCTTCAGTTGCCAGCCAGACACGGTCGGCGTTGATGACATTGACATCATTGCAAATCCCCTAATCGCAGTCCCGATCGGTGAGATCAACCTCACGATGGACAACCTCTTAACCCCTGACGACAGCCTCATTTATGACGACAACACCACCTATAAATTGGTGGTAGCACAGGATAGTGTATTTGGCATCAGTGTAAACGATCTGATCACCCTACCCGCACAATCTCCATCTACGAGCAGCATTTCTATGGGAACCATCGGAGTGGATAACGTTTCACTATCGAACGGGATCACTCTTGGAACTGTAGCGAACAGTGCAAATCTTACGGCTATTTCCGCCGCACACAACATGAATGCGCCGTTCCCTGCTATCGCAGAAACGAACTTAGGTGTGTTTGGAGGCGGAGGTTTCGGTTCTTTTACTTCGGCAAGTTTTTCTGCCGGTTCACTGGATCTGAGTCTAACCAACAATTGGCCAGTACCTGTTACGTTAAATGTGGATCTCGTAGATAAGACCAACAGTAATGCGACCATCCTTTCGTACGTCCTTCCAAATGTACCTGCTGGAGGAACTGTTACCGCGGCTGGAGACTTGACGGGTAAATCGCTACCAAATAACATTGGTTTCAGCATCACCTCATTAACCTCGGGTTCAAGCACATCTGCCTTGATCGATACTACGGATGCTTTGGATTTATTGATCTCCTCTCAAAATCTGCAGGTGTACAGCGCTGTAACCCAGATTGCAACGCAGGATATCTCCTCGGATACACAATACGTGGACTTAAGCACAGGCGGTTCGGAAGAACTTCGTGAGCTTCGATTCCAAACGGCTAGTTTTGACTTTGAATTCACTTCATCTCTTGCAGAGGATATGGAGCTGACTCTTGGCTTTCCTGGTTCTGATAAAAACGGCCTAGAGGTCGATACCGTCATCACGATTGCGAGCGGTCAGACTACTACGGGTAGCATTAACTTGAACAACACGATCTTAGATTTAACTACAGACCCGTCACAGGCACACAGCAAACTACCCGTGGCTGTCACGGCTAAAATGATCGGTTCAGGGAACTTGGTTACTGTAGACAGCTCAGATGCGCTTTCTATGGAATTCGAAATGACGAATCTACAGTTTGGACATATCAAAGGGTACTTTGGTACACAACAGATCGTTATTGATCCGGGAAATGTTCCTTTAGCGATCGACTTCCTAGAGAATTTCGAAGGGGCTATTTCCTTCAGTGACCCATCGATCAGTATGGACATCACGAACTCTATTGGTTTACCAATCGAACTTGCACTCGATTTTTCTTCATTCGGCGACGGTACAACTTTCCCACTAAATGGTCCTAACTACGTACTGCCTTATCCGACAGTGCTAGGAAACACGGAAACGGGTACCCTCGTATTTGACAATACCAATTCTCAAATTGTTGACGTATTCACCCTCCCGAAGGACAGTATCAGCTATGGCGGTAACGTAAACGTCAACCACGACACTACTACGTTCGGCACACAGAACTTTGTGACCAACACCAGTGCGATCAGCGGTAACCTATTGATGGAACTTCCGTTCTCCATCACGGCGTCAGGGCTGACCTTTGGGGACACGCTCGCACAAGAACTTGACTTATCGTCATCCATTCCAGATTCGGTTGCCATTGAAGAAGTCACCTTGCACATGTTGAACACTACTACCCTACCCTTGAATGCGACTATAGAATTGAAATTCTACGACGAAAGCTGGGTATTGGTGCACAGCGAAACTCTGTCATTACTCGAGAGTGGTATTCCAAACAGCAACGGCATCGTTACTTCTGCAAACGCAGTTAGCACAGATCTAGCACTCGAAGGTGCGGCTCTTGAAGCGGTATTGTCCAGTAGCGCAATCATTGCAGAAGCTTCTATGGAAACTTACGACGGTGGTACAACTCCTGTGAAATTACGTACCGATGCGACCATAGGAATTTCCCTAGGGATTGACATCAAGGTAGGTGCTAACATTGATATACTATAACCGTCATGAGAAAACTAACTTTACTTGCGGCGATTCTAAGTACTACGTTACTATCCGCACAGGACTTTACCACATTTGGATTGTCAAGCAATCCTCAAAACATCGTTCAAAACCCGGGCGCAGATCCTATGACAAGATTCCAGTTGCGCTATGCAGGAGTTGAATCTACTTGGGGTGCTACGCATACTGCCGGTGAACTGTTCGCTACGAATGATCTTTTAGGCAATATTATAGGCGCTGGTAAAAACAGCATCGGAATGCAAGGAAATGCAAATGTCAACTTGCCTCACCTAGGATTTAAACTGGGGAAGAACTACTTCTTTGCCGGATTAAATCTAAAAGCCGATGTTGGCGTAGAGTTTGACACCGATCTATTGGGCTTTGTTAAATACGGGATGGCCGATGAAAATGGAGTTTTCGACGGAAATTACTCCGGAGATTTTTCAGATACCCGCGTGCGTTTGGCACTTTCTTCCAATAGTTATTTTGGATACCAGCGTACCTTCTTGGAAGAGAAACTGCGCGTAGGTTTGAGCTTCACAAGCAGCAACTACATCGCTGGAATGAATCTTGAAACATCCAATTTCAACCTTTCTAGTTCTGCTTCGAACACAGTAGGAAATACGCTTGCATTCGGTTACGATATAGACATGGCGACCACTAACCTGTTCGCTGGAGCGAGTCTTGATAGCCTCTCAGATCTAAATGCAGACAACCTTACTATTCTTGACAGAGCAGCAGATGATCCACAAGGAGCTTTGTCTACGGGGATTACGCTGAATACTTTCGGATTTGGGATTACCTACCGTCCATTATCGTTTTTGGAGACTTCTCTAAGTATGACCGGTTTAGGCGGGAACACGACCTCGTTCGACGCACAAACCTCTAAGGTCTGGAGCGGTTCTACCACGGTTGAAGGCTTTGAATACAGTAGTGCTCCCGGGGATAGCATTTCAGTTAAAATTGGTAACGCGCTAGATCAATACCAAGAAGATCTTACTTCTGGTTTTTCTACGGAGCTCACTGACGGTAACTACCAGCAACAATTTAATGTCGCACAGGATCTAAACGCGACAGTGAACCTATTTTTCACGAAGCGTTCATATGTTGGAGTACATTACGCAACACGCACAAATTCGTTCAATGATTACAGCTATTTAGGATTCAATTCTCTAGTGTTCCTTGGTCGTAATTTACAGCTCAAAGGTGGGTACTATCTAGCGCTAGACGATGTGAATGCCGATGTGGTAAACCTAGCATTGCAGGCACGTATCACTCCTGTGTTACAAGTCTACGTCGGTACTAACGGCGTTAGTGATATTGCAACTATGGCGAACGGATTGATGAGCTCAGGAGAACTTTCCATCGGTTCTCAAACTAGCGCAGTAAATGTACATGCAGGTGTGAGTTTTACGCTGTTCGATAAACGATTCAAAACTGAGAAGCAAGCGCGCAAACAAGAGCGCGAATCAAAAAAAGCAGACACTGCGAAGTCGTTGGAAAAAGCACCAGCGACTCCAGAAACTCCTGCTGAGCAAGAAGAAATCAAAAAGTAAGATTCTTACTTTACCCTTTTTCTCTAAAGCCCAATCATGATCCTTATGGTTGGGCTTTTTTTATGCGCCGACCAGCTTAGATAAAGAAACAAGAACGTCATCCTCGACATTCATCTTGTAAAACTTCCCTCCTGCTTTTCCCGTAAGCGCCTCCATAGCATTGATTTGTCGTAACTGAAACTCGGCATAAGATGCTTGCAGCTCTTTCGTAAAGAACATGCGTTCACCGGTTTCCGCATCTACGACTTCTCGACCTTGTAAATGACGCGCCTCGTGCTCTTTAGGGTGATCAAAAGCAACGATCATAAGCTGGTGTTTACTATTTACAGCTCGAGAAAGGTTCTGCTCTAACTCCTCTAGACGGGTTTCGAATGCATCAAGAAACACAATGATTTGACTACGAGCGGGTACTCTAGACAACAGCTCATCAAACGCAGCGCTAAAATCGGCATTACCACGGTTTGTACTAGATGTTCCTTGAATATGCGCCAGCATAGAGGCAATCTGCTCTGAGGTGTTCTTTGCTTCAAAAAAGCGGTGACCGTCTTGGCAAACCTCCATGAGCCCCATCGCATCGCGCTGCTTTTGCAAAATCGTCGCTAGCAAGGCAAACATTTCTACGGCATATCCCCACTTGCTTTTCCCCTCATATTCAACGGACATACTCGAGGAGGAATCGAGCACGAAATAGGCGCGCAGATTACTTTCAGCTTCGTACTGTTTCGTAAGCACTTTGTCTTGCCTAGCGAGGACGGACCAGTCGATAAATTTTGGTGCATCGCCAGGAACATACGCTCGATGTTGCGCAAAGTCTAGACTGAACCCGAAATCAGGACTGCGATGCAAGCCTGTCATGAATCCGCGAACCCGGTCTTTTGCCCACCATACTAAATGCTGTACGTCCTGCCTATCCATGTATAAAGTTTACGCTTGTGTAAGTTTCTGTCTTGCCCAGTTGGATAAGGTGATGTAATCCAGCACCATGTCCGAGCGGTACAATTCTAGCAGCAAGATAAGTTTCATTTTTAGGAGCTGAACACGCTGAACCAATTCTTGCGGAAAACCTCCACGAATCATTCGCGAAGCATTGGCAATTCGAATGTGTTCCAACAACAGCTCCACGACATGAATCGCTTTATTGTAGTACTCTTCGAAAGTATGCTCAAAGCGCGCAGCCACTCCCTGGTCGAGATTATTACAGATGTCAATAATGTCATCCTTGATCTTAAATGCAAGATTAAAGGTGCCATTACTGTGGTAACCACGTGTGAGTTGTTGGATGGTTCTATTGATGGCCATGGCTTCTTGGTAGATCGGTTGTGATACAGCGGTTTTCATAGGAATAAAAGTTAGGTTGGGGTTGAAAATTATAGTGTTGTAAGTGGAGAAGGTAGAATGGGGTTCTTCTACTCTATTCATGGTTGCTGGGGGCATCATCATGGGTAAAATCCCCCAGATTGAGTACTTGTTCATTGTGAGCTTGGTATTAAGCGTAATGCGTGAATTAGTTGAGCTTTTGAATGTTATGCAGATGCACCTTTTTTCGAGCAGATTCAGCAACTAGACGCAGGTAATACCGCTCAGTAGTCTTATTGTACTCCTCGATCGATGGATACAAATCCAATTTTTCCGATACCTGTTGCGTAATAGCTGTACTTCTCGCAAGCGCAAACGTATAAGTATCATACGCCTTGATCTGGTCTTCTAATGAGGTCAATTCATGATACGTATTCATGGTTCTGCACATGATTTGTTGACAATCAAGCAACGTGTAGTAGGTCACATTCGAAGTTTCTTTCATTTTTGTAAGCACCCGATGGGTGTACTCCTGCACAAAAAATGCAGTTTTCGACTGAATACTGGCTGTATTCGTAAACATAGATTTATTGATTTTGTGGTTTGGAAATCTTGAATTTAGCATACGCTCCACCACCCAATAAGAGTGCTAATATCCCTCCATCTATCGGAACGCCAGGAGGTTGAGGAGCAGGCACAACAACGGTTCTTCGTTGTGCATGTATGTGATTTGTAAGTAGCATTAAGAGTGCAATGGTCATCATTTTTTTCATGTGGAGTGCTTTTGTGAGCATTAATACTTACTAAACTACGCTTATGTGTCAATTATATTATCAGTTTGGAAAACTTTAGGTTATCAACAAATGCTACCTTTGGGACATGATTATCACTAAAACACCCTTTAGAATCTCGTTTGTAGGCGGAGGTAGCGATCTTGAAGCCTTCTTTTCTCAGCGAAAAGGCGCCGTATTAAGTACAACGATCGATAAGTATATGTACATCAGTTCTCACCAATTTTTTGAGAAGAACAAGATTCGGTGTAAATACTCCCAAACCGAAACGGTAGACGATGTAGAAGACTTGCAACATCCGATCTTAAAAACCGTACTCAAAGATTACAAGGTAAACGGCATAGAAGTAAGTTCTATTGCAGACATTCCTGGCGGAACAGGCATGGGAAGTAGTTCAAGTTTCACCGTGGGACTCTTGCACAACTAGAGCGCCTACACGGGTAAATACGTTACAAAAGAAGACTTAGGAGCTGGGGCTTGCCGCGTAGAAATAGATCTGTTGAAAGAACCTATCGGCAAACAAGACCAGTATGCTGCGGCCTACGGTGGACTCAACGTGATCGAGTTTCATCCAGATGGCAGTGTGACCGTAGACCCCGTGTATTTAAAGCCTGAGGTACGTTTTAGGCTCAATTCAAATTTGAAGCTCTACTACATCGGCAACCAGCGCAGCGCAAGTGCCATTTTAGCAGAACAAAAAAAGAACACATCGGATCAAGATAAATTCAATGCACTTTCGCGCATGGTGGATCTGGTATACGAGCTAAAACAAGCGCTGATCGAAGGAGATCTGAATGCTTTTGGTGAGATGCTTCATGAAAATTGGATGCTCAAACAAAGTTTGGCTTCGGGAATCACGAATCCACGAATCAATACCTTGTACGATGCTGCACGAAATGCAGGTGCACTGGGCGGTAAGCTTCTAGGCGCTGGTGGAGGCGGGTTCATGCTGTTCTACGTCCCTGAAGAGAACCACACCGCTGTGGATCAGACCATGCTTGATTTAGATGCAGAGCCTTTTGAGTTTTCCATGGAAACAGATGGCAGCAAAGTAATCCATATTGAAAGATAATTCTGAGCGAGGTGCACAACTGCAATTTTTCCGTACTTTTGCACCTCAATTTTATTAATTAACGGGGTTTCGGACCCTTTTAAAACAATTAATTATGGCAACTAAGATTCGTTTGCAAAGAGGTGGTCGCAAGGCGCGTCCTATCTATTCTATCGTTGTAGCAGATTCACGTTCAAAGCGTGACGGTCGTTTCATCGAGAAATTAGGTACGTACAACCCAAACACCAACCCAGCAACTATCGATCTGAACTTTGACTCTACTTTGACTTGGGTCATGAAAGGTGCTCAGCCTACAGACACTGCACGTGCAATTCTTTCACACAAAGGTGTGATGATGAAGAAGCACTTGTTAGAGGGTGTACGCAAAGGTGCTTTGACTGAAGAACAAGCAGAGGCTAAATTTGAAGCTTGGTCATCTGACAAAGAAAACAAGGTTAGCAAGAGTATTCAGGCTATCAACGACGCTAAATCTGCAGATAAAACTGCTCGTCTAGCGAAGGAAAGTGAAGTAAACAAGGCTCGTCAAGCTGCTATTGCTGCGGCAAACGCTCCTGTAGTTGAAGAGGCACCAGCTGAAGAAGAAACTGAAGCTGCTGTTGAAGAAGCTCCTGCAGAAGAAAGCGCTGAGTAATTGTGCAGAAGGAGACGTGCTTTTCATTAGGAAAGATTACTAAGCTCCATGGGTACAAGGGCGCTGTGGTTTTACACATCGACTCAACAACTCCGCAATACTTCAAGAATTTGGAATCAGTTCTCCTAGAAATAGGCTCGGAACTGGTTCCTTTCTTTTTTTCAGAACGAGGTAAACTCAATGGAAAAAAGCTCATCGTAAAATTTGAAGATGTGGAAGCCGATCACGCTTCCCGCTTAGTAGGTGCTCAGGCCTACCTCCCAAAAGAGATGCTTCCCGCACCTCGCGAGGGGTACTACGATAAAGCCATCGTAGGTTTTAGTGTCTTCGATGGCACTACCAACATCGGTTCCATTGTGGAAGTTATTGAAAACACCGCACAGAATCTATTCGTAGTTCAGCAAGGAGAAACCGAACATTTGATCCCTGCAGTCGACGCTTTTATTCAAAAGATCGATCACCAAGAAAAAATCATTTATCTTGAATTACCGGAAGGGCTGCTAGAGCTCCAAGAGTAATTTCCAGATGAATGAACGCTATCCATACGATCCGAAATCTTTACACTTAATCTATTCTGTGCTGCTCATGATGCAGTTGATGCTCACTGTAGTGGTCATCTACATCGCGAGTGATCAGGTAGATGTATATTTTCCAGCAGAGGAAATAGGTACCGCACTATCTATACCTGGAATGGCCATAGTACTTGGCTTGATGGGTAAACAGGTCTGGAAGTCGGGAATGGAGCGCATCTCGAAGGAAGAAGAATTGGACGAAAAGCTTCAAATCCTTACGCGAATTCACATCTACCAGTGGGCGTTAGTCCAGTTTGGAACGATCCTGCTTTTGACCTTCACCTTGATCCATGCCAATTTCTATTATTTCATCTTTAGCTTGGTCAATATCATCTATTTCTTCACCTTGCGCCCGAAAATTTTCAGTTTAACAGGAGGTGTATGAAGCACACAGGACCTTTTCAAATGAAACAATTCAGCGTAGCACACGACAAATGTGCCATGCGCGTGAATACAGACGGATGCTTGCTCGGAGCGTTAGCTGGAAAGAATTTTGATGCTTCGAAATTGCAAGCCGCTTTGGACGTAGGTACCGGCAGCGGGGTCATTGCTTTACAACTGGCTCAGCGTTTTGAAAAGGCATACATAGATGCAGTCGATATCCACGGACCGAGCGCACGTCAGGCCACCGAAAATTTCAAAAACAGTCCGTTTAGTGGTCGAATGGTATGTTACCATGAACCTATCCAAGATTTTGAATTGAACGTGCAATACGACCTGATCGTAAGTAACCCACCCTACTTTGAGGATGGGCCGACCAAAGCCGACCAAGGGGTTGCCTCTGCCCGCCATGCACTGACGCTAGACTTCAAGAGTTTGATCGAAAAAAGCGCTCAGTTGCTTAAAGAACACGGCGAGTTTTGGTGTATTCTACCTGTAGATCGAATGAAAATTTTTCTAGAAGAAGCAATCGACGAAGGCATGTATCCCTATGCGCTGATCTTCATTAAACCCAAAGAGCAGCGTGAAGCAAACCGTGTAATCATCGGTTTAGGGAAAGATTCTACTAAGGAACCCAAAAAGGAGGAAGTGGTACTCTACACGGAGGAGAATGCGTACACCACTCCTGCCCTAGCGTTACTCTCGCCTTTTTACGCAAGTCTTTAATAGCCCTTATACGGCACTTCTACATCGGTAAATTTCACCCCGAAATCTTGTTCTAACTCGTCCAAAATAGGATGGTACCATTCAGGAGTAGTAGGCATGTGAACGCCCGGAGCGTGGATCGTACCATTCAAGATGTTTTTCGCTGCAATCGCAAGCGGAAGCCCCACGGTACTTGCCATAGCAGTATGTTGTGCATCTTCACCTTCAACCCCCATGGAGCTCTCAATCATGTAAGAGGATCCATTGTTTTCCCAGCCCACTTTGTGGAACATAACAATCAAATCTTTATCCGTAGGCTGTAAACTCCAGACTTGGCGTAAAATGTGTTCTAAACATTGTGCTGGTGTTGCGCTTTTGAACGGGAATTGGTCCGGTTTAAATATTCCAGACCAGATGAGCTTGTCCATGATGTCCGAATCCTGCGGAATGTTCAGATAATGCTTGAGCTTGAGTTCGACGCTATCGCTAGGGTTATAGGCAAGAAAAAGGTTCGTAAAGTCTCTGAATGACAAGGCATCGGTATTCCCGATCACATAACTATCGTCGGTCATACCGAGCTTTACAAAACAGTCCCAAGCACGCGCAAAACCTGGGCGGCGTAGGGTACCTCGGTACAAAGTATCCACCTCTTCTAATCCGTAAGCTTTACGGTATTTTAAGCTGTCCCTATTGGCTAGACCTTCAAACTTGCCGTACCCTTCGACTCGCATAAATTCAGTACGTCTGAAGACCATGTGCGGAGGAATGTATTTGTACTTGCCTTCTTGAATGAACTTCACAGCGCCTCCTTGACCTGCTAAAACGACATTTCTTGGGTTCCAAGTAAACTTGTAGCGCCATGGATTATCGCCTTCACTCTCTGGACTTAACAAACCGCCTGTAAAACTCTCAAAGAGGTTGATCTCTCCGCCTTCATTGCGAATTTTATCTAGTAAACGCATCGCAGACATATGATCGATGCCCGGATCCAATCCACATTCATTTAAGAACATCAGTCCTTTGGCACGCACTTCTGCATCTAAGGCAGACATTTCATTCGTCAAATAGCTGGCTGTAAGCAGGTGAACCCCTTTCTCCAAGGCCATCTTAGCCACCGACATGTGCATGTGCGCAGGTACCATTGAAATGACTACAAACGTGTCGTCCATGGCTTTAGAAAGCGCATCAAGGTCAGTAATGTCTAGGGCTCCTGCAACGCATCTTTCATTAGGAGGCCCCAGTCTTTGCTCAGCTACTTGAACATCGCGATCTAAAACGGTCAAAAACCAATTTTCACGCTGTAAGCGTTGTTTCAAATAGGGTACTAAACTTTTGGTACTGAGTCCTGCCCCAATTAATAAGATGCGTTTCATAGGATATTCTTTCTGTGAATTCCTAAAATACTACAAAACCGCTTTGTTCGTAATCTAACCTTATATATAGTTTTTGTTTAATTCTCAACACAACCCGTCCCCAAAGATTCCCTAAATTCCCTCCATGAAAAAACTCATTGCCTTTATAGGAGCAACCGCAGTAATTCTAGGCGCCTTAGGAGCTCACGCCCTGAAGGATGTACTCACTCCAGAAAACCTCTCCTCCTTTAAAACAGGGACGACTTATCATCTCATACACACCGTGGCCCTGCTCCCAGCGTTATTTCGACCTGAATTTAAACGCTCTGCCCAATTTTTCATGCTCGGCATTCTACTCTTCAGTGGTAGCATCTACCTGTTAAC
>CBFHHO010000014.1:0-54156 GCA_965655695.1 uncultured Schleiferiaceae bacterium | reverse complement strand
TAAGTGCCGCAATCACCAGGTACATGCTTTGAAAGTGCACCCCTAATCTGCCGCCGAGTTCAAACGATTTATAATGCACAAACCCATGCTCCATGATACTGCTAAAGAAGATGATGCTCCAACTCAGTACAGTGGACAGGGCAAATATTTCCATCCAATCGCGCACCAGCGAAGTGCCACGTTCCACTTTAAAAACGCCTAGAAGTAGGCCCATCAAGGCAATAGGCAATACCATCACAACGTCCCCCCAGCCTTGCTTCGGATAGGGGCTCCAAAATACACTGGCGATTTCCCAAGCAATAAACGCGACAAAAACGGTAATCATCTTGGGTTGCCACATAAAACGGCCCGTGAAAACCACAGCCAGTGCCAGCGCGATCAGTCCATAGACAGGACTGAGCAGCGGGGCTGCGAAGGGCAGTAGTGCGGCCCCTAGGGCACCGCCGAACCATAAAACTTTAGAGTGCTCGTGCATCTACTCAGTAACGCTCAATAACTGCGTTCTCGTATCCGTGTCCAGCAATAGTGCAGAGGCACCTTGGACCACAAGATCGTTGTGCATTCCGCGTTCAAGCGCGCCGCGCAGAGAGAAGTTCTTCTGCACTAAATAATCGGCTAAAAATTCGCGAATAGCCGCCTCGTCGTCTTTTAAAACAGCGCCTTTGCGTGCTTTCACTTTTTCTTGAAGTGCCGCGATGTCCTCGGGCTCCAGGTAATCTAAAAACTCAGCTTGCTCAGCGAGATCGTTTAGTCTACGCTCACCGAAGCTTTCATAATCAAACTCAGCGGCTTCGATAAAGGCTAAAAAGCTCGACCACAATGCATCCGTTACTTCAAAACTTACGGCATCCACGGTGGTGTCCATCTGTTGCAAGGCTTGTCCTGCAAATTTTAAATCGAGGCCTTTACTCGAAAGCGCGGCAACAAACTCCGGATAATAGCTCCCGGTCAGTGTCGAATCTGGGTACACACCATCGCCGTCCACGACCTTACGGCCCGCCGCAGTGGTGAATGTGCGCTGCTCGGTCTTTTTCGTGCGTTTCCCGTTTTCATCACGGTCATAATTCACTTTTTGAATGCAGCGCCCGGACGGGGTATAATATTTCGCTACGGTCACTTTCATCTGTGCACCAAAGGGCAGCGGGTGTACTTGCTGCACAAGTCCTTTACCGAAGCTCGGCTCACCGAGGATCAGCCCACGGTCCAGATCTTGAAGGGCACCTGCAACGATCTCACTGGCCGATGCACTGCTGCCGTCTACAAGCACCGCGAGTGGAACTTCGGGAAAAATGCTCTTGGCTGCATTCGTATACACATCTTGAATCTCACCGCCACGTCCACGCGTACTGACGATAGTATCCTGAGTATCGGTAAAGTAGCTGACGATCTTCACGGCTTCCATCAAGAGTCCACCGCCATTGCCGCGCAGGTCTAAAATGAGACCTTTAGGAGCGTCTTTTTTCAAATCTTGCAGTGCTTTTTTGACTTGGCGACTGGCCTTATCGGTGAAGCTTTCTAAATAAATATACCCGATCCCGTCCGCGCGCATGCCATAATACGGCACGGCATCTTTCGAAATTTTCGCTCTATTAAAAACCAATTCAAACGGCTCCATCCCAAACCGTTCTACTCCCAGAACAACCTCCGTACCCGGGGTGCCCTTGAGCAAACTACTCACATCGCTGATCCCTTTGCCTTCCAGCGAGCGGTCTCCAACACGTTGCAACACATCGCCCACGCGCAAACCAGCTTTGTACGCCGGCCCTTGATCGTTCATGTCCGAAATAATAATCTCGCCATCTACTTTCTGAATCACACAGCCTACACCGCCATATTCTCCCGTCTGCAGCAAGCGCACATCTTCCACCTGATCTTCGGGATAATACACCGTATATGGGTCCAATTCCTTCAACATCCCCTTCACAGCACTGCTGACAGCCTGCTCCGCGCCGATCTCATCCACATATTGCGTCTGCACTTCTTTGAGTACCGCGGTGAAAATTTCCAATTGTTTACTCGTCTCGAAGGGGTCTCCAGCCGAAGCGCTCATCAGCAGTCCCGCAACCATCATTACTGCCGCGACTGCGCCACTACGCATCACCCGACTCCAATTCTTTTTTCCGTTGTTCATTGTACGACTCTATAAGTTTCAGGTACCCGTGCTCTAAAAACGCATAATCGTTCAGGCGATTGCCCAAATACCGTATGCTCCAAGCTTCCTCAGTACCGCTGTTGTAAATTTTGTCTTTGTGCAACCGGTAGAGTTCCCGCATCTGACGTTTGACCCTATTGCGATGCACCGCAAGCTTCAGCCCGCGCTTGGGCACCACCACGGCTACTTTACGCGCAACCTTCGGACCCTCCTCCGGTTCCACCTCGATGTACCGAAGCGAAAATGGGAAAGCCTTCACTCCGTGTCCCCCTCTGTAGAGTGCATCGAAATGTTCCTTTTTGGTCAGTTTCTCCTGTTTTGAAAAAGTGTTGCGCATAAAAAAAGCCCAACCTTTCGGTTGGGCCCTCAAATTACAATTTTCCTTACTTCTTATTGACTTCCTTGATATAATCGCTGATCGCCTTGGTCATCGACGGCGCGTCTTTCGTAGGCGCCGGAATATCCACTACCAAGCCGTTCTTTTCAGCTTCTTTTTGTGTGGTCGGACCGAAACACGCCAAACGCGTATCGTTTTGCTTAAACTCTGGGAAGTTCTCGTACAATGACTTCACACCAGAAGGGGAGAAGAACACGAGCACATCGTAGGTAACATCTTCAAGATCGCTTAGGTCACTCACCACGGTGTTGAACAGGACCGCACGGGTATAGTCCACTCCAGCCTCTTTCAAAGCATTTGGTATAGAAGGCTTCAAGCTGTCAGAAGACGGCATCAAAAACTTCTCATTCTTAAACTTTTTCAGCGTCGGGATGAGCTCCTCGATCTTCAAATTTCCGTGGTAGATTTTGCGCTTGCGGTACACCACATATTTTTGCAAATAGTACGCGATGGCCTCTGAAATACAGAAGTAACGCGTATCTGCACTGATCTGAACACGCATCTCTTCACACATGCGGAAGTAGTGATCGACCGCGTTTTTAGAGGTCAAAAGCACATTGCGGTAATCGCGGATTTGAATCTTATCCTTTCTAAAATCCGAGGCGGTTACGCCTTCAACGTGAATGAATGAACGAAAATCCACTTCCACCTTATGCTTTTCGGCCAAAGTGAAGAAGGGATGTGACTCCGTCGTAGGTTCAGGTTGAGAAACCAAGATCGATTTTACCTTGTTGAGTCTTTCTGTAGTCATTATTGGTGTGAGTTGACAATGAAGTACATTGGGATAACTTCAAGGGCGCAAAGGTACAAAATGGCATACAACCTAAGCCCGGTGTCCTTCAAATTTTGAAAAGCAGGGGCTAATCGTGCAAACCATAATAAGCCGACCACATGTCCAGCGGCGAATAACCACAGGCTAAATCCTGTTAAATAGTCGCTCAAAATGACCGTGAGTAACACGCCGATAGCTGTCCAGCCGTACACCATGGCCGATGCCGCAAAGGAAAATCCGCTGCTCAAATGCACCGTAGATCCTTTCGTTCGAAACAAGAGTGCTAGACAAAAGGCCAGGACCATTCGACCGATCAAAACCATAGGCACAGCCGCAAACAGCAGCCAAAGAGGGCGTTCCGGAAACAGTAACAACAAGGAAACTCCTCCAAAAATGCCACTCACGAGCCACATTAAAAGATGCAGACCCACAGTGCTTCGGTTGTCGAACAGGGGATGGAATTGGCCACGAATCCAGTGGTTGAAAAACGCAGGAAAGCTCACCCGAACCATGCCGAGTGTGCCTAAAACCACGATGAACATCCACTTTACGCTCATAAGAGCCGCAAAGTTACTGCAAAATAACGTGCTTATAGTGGGTGCTGCCGTCCTTAAATAGAGCGTGTAGAATGTAATTTCCGCGCGCTAAACTACTTACATCCAGGAGGATTTCCTCGCCTTGAGTCGTCGTCTGTAAACCCTCTAGCGACAAGAATCGACCTGTAGTGCTGTACAAGCGTACTTCGCTGAGGTTGGAGGAAAATACACGAAGCTGATCACTCGCAGGGTTCGGCCCCACTTGCAAAGCAATTTTATCCTGTTCGTCCACGGAGAATGGAACATAGTTGTACAGGGTTTTGCTTGCCGTGATGACATAGTCTCCACCGGTTCCGCCGTTGCTGTTGGTAAAGTTGATGGCTGCATAGACCGTCAAGCTGTCTGGTGTACTGCCGTCCGTGGGAATATCAAAGGTCCACGAGCGCGTGCCGTTTGCTGCTGAAGTGCCACTGCTGTTGTGCGAGATGTAGTCTCCGACGAGCTTCGTGCCAGTGCCCAGATTGGCCGTGGGGTAGAGGGCGCCACTGGCATCTTCCACGCTGGCCATCATGCCAATTTTAGTGGATGAACCCGCCGCATCAGCACTGATCGTAACGCTTGCAACTTCTCCAGGAGCAATGCTGTCCGATGAAAATTCGATGCTCACCACTTCCGACCCATTGGCCGTTCCGCCGCCGTGGCAAGTCATACAAGTTTGCCCATTCGAAGCCGGGGATCCGCTTCTTCCCGCAGGCGAACCGCCACTATTGGTGTAAGAGTAGGTAACGACACCGAACATTGCGGCTAAGAGTAGTGTTTTCTTCATAATACGTGATGTTTTGATTAGGGGTGGGTATAAAAGTCTGTTTTATTTCTAACAACAAAACCGATTTTGTGTTTAATTTCACACCGGACATACCCAAATATAGAAACAAACAGAAGCATATATGGACGTTTTCAACCATCCTGACTACTATTTACTCGACGAATTGCTCTCTGACGAGCACAAAATGATTCGTGACGCCACTCGCGAGTGGGTGAAAAAGAGCGTGAGTCCCATCATTGAAGACTACGCGCAACGCGCCGCATTTCCAGAACACCTGGTCAAGGAGATGGGGGAGATCGGTCTTTTCGGTCCGTATGTTCCCGAAGAATATGGCGGTGCCGGTTTGGACCACATCAGCTACGGATTAATGATGCAAGAAGTCGAACGCGGAGACTCGGGTATTCGCTCCACGTGTTCCGTTCAAAGTTCACTCGTTATGTTTCCTATCCTGGCCTACGGTAGCGAAGAACAGAAGCGCAAATTCTTGCCAAAATTGGCCACAGGAGAATTCCTCGGCTCTTTCGGATTAACCGAGCCCAATTTCGGCTCGAACCCCGGCGGAATGACCACCAACTATAAAGACATGGGCGACCACTATCTGCTCAATGGCGCTAAGATGTGGATCTCCAACTCGCCTTTCTGTCACGTCGCAGTCGTTTGGGCGAAAAACGAAGAAGGCCGCATCCACGGGCTCATCGTAGAGCGCGGTATGGAAGGGTTTACCACGCCTGAGACACACAACAAATGGTCCCTACGCGCCTCTGCAACGGGGGAATTGGTATTTGATAATGTCAAAGTTCCCAAAGAAAACCTGCTACCTGGTCGCAACGGCCTCGGCGCACCGCTTTCTTGTCTAGACAGCGCACGCTTCGGGATCGCATGGGGCGCCTTAGGAGCAGCGATGGATTGTTACGACACCGCACTGCGCTACAGTAAAGAGCGCATCCAGTTTGGCAAACCGATCGCAGGATTCCAGCTCCAGCAGAAAAAATTGGCAGAGATGATCACCGAGATCACCAAAGCACAACTGCTTACTTGGCGTTTAGGTCAGCTTAAGAATGAAGGGCGTGCGACTACGGCACAAATATCTATGGCGAAGCGAAACAACGTTGAAATCGCCCTAAAAATTGCCCGAGAGGCACGCCAAATGCTCGGTGGAATGGGCATCACAGGCGACTTCTCGATCATGCGTCATATGATGAATTTAGAGTCGGTCGTTACCTACGAAGGAACCCACGACATTCACTTGCTCATCACAGGTATGGACGTGACTGGAGAAAACGCTTTTGTCTAAGCGCTCAGCAAACATTCAACAAAAAAAAGCACCTCTCGCTCTCGGCGGGCAGGTGCTTTTCTCGTTCTAGGACCTCTGAAACTAGGGGCATTTAGTTTGAAATTCGAATGATGTTCACTCCGTCGTACTGACAGCGGTATTCTTTGATGGGTAAAACATGGCTGGTGTCCGTGCTTTGACCGTCCAAAAGCTGGTACTGATGCGCGTCACAACCGCAGGTGAAATACAAGTCGCCGTTGGAAGTGCTTAAAGTTCCGCATCCATCGGCCCAATGCGTCGGGCATGCGGCTTCATAGGCTGCAAAATCATAAAACTCTTGATCGTAATAACGACGGTAGACGAGCACTCCAGCATGGCCCGCGTTGGGCAATAATAACTGGCCCCCAATCACCGTAAGATTGAAGCTCGACGGGTCGCTCAAATAGACCGTTTCATCGACGAAAGGTTCGGGAATGTCGTACTGTACTGTTGTAGTGTTGCAACCTTGAAGGGCGAACATTCCGGCCAAAAGAAGTGTTAAAGTTCTGATAATCAATGTTAAAATTGGTTTTAATAGCGAATGCAAGATAGGGGGTTTTTCCATGTCGTTAGTCGAGCTCTACTTCTTATATTTACGAACTTGTAACCCAAACGTAAAACCAGTACATATGGTTAAAAGAATACTCACGCTAGTTTTGACTCTATTCGTAGCGATCAGCTTCGGTCAAACGCGTCCAGGTTCCATCAAAGGAACAGTGAAGGACAAGCGTACCGGCGAAGTCATTCCATTTGCGACCGTTATCGTTAAAGATAAGGATGTGGTTGTTTCTACAGGAACGACAGATTTTGATGGAAAGTACAACATCAACCCTGTAAATGCAGGAGTGTACAACCTCACGTGTAACTTTATCGGTTACGCAGACTTTAACTTGAACGGTGTCACGGTCTATTCCGGAAAGCCGAAAGTCGTCAACTTCGACATGACTGTTGAAAGTACGATGATTCAAGAGGTTACCGTAACAGCACAAGAGGAACTCATCGAAACGGGGAAAACTTCGGACATCGTAAGTTCAGAAGAGATCAAAAACCTTCCATACCGTAACTTGAGCCAGATCGTAGGTACCACTGCCGGTGTATTCCAGCAGGACGGTAGCGGTTCATTCAACGTTCGTGGTGCACGTTCTTCAACGAATGTCGTGTTTATCGATGGGGTGAAAGTTCGTGGTGACGTCAACCTCCCGCGTGATGCGATCTTGCAAACGGAGGTAATTACCGGGGGTCTTCCTGCACAATACGGTGATGTTACCGGTGGTGTAATCTCGACGACTACTAAGGGTCCAGCACCGTATTACTTTGGTTCTTCGGAAATCTTGACGAGCTCTGTGTTCGATCAGTACCACTACAACCTAGGTGCACTTACCTTAGGTGGACCTATCATTAAGAGTAAGAAAGGCCAACCAATTGTGGGTTTCCTTCTAGCCTCAGAATTCCAATACAACAGAGACGGATCGCCTCGTTCGCTCCCAACCTATAAAGTCAACGACGAAAAATTGGCGGAGCTTCAAGCAAATCCGCTCGTTCCTGCATCGTCAGGTTTCGGGGTATTGAGCGCAGCAGACTTCTTGACTGCCGACGATCTCGTTACTCAAAACTACCGTGAGAACGTTGCGCGTACGGCCTTCCGTTTCTCAGGTAACTTGAAATTCGTAACCTCAGAAAAAACGACATTAACCATCGGTGGTCGTTACAACATGAACCAGGGGATGAACGGGAGTAGATTCAACGAATTGATGAACTACTCAAACAACGCGCAGTCATTCTCTGAAGACTGGTCGACCTATGTTCGCTTCCAGCAGCGTTTCGGTAACCCGTCAGATTCTTCTGCGTCGCTCATCCGCAACGCGTTCTATACCCTTCAAATGGACTTCACCCGTAACCGCCGCATCACTCGTGACGCGCGCCACGGCGAAAACTTCTTTGATTATGGACACATCGGTAAATTCACCACGACTTACCGTCCACTCTACACGCTAGGGTCGGATACCATCAAGGATCCAAACGATCCGAACTATGGTAAAGTGATGGATGCCTACACGCAAGCAGTATGGCAGTCGATCGATGTAGACTACCAGGCATCTGATCGCAACCCGATCTTGTCCAACTACACGTCGAACTTCTTCAACTTCGTAGACGAAAACACCATCTTTAATAACGCCGTATCTCTTGAGAGTATTCGTGCCGGTGGTGGTTTGTTGAACGGTGATCAGCCCGCTTCTGTGTATGGCCTTTGGGGGAACGTTGGTGCCAATCAAGCGAGCTATAGCAAGCTTTTGAACGACCAGTTCCGTATCACAGCATCGTCAACGTTTGACATCAAAGACCACTCACTCATCGTAGGTTTCGAATATGAGCAGCGTTTTGACCGCTCTTGGAATCTTGGTGCAACAGGACTTTGGACACTCATGCGTCTGCTACAAAACGATGCCATCCGTGAGCTTGATTTGAACAACCCGATCGCTTCGTACGATAACAACGGTGTGTTCCAAGATACGCTCAGCTATCCACGTTTGTTTGATTCAGACAAGCCGAGAACTTTCGACCGCAACTTGCGTGAAAAATTGGGTATGGATCCAAACGGAACAGACTGGTTGGACATCGACAGCTACGATCCAGAGACCTACTCTTTAGATATGTTCTCTGCAAACGAACTACTGAACATCGGTTCAGGTCAATACGTGAGCTACTACGGTTTTGATTACCAAGGAAACCAGCTTTCAACCCGTCCTTCATTGAACGATTTCTTCGCAACAGATGCGCAAGGGAATAGCAATCGTATGATCGGCGCTTTTGAACCTATTTATATGGCCGGTTACATCCAGGACCAATTCACCTTTGAAGATCTCTTCTTCAACATTGGTGTACGTGTTGACCGTTTCGATGCCAACCAGCCTGTTTTAGCAGATCCTTTCGTACTCTACCCAGCCTACACAGTAGGTGATCTTAACTCAACAGCGCTCGCAGGTTACTCCATTCCTGAAGGTATCGGCGAAAATGCTGTAGTATATGTAGATGATCAAGAAAACCCTACTTCGATTGTCGGATACCGTGAAGGATTCACTTGGTACACCGCAGAAGGTGAAGTAGAAGCGAATCCTAAAAACATTGCTGACATCAGTGGTGGTATCCAGCCGTTCTTGGTAGAGCCAGGTGTTGAAGACCAGAAACTATCAGTAACAGCGAACAAAAGCTTCAAGGATTACGAGCCACAGGTGACCGTTTCTCCTCGTGTATCGTTCCAGTTTCCAATCTCAGATGAAGCGGAATTCTTCGCACACTACGACATCCTCGTTCAGCGTCCAGATCCAGGACTGAACCGTATGAACCCGATCACTTACCTCCAGTTGGAGAACGGAGACAACGGTAACTTACTATCCAACCCGGATCTGAAGCCGCAGCGTACTACAGATTATGAGATTGGTTTCCGTCAAAAACTAAACGACAACTCCGCACTTAAAATCAGTGCCTTCTACCGTGAGATGCGAGATATGATGCAGACCCTCAGCTTTACTGAAGCGTATCCTATTACCTACATCGCGTACGGTAACTTGGATTTCGGTACAGTAAAAGGATACACCATTGCTTACGATCTTCGTCGTACGGGTAACGTTCGCTTGAACGCTAACTACACTTTACAGTTTGCTGATGGTACGGGTTCTGGTGCTAACTCGGGTGCGAACATCGCTCGTTCGGGTCAGCCAAACTTGCGTTACATCTTGCCATTGAGCTACGATTCTCGCCACCAGGTGGTGATGAACATGGACTACCGTTACGGTGCTGGTCCAGCATACAACGGACCGGTTTGGTTCGGCAAGCGCATCTTCGAAAATGCAGGTTTGAACTTGGTACTTAACGGGAACTCAGGTACACCGTACACGCGCCGTTCATTGGCCTTTGGTTTGACCGATGCGGCAACACCTATTGTAGGTAACATTAACGGTTCACGTTTGCCATGGAGCTTCCGTATCGATGCTACAGCAAACAAAGTATGGAACTTCAAAGAAGGTGCATTCAGCAACTTCGAGATTTATCTGCAAGTACTTAACGCGTTGAATACGCAAAACATCTTAGGTGTGTACTCGTTCACGGGTTCTCCAAACGATGATGGATACTTGAGCTCCCCTCAAGGTCAAAATGCCGTACAATTCCAGACGAACGCACAATCCTTCGCTGACCTGTACAATGTGAGTCTTGCAAATCCAGGTTTGTACAGTTTGCCACGTCGTATTCGTCTAGGTTTCCGCGTAGGTCTATAATTAAGAAGTTTCGAAAACTAGTATATGAAAAGAGTAGCCCTCCTTTTACTTTCAACCGCTTTCACACTTCCTCTTTCTGCACGTGAAGTACAGAATGTTACAGGAACCACAGGTAGCGCGAACACAACAGGTTCGTTCAAGACTGTGGAGGAATTGTGTCAGCCTTCTAAAGCTCAAAGCGATTTGAGTATTAATAACGTACGTGCGACCATCCTCGGTGGTGGTGACATGTGGTGGGATTTGAACACCGCGCGTTACGAGGTACCGAAAGGTTCTAACAAGCACAGTATGTTCGCCGGTTCACTTTGGCTCGGTGGGGTCGATGAAGGTAACCAGTTGAAACTGGCAGCCATGACCTACCGTCAAGCAGGTAACGATTACTGGCCGGGTCCACTGACCACAGACGGTACAGCTTCTACGAACAAGGAAATTTGTGATAAATACGACCGTCACTGGATCGTACTCCGCGAAGAAGTGGACGTGCACAAAGCGTGGCTCGAGTGTTTGGAAGACCCAAACTGTAACGACGCTGAGCTTTTCCCAGGTTACGAAAGTCAAATCCCTGAAAGCATCAAGGAATGGCCAGGTAACGGTGTTGACGGTGAACTTCCATACCAGTTGGCTCCCTTCAAGGACCGCGATGGTGATGGTGTATACGATTACCTTGTAGATTACCCTGCTTACGATATCGACAAAGAGTACGATTGTCGCGACAAAGAGACGGATGTTCTCTACGGTGACCAAACCATCTGGTGGGTCTACAACGACCGTGGTAACGTACACACAGAATCTCAAGCGGGTGCACTAGGTTTCGAAATCCGTGCACAAGCCTTCGCCTTCTCGACAAATGACGAGGTGAACAACATGACTTTCAACAACTACCGCATCATCAACCGTTCAACCTTCCGTTTGACCAATACGTATTTCTCTACGTGGTTCGATCCGGATCTCGGTAACTACGTAGATGACATCATCGGTTGTGATATTGCACGTGGATTGGGGTACTGTTACAACTCAGATACAGACGATGAAGGTCCATTAGGATACGGTTTGAATCCACCAGCGGTAGGGTTTGACTTTTTCCAAGGTCCTTTTGCCGATTACTTCGACGGCCAGGACAACGACCGTGACGGTTGTGTCGATGGTGTGAAGGATCCAGAAACTGGATTGTGTGTTCCTGAAGACCCAGCAACGGGTGTGAACGAGCGTATCATCATGAGCCAGTTCATGTACTACAACAACACTGCTTCAAATATCTCAGGTAACCCGGACAACGCGACACACTTCTACAACTACATGCGTGCATTGTGGAAAAACGGTTCTGAGCTCATCATCGAAACGCCTTCTGGTCCTGGTGACCAAGGAAACGGTGACGGATTCGTTGCTTCAGGTAACGGTACTTCTACACGTTTTGCTTACCCAGGTATGTCTTACGATACGACCGGTGCATACCCTCCATACGAACCAGTAGACTGGTGGGAGTCTCCAGCAAACCGCGAGGATAAGCGTGGTCTTCACAGTGCAGGACCATTCTCTTTAGCACCGGGTGCTTTGAACTTCGTAACTACAGGGGTAGTATGGGAGCGTGATTTGATCAACAATGACCTCTTTGCTTCTGTAGAGAAGGTGATCATTGCAGATGACAAGGCGCAGAAATTATTCGATAACTGTTTCCAAGTATTGAACGGACCAGATGCTCCGGATGTAGAGTTGCAAGAACTAGATCGCGAGATCATCCTACAACTTACTTACGGTCCAGGTAGCAATAACGAAGGTTTCAGCTACCGTGAGCGCGATCCGCTAATTACAGTGAGCCCGGACGACCGCGATTCTATCTTGAACGTGAATCCAGATTTCTTCGACTACAAATTCGAAGGGTTCCAGATTTTCCAATTGGCCAATAAAGACGTGAGTATCTCAGATATTTACGATCCTACACAAAGCCGTATGGTGGCCCAAAGTGATATCAAAAACGGCATCACGCAACTCATCAACTGGGAAGTAGATCCGGACTTGAACGCTTTGGTTCCTCAGGACATGACGTTGACCTCGAACAACTCGGGTGTCTTTACTTCGTTCCAGATCACTGAAGACCAATTCGCGACCGGTGACCGTTCACTCATCAACCACCGCGAGTACTACTTTACGGTGATTGCATACGGTCAAAACCAGTTCCTAGAATTTGATCCTACGACTGCCCCGGGTGGACAGAAAATCCCATTCCTCGCAGGACGTCGTAACATTAAAACATACACGGCCATCCCGCACCAGATTGATTCTGAAAAAGGCGGAACCATTCAGGTAGCAGAATACGGTGACGGTCCAGAAATTACTCGTTTAGACGGTGTCGGAAACGGCGGTGCAGAGCTTGAACTTCTTCCAGAAGATGTAGCTGCTATCGTAGAAGGCAACTTGAGCGGCCAACCGACCTACATGGGAGGTATGGGACCGGTAGCGATCAAAGTTGTCGATCCTCTAAAGGTGCAGCAAGGTCAATACACGTTAACCTTCGATGCTCCGAACCAAAACGCAAACTGGAACATCACAGACGAGTCAGGTGCTGTAGTTGCAGAGTCAGATACTACCATCTCATTCTACAACGAACAAATCTTGCCTAGTTTGGGTCTTTCTGTTGCTGTACAGCAAGCACAAGCTCCAGGTGGCGATGATGACGGCACGTACAACAACGGTGTGATCACCTCTGAAATCATTTACGACGATCCTTCTAAAGAATGGTGGTCGGGTATCAGCGATGACAAATCATACACGCCATACAACTGGATCTTAGCAGGTACAAACAGCTTCCCGACGGAAGAGCCGGCAACATTGTACCCAGATCAGGACGGTGATGCAAAAGGGTTCTTCGAAAATATCGTTGACGGTACTTGGGGACCTTACATGTACGCTTCTGCAAACAACCGCTCAGTGGTGAATGGATTCGACAACTACGGGATGGGTCCTGCGGTTTCGATCGGTCGTAACCTGAACGATGCAGGCGACTTACACTCGGTAGATATCGTATTCACCTCGGACTACACGAAATGGACACGCGTTCCAGTATTCGAATTGGCTGAAGAAGCTGGTTTGAGTGAACACGGCGATAAGAAATTTACGCAACGTCAAGACACCTCATGGACCTTGGATGCGAACGGAACGCTGAAGCGAGCTCCAGGCATCGAGCCAGGATGGTCGTACTTCCCAGGATATGCGGTGGACGTTGAAACGGGTAAGCGCTTGAACATGGCGTTCGGTGAAAACTCATGGTTGCCAGGTGAAAATGGAGATGACATGTTGTGGAACCCAACCGATCGCGAATTCTTGCCGCCAGGTAACAACGTGAATGGTGGTTACGTTTTCGGTGGTCAACACTACTTGTACGTATTCGCAGACGAAGATGTGATTGGTGGTAGCACGGTTGATCTCCAATACCAAGGGTCAAACATTAACAATTGGCCATTGAAGGACATCATGGAAGATCTCGTACTCTCAGGCGGTTTAGGGAACATTGCGAAGGCCAACTTCTGGAGAGCTTGTCGTTGGGCAAGTATTCCGACGCTTCGCCGCGGTCTTGAATTCAATCCGTACACAGAACTGCCTACAGAAACGCGTATTCGTATCCGTGTGAACACGGCTTACAAGAACGAAGAGTTGGGCGATGCACCGAACGGTGGTAACCCACAGTTCCAGTTCAACACGAACAATATTGCCGTAGGGACTTATGTAGACTCGGTGGGAAGTTCAGCGCTTGAGACCATCCGCGTGGTACCTAACCCGTACTATGGCTTTAGCTCTTACGAAACCTCACAGCTGGATAACATCGTGAAGATCACGAACCTCCCTGAAGTGTGTACTGTAAGCATTTTCACGCCAAGCGGTACGCTGATCCGTCAGTTGAGAAAAGACAACAGTTTGACCTACCTCGAATGGGATTTGAAGAACACCTACAACGTTCCGATCGCATCGGGTGTGTACATCATCCACGTGGATGCTGGTGATCTCGGTGAAAAGGTCGTGAAATGGTTCGGCGCATTGCGTCCGGTGGATTTGAACTCATTCTAAGAAGTGAAAAAGATGAAATTGAAGTCAATTATAACAACGCTCCTTACCGTAGCAGTAGCTACTACAGCCTTTGCAGGGAACCCGCAACGTGCCGGTTCAGCAGGAGCATCTGAATTATTAATCAATCCATTCGCGCGTTCTGCCGGTTGGGGAGGAGTGAATATTGCTGGAGCTTCTGGCATGGATGCTACTTTCGTCAACATCGCAGGTATCGCAGCAAGTGGGCAGA
This sequence comes from uncultured Schleiferiaceae bacterium, assembly GCA_965655695.1. GTDB lineage: Bacteria > Bacteroidota > Bacteroidia > Flavobacteriales > Schleiferiaceae > UBA10364. The sequence continues at coordinate 39,599 of CBFHHO010000014.1, read as the reverse complement.
CCGAGGTGACCTTCAACAACACGCAGTGGTTGGTAGGCGCAGGCATCCAGATGAACAGTGCAACACTGGTTCAACGTGTAAGTGATGTAGGTGTACTCACCATGGGACTTAGCGCATTCGACTACGGTGAATGGGAAGTAACCACGGAAGATCAACCAGAAGGAACAGGTGCTACCATCTCTCCACAAAGTTTGATCATCAACTTAGGGTATGCGCAGAAGTTCACCGAGAACATCTACGGTGGGGCAAACGTAAAACTCTACAGCAGTACGATCTCTAACTTGAACACAAACGGGGTTTGTTTCGATGCAGGTGTTCAGTACCGTACCGGTGAGGATGACCGTTATAAATTCGGTATCACACTTCGCAACGTAGGTCCTGGTATCACTTATGAAGGTGACGGATTCGGTGTAACTCTTCCAGTACCTACCTATGGCGTTGCCTACTCTCAGACCTTTGAGAGCCGTTCAGCAATCTTCGAATTGCCGACGCAGTTGAGCATCGGTGGTTCATACGACTGGTTGCTCGAAAATGGTAAGGTTACTGCCGCGTTGAACTTTAGCTCAAACGCCTTCGAAAAAGATACCTACCATGCAGGTCTGCAGTACAGCTTGAAGGAGTACTTCCAGGTTCGAGTGGGTTATGTAGCGCGTGATAATCGTGCAGATGGTTTCAGCACTACGGCAGTTACTGGTTTTTGTGGTGGCTTTAGCTTTGATGTACCTACGGGTGATGAAGGAAGCTTTGCCATCGACTATGCATACAGAGCAACTACAGGCGCTTTTAGTGGTATCCATTCTATAGGAGCCAGAATTAGCTTGTAATTCGAAAAAATATATACCTTTGAATACTCAAGAGGGGCCCGATGGGCCTCTCTTTTTTAGTAAAAGCCTATCTAAAACGTTATGTCATCAGTTAGTTATTATACCAGAGAAGGACTCAAAAAGTTGCGCGAAGAACTTGCGCACATGAAGTCTGTGGAGCGCACGAAGATTTCGAATCAAATCGCCGAAGCACGCGATAAGGGTGATCTTAGTGAGAATGCAGAATATGATGCAGCGAAAGAAGCACAAGGCATGTTGGAGATGAAGATCTCTAAGCTTGAGGATACCCTCGCTGGTGCGCGTGTTCTAGATGAAGAAAACATCGACCTATCAAAGGTAGGTGTGCTGACGAAAGTCAAGCTGAAGAACGTGGCAAATGGCGCTACGATGTCGTACAGTTTAGTAGCAGAGAAAGAGGCGGATATTAAAAAAAGCAAGATTTCTGTGAGCAGTCCTATCGGTAAGGGTTTGCTGGGGAAGAAGATTGGAGATATCGCAGAGATTCAGGTTCCTCGTGGAGTGATGAACTTCGAAATCTTAGAGATTACAGTAGCCTAACAGAACCCGAGTAGATATGTCGAGCATCTTTTCGAAAATCATAGCCGGAGAAATCCCATGCTACAAGGTGGCCGAGGACGAGCACAACATTGCTTTCTTAGATATACGCCCACTCAAAAAAGGACACACGCTGTGTGTGCCGAAGCTTGAGGTGGATGAACTGTATGAATTGCCTATAGACCATTACGATTCGTTGATGCGTTTTTCACAGCGCGTTGCGAAGTCCTTAAAGCGTACCGTACCCTGCAAGCGCGTAGGAAGTATGGTATTAGGAATGGAAGTCCCACATGCACATCTGCATCTAGTACCGATCAGCGCAGAGCATGAGTTAAGTTTTAGCAACACCCCGTTACAGCTAGACCCCGAGGAGTTTAAAAGAATCGCTGAGGCTATTTCAAGCGGTCTGGATTCTGTTGGATAAACGCATCCCAGCTTGAAGACTTTCCCTTTCCTGTAGAAGAGGAGCGCTTTTTCGAACCATGCTTTGGCGAAGGTAGCCCAGTAGTTTGGCTGTGATGACAGACCGCAGCAGCTAAAGCATCTGATGCATCCAGATATTTATGCTCCACTCCCGGGTACATGCTTTGTAGCATGCCACTTACTTGTTCCTTGCTGGCGTTCCCATTCCCTACGATGCTCTGTTTGATGAGTCTTGGGCTGTATTCGAATACAGGTATCTGTTTCGATAAGGCAGTGGCCATGCAAACGCCTTGAGCACGTCCGAGTTTGAGCATGGACTGTACGTTTTTCCCAAAGAACGGCGCTTCAAGAGCCATCTCGTCCGGCTTGTAAAGTTCTACCACCTTGCTTAGCTCGTTGAAGATGTGTGAGAGGCGCGTGTAGTGATCCAGTTTTGCATTAAATTTTAATACATCCAAGATCACCGGCTTTACTTGACCTTTGACAATATGCACCACGCTGTACCCCATGACTACAGTACCCGGATCGACCCCGATAATGACCTTGTCTATGGTGTTTACGATGGCGTTGCTCATCCGGTTGATTAGATTAAAAGTCCGATGATGGCCGCGGTGTATAACGAAGCCATCGTACCTGCGATGAGCGCTTTTACGCCAAGTTCGCTAAGCTCTTTACGTCGGGAAGGTGCAAGCACGCCTATACCACCGATCTGAATCCCGATGCTCGAGATGTTCGCAAAGCCGCAAAGCATGTAGGTGACCAGAACGACAGAGCGCTCCGAAGAGAAGAGTCCCTGCTCGCGCATCTCAGTAAGGCTGACATACGCGTAAAATTCGTTGAGGATGGTCTTCTCGCCTAATAATTGACCTACCAGCATGAGATCGCTACTAGGCACGCCTAAAATCCAAGCAATGGGACTGAGAACGGCGCCCAGGATGAATTGAAGCGAGAACGAATCGAACTGCCCGTTAGTGATCTGTTGTGTCCAAGTATTCAAACCGGTCCATTCCCCCAAGGTGTGGACAATGATGTAGTTCACACCGTAGACTAGGGCTACGAAAACTAAGAGCATGGCACCGACATTCACTGCGAGTTTCACCCCTTCAGTAGTACCATTAGAAATAGCATCCAGGGCATTTGAACCCATAGAGCGGCGGCTGATCTCCGCAACTTCATCCACTTCCTCGGTTTCTGGCAATAGAATTTTGGCGCTAATGATCGCTGCGGGTGCACTCAAGATAGAGGCGGTAATCAGGTGTTTGGCAAAGAAGATTTTTCCTGCTTCTGTAGCACCTCCAAGGTAGCCGATATAAGCCGCGAGAACACCACCTGCGATGGTGGCCATCCCACCTGACATCAGACACAGGAGCTCAGAGCGCGACATGTTTTTAATGTAAGGCTTGACCAAAAGGGGCGCTTCGGTCTGACCGATAAAAATATTCCCAGCGGCAGCAAGCGATTCTGCCCCGGAGAGCTTTAGTGTTTTTTGCATGACCCAGGCCATCACTTTTACAACCCGTTGCAAGATGCCGTAGTAATACAAAAGAGAGGTCAGTGCGGAAAAGAAGATGATGGTTGGGAGTACCTGAAAGGCGAATAAATATCCGAAGCTTTCCGTGTTGGTGATGAGTCCGCCGAAGAGAAACTCTGAGCCTTCTTTGGTGAAGTCGAGCACGGTGACGGCGCCCATAGAGAATTGGTCAAAGGCCCAAGAGAATCCGGGAACTTTTAACACAGCTACTGCGAGTAGGAATTGGAGGCCCAGACCTTTGACTACCATCCACCAGTTGATGGATTTTTTGTGTGAACTCAGAAGGAATAGGATTGCCGTTAAAGTGACAATACCGAGGAGGGTACGTAGAATCATTTCAATTTTTCAATGCGGTCACGTAGTCTTGCAGCAAGCTCGTAATCCTCGTTTTCTACTGCTTCACTCAGTAAAGCTTCGAGTTCTTCTAGGGTATGGTCGCTTGGAGTCTCTTCCTGGACACTGTCTGCGTCTGAGGGGTCGAGCTGGTCAGCGACAGCTTCTTCTTGATCGGTAATTCCGGCCGCTTCTAATATCTGTTCAGTCGCGAAAATGGCACAAGGTATACGCACCGCAAGTGCCACAGCATCTGAAGGGCGAGAATCGAAGACGAGCGGTGTACCTTCCTTACTGGTGGCATGAATAGAGGCGAAAAATACGCCGTTTACCAAACGGTGGATGAGCACTTTGTCCACAGTAGCTCCCAATTCTTCAAGCATATTGCGCCAAGTATCGTGGGTCAGCGGACGCGGAGGAGCCACAGACTTTTCCATGGCTACAGCGATGCTTTGGGCTTCAGCACCCCCTATAACGACAGGAAGCTTACGTCCTTTCCCTTCCTTTTCGGCGAGGATAAGTGCGTAAGCTCCTGATTTACCTTGACTGTAGGATAATCCCTTTACAGTAATTTCTATTTCTTGCATTATTGTGCGGCCTTGAAGGCGCGCAAGGCGTCCACCAAACGGGGGACAACTTCAAATGCATCACCTACAATACCGTAGTCGGCAGCTTTGAAAAACGGCGCTTCTGCGTCCGTGTTTACTACCACTATGGTCTTGGATGCACTTACACCAGCAAGGTGCTGAATCGCGCCGGAAATTCCGATCGCAATATACAGATTCGGGTTGACTTGAATGCCCGTTTGGCCGACGTGTTCGCTGTGGGGTCTCCACCCGATATCACTAACCGGTTTTGAACAGGCGGTAGCGGCTCCGAGCACATCGGCAAGTTCTTCAACCATGCCCCAGTTTTCAGGTCCTTTTAGACCACGTCCTGCGCTGACTACGACATCTGCCTCTGGAAGGGCAATCTTACCTGTAGTCACTGATTTTTCTGCCAATTCCAAAAGATCAGCGCCTTCTGCGGATGCGCTAGAAATGGTGCCTGCTCCGCTGCGTTCCTGAATGCCGATGCTGTTCGGAGTAAAGCAAATGATTGGGAAGGCCCCTTCAAGCGTTATGGTCTCGATACCTTTTGAAGAAAATGCGCCACGCTTTACTTGAAGCGGTGCTGTTTGTAACGGTGCACTGATCGTGTTCGTGCTCAAGGCGCCTTCGCCTAGTGCAGCCACTGCTGGAGCGACTGTTTTTCCGAAATTGGTACCGGCAATGACCAAACCTTTTGCGCCTTCGCTGAGCGATTTAACTTGCTCGGCTACACCAAAGCCAGAAACTGCTGGGGTGAATGTGCGAATCTCATCCGCGCCATAAGTAGCTAAGGAACTTACCTCGCCTGCAGCACCGCTAACGAGTGCAACTACGGACTCCCCAAGCATATCGGCCCAGGTTTTTGCGTAACTCACGGCTTCGAAAGAGGCTTTCTTTAGTGCGCCGTTCCAATCCTCTACATATACAAATACTGACATAATGCTTTGGTTTAAATGGCTTTCGCCTCTTCGTTCAATAATCGTACGAGCTCGTCAATCTGGTCCGGTTCAACCATCTTTACAGCGGCCTTTCCTGCGGGTTTCTCGAAAGTAGCGGATACTGTCGGTGCAGCGCCTGAGGTAGGTTCCTCAACCCCTAAAGGCTTGCTGCGTGCTGACATGATGCCACGCATGTTCGGGATGCGGAGGTCTTTCTCTTCTACCAAGCCTTTCTTCCCGCCGATAATCATAGGAAGGGCATTTTTGTAAGAAGCATGTCCGCCGTCAATCTCTGCTTTGGTTGAGGCAGAGGTGCCGTCGAGCTCAAGACCTACACAAGCATTCACGAACGGATAACGCAGCATTGCAGCAACCATGGCGGGTACCTGCTGTCCGTTATAGTCGATACTTTCTTGACCGCAGATGATCAGATCATACGCATTCGCCGAGATGTGGTTCTTGATGTTTTGGGCTACTGTGATAGCGTCCGTAGGGGTGGCGTTGATGCGTACTGCTTTATCTGCTCCGATGGCAAGTGCTTTGCGTAGGGTAGGTTCTGTTTCAGGACCACCAACGTTGAGAACGGTGATGGTTCCGCCTTGTGCTTCTTTAATATGAAGCGCTTTGGTCAAACCGAACTCATCGTACGGGTTGATGACAAACTGCACTCCAGAGGGGTCTAAACTGCTGCCGTCCGCAGAGAAGTTGATCTTCGCTGTGGTATCCGGCACATGACTAATACATACTAGAATATCCATGAGTTGATGGTTTCAATTGTTGCCTACCAAATTACTATGCGTGCATAACATATCCAAGTGTCTGATGAATCTTCACTACAGTTTTAGACAAAATCTATTCGGCATTGAAAATTCTTGCAAACTTTCTAGGGTTAAGTGGGGTTTATTGAACGAACGTCGGTGCTTTTGATGAAATTGGTTCTATCGTGGCCAATTTTTATCCCAATCCTCCCCAAAGGATATTATATTTGCCGACCTGACACATATTTTACTATGAAAACGATTCAGTTCAGAGAGGCCGTATGCGAGGCCATGAGTGAAGAAATGCGCCGCGACGAAAACATCTATCTAATGGGTGAAGAAGTGGCGGAATATAACGGTGCGTACAAGGCATCTAAAGGAATGCTCGACGAGTTCGGTCCGAAGCGTGTCATCGATACTCCTATTGCAGAGCTTGGTTTTGCCGGGATCTCTACAGGTGCTGCGATGAACGGTCTACGTCCTATCGTAGAATTCATGACCTTTAACTTCTCGATGGTTGCGATCGATCAGATCATCAACAATGCTGCTAAAATGAAGCAGATGTCGGGCGGTCAGATCAATGTACCTATTGTATTCCGTGGACCTACAGCTTCTGCGGGTCAGCTCGCTGCAACGCATTCCCAAGCGTTCGAAAGCTGGTACGCGAACTGTCCAGGACTTAAAGTAGTCGTTCCTTCGAACGTATACGACGCCAAAGGCCTATTGAAAAGCGCCATCCGCGATAACGATCCTGTCATTTTCATGGAAAGTGAGCAGATGTACGGAGACAAAGGTGAAGTGCCAGAAGGCGAATACATCTTGCCGATCGGTGTTGCAGACATCAAGCGCAAGGGTACTGACGTTACGATCGTGTCTTTCGGTAAGATTATTAAAACGGCCTACGAAGCAGCAGACGCACTCGCAAAAGAAGGCATCTCTTGTGAAATCATCGATCTACGCACGGTTCGCCCTATCGACTACGCTACAGTGATCGAAAGTGTGAAGAAAACCAACCGTTTGGTATGTCTTGAGGAGGCTTGGCCGTTAGGTTCTATCGCTACAGAGATTACCTATAAAGTGCAAGCGGAAGCATTCGACTACCTCGATGCACCGATCAAACGCATCACTACGACGGATACGCCAGCGCCGTACAGCCCTACGCTTTTAGAGGCTTTCTTGCCGCAAGTAGGTCAAGTAATCGACGCAGTGAAGTCGGTCATGTATGTTAAATAACCTGGAGGTTTTATTCTAGCTTACGGAGTAAAGACTCTATCACTTATATTTGCAGCCCTTTCCGTGAACGCGGGAGGGGCTGATTGTTTAAAATCAAACCATAGTTTACACAAAATGGAAAACATGCTTTTATTGATACCTATCTTCGGTATCGTTGGCCTGATCTACATGTTGGTACTACGCAGCTGGGTAGTTAAGCAGGGGACAGGAACGGAAAAAATGTCAAAACTCGCCGCCTACATCAAGGAAGGTGCTTTGGCATTCTTGAACGCGGAATATCGTATTCTCGCAATCTTCGTAGTTATCGCGGGTATTCTACTCGGCGTAATTTCTTCTATCGTTGAAACCACGCACTGGTTCATCGTAGTTGCATTCGTGATCGGTGCAGTATTCTCTGCAGTAGCGGGTAACATCGGTATGCGCATCGCTACAGATTCAAACGTAAGAACAACAGAAGCGGCTCGTACGTCCCTTCCACAAGCGTTGAAAGTTTCTTTCCGCGGTGGTACAGTCATGGGATTGGGTGTTGCTGGTCTAGCCGTTTTCGGTCTAGGTATTCTATTTTTCATATTGACCAATTGGTTCATCGTCGGTGAGGATACATTCTACAACGAAATGACCATTGTCCTTGAAGCCCTTGCCGGTTTCTCTTTGGGTGCGGAATCTATCGCATTGTTTGCACGTGTAGGTGGAGGTATTTACACCAAAGCTGCCGATGTAGGTGCTGACCTTGTAGGTAAAGTAGAAGCAGGTATTCCTGAAGATGATCCACGTAACCCTGCAACTATCGCAGATAACGTAGGTGATAACGTAGGTGACGTTGCAGGTATGGGTGCCGATCTTTTCGGTTCATACGTAGCAACAGTACTCGCCTCGATGGTATTGGGGAACTACGTGATCAATGACAACTTGATCAGCACGGGTAACTTCCTTGAGAACCACGGTCCTATCATGCTTCCTATGATGATCGCAGGTGTAGGTATCATTTTCTCCATCATCGGTACGTTCTTCATTCGTATCAAGGACAATAACGCAAAAGAACCAGAAGTTCAACGCGCATTGAACATCGGTAACTGGGTTTCTATCCTGTTAACTGCGATCGGTTCTTATGTATTGATCCAAATGTTATTGCCTGAAACGTTGAGCATGAAGTTCTTCGGCGAAGGATTCAAAGAGGTTTCTAGCAACGCTGTATTCGGCGCTGTTCTAGTAGGTCTTGTAGTAGGTGCATTGATCTCTTACTTTACAGAGTACTACACTGGTTTGGGTAAAAAACCAATTTTAGACATCGTTCAAAAATCTGCTACGGGTGCTGCAACAAACATCATCGCAGGTCTTGGCGTAGGTATGATCTCTACGTTTGCTCCAATCTTGTTATTTGCTGGCGCCATCTGGTCGTCGTACGCATTCGCAGGTTTCTATGGTGTCGCAATCGCTGCTTCGGCAATGATGGCTACCACTGCAATGCAGCTCGCTATCGATGCTTTCGGTCCTATCGCGGATAACGCTGGAGGTATCGCTGAGATGAGCGAATTGCCAGAAGAAGTACGTGAGCGCACAGATATTCTAGATTCTGTAGGTAACACTACCGCAGCGATCGGAAAAGGTTTTGCGATCGCTTCTGCAGCATTGACTGCACTTGCTCTTTTTGCTGCCTTCGTAACCTTCACAGGTATCGACGGTATCAACATCTTCAAGGCACCAGTTCTCGCGATGTTGTTCGTAGGGGGTATGGTTCCTGTTGTATTCTCTGCACTTGCAATGAATGCGGTAGGTAAAGCAGCCATGGAAATGGTAAAAGAGGTACGTCGCCAGTTCAAGGAGATTCCAGGAATCATGGAATACAAAGCGGAACCAGAATACGACAAATGTGTCGCGATCTCTACGCAGGCTTCATTGCGTGAGATGATGCTTCCAGGTGCAATGACGATCATCTTCCCACTAGTGGTAGCATTCTTGCCAATGGTATTCGGTTACAACGGTCAAGAAGCTGCTGAGATGCTCGGGGGTTACATGGCAGGTGTTGCTGTTTCAGGTGTTCTTTGGGCCATCTTCCAGAACAACGCTGGTGGTGCTTGGGATAACGCTAAGAAGTCTTTCGAGGCAGGTGTTATGATCGACGGTGAAATGACCTACAAAGGTTCTGAAGCGCACAAAGCGGCAGTAACCGGTGATACCGTAGGTGATCCGTTTAAAGATACTTCAGGTCCTTCTATGAACATCTTGATCAAACTAACGTGTTTGGTTGGTTTGGTGATTGCACCGATCCTCGGCGACGGTCATGGCCATGAGGAAGTAGCAGAAGCTGCTCCTGCAGTGACTGAGGTTCGTCAAGAAGTGATGAAAATGAAGTTGAAAGGACAAGAGTTCCAAGCAGTAGGTGAAGATCTTAAAGTTGCTGTTTCAGCAGATCTAGATGTTGTTGTGAACAACGGTGCTGCATCGCTTACTATGGAAGTTTCTAGCGAAGAGCTGAACGGTACATTCGTTTCAGACGAAGGCGCTTCTGACGGTATGCTGTTCGATTTCAACGGTGTTTTTACTGCTGCAGACGGAACATCGTCTAAAGGCATGGTACACTTCATGAAAACTGAAGATGGATTGACTGAAACGTTCCTAGAGATCGTTCGCTAAGCACGTCTTAGTTCATATAGTAAACCCCGATGCCAGTGCGGTGTCGGGGTTTTTTTATTCCGTGAATGCCGTGAGTTCATCACATTATATGCGAAGGATTTAACGGGAAAGGGCGCTCGTAAGGCGGTCCTTTGTAACTTTGTTTAAAATAGAAATCTCATGTACACAGGATTATTACACCTTCACCACTGGATGCCGTTTTTATGGCTATTGTTGATGCTCGTGGTGCTCGTTCAGAATTTCCTCGTTTGGAAGTCGAACAAACCTTTTAACGCAAGTTTGATCCGTCAGAATAAAATCACTTTAATCCTCACTCACATCCAAGTAACCGTCGGACTCATCATGCTCTTCGGATTCCATTTGGACATGTTCAGCGATATGGGAACGTTGATGGGAGATAGTGCCTTGCGTTTTAAATACGTAGAGCACCCCGTGACCATGCTTCTCGGAGCGGTCCTAATCACGATCGGTAACGCGAAAAGCAAGCGCGGTTCAGACGATGCTGCAAAGGCGAAAGCTGTAGTAGTATTCTTTGGGCTCGGTCTTGCAGCGATCTTGTTGCGTTTCCCATGGTCTGAGTTCTTGCAAGGGGCCTAAGGGCCGCACACTATGCTGGAGCTAAAAAAACAAAAGCCCGTTGGGCGTGAACGTTGCATTCTTGTAGGTATTATTAATCGAGATCAGGACGAAGAAAAGTCCCGTGAGTATCTCGAGGAGTTGCGCTTTTTGGCAGATACTGCTGGTGCGGATACCATGCATATGTTCACCCAGAAGTTGTCGAAGCCAGATCCACGTACCTTTTTGGGAAGTGGTAAGATGGAAGACATCAAGGGGTATGTGGATGCAGAGAACATCGATATGGTGGTGTTTGATGATGAATTGACCCCGTCGCAGCTTAAGAATATTGAAGCATTGATGGAGGTGAAGGTCATGGACCGAACGAACTTGATTCTTGACATCTTTGCTGCTCGAGCGCAAACTTCCTATGCGAGGACGCAGGTGGAATTGGCCCAGTATCAATACTTACTGCCGCGTCTGACCCGAATGTGGACGCACCTTGAACGCCAAAAAGGGGGGATCGGAATGCGCGGTCCAGGGGAGACGCAGATTGAGACGGATAGACGCATCATTCAGCAAAAGATTGCTTTGCTCAAAAAGAAGATGCAAAAAATTGATGTTCAGATGAGTACCCAGCGCAGCAATCGAGGTAAGCTTTCTCGAGTGGCGCTCGTGGGCTACACGAACGTTGGGAAAAGTACGTTGCTGAACCTGCTGTGTAAGACGGATGTGCTTGCTGAGAATAAACTCTTTGCCACGCTCGATACGACCGTTCGTAAGATCAATATTGACAACCTGCCTTTGCTGATGACGGATACGGTAGGGTTCATACGCAAGCTGCCGACTCAACTCGTAGAGAGCTTCAAGTCGACCTTGGATGAGGTGCGCGAAGCGGATGTATTGCTGCACGTGGTCGACATTTCGCATCCGAGCTTTATGGATCACATCGAAAGTGTGAATCAGATTTTGCAAGAGATCGATAGCCAGGATAAGCCGACGATCATGGTGTTTAATAAGATAGATGCCTATACCTATGAAGTGCCCGAGACGGAAGAAGGCGAAGAGGCGATCGAGGCGGAATTGGCGCCGGAACATTACGATTTAGACCACTGGAAACGGACTTGGATGAACAGTGTAGGCGAACGTGCTGTGTTCATCAGTGCCCAGGATAAAAACAACATTGAAGAATTGCGCAGAACGCTCTATCGAGTAGCGGCTGAAATACATGCAGCGCGATTCCCATTCAACACCTTTTTGTACTAATTTTCACTCATTATGAGTCAACGACCGATCAAGAAAAAAGATACCCTTACCTACCATCAGGCTCCAAAGCCCGGTAAGATTGAGGTAATACCGACCAAGCCTTCAAATTCCCAGCGCGATTTAAGCATCGCTTATTCGCCGGGTGTTGCAGAGCCTTGTAAGGAGATTGCAGCGAACCCAGAAGACGTTTATAAATACACGGCAAAAGGAAACTTAGTTGCTGTGATTACAAACGGTACTGCCGTTTTAGGTCTTGGAGATATAGGACCGGAGGCGTCAAAGCCGGTGATGGAGGGTAAAGGAGTCCTGTTCAAAATCTTTGCAGATATCGATGTGTTCGATCTGGAATTGGACGCGAATGATCCTGATAAATTTATCGAAACGGTGAAAGCCGTAGCGCCCACTTTTGGGGGGATTAACCTCGAGGATATTAAAGCACCGGATTGTTTTTACATCGAAAAGCGCTTGAAAGAGGAGTTGGATATTCCGATCATGCACGACGATCAGCACGGTACGGCCATCATTACCGCCGCAGCTTTGTTGAACGCCTTAGAGATTTCAAACAAGGACATTTCACAGGTAAAAGTCGTCTTTAACGGTGCAGGTGCATCAGCCATTTCTTGTGCAAAGTTGTACCTAGCGCTAGGTGTCGCTCCAGAGCATTTGTTCATGTGCGATTCGAAAGGATTGATTACCACCTCACGTGATAGCTTGACCGAAGAAAAAGCAATTTTCGCAAAGGACCACCCAGCAGCAGATTTGAGTGAGGTCATGCAAGATGCAGATGTGTTCGTAGGACTATCTAAGGGCGGCATCGTATCGAAGTCTATGGTGAAGTCCATGGCGCCTGATCCGATCGTTTTTGCCTTAGCGAATCCAGATCCAGAAATTTCCTACAAGGATGCGATGGATGCGCGTGAGGACATCATTATGGCAACGGGTCGTAGTGATAATCCAAACCAAGTAAATAATGTGTTAGGGTTCCCATTCATTTTCCGCGGTGCACTTGATGTGCGCGCAACGAAGATTAATGAGGAAATGAAATTGGCCGCAGTTCGTGCCATTGCCGACCTTACCAAAGAGCCAGTACCGGAACTCGTGAATCTAGCGTACGATGAAAGTAACCTGACTTTCGGACGTACCTACATCATTCCAAAACCGTTCGATCCAAGGCTGATCACCACCGTTGCACCTGCAGTGGCGCGAGCTGCGATGGACAGCGGGGTAGCGAAAGCGCCGATCACGAACTGGAAAGCGTACAACCGAGAGCTCAGCGACCGTTTAGGAAGAGACGATAAGTTCATTCGTTTATTGAACGAAAATGCGGCTAGAAAGCCACAGCGCATCGTCTTTACAGAAGGCGACCAATACCGCATTTTGAAAGCAGCGGAGATCCTATTAAGCGACGGTGTAGCGAAGCCTATTCTGCTCGGTTCAGAGGAAAAAATCAACGAAATCATTGAAGAATTTCAGCTCGAGCTCTCCGGTGCGACCATCGTGGATGTCATCAAAGACAAAGCGAAGCGCGAGGAATATGCCGGTAAGTTGCACGAGATCCGTGGACGCCGCGGTTGGACCCTCGACGAGTGCCGTTCAAAAATCAAAACGCGCGACTACTTCGGAAACATGATGGTTAAAGAAGGTGAGGCCGATGCATTGATCGCCGGTTTGACCGTAAAATACCCAACAGCATTGCGTCCTATTCTACGTACGATTGGTACGGAAGAAGGCATGCGCAAAGCAGCAGGTATGTACATCTTATTGACCAAGCGCGGTCCGATGTTCTTTGCCGATACCACCATCAACCTTGATCCGACCGTAGAGGATTTGGTACAAATGGTACTGAATGTTGCCGACACGGTACGTAGAACGAACATCACGCCGAAAGTTGCTCTATTGAGCTACTCCAACTTTGGTTCTAGCAACGGTCCTGACGCCGTGAAAATGGCCAAAGCCAGTGCAATCCTTCGCAAAGAGCATCCAGAACTCGTTGTAGATGGGGAGATCCAAGCGAACTTTGCGCTTAACCCGGAACAACTCGCGGAAAGTTTCCCGTTCTCTGACTTAGTAGGTCACCGTGCGAACGTGTTTATTTTCCCGAATTTGGCTGCGGGAAACATTACCTACAAAATGCTTCAAAGCTTTGGTGCTGCCGAGGCGATCGGCCCGATGCTGATCGGTACCAAGAAGAGTGCCCACGTGTTGCAGCTCGGCGCCTCAGTGCGTGAGATTGTTAATATGGCAACTCTAGCAGCAGTAGATGCGCGTACGCGTAAGTCGAAATAGTAGAAATTAACGGTGAGCAGCAAGCACCTCCTCGACAATACTGAGGTGGTGCTTGTTGTGGATCACCATAAATTCTATGGAGTCAAGGGTTTCAGCGAAGTTCATACAACAACGGTCTAGAGGGTGCCGCATCGTTTTCAAGAGGTGCTACTTGTAAGTTTAGCAAATAGCGGCCGTCTTTGACGTGCATCGGAATATGGATGAGTTCGGTAATGGTTCTGTGTAAACTGAGTTCCGGCTGTGGTCCCCAGAAACTCTTGTGACATGCGAGCGCGCCGCCGTCCTCTTCTTTATCCACACTGGGCTGGTCGATCATGAGGTGGTCGATCCTCTGTGCTCTGAGGAATGCCCCGATCTCCGCATCGAGATAAGGCCAGTCCGTGTTGCTGTATTCACGCGTTGGAAGATCGCGAGAGCAGTCGGTATGCAAAGCCACGGCGGTAACACCTTCGAGATGACCCGCAGCTTCGGCACGATCCCAAGCGGTTTTAAAATCGGCGAAATGCATTTTTTTTTCATCAACCTTTGGACTTAGGACAGCAAGTAGCGCGAACGGTGTTTTGAAATGGGTGTTGACACTGTAGCGCTCTACACTGATGTGACCGGCGGTTTCCGTATGAGTGCCGTGTGCGTGAGGATTGAAATGAACATTAAAGAAATTCACCCCATTTCCAGCGGCAACGGATCCGGTCCAGTCCCCAAGTACCACGGGTTCAAACTTCGGAGCATCGATGTACCAGGCTCGAGCGACGTCGCTAACGGCCATGCTGAGGTCCGCAAATGGTGCGTTTAGCTCAACGGTAACCTCGGTGTTTGGCAAGGAAAGGGAAATTCTCATGGTGCTGTATCGATAAAGAGATTGGCAATGATTTGATCGCTGCGCATCCAATTCTCGGGAGCTATTTTAAATCCGTCCGGTAAAGGATGGAGCTCGCCGTTTTGCATGGCAGTATTTACATGGTTCAAAAGCTGCGTTTTTGCCTCTGAGGAAATGTCTTGTGGAAGGTCGTATTTGAACCGGAACCCGTCTGCAGTGCGAAGGCGGACCATGAGTCGTTCGTTGATCTGTTCTTCGAGGGTCAGTGATTCCCCTTCAGGTGCTTGGCCTTTGGCATAGCGGATGTTGTTACTGACGTTCCAAAACCGCTGTTTGCCGTCAAAGCTGTGTGCTCCAGGACCAATTCCTAAATACGGCTGGTAGCTCCAATAATGCTGGTTGTGCACACTTCTATGTCCTTGGATACAGAAATTGGACAATTCATAATGTTCATATCCGTGCACTGCCGCCCATTCTCGCAAATAGTCAAACTGGTGCAATACACCGTATTCTTCGGGCAGTTGAACTTTCCCCGTGCTGACTTGATGCGCAAGGGCGGTTTTTTCCTCGACCGTTAAGCTGTAGCAGCTGATGTGATCAGGCTCATACGTGAATGCCGTTGCGAGGTTGTCTTTCCAGCTTTGAAGCGTAGATCCGATCATACCATAGATCAGGTCAATAGAAAATCGATCTATTTTGGAGGAGCGAATCAGTTGCAAGGCATTGTGGGCCTCAGCGCCCGTATGTGCGCGGTTGCATGCTTCTAGTTCGTCCTGCTGAAAACTTTGAATTCCAACACTCAGTCTATTCACACCTGCTTGGTACCACTGTTCCAATTTCGCTTCGGTCACATCATCAGGATTGGCTTCTAAGGTCACCTCAAGGTGCTCAGCGAACGAAAAATGCGTTCGCGCACTGTCAATCAATGCTTTCAATTCTTCCGAGCTCAACAAACTAGGGGTACCTCCGCCAAAATACAGGCTCTTCACCTCAAGAGCGTTCCAAGGGGCCTGTTTCGCTCTGCTCTGAATCTCGACATGCATCTGACGCAAAACCTCAGCTTTGGTGCGAATATTCGTTGAAAAATGAAAATCACAATACGTGCAAGCTTGCTTGCAATAAGGGATGTGAACGTACAGGGAGCTTTGAATCATTAGGCGAGTGGCAATACAATCTTAAAGGTAGTGCCTTTCTCGGCAGTGCTTTCCGCTAAAGTGATAGTTCCAGCGTGGTATTCAGCAATAATGCGTTTGGCAAGACTCAGACCCAGTCCCCAGCCCCTCGTTTTCGTAGTGAAACCGGGCGAGAAGATCTTACGTTGTACGTTCGCAGGAATGCCTCGACCCGTATCGCTGACCTGAATAACGACGGCGTAGTTGACCACTGTAGCGTGCACCGAAATGGTTCCTTCTCCTTCGAGCGCATCGGTCGCGTTTTTCACCAAGTTTTCGATCACCCAGCTGATGAGTTGCTCGTTATGCAGGCGCTGAAGATCCGGCTGCACTGAGGTGTCCAGCCGAATTTTCCGCCCCATGCGCTTGCTGAGATAGGTTAAAGTGGTATCCAAGGTGTCGCTCAGGTCTAACTTGGCCAATTCTGGCTGACTACCAATCTTACTAAAGCGCTCTGTGATCGCCGAAAGTCGGTCGATGTCTTTTTCCATTTCCCCAAAGGCAACCTCCTTGGGATATTGTTCTTTGAGAAATGCAATCCACCCTAACAAGGCACTTAGCGGCGTCCCAATCTGGTGCGCAGTCTCCTTTGCCATTCCGGTCCAAACCTTGTTTTGCTCACTGCGCCGTGCATTCGAAAACGCCATATAACTGATGAGCATATACACCGAAATGACACCTAACAGCAGCAGGGGATAGTACCTCAATTTAGTCAGTAACGTCGAGCCTTTGTAGTACAAATAGTTCGTCTGTCCGTCACCAAAGCTGTTCTCAAGCATTTGACCAGTAGCCTTAAATTCCGCCAGTTTTCGTTCTAAATACCGCGCCAATTTTTCCTCGTCTCCCTCAGGAACATTCAAATTCCGGTGCGCAATGATGCTCCCTTGTCCATCCGTTAGGATGACAGGTATGGTCTGGTTGTTTTGTATGATTTCTGAATAAAACGCCAAATTTTCCTCTTCCGAAGCGCCGAACACGGCCTCGACGGCTTTTGCCCAAAGTCGAATCTTGCGTTCCTCTTCCATGCGCAACTCCCGCAGAAAGGTTTCTGTGTATAACAAAGAGACCACACCGATGATCACGCCTGATACAATCAGCACTACTTTCCACCAAATTTTCTTGCTGTACACGTCCGTATTCATGCCACTAATCTAGTGGTTTCTTTCCTACATTTGCAGGATGTCAAGAGCATTAGTCATCATCCCCACCTACAACGAGATCGAAAACATTCACAAGATGTTGGATACGGTCATGGCCGTACCTGTCGAGGTCGATGTTTTGATTGTTGATGATGGGTCGCCAGACGGCACTGCGGATGCAGTACGCGAGAAAATGGCACAATACGCCGGACGCATCTTTTTGGAGGAGCGCAAAGGGAAATTAGGCCTAGGTACCGCCTACATCCATGGTTTTAAATGGGGCATGGCACGCGGATACGATTACCTGTTCGAGATGGATTGTGATTTTTCCCACGACCCGAACGATCTCCCAAGGCTGCTGAAAGAGTGTGAAAACGGTGCCGACGTTGCGATCGGATCGCGCTATGTGACGGGAGTTAACGTGGTAAATTGGCCCATGAGCAGAGTGCTTTTGAGCTATTTCGCAAGTGTGTATGTCCGCTTTGTTACTGGGATGCCGGTACAGGATGCGACTGCAGGCTTTAAATGTTACCGCCGTAGAACGCTGGAAGCAATCAACTTTGATAAAATCAATTTCGTCGGCTACGCCTTTCAGATTGAAATGAAGTTTAAAGTTTGGCAGAATGGCATGAAATTGGTTGAAGTTCCCGTAATCTTTACCGACCGAACTGAAGGCGAGAGTAAGATGTCTAGCGGCATTATTAAAGAAGCAATTTTTGGCGTTATAAAGCTGAAAATCAAGAGTTTGTTTAAAAGCAATCACTGAGGCAAAAAACCACTATGAGTAAATCCTACCTGATCAAAAATGCCCGAATAGTCAACGAAGGCACCGTCTTCGAGGGCGATGTACTTATCGAAAATGGACGCATTGCTAAAATTGACACCAGCATAGGTCCTAAAAATGGCAATGTGAACGTCATCGATGCCGAGGGAAAGTTCTTACTTCCTGGAATCATTGACGACCAAGTACACTTCCGCGAACCCGGCTTGACCCACAAAGGCGACATCTATTCAGAGAGCCGCGCCGCAGTAGCAGGAGGGATCACCTCGTACATGGAGCAGCCGAACACCAGACCGGCAGCAACTACCATCGAGGAGTTAGAGAAAAAATACGACCGAGCTGCGCAGGTATCCCTTGCGAACTATAGTTTTAATATGGGCGCTTCGAACGACAACCTCGAAGAACTCAAGCGCGTGAGTAAGCGCAATGTGTCCGGAATCAAAATCTTCATGGGCTCTTCGACCGGAAACATGCTGGTAGATCAGCAGAAAACCTTAGAAGGCATCTTCCAGTTGGACCATCAGTTGATCACACATTGTGAAGACGAAGCCACCATCAAGGCCAACCTTGAACAGGCAAAAGAAGAATACGGCGATGCTATTCCGATGCGCATGCACCCGGTGATTCGCAGCGAGCAGGCCTGTTACCTGAGCTCGAAGACCGCCGTAGACCTGGCGAAAAAATACGACAGCAGACTTCACGTCTTCCACATTTCAACGGCGCTAGAGACGAGCCTGTTTTCGAACAAAAAGCCCCTAGCAGAGAAGAAAATCACCGCAGAGGTATGTATCCACCATTTGTGGTTTGACGACAGTCAGTACGATACCAAAGGGAGCTTGATCAAGTGGAACCCGGCAGTCAAAACCGCTAAAGATCGCGATGGCTTATGGAAAGCATTGCTAGACGATCGCTTGGATGTCCTGGCAACAGACCACGCGCCACACACATTGGAGGAAAAGAGCAATACGTACCTCAACGCTCCTTCTGGAGGTCCATTAGTCCAGCACTTTCTTCCAGCGATGATGGAAAAGGTACACGACGGTACCATCTCCATCGAGAAGATGGTGGAGAAAATGTGTCACAACCCGGCAATCTTGTTCCGTGTGGAAGAACGTGGATTCATCCGTGAGGGCTATCATGCCGATCTTGTTTTGGTGGCGCCTAACCGTCCGTGGAGTGTGAGCAGAGATAATGTACTTTCTAAATGTGGATGGTCGCCGTTCGAAGGAACCCTCTTCAAGAGCAAAATCACCCATACGTTCGTAGGTGGTCATTTGGCGTACAACGAAGGTAAATTCGACGAAAGCAGCTTAGGCGAGCGTCTATTATTCAACAGAGACTAAAAAAACGTGGCAACATTCAAGGGAAAGGTACGGGTAGGGCTGTTGGTGATGTTATTCGCTTGTGCCCGTCCGGTGGAGCCCGTCCCTAAAAGTATCATCGCCCCGGATGATATGGTGCCTATCATGGTCGATGTACACATTGTCGAAGGTGCTCGGAACGGTACTTTGATCCTCGGAGACACGAATCAGTTAGAGGATTATTATTCGAAATTGTACAAGAAGTACAACATTACAGAGTCACTGTTTAAGGAGAGCTTCTCTTTCTACAGCGACCACCCGGAGCACTTTATTCCCATCTATGAACGCGTAGTGGACTCGTTGAAGATCAACGGCGCGCTTATTGCTCGTAAATCTGTTGAAATAGACCACGACAGATGATCCGTAACCTCCTCATACTATGTGCAGTATTCGCCGCAGGGTGGAGCGCTCAGGCGCAAGAGTTGTTGCTCTCGGCAGAGGGCGCGAGTGGCTATCCGTGCCAGCTCGCCTATGAATTGCAACACGAGGACGGTAGGGTGATTCAGCAAGGTTTCGTAGAGTTGACTAGTGCCAAGGATCAAGCGGTTGTAGCGGTCAAACTTCCGACACGATTCGCAGTTTTGGTGTACGAGGACAGGAACAGAAATGAGAAATTGGACCGAGGATTTCTTACCCAACCTCTAGAGCTGTATGGATTTTCAAACGATGCGTGGTCGCCACTTTCGAAACCTTCTGTGGATGACATGCTCGTTCCTTCGGCAGGCGAGAAAACGTCCGTTCACCTAGTTTTGCGTAGCGTAGGGACGTTTAAATAGTCTCGAGAAATTTCAATACAACGTCCGAAAATGCCTCACGTGCTTCCGCATGTACCCAGTGACCGGTTCCTTCAATCGTGCGAATTTCAGCGCTTGGGAAAATATCCAAGATCGAATCGTGATCTGCTTCCACAATGTAGCCGCTCGCACCACCTGCTATAAATAAGGTGGGCGCATCGAAATACCCGTGTTCTAATGCTTCTCCGACCATGTCCAAGTGCTCTTCAAGTGCTTCTAGGTTGAACCTCCAAGCCAATTCTTCTTTGGTTTTCCAGTACAAGCTTTTCATAAAAAAAGCAATAATGCCAGGACTGTTTAAAGTGCTGCTGAGTACTGCTTCTACGGCCTTGCGGGAACGCGCTTGAGTAAAGTCGACGCTTTTCATTGCATCGATATAGGCTTGATGGTGAATGGGGTAGGCTTTAGGCGCAATGTCTACCACGATCGCTGCGCGAAGCTTGGAGGGCGTGCGTACAGCAAAGTTCATGACCGTTTTTCCACCCATGCTGTGACCCAAAATAACAGGTTCATCAAGCTGGTGCAGGTCGATGTAAGCTTCGAGATCCGCAGCCATAGCGTCATAGCCGTGCTCCGCGGTGTGCGGGCTACGTCCGTGGTTACGCTGGTCTACGGCGTGTACCTGCCAGCCGTGTTCGGCAAAGAGTTTGGCGTGGGTGGTCCAGTTATCGCTCATGCCGAAGAGTCCATGAAGGATGATCAGTGGTTTTCCTTCGCCATAAATTTTAGAGAACAACGGGACTATTTCCATGCGGTGGGGTTCAATTGGTTCAAATACTGTTGAACGGTATTGTGCAAGCCTAAATACAAGGCGTCTGCGATCAGTGCATGGCCGATACTCACTTCATCGAGGTTCCCGGCTAAGCGCTGCGCGAAATAGGCCAAATTTTCTAGGCTGAGGTCATGGCCGGCATTCACACCTAAACCGATCGATCTC
The DNA here is from genome assembly GCA_965655695.1 of uncultured Schleiferiaceae bacterium. Lineage (GTDB taxonomy): Bacteria > Bacteroidota > Bacteroidia > Flavobacteriales > Schleiferiaceae > UBA10364. Next base: position 18,672 of record CBFHHO010000014.1, on the reverse strand, counting down.
GCGTGCTGGGCGGCGTCTACATAAGGTGCTACGGCAGCTTCTCGGTCCTTGCGGTAGCCTACGGCGTAACTCTCGGTGTAGAGTTCAATACGGTCCGCACCCAAAGCCTTAGCGCCATCGATCAGCTCGAGGTCCGTTTCGATAAAGACCGAAGTTCGAATGCCTGCTGCTTTAAAACGACCGACCACTTCTTCCAAAAGCGTTTTATGCGTTAGCGTGTCCCACCCTGCATTTGAAGTTAGGGCGCCTGGTGGATCTGGAACTAGTGTCACTTGGGCCGGTGGATTTTTCAACACCAATTCAATGAATTCTCGGTTCGGATATCCCTCAATATTAAACTCCGTGGTGACCGCCGGAGCGAGCGCTTCCACATCGCTGTAACGGATGTGTCTTTGGTCTGGACGTGGGTGCACGGTAATGCCCTCGGCGCCGAAGCGTTCACAGTCTAAAGCGACTTGCAATACGTTGGGCACATTGCCGCCACGTGCATTGCGAAGGGTCGCTACTTTATTAATGTTTACGCTGAGTTTTGTGTGATCGTTCATACCTGCAAAGCTAAAGAAAAGGCCTATGTTTGTTACGTAATGAGACAAGAATCCACGCACATAGAACCGATCAAAGCCCTCACCCGGGAATCCCTCGTTGTAGAGGCATTGGACCGGATGGAAGAGCACAAGGTCAGCGAGCTTCCGCTTATCGACGACCAAGGGATGTACCTCGGTTTGTTAACGGAAGATGCACTGTTAGATGCGATTGATGAGAATGCTTCTGTCACTCAGGCCTACAACCCTGCTCATGCGCCATTTGTTCGCTCTTCAGCCCATGCCTTTGAGATTTTAGCCCTCACTACCCAATTCCGTCTTACACTCACTCCCGTGATCGACGAAGACGGACGCTATATTTCAGCCTATTTGCTCAGCGACGTGGTCGAGTTTTTCCGCGACACTCCGACATTGATGCAGCCCGGCGCAATAGCGGTATTCAGTGTAGAGCAGGCCCAATATTCCATGGTCACCGTGAGTACGGTTGTCGAGCAGAACGATGCCAAAGTCCTCGGGCTGTGGATGGTAGAGCCTGTTGCAGCAGGAATGATTAGATTTATCCTCAAATTAAATACCGAGCACAGCGGTCCGATCATTCAAAGCATCCAGCGTTATGGATACACGCTCGACGGATTGCACGGCGATCTAAGTTTTGAGCAAGATTACCAGAACCGTTACGACCATTTAATGAATTATTTGAAGTACTGATGAGAATCGCGCTATTTGGACGGAATCCGAAAACACCCGACCTGCCTTACGTAGAGGTGGTCATGGAAAAACTCTATGAGGAGGGTGTAGCTATGGCGGTGTACGCCCCGATGAGAGAGGCCTGCGAACAGATTCGCGACGAAGAGTTCGAGGATTTGCGTTTTACGGTGTTTAACGACGAAGAGGAATTGGACACGTTCGATCCAGATTTTCTCATCTCACTGGGTGGTGATGGAACCATTTTGGATGCAACTGTACTGATCCAAAGCAAAGACATTCCCATTTTAGGGATCAACATGGGCCGCCTGGGCTTCTTAGCGAACGTAGCAAAGAGCAATATTGAGACTTCGTTAGATGCCCTGTTCAGTGGCCGATTCCAGCTCGATTTCCGCTCCTTATTACAGGCCCGCACTTCGTGCAACCGCATCATGAAGCCAAACTTCGCCTTAAACGAAATCACCCTTGCCCGTAAAGAAACCACGAGCATGATCACCGTACATACATATTTGAACGGAAGTTATTTAAACAGTTATTGGGCGGACGGTCTGATCATCAGCACGCCGACTGGATCGACCGGTTACAGCCTATCGTGCGGGGGTCCGATCATCATGCCGAACAGTGAAAATTTCGTGCTCACGCCTATCGCTCCGCACAATTTAACGATGCGTCCGTTCGTTATTTCCGATAACAACACCCTTCGATTACGCGTGGAGAGTAGGGAGCATGAATTTTTAGCTTCTTTGGACAGTCGTATGCACAGTTTTGACACGGAGACCGAGCTCTTTATCCAAAAAGCCGATTTCCGGGTAGCCCTCGTACAAACCGAGCTGCAAGACTTTTCCACTACCATGCGCAACAAACTGAGTTGGGGACGCGATTACAGAAATTAAATGAGAAGTAAAATCATCGTATGTTTTTTGCTGTTACTCTCGAGCGCAGCGCTATGGTCACAGTCCTACGAGCTTGGTCTCGGGGGAGGTGGAACGCTGTTTCATGGCGATGTGGGTGCAGTCGGGCTGAATGCACAAGGTGCCTCTGGTTTCCTACCGAATCAGCCGTACGCAAATGTTACTTTACGTCGCCAATTTAATTGGCATTGGAGCACCCGCGTAAACTTCGCACAAGGCTATCTCGAGGCAAACGACCTTTGGGCGAAAGACGATTTTAAAAGCAACCGCGGCATTGCAGTCCGTACGGAAGTCTCCGAGCTTTCGATGATGACTGAGTTCAATTTTTGGCCGTACACCACCGGATCAAAATTTAATCAAACCTTCTACCTCTTTGCCGGGTTGGGCATTACCGCCTACAATCCGCAAGGCGAGTGGCAAGAGGACTATGTGGACCTACGAACCCTCGGGACAGAAGGTCAGCAAACGGATTTGACGAATCAGTTGTATTACGGCACTACCACCCTCACGGTCCCATTTGGTCTAGGGTACCGCCGCAGTATCGCTCGAGATTGGAGCATCACCACAGAGCTGGGTTGGCGCCGTTACGGGTCGGACTACATGGACGATACTTCAGGCGATTTCGTAAACGCACTTGACCTTTTGGACCGCCGCAATGCGCAAGCGGCCTATTTTTCCAACCCTGGAAATGTAGCCTATGTGCCTGGACTTGCAAGAGGCAACGCAAATACGAGAGATTGGAGTATTTTTGCAGGCATTACCATATTCTATAACCTAAGTCCACGCGATGAACGCTGCAGTGCATTCTAAAGTATTTCAAGACAACCGCCTAAAGGCTGGTTTGGACCCAGATAACATGCCCGAACATATCGCTGTGATCATGGACGGCAATGGTCGCTGGGCAAAGAAACAAGGCTTTATGACGCGTGTTCGTGGGCATGAGGTCGGAGTGGAGGCCTTGCGTCGTATTACCACGGCTTCGGCGGAATTGGGTCTAGATTATCTAACAGTGTATGCCTTTTCAACCGAGAATTGGAACCGTCCTAAGTCGGAGGTGGATGCGTTGATGAACATTTTAATGACCGCTCTTGAGAAGGAATTGCCGACGTTGCAAGCGAATAATGTCCGTTTGAACGCGATCGGAAATGTGGCTTCGTTGCCCTCAAAAGCAAACAAAAAGTTAATCTCTGTCATTGATGCCACATCCGGGAATGATGGGTTAACTTTGACGCTTGCATTGAGCTACGGCTCGCAAGATGAGATGGTTCAAGCATTTCGCAAGGTGGCTACTGAAGTCGCTAGCGGTGCACTGCGCCCAGAGGACATAAAAGAAGAGCATATCGAGCAACACCTGTTTACCGCAGGGATGCCGAATCCAGACCTTTTAGTACGCACCTCGGGAGAGCAAAGAATCAGTAATTACCTGCTGTGGCAACTCGCTTATGCAGAGTTTTATTTCACACCCATCTTGTGGCCAGATTTCGATGCCGAAGGATTGTACGAGGCGATTGCCGCTTTTCAAAAGCGTGAGCGTAGGTTCGGACAGACTTCAGAACAGCTAACGGCAAAGTAAGAAGATGAAGAATATTTTTTGGGTAGTGGTATGGGCTTGCTTCTCGATCGGTGCACAAGCACAAGAGGTCGGAACGAGCGATTTCAATCTTATTCCAGGTGTTGATTACGAAATAGGCGGTATTACCGTTACGGGCAGCCAAAACTTGGATGCAAACGTGGTGATCATGCTGACCAACCTTCGTGTTGGCGACGACATCCAGTTTCCGGACCCAAAAATTTCCGATGCCATTCGCACGCTGTGGCGCCAGCAGCTTTTTGAAGACATCACTTTTAAGGTGGTCAATAAGAGTGGGAAAAAAGTCTACCTAGACATCCAGCTTGAGGAGCTTCCAAAGATGAGTAAGTACTACATCGTTGGGGTAAAGAACGCATGGAAGGATGACATTCGTGAGGACCTCGGTCTGCGCGCTGGAAAGGTGGTGAACGAGAACCTTGTGGTGATGAGCCGCAACAAAATCAAAAAATACTTCCGAGAAAAAGGCTATTTGAATGCCGATGTGAATGTCGTTCAGAAGAAGGATACGGCGTTCAACAACGCTGTGATTTTAGGTTTCCAGATCAAAACGGGTGAGCGCGTAAAAATTGGCGATATACAGTTTGTAGGGAACGAAGCGGTGAGCGATAAGGTGCTACGCCGTGCGATGAAGAACACGAAAATCAAAGGCAAAGCGTGGTTCAAAATTTCGAAGCTCAAGAAGAAAGAATACCGCGATGATTTGAAGGCACTTGTTGCGAAATACAACAGTCTAGGATACCGCGATGCGAGGATAGTAAGAGACACGACGTGGAGCGTCAGTGATGAATTGATCCAGATCAACATAGAACTAGAAGAAGGGCGTAAATACTATTTCGGCGACATCACCTTTATGGGGAACACGAAATATGAAACGTCCCTTTTGAAGAGCATTTTGAAGATTTCAAGAGGGGATGTGTATGATTCACAGCACCTTACTGAACGCGTGAGTTTTGATCCGAACGGAAACGACGTGGCATCAGTGTATCTGAATAACGGGTATTTGTTCTCTCAGGTCGTTCCTATCGAAAAGCGCGTAGTGAACGACACTATCGATATTGAGATCCGCATCCAAGAGGGACGTCAAGCGACCATCCGCAAAGTGAGCATCACCGGTAACGAACGCACGAATGATCATGTGATTTACCGTGAAGTCCGTACAAAACCTGGTGACCTGTTCTCTAAGGCGATGATCCAGCGTACGATTCGTGAGCTTTCGCAGCTCGGTTATTTCGATCAAACGCAGATCGGTGTGAATCCAGTACCCGATCCACAAACGGGAACGGTAGATTTGGAATACACCGTCGTAGAACGTTCTACCTCCCAGCTCGAATTGCAAGGGGGGTGGGGAGCCGGCCGTGTGGTAGGTACCTTAGGTCTGAACTTTAACAACTTCTCTGCAAAGAACATCGGAAACAAGCGTGCTTGGCAGCCTTTGCCTACGGGAGACGGTCAAACGATCAACATTCGTGCACAGTCGAACGGTTTGTTCTTCCAGAGCTACAACGCTTCGTTTACAGAGCCTTGGTTGGGCGGTCGTAAGCCAAACAGTTTTACCGCCACAGTATACCACAACGTTCAAACGAACGGGGTTGAGCGCTCGAACCCGAACCGCCAGAGTTTGCTGATCACGGGTATTAACTTCGGTTTAGGACAACGTTTGAAGTGGCCGGACGATTACTTCACCTTGTACCAAGGCCTAGAGTTCAGAAGGTTCAACCTGGACAATTTCCCAACGGGTTTCTTGGATTACACCAAAGGCATTTCCAACAACGTGAACTACCAGTTTACCTTAGGGCGTAACAACACGGATGTGCCGATCTTCCCTACACGCGGTTCACAGATCAGCTTCAGCGCAGAGCTTACTCCGCCGTTTAGTTTGCTTCGTGACGATATCGACTACAAAGAATTGTCTTCAGAAGAGCGCTTCAAGCTCGTTGAATACCATAAATGGAAGCTGAAAGCCGACTGGTTCGCACCGATCACCTCGAAATTTGTCATCCGTACACACGGGGAATTTGGGTACCTAGGAAGCTACAATAAAGATTTAGGCCTGCCACCGTTCGAACGTTTCTACGTAGGTGGAGATGGCTTGACCAATTTTGTCATCGACGGTCGCGAAATCATCGGACTGCGTGGATATCAAAACAACTCCATCACTCCAGCAGGAGGTGGTGCACTCTACAACAAATACATTCTCGAGGCACGTTACATCATCGCCAACACCCCGAGCGCACAGGTGTTCCCGTTGCTCTTTATGGAAGGTGGGAACAACTATGACAATTTTTGGGATTACCGCGCGTTTAGTCTAAAGAGAAGTGCCGGTGCTGGTCTACGTATCTACATGCCGATGTTCGGTTTGATGGGAGTGGATGTTGCCTATGGGTTCGATCCAGAGCCAAACGGCGCCGCAGCAAGCGGATGGCAGACACACTTTATCATCGGTCAACAATTCTAAAAATATTTTACCTTCGCCGCCATGCTACGTTGGACCTCAATCGTTTTCGCCTTATTACTCTCTAGTGCACTTTTTGCGCAGCGGTACGGTGTGGTCGATACAGAATACATCTTGCGTAGTATGCCCGAATATGCCCAAGCACAATCACAGCTTAACAAGCTGAGCGAGCAGTGGGCAGGTGAGGTAAGTGCTTCTCAAAGCGAATTGGAAAGTTTGAAAGACGCGCTCGATGCGGAACGCATTTTACTTTCACCAGAGAAATTAGAAAAAAGACAGCAAGCCATCACGGCAAAGCAAGCAGAGATCATTTCTTTGCAGCAACAATACTTCGGACCACAAGGCGAGCTCTTTAACAAGCGCGCTCAGCTGGTACAACCTATTCAAGACAAAGTGTTCGGTGCGGTTCAGGCCGTTGCGCGCAAGCGTAAACTGGAATTGGTTTTGGATAAAAGTGCCAATAGTGGTGTGCTCTTTGTCGATAAGGACAAGGATTACAGTGACGAAGTATTAAATAGTTTAAAGCGATAAAAACAACCGAAAATGAAAAGAGTATTACTCGCAATCGCCCTGACCTTAGGGTTTGCATCAACAGCAGTTGCACAGCAAAAAATTGGTCACATCAACGTAGATGAATTGCTATCTGTTATGCCAGAAACTAAGGCGGCAGAAGGCGACATCCAAACCTACGCAGCACAGCTCGAAGGTGACGCTACGGCGATGCAACAAGAGTACATGACTAAGATGCAGAACGCTCAAGCGAACGCAGACACTTGGACGCAACTTCGTTTGCAGAAAGAGCAAGAAGAGCTTGAAGCGATGGGACAGCGCATCATGCAGTTCAACCAGAGTGCACAGCAAGACTTGCAAGTAAAGCAGCGTGATTTGATGATGCCGATCATCGAAAAAGCACAAGAAGCAGTAAACAAAGTAGCTAAGGCAAACGGGTTTACTTACATCTTGGATGCATCTGCTTCAAAAGGAAATGTAATTTACCTAGAAGGTGGTGATGATATCATGCCTTTGGTAAAAGCGGAATTGGGCATCCAATAATCGCGTACGATACCATTAAATGGAACCCCGTTAGGCAGCGCTTAACGGGGTTTTTTCTGCACTTTATTTTGGTAATTTAGGTCCCTATGGAAAAGGCGGGTAAAATAGGTTTGTTTGACTCTGGGCTTGGCGGCCTGACAGTGCTCGATGCGCTAGGAAAGGTGCTGCCGAACGTTTCGAAAATCTATTACGGAGATACCCTGCATTTGCCGTACGGAGATAAGAGTGCTGACGCGATCATCGGATACAGCATGCGTATTGTGACCTTTTTGAAAGAGCAGGGATGCGAGCTCATCGTCATAGCGTGCAACAGCGCAAGTGCGGCGGCAGGTATAGCGCTTGAGGAGGCCTTTCCGGAATTGCGCTTTGTGAATGTTATTGATCCCGTCGTGGAATCCTTAGCGAAGGGAGCACACCAGCACATCGGACTTTTGGGGACGCGCGCTACGGTGCGAAGTGGTGCCTATCCGGAGCGTTTGCTTGCGTTGAATCCGGCATTGCGTTTAGAAAGTTTATCGACCCCACTACTGGTGCCACTTATCGAAGATGGTTTTTTAGGAACGGGAATCGATCGCAGTGTATTGAGCCACTACCTCTCCAACGAACGTCTTCGTGGAGTGCAGGCCCTCGTTCCTGGATGTACGCATTATCCGCTTTTAAAATCACTCGTACGGGAACTTAAGGAAGAGGTGCAATGGGTCGACGCTCCGGCGATAGTCGCTGAAAAAGTAGCGGCACTTTGGGCAAATGATAGGTCGCTAGGCACTGAAGAAACCCATGGAGAAGTTGCCTATTTCTTGAGCGATAAGACGGAGAGCTTTTTGGAATTGGCACAATCTACCTTTGGCATTCATGCCGCTTGGGAGACCAAAGTGCTGCCTTAGGTCCGCTGGGATTTCCCGCTTTTATACATCAATGAACTGATGCCCGAGGTTAGGGCACTAAAGAGCATAGCGGTCCAAACGCTTCGCACAGTAAGCCCTTCGATGAGCGAGTCTGCTACGCCTATGATGATGGCATTGATAAAGAACAAAAACAGTCCGAAGGTAACTAGAGTGAGGGGGATCGTTACGATGAGTAGTAGCGGTTTTAGTGTAGCGTTTAGTATACCGAGCACGATGGCCACACCGATAGCTGTGGTGAAACTTTCGATGTGAACACCCGGAAGGAGCCAGTCGGCTAGAAAGACGCTCAGGCTGCTAATAATCAGCTTGGTAATAAGGCTGTTGTTTTCTCTCATTTCACGTATTTTGTAATCTTGAAAATAAGAAATAATGAGAAGACTACCGGCCTTACTGTTTGGCGCATTCAGCACTTTGTTTTTTGTCCAATGCAACCCTGAAGCTCCGATGGAACAGGGAGAGATGCAAGTGAGTAGTGCAGCCGTGGCTGTGGATACCTCCGTTCGAGCGTCGCTTTTTGTCGATCCACACAGTTACAGCACTGCTCAAGCGAAGGTCGTAGCGCTCGATTGGGACGCAGAAGTGGATTTCGAGCAGGAAGTCATTCGTGCAACTGCGCACTGGACCTTGGCGGAAAATCACAGCGACACCGTCATTTTCGACAGTAAAGCCCTGGACATTAAGGAGGTTCGTGTAGACGGTTCAGTAACCAATTTTAACCTGAGCACCCCCGACGAATTACTAGGTTCCTCTCTAACGGTAGCCGCCGGTGCAGGAGCAAAAGTCATCAGTATCGACTACCAGACGACCTCTGGAGCGGAGGCGCTGCAGTGGTATCCGAGAGAACTTACGGAAGGTGGACGTCAGCCGTTCTTATTCACGCAAAGCCAGGCGATATTAGCTCGTACTTGGATTCCTTGTCAAGACCGTCCTGGGGTACGTTTTACCTACACAGCGACCGTTAAGGTGCCCAAAGAAACCTTGGCGTTGATGAGCGCTTCGAACCCTTCGACTAAAAACGAAACTGGGGTGTACGAATTCTCTATGCCGCAACCCATCCCTTCGTACCTACTCGCTTTAGGGGTAGGTGACCTCGAATTCATCCCACTGGGCGACCGCAGTGGCGTCTATGCAGAGCCAGAAATGGTGCGCAACGCCGCGTTTGAGTTCTCGAGAACAGAAGACATGATCACCCAAGCTGAAGAGCTGTACGGACCTTACTACTGGGGACGCTACGACATGCTAGTGCTGCCGCCAAGTTTCCCGTTCGGAGGTATGGAAAATCCACGTTTGACGTTCCTAACCCCCACAGTGGTGGTGGGCGACCGCAGTTTGGTGAGTTTGATCGCCCATGAGCTGGCGCACAGCTGGAGCGGAAATTTGGTAACGAACGCAACTTGGAACGACTTCTGGATCAATGAAGGCTTCACGGTATATTTTGAAATGCGCATCATGGAACGCCTCTATGGCGCCGATTATGCCGACATGCTCGAAGCCCTAAGCTACGACGATCTGATCGGCGGCGTTGCAGAAATGATGGAGAACGACCCCGATGCAACGCGCATGAAGCAAGATCTGGCCGGCAGAAATCCGGACGACGGCGTGAATGTGATTGCGTACGACAAGGGTTTTCACTTCCTGAAATTGTGTGAGAACACGCTAGGCCGCGAACGTTGGGACGCATTTTTGAAATCGTATTTCGATCGCTATAAGTTCAAGACCATGGTTACGGAAGTGTTCTTGCAAGAATTGGCCGGGGAAATGACGGAAGAAGAGTGGAAGAGCATAGGCGTGGAGGAATGGGTCTACGAAAAGGGCCTTCCTGCGAACTGTCCGTTGCCGATCTCGAACAGATTCGTAATGGTGGACGAAGGTGTGAAAATGATGCTCAGTGTGGCCCCAGAGGCTGAAAATGTGAAATCCCTCGTGTATTTGGATCAGTCAGAAACCATGCGCTGGTCGACCCACGAATGGTTGCGCTACATCCGCGGTTTGGAAGCGGGTGGTGCTACGGTAGAACACTACGCTCTAGCGGATGCCAACTATGGATTTTCAGGTTCGCCGAATCCAGAAATCATCGCTGCTTGGTTTACGGCAGTGCTTCGTACCTCATACAACGGCTACGACACCGCGATTTTTGAAGGCACCGTCAACAAATTCCTCCGCTCGGTGGGACGTCGCAAATTTATTGTGCCGATGTATCAGAGCATGTTGGAAGGCGATGCTGCACGTCAGAATTGGGCAAAGAGCATTTACATGGACGCACGCAAATCTTACCACCCGCTCGCTCAGCAGACCTTGGACGGTGTGTTTGAAAAGCACATGTAAGATTTGGATCGACAGCATCCTATATTTCAGGCACTTGAGCCGCTGATCCAACCCGATAGGGTGAGCGATTTTTCTCGGTATTTCCAAACCTTTGAAGGCGGTTATGCAGAAGGGGACCTTTTCGTGGGGGTCATGGTGCCTGACCGCCGAGCTGTGGCGAAAAAAGAAGGCATGGGCTGGACCAAGGAGGTACTCGCGAGCGGACTCGTTCATCCGTGCCACGAAGTACGTCACACGGCGCTGTTTGCTGTGCTTTTACGCTACCATGTAGAGCGGGCGAATCGTCAGGATTGGCATGCGTTTCTAGTGGCGCATTTTGAGGGGATTAATAATTGGGATCTTGTGGATACCTGCGCGTATAAGCTCTTTGGACGACATGCGATCGATACCTCAGATACGTCTGTACTACTGGAATTTTTGGACGACGACTCGGTCTGGAAAAAACGCACTGCGGTGGTGGCTACTTTACAGTTCATCATAGAGGGCAAATACGAAGAAACACTCGCATATTGCCCGGTAGCTGCGGCAGATGCTCCGGAGATTTTACAGAAAGCGATCGGATGGATGTTAAAGCTGTTGTGGTTGAAGCAGCCGGAGCTCACGGAGGACCACTTAGCGGTTCATTTTTCCTCCGGATTGTACACGCGTTTGATCGTGAGAATCGCGTTAGAAAAGGCTTCGAAAGCCCATCGCGCAGACTTTATCGCAAGCTTTGCACCTTAAGACTGTCCGTAGTTTCTGGCCAGAGCAATTCAAAACTTCCCTGTCCAGCGTCTTTTTCTTCGGTCTTACGCGGTTTAAACAGGTTCTTTAAATCCTCACGTTCTTGTTTGAGCGTTTCTTTCAGCTGGGTTGTGATGCGCTTTCTGTCGAGCGATATGCACACATCTTCCAGGTTACAACCGATCAAAAGTCGGACGTAAGGTTGGCTTTCATTTTCCGCTTCACTGACCCAGTTGCCCAAATCTCGATTGCTGTTTTTACCACGTAACGCGAGGTCTTTCAGTCCTAAGCGCATGCTGTAGGAGAGGTCATCGGTCTCTAGATTTTGCCAGCCGTTTACCCAGAAATTGATCGCACTATTTTCCACAAAAGTCTCTGGCAACACGAGCGTATCGCCACGCACGCCGAAGGATCCTGCAATCTTTGGAAAGCGTATGTTTTGCAACTCGTTTTGATCGATAAACGCCCCCAATTCTTCCAAGGGCGCATAGTTTCGGAGTTCGCCATCCACTAACGTGCCTTGCCCATCAATCACCGTCGCCTTGGAAATGACATTCCAGTCGGGGTCAAAGTGGAAGGTCATCTCGCCTTGAAGGGTCGCGGTTCCGCTAAGGTTACTTTCGTCTAAATCTTCGATGTCGAAGCTGTCAAAGCTTTTTAAAAGCTGATCCATTTCGATGCCATCTGCCCGGGCAATGGACCAAAATCGGCCACCACCGTTCTCCTCAGCTAAGGCCCAATTCCCGCTAAAGCTTCCGCCACACCCTTTGATAAACATTTCTCTTCCTAGGAGCTTAACCCCTTTGTTGTACACGATACCGCGAAGTTTCGTTCCGTCGAAATCGCCCATATTCACCGTTGCGATAGCCAGGTCAATCTCGAAGTCGAACCCGTAGTCTTCATCGCTCTCACCGTCGTCGTCAAACTCCCAAAAGAGCAATGGATCGACATCAATCGCAGGGCTTTCTACCAGCAGTTTCACTTGAGGTCGCCCGCCCGTTAACGCGTCATAGATGGTACCGCTCACCGTGGCGTTGTTAGTGCCGCTTTGCAAGAAACAGCGCTCTACAACTACATTGCCCTCGGCTTGCACTTTGAGGTCGGCTTCTATTTTTTCAAAGGCAATCGTACTCTCGCTAAGGCCGAAGGAACCATCGAGAATGCTAAAGGCACCCTCAAAAGCAGTTTCCCCCACTGGGCTGAAATCCTCCCAGCTAAAAAAAGATTGACCGATCTTGAGATCCGTTCCTTTCCAAAAGCCCATCGGATTCGATAACGTTTCGACTTCAACGAATTGAAATAGCTCGCTTAAGTTCGATCCGCCGGAGAGAAGTGCCTCGAGCTTCGGACGTTTTCCTGTGATTTGAATATTCCCGCGCAGGTCTCCAGTAGCGGTCTTGACAAACATGTTGGGCGCACTAACGGATTTCTCTTGTCCCCAATGGATGTCCACAACGCCTTGGTAGTCGAGTACTTGAAATCCGTTATAGATAAAGGCAACAGCGCTAGGGTTGAACACTGCATGCTGCTGTTCTCCGGTGCTTTCCCAAGTAAAATCTCCACGTAGTTTGCGCATCTCGAGGTCTCCAAAATCGATGGCCGATACCGAGCGCGATAGCGCTACTACATCCAGTTGATTCGCACGAACTTCGGTGTGTTCCGGACTTAAAGAATAGCTGAAAGCACTCCCGTTAAAGATGGTTTTTGAGCTTTGAACGCTCCAGAGATTTTCGTCGATAACGATCGAAACGCTTCCTTGAATATCGGCTTGTTCGAACATGTGTTCTCCCTCAAACACGGCGCTCGCTTGCTGTAAATCCGCTGTCAATTCATAGGTAGAACGGGCCGCAATCTGTCCGCTAATAAGCGCATTTTTTACGTTCGCTGCATATGTATCCTTGGCGTGGCTGTCGCGATAGGTCAAGTCAATATCCTGAAGCACCACGCGTTGAAGATCCACCGGAGCACTTTCGGTCTCGCTTTCTTTAAACAGGGACCAATTCTCCGTTCGCCCGTCACTAAACAAGTGCAAACTCCCACGCTCTAGCGCAAGTTCTTCAATCCGGTACGTGCCTTTGATCACCTCAAGGATATTCATCCCAAGGCCTACGCGTTGTGCTTGTAATAGGTGCGGATAGTTCCCACTGATATCGTCAATACGTACGTCGCTCAGTGCGATGCGAACGCGCGGAAATCCACTAAAGAGGTCGAGTTCAACTGTACTTACAGCAACGGGCGCATTCAACTGCTCGTTGATCTTAGAAATACCGCCTTGGAGAATAGCATCGCGTTGCGTCCAGAGGTACGCTCCGGTGCCACCTGCGAGCAACGCAAGCACCAAGAAGAGAATTCCTACAAAGCGCAATGCTTTTTGCACGGTATTAACGGGTCTTTAAAAAGCCAACTTCCTTCGCGTCTAAATAACGGTAATGTCCGCGGCTCAATGTTTTCTTGGTAAGTCCACCGAATGATACACGGTCCAATTTCTCTACGCCGTATCCCAAATGCGCTAACAAACGCTGCACCACGCGGTGTCTGTTATTTTGCAAGCGAAGACCGATCTCGCGCGGATTGTCACCGATAAAATTGGCTTCCTCCACCTTGACTTTACCGTCTTCTAGCATGATTTCCGTAGAGAGCAACTCGAGGTCGGCTTTTTTCATCGCCTTGTCCAAAACGACATGGTAGATGTTCATTGCGCCTTTCGTAGCATGTGTCAAACGTTTCGCCATCTCGCCGTCGTTTGTCAACAGCAGTACGCCTGTGGTCGAACGATCGAGCTGACCCACCGGGTAGATGCGTTCTTTGGTAGCATTCCCTACCAAATCCATAACGGTTTTTTTCGCCTTAGGACTGTCCATCGCAGCGAGGAATCCTTTCGGTTTGTTCAAGAGTACATATTGCATCTTGTCCGTTTTGATTAACGAACCGTTGTATTTAATCGTATCCGAAGATTTTACTTTGTAGCCCATCGAGGTGATGGTCTCGCCATTCACGCTCACCAAACCTGCACCGATCAGATCGTCGGCTTCACGGCGCGAACAGATGCCCGCATTGGCAAGAAAGCGGTTCAGACGTACGTCTTCATTTGCACCTGCGAGTTGCTCTGCAGTACGTCCCTGCGCACGGCGGAATTTCTTCTCGTACGTGCGTTTTGGCCCGCGATCTTCGTCGGCATTATCGTCTCTAAAGCGAGGTCCAGAAGCGAATCTGTTGTCCGAAGATGATGGGCGTCTCTTTGAAGAGCCTTGGGGTTTGTTTGAGCGGTTACTGCGCATGATGCAATGAATTTCTGCAAAGGTACAGTGATTCTGCCCTAAAGGACTCTTTTACAGGCGAACTTTAGCTAACATTAAGTGGAAATACAACCGGATTTGTCCCATCGCCGTAATAATGAATCAGTATTAGTGCCAATTCATTCAGCCCCGTACTCCCCAGAAGTTGTCCCGCGGCAGCAAAAATCCGTTCCTGCTGCGCCAAACTCATCAGCTCCTCGGGCAAATCCGTACGCCAGCGCCGGTATTTGACCTCTGCAACAAAGAGTGTACTAGACTTCGTGCTGACAATGTCGACTTGTATCCGTCCTAAGCGGTAGTCGTGGTGGATGATTTCGTGGCCGCGTGCTTTGAGCAGCTCGATCGCCTTGTATTCTGCTTCTAGTCCTGTCATGTATATAAATTGGCAGGAAAAGTTTACAAGTCCTACACATGTGAAGAACTTGCCTTTATCAACAACGCGACTGTTATTGCGTCAAGTTGACCTCCAAAACCCCGCCAGCAATCCTTGCATCGACACCCGTAAAGACCGGTACATTTCGAGCCGCGTGCCCTACAGCAAACCCTTCAATCACAGGTATACCCAGGGTTTCAAAGTAACGGCGCAATGTGAACCGAACATCATTACCCCAAGGCGTATCATGGTCGTGGATGTCTGAGAATGTCCCGAGCAGCACTGCTTGTAGGCCTTCAAAAGCGCCCTTTCGCGCGAGGGCCAGCAGCATTCGATCGAGGTGGTAGTGGTATTCATCGAGGTCTTCTAAAAAGAGAATTGATCCCGAAAGAGAGGGAAGGGAAGGGGTGCCATAGATGGAGTACAAGACGCTCAAGTTTCCGCCTAAAAGTGTTCCTGAAATGCCCGAAACCCCGCTATTGAGTGAGTATGTCAATCGTCCCGATCGCAGCGCTGCAAAAACTGCCGACATATCATCGCGGTCTGTGCTTTCAAAACTTACCGGCATCGGCGCGTGCAACCCCGCGAGGCCTTTTTGGTGCGCATGAGTGAGGAAAGTGGTGAAATCTGAGAAACCAATCAACCACTTCGGTGATGCCCAAAGGGCGTTCCAGTCAACCAGATCCACAATTTCTGCCGATCCATAGCCGCCGCGAATGTTCCAAATGGCCTTCACCTTGTCATTATACACCAAGTTATTGAAGCTTTCAATGCGCTGAGAAATGCTTCCAGCGACTTGTCCTTGCTGCGCCAAAATGGCCGGTTCATAGTAACAACGAAATCCCGCTGCTTCGATGAATGATTTTGCGGTATCGATCATTTCCTGCGTCGCAAACCGGGCAGTAGCGCTTAATGCGATGGTATCGCCCGCTTGAAGTAAGGCTGGAATTCTTTGTTTCATTCTCGAAAAATAGCACATAAAACCTCATTATCTTCGCAGAACGAATTAATGGTTAACAGAGGCACGCATGAGCTCAAACAAAAAAATTATGGTAACCGCTGCGTTACCGTATGCAAACGGCCCCATCCACATAGGTCACCTTGCGGGGTGTTACCTCCCGTCAGACATCTACACGAGATATCTACGAATGCGTGGCAAGGACGTGAAATTTGTATGTGGTTCTGATGAACACGGTGTGCCGATCACTATCAAAGCGAAGAACGAAGGCATCACGCCGCAGCAGGTCGTGGACCGTTACCATGCGATGATGAAGGGTGCGTTCGACGGTTTTGGGATCAGTTTCGATCACTACAGCCGCACTTCGAGCCCGAAGCACCATAGCAATGCGCAGGATTTCTTCAAGAATTTATACGAGAAGGGTGCCTTAGAGGCGACGGAAACCGAGCAATATTTTGATCCTGAAGCAGGCCAATTTCTTGCCGACCGCTACATCACTGGAGAGTGTCCTAAATGTCACAACGCCGAAGCTTACGGCGATCAGTGCGAGAGTTGCGGCACATCCTTAAACGCCACAGATTTGATCGCTCCCAAGAGTACGCTCTCAGGGGCAACCCCGGAGTTGCGCAAAACCACGAATTGGTTTCTGCCACTCGATAAATTGGCCGACGACTTGCGCACCTATTTAGAATCGCGCGAAGGTTGGAAACCGAATGTATTGGGCCAATGCCTCAGCTGGTTGAATGCCGGTGACGGACTGCAGCCACGTGCGATGACACGCGATCTGGATTGGGGAATTCCCGTTCCTGTACAAGGCGCTGAGGGTAAAGTGATGTACGTCTGGTTCGATGCTCCGATCGGTTACATCTCGGCAACTCAGGAATTGCTCCCGGACACCTGGGAAGACTACTGGAAAGGCGACGATGCAGAAATTGTACACTTTATCGGCAAGGACAACATCGTCTTTCACTGTATTATTTTCCCGGCCATGCTCCAGCAGCACGGCGAGTATGCGTTGCCGAAGCAGGTACCTGCAAACGAGTTCTTGAACCTCGAAGGCCGCAAGCTGAGCACAAGTAAAAATTGGGCCGTGTGGCTCCACGAATACCTCGAAGATTTCCCGGGACAGCAAGATGTATTGCGTTATGTGTTGACGGCGACGATGCCCGAAACCAAAGACAATGATTTCACTTGGGCCGATTTCCAGCAGCGCAACAACAGCGAATTGGTCGCCGGTCTAGGAAACTTTGTCAACCGCGTGATGGTGCTCACCCACAAATACTACGATGGGGTGGTTCAAGCCCCACAAGCGCTTACCGACGCAGACCACGAGGCATTGGCATCGATGAGTGCCTACGGTCGTAAGATTGCTAAATCTATCGAAGCCTTTAAGTTCCGTGAAGCAGTAGGTGAGGCGATGAATGTCGCCCGACTTGGAAACAAATACCTGCAAGAACAAGAGCCTTGGAAGGTGTACAAACAAGATCCAGCAAGGGCAGGAGCCGTATTGTATGTAGCCACCCAGATTACGGCGGTGTTAGCGGTTGTATTTGAGCCGTTCCTACCGAGCACTGCGCGAAAGTTGCGTGAAATGCTTGCGATAGGGGAGGCGCCGACGTGGGAATTGGCAAATGAAGAAATGATTATTCAACCTGGAACACAGCTCGGCACTGCGGAATTGTTGTTTGCAAAAGTGGAAGACGAGCAGATGGATCAGCAGCGTGAAAAATTGGCGGCGTCGGCAGCAGTGAATGAGGAAACCCAAGCAGCGGCTGAGGTTGCGACAGATGTGGCGCACACCCCTCAGAAAGAGGATATTTCTTTTGACCAATTCATGGGGCTCGACCTCCGCGTGGGAACCGTACTCGAAGCCGAGCGCGTCCCCAAGGCCGATCGACTCCTGAAGTTCTTAGTCGACACCGGACTGGACCAGCGGACTATCGTTTCTGGCGTTGCAGAGCACTTCACCCCAGAAGAAATGATCGGCAAGAAGGTTACGGTCCTCATGAATTTGCCACCACGCAAGATCAGAGGCGTCGTTTCCCAGGGAATGCTCCTAATGGCAGAAGATGCAGACGGGGCCTTGCGAATCATGACCCCAGAACATGGCGCAGAAAGTGGATCGATAATCGGATAAAAAGCCACATTTTTGCCGAAACGGAATTGGCTCCGTAGTTCAACGAATAGAATGCAGGTTTCCGGAGCCTGAGATAAGGGTTTGATTCCCTTCGGAGCTACAAAGCCCCCGCCTAGTCTGACTAGGCGGGGGCTTTTATTTAGGAGGCATCCAACTGTTCCCACAAAGTAGGGCACAAAAAAAAGGCCCCCGAATGGAGGCCTCTGAAATCTAATGATATAAACTTAGAGCTGCTTTACGTTTACAGCGTTTAAACCTTTCTTTCCTTCTTTCAATTCAAACTCGACCTCGTCACCTTCTTCGATTTGATCTACTAGACCTGTTACGTGCACGAAATACTCAGTGCTTGAATTGTCATCTTTAATAAAGCCAAATCCCTTGTCAGTATTAAAGAACTTTACTGTTCCTTGATTCATAATAATAATTAAAGCACAAATGTCGACTAATAATTCGAGCATCCGATATTAATTCTAAGTTATTTGTTTTTAGCGACTTTAACCCTTCGACCTTTCTCCCTTGGACAATTTTGAAAACTTTCTTCGCAACAAAGTCCCTCACCGACTATCTTTGTGGCTCAACGTCCACCTAGAGGGCTATTAGCTCAGTTGGTTTAGAGCGCCGCCTTGACAGGGCGGAGGTCACTGGTTCGAATCCAGTATAGCCCACAAATCTTTTTTAAACCGTCCCGGAGGGGCGGTTTT
>CBFHHO010000013.1:24301-55319 GCA_965655695.1 uncultured Schleiferiaceae bacterium | reverse complement strand
AGCAATACGCGCATCCACATCCCACAACATCTGCAACAAGCGCTTTGGAAGATGACGGTGAAATTTGTGGTAGTACCAGGCGGGATATAGAATGGAATAGCCTCTGGAATACTCGCACTCCATCTTGGCCAATTTCTTAATCACCCCCGGACGGTAACAGCGGCTCGCGAGAAAATTGGTCGGAGAATAGCCGCCCCACACCTTTTTCCAGCGTGCGAAGGCAAATTTCGGCTTGAGCTTCAAGAGTTCAATCGCAGTGCCGGCCAGATAATATTTGTTCACGAACGTAAGGACCATGCGGCCTCCAGCGCCCATTACCGCTCGCAAATCTGCGAACGCACCCTCCAGATCGTTCACCGTGTTGAGCGCACCGAAGAACACGTAAATCATGTCGAAGGACACGCCGGGGAATCGGTCCGGAATGTCTTCCACGCTGCCCTGTGCCACCCAGGCGTTCTGCAATCCCATGCGGTCAATTTTTTCCTGAGTCAAACGCACCATTTCAGCCGAGATGTCCAGCCCGTAAAATTTGCGCTCCGGGTATTGCTCCGCGAAATGCACCAGGTCGAAACCGGGCCCAAAACCCACCTCCAAGACGATACTTTGCGCGTACGACTTTGTGTGCTGTCGAAAGCTCTGACGAATGCGCTGCAACGCCGGATTTTGGTGGTAGCGCTGCTCAAAATCCACAGCATCTTTGTCGTAGTAGGTGCCTACTTTATCGTAATAGCTCATCGCGTTGGGAACGTATTTTATAGTCCAAATAGGCTGCAGCTCCCCAAAAGAGGAAGGCAAAGACCGATTGGTTCAAGAAATTGTTGAATTGCATGTGGAAGAAATAAGTGCTCAAGCCGAAAAACACGGGCAGTACGGCTGCGAGATTCGGGCGTTTGAACCAGCCAAAATAGAACCAGCGCACCCACATCAGCAAAAAGATCAGTGGGCTCCAAATGCCGTTCTCGCTCAGCTGCAGAAGTAGCTCGCTGTGTGCGGAACCGCCCGACCCGGGTGGGGGAGAATTGGGATTAGTGACCGTGAGGCGGTTTTCGAGCCGCTTGTCTTGGAAGGGGATGTACGTGAATTGGTACGTACCGGGGCCAAAACCCGTGAAGGGACGCTCGTTAAACATTGCCAGCGCAGACGTCCAGCGGTTGAGCCGTTCGATATTACTGGCATCCGACTGCACATTCGTTACCGACATGCTCTGCTCCACCAGCGAGGCCTGCGGATCGTGGCTTTCATAGGAATTGTAGGTAAATGCTTCGTCCAATTTCACCCATCCCCCCAAACCGAAAAAACCCGCTACCGCCAGTGCGGGAACGGCCACTCGAAGTGCCTTGGGAAGTGCACTTAATGCGAAGAGTCCGCCCATAAACACGAGCGACCACAGCGCGGCACGCGAGGTGCTGAATCCCACCGCAACCGCGGCAACTAGAGCGACAAGGAGCCACCAGCGCTGGGTGCGCGCCTTGGAAAGTGCCACCGCGGCCATAAAAGCAGCTACCGCCCCAAACATCGTATGGCTGTAGAAAAAGGGCTTAAAAATGCCGGAGATGGTGATGGGATTGAAGTTGTATCGGGAGAATTGGTACAGACCCCAAAGGCCGACAGGAACGAGGCCCGTTAAAAATGCGGTCCATGGGAATGCGTTACCGCGCGCCGCCAAAAGCAAGCCACCGTAGTAGAATGCGGTTACAAAAAGTGCGTTAAGCGCGAAAAATTTCACGCTGGTCTGTGGGAGTTCTGAGGCGATAATTCCCGGAACAAAGGTCAGCAACCACAGTGCCGGCAAGGGGTTTTTCAGCAGCAATCCGCCCTGTTTCGAAAGGAGCAACACAGCTGCAACGCTGAGCGCTAGGGATGCCGTGAGAAATTCGCTGGGTAGGTAGAGGTCGGCAAACGGCAAGGCGATTTTAACCGAAAGTGGCGCCAACAGGGCGATGCCGGTGTACGCCAAAGAAAATGCGTTCTTAATGAAGATGGCATAAGCGAGCAGCAGCAATCCGCACGCGCTCCACACCAATTCCCAATTCCAATTCGCATACAAACTCCCGCCTAACACCGCGAGCGTTACCGAAAAAAGGGCGATATCTTTACCCGAAAGGTTCAATCTTGCGCTGCTCGAATCCCGTACAATCGCACAGCAACACCCACAAACAGGGCGCCGACAAGCGCGATCAACCAAGCAGGAAAACCTACGGCGCGCTCCGCAGGGACTGCTGCAGAAATCACGTACGATTTAGGCGACGGAGCCGAGGTATATTCCTTCAGCTCGGCCAATTTCCGTTCCGCCTTCGTCAACTCCACCACCACCGTTCCATACTGGCGTTCTTTTCTGAAAATCAGCGCTGCAAAGGCCAATGAATCTGACTGCGCTTCGAACCGCAATGAATCCAACGCACCGCGCAAGGTCTGCTCTTCGGTCTTCAACGAAGCCGTACGCTCGGCGATCACTTCATAGCTCATCCCCACATTTTGGCGCAACATATGCTGCTTCACGGAGTCGGCCACTGCTACTGAACGGTTTGCAATGTCCGAGGCGAGCTGCGGATCTTCAGCGGTAACTTCCGCCGCGACTGCTCCATTGCGCGTCTTGCGAATGTCGAGGGTGAACTCGTGTGGGAATTGGCCAGAGAGGATGCGATCGATGCGTGGACTTTGCATCAGTTCGATGTGCGCGTCCACTTCAGTAGGCGATCCAAAACCAATTCCATTCTGAGCAATCTGCTTCTCTAACAAGGTCAGCGGCACGAAAAATGTCGTTTCCGACGCATAACGCACCGGGCGGACCGAAGCCACCACAAACAACACTACTGCAGCCACTAACACAGCCACTACTTCTTTTCTATTCATCATCTTCAAAAGTATCTAAATGTGCTAACAATCGCTGCTCCACGCTCTGTGGAAAATACGCTGAGCTGTGCGATTCTGCCTCAAAATATCCCTCGCGCTCGTCGGTGTGCGCCTGCATGTGCGCTGTAAACTTGTGCTGTGCCCAGGCTTCCAAACGCTCGCCAAAAAATACGTTAAGCGCTCCTTCCAAAAGTCCATTTTTACGCTCCGGCGCCCCAGGATATTCGGGAAGCACCACGTTTGGAAAATAGGTCTGCACCCAGTCGTTCGCAGCAAGGAATCGGTCCCTTCCAGCGCTGCCACGCAACGTAACGAGCGTGACCACCTCCGTAGCCGTATACAGGTTCTGCTTGGCAACCTCCAGCTTCGTTTCATCCATCAAGAGGTTGATGCAGAAATACTTCTCGGAATCCAGCAAGAACACCTTCTTGAATGCAATAAGCAGCAACTTCGCGGTCCACACCCTGCCTGGCGCAGTCAAGATGAAAAAATCCAAATCGTCCTCTGCAGAATGCACCCCCTGCTTGGACAAGGAGCCGCTTAAATAGACACCGCGTACAAAAGGAAACACGCGGATCAGCCGAGACATCCTGCGAGCAGAACGCATTTTTCGAGCATTCAAGCCCTCGTGCCGCGCCCGGAGCGCAACAGTTTCAGCGCGCAAACCGTAGTACCCGTTCCCGAAAACCACCACTCCCGCTGTTACCGCGTGCGCTACCGAATCACGAACTGCCTCCACCGAAGACGGCACCGACAAAAAGCGATGCAGCTCCTCCAAAGACAGGGCATGATCAAAAAAATCAAAATAATGAAGTGTACGCTGCAAAGCGCGCTGTGGGACAGTAGTCAAATCGTGCTGGGGTCAAGGTGGCTAAGCGTTTGCTAAGGTACGAATCCCCCTGCGTTATTTCAGGTAACGCGTGATTCTTCCGAGCTCTCCACCCTTTTCTTCGCTCGCCGTGAACACATCGCCTCGTGTGGTCATCCAAAAGCACTCCCCTTGCAACTCATTCTCCGCATAAGAAATGCGGCGAGGTACGCGCTGCATGGCGGTGACGAGCGGCTCCGAAAAGTGTTTGGTCCACAGCAGCAGATGGTCATAGTTGCGCACAATGATGGCGGTGCTGTCGGTGTTTTCCAGTGCAACTGCATCGGCTGCAGTACAGAGGTAGAGGGTGAATTCGCCTAGAGGCCGAAGGGAAGGCGAAGGGTTGTCGGGAGAGAATTGGTACAAGACATTACGGGTTTCCCGCTTACTGATCACATACAATTCTCCGTCGTTCGGATCGATAAAAAGTGCTTCTGCATCGCGCCCAACCCCGGGATAAGTGAGCTCCAAGGTATCGAGCTGCTGCGGAATCCAAGCCATTTGCGCACCGTCCAACGGCAAGGTCAAAAGTTCCGGTTCCTGAAATCTATAAACCTGAACCTTAGAACGTAAGCCGAGATTATCCCCGATATCCGCGATGTACAACCACCGCTGACCTAACGTGTCCTGATAACTTGCCACATCCTCCCAATCGATATTTTGAACGCCTTCCAAAACCAATTCTTGAAGCACCGAACCGTCGGAAGTTTGGACCAGAAAAAGCGACGCTGGATTGCCCGAATCGTTGATCATCCATGCCATGGCCGCACTGTCATATGCCGCTACAGCACCAGAAGACTCCTCCACCGAGAGCGGACCGGATACCTGAATGTTCGTCGAATCGTAGTCTGAAACCATCGTCAAACTGTCATATACCCAGCTGAGGGAAAAATAAGCCGGCTCAGGAACAGGCAGCGGAGCCTTGCCACACGCGGCACACAAAACAATAAGTGGCACTAAGAATTTAAGCATCTTTAAACGTACAGTCTTTATTTTTCCTCAACCCTACCGGTAAAATAAGTTAAGCGTAATTCCACCTCTACAAAACGTTAACTCGGTGACCTTTTAGTTACCTCGAGCTCACAAAACCCTAAAATTCCACTCATGTTGGAGTAAAGTCAACGGCCGTGATTTACTGTCAAAACAAAACAACATGAAAAGAGCACTCATTTTCTGCCTATCGCTTCTGAGCATGGCAGTTTTCGCACAGAACAAGGCCGTGCAGGGTACCGTAATCGATAACGATCAGTTCCCGATGCCAGGCGCCTTGGTAAAAGAGGTCAACACGGGACTAAGCACCGTAACAAACGACTTCGGCCAATTCACTTTATCCGGTCTCGAAGGAGCTACAGCAAAATTAAGCTTCACATCTTTCGGTTATGAACCACTTATTAAAGAAATCACTTTAGACGCAACGGAAGTGACTAATCTTCAAGTCGTGGTTTCCAAAGCAACCAACGAACTTTCAGAGGTCATCGTGACCGGTTCCTTCTTGAAAAACCAAGCAAAAGCGCTCAGCACCCAGCGTCAAAACACTGGAGTAACGAACGTAGTGAATGCCGATCAGATCGGTCGTACACCGGATGCAAACATCGGGGACGCCCTGAAGCGCATTTCTGGGATTACCATCCAAAACGACCAAGGTGAAGCGCGTAACATCATCATTCGTGGTCTTGCACCGCAGCTCAACAGCGTGATGGTAAACGGCGAGCGTATGCCTTCTGCGGAGGGCGATAACCGTCAAGTACAGCTGGATCTTATTCCTTCAGACATGATCCAAACGGTGGTCGTGAACAAAGCCGTTACTGCGGACATGGATGCCGATGCGATCGGTGGCGCAGTGAACCTCGTAACGCGTCAGGCTCCACAGCGTGAGCGTTTTTCGCTTACTGGAGGTACAGGATACAACTTCCTTTCTCAAAAGCCCATCTGGACTGGAGCGGCCATCTACGGAAATAGATTCTTAGACAATAAGCTAGGTGCGATCGTTTCTGTTTCTGTGAACGATCACGACTTCGGTTCGGACAACGCAGAGATGGAATGGGAGTTTGACGACCAGGGCAACCCATCTATCGTGGATTACCAGGTTCGTGGATACGATGTACGCCGTCTGCGTCAGTCGTACTCGCTGAGTTTAGACTATGACCTTGCAAAAGGACACAAACTATTCTTCACAGCACTTCACAACGACCGTAAGGACTGGGAAAACCGTTACCGCCTAAGATATAAAGACATCGAAAGCAACGGCGATGGAACCTACACGGCAGAAGTTCGCCGTCAGACTAAAGGTGGTGGCGCTGATGTCAACTACCGCCGTTTAGAGCACCAGATCGCAAACAATTTCGCACTTCGCGGGGAGCACTTGTTTGGTAAGGCAAAAGCGAACTGGTCAGTAAATACGGCACGTGCTTCTGAAACACGTCCAGACGAGCGCTACATTTCTATGCGCGAAAAAGATGTAGAGCTGACCATGACGAGCGATGCTTCTGACTTCAAATTCTTACGTATGCGTCCGACCGCAGCACCGAACTACAGCAATTTCGGTCTTAAAGAATTGACCAACGAAAACCAATTCACGTACGATCAAGACCTCAACGGACGTTTTGATCTTGAAATTCCACTGGTACAAGGATCGACGAATACGACATTAAAAATTGGTGCTCGTGTACGTACAAAACAAAAAGTGCGCGACAATGACTTCACCGAATACGAGTGGAACAACGGCGACAACGAGGCGAAACTCGACCAAAACGGCTACTCGTTCGAACGTGGCGATCGCTACCTGATCGACGGCTACTGGGAAGGCGGCGCGAACCAATTCATAGACCCAACCTACCTCGGTGACCTCGACTTGCAAAACTCTGCTACCTTCGGATCTTCACTCATCCCTGAAGAATATGCCGCTGGTAACTACGATGCTTCGGAAGAAGTACTTGCAGCGTACGCGATGCTCACTCAAAACTGGGGCGACAAGCACCGTCTTGTTGCAGGATTGCGCGGTGAAAACACCTTCAATTCGTACTCAGGATTCCGTTACGACATCGTGGAGGAAATCGCTACCGCAACTGAAGGCGAAGGAAGTTACCTGAACATTCTTCCATCGGTATTGTACCGATTCAGCCCTAAGGAAAACACCGTCATCCGTGCATCGATCACCAACACACTGGCCCGTCCGAACTACTACGACCTCGTTCCTTACGAAGCGTTTAACTCTGACGATAGCGAAGTGGAGCTCGGTAACCCAGAACTCCAAGCGGCAACTGCATGGAACATCGACCTCAACGCTGAGCGCTACCTCAGCAGCTTGGGTATCGTAAGCGCAGGTGTCTTCCACAAGAACATCTCAAACTTCATCTACTACAACGTATATGATGCAGTTTACAACGGTGAAACTTACGAATACACGAAGCCTGAAAACGGTGGTACAGCGACTGTGAGCGGTATCGAACTTGCCTTCCAGCGCCAGCTTGACTTCTTGCCAGGACTCATGAAAAACTTGAACTTTGCAGCAAACAGTACGTTCACTACTTCAACGACTTCAGGCATCTTAGACCGTGACGACGAAGTAGGTTTCGCAGGTGCGGCGCCAGTAATGCTGAACACGTCTTTGAGCTACGAAAGCAACAAAGCCATGTTCCGTGTTTCGTACAACTACGCAGGTGCGTATGTAGACGAATATGGTGGCAACGCTTTCGAAGATCGTTACTACGACAGCCAGCACTTCTTAGACATTAACGGATACTACGAGGTCGCTAAGAATACACGCGTGTTCATCGAGCTGCACAACGTGTTAAACCAAGCACTTCGCTACTACCAGTACGACCCTGCCTACACGATGCAGATGGAGTACTACAACCTCAGAGCGAACTTAGGGATCAAACTTGATTTCTAACAGACACTGAACAAAACCATGAAGGCCCCAGCTCGCCAAAAGCTGGGGCCTTTCTATACCTCAATCTCATCCCATGAAAAAATTACTAATCGCACTCCCACTATTCACCTTCTACCAATGCCAAACTACCCCAGAAGTTCCTGAAGTGTATGCCCAGGTTGAAACAGAGCAAGTCATCGCACTCGAAGGCGAGGACGCAGCCGACGATCCCGCGTTTTGGCTTCATCCGGAGCATCCAGAGCAAAGTTTGGTGTTTGGATCGAATAAAAAATTGGGCTTGGAAGCCTATACCCTCGAGGGTAAGCGCCTAGCGAGCTTTAATACCGGACGACTCAACAACATCGACGTTGCACTGCAAGTGCCTGTAGGTGATACTGTATTCGATATTGTAGCCGGCTCAAACCGCGATTTTGACCGCATCGACATCTGGGCGATTAACGAACATCCGGAGGAGCTCATGATGATTTCGGATACCAATTTCCGCACCAACCTGCAAGGCGTCTACGGTTTCTGCTTGTGGAACGACACGAAGCAAAACAAGACCTACGCATTTGTAAACAACAAGGACGGCGCCGTCGAACAATGGCAGTTGCGCACGGACAGTCTCCCGATCCAATTCAATCTCGTACGTTCCTTCTCAGCCGCCGGCCAAGTCGAAGGTATGGTCGTCGACACCACAATCCGCATGCTCTATCTGGGCGAGGAGCAAGGTGGCATTTTCGCCTACTCGCTCGATCTACCCAACCAAGAACGCATACGTGTCGAAATGTCCGGAGAAGAAAACACAGACCTTGCCTACGACATCGAAGGACTCACGGTACACTATGGCCCAAACGAGCACTGGCTCATCGCCTCAAGCCAAGGAAATAACCGCTATGCTATCTTTGACATCGGGCACAACCACCGCTACCTCGGTGTATTCGCGATCGGAACCAGAGAGATCGACGGCAACGAAGACACAGACGGCATCGACGTGTACTCAAGTGCCATCGGAAGCACGTACCCAGAAGGCCTATTCATCGCTCAAGACGGCTACAACAAAGACGAAAACGGTACCGCTGTACCTCAAAACTTCAAGCTGATCGACTGGCGAGACATTAGCGTCCTCTTCCAAGAATAGCACTAAGAGCTGAGCCGTTGATCCCGGATAAAAAACAGTGCTAAGCCACTAGAGCGCAAACAATTCCATCTAAAATCACGTTAATCCCAAAATGGATTTTAAGATGCTAAAGCGACTCTTTTTCTTTTCGGTATCAGCGGCTCTTTTTTTAAGCCTCAGCGGATGTGAGCCCCAAAACAACGGACTCACCTGCGGCGATGGCATTCAAAACGGCGATGAAACAGCCGTCGATTGTGGCGGCTCCTGCCCTCCCTGCCAGATCATCAACCTCGAAGGAAAGGCTCAAAAGGGCCCCTTCTTGAACGGATCTTCCGTCCAGCTCGCAGCGCTCGACACCCTCTTAAATGCCACCGGGGCTTCCTTCAATACACAGATTTTAGACAACACAGGAAGCTACTCGTTCAACGGCATCTCCCTACCCTCCCCCTACGCGACCCTTCGCGTGGACGGTTTCTACTTTAATGAAGTTTGTGGTAAACCTTCCGATGCACAAATCACGCTGAATGGCATCGTCGATCTTCGCGTCCCAGGAAAAGTCAACATCAACACCTTGACCCACCTCGAAAAAGCACGTGTGGAATTCCTTACCCAGCAAGGCGTTCCCTTCAACATTGCAAAGACGACTGCGCTCAAAGAGATTCTAACCGTATTCGAAATAGACACCACAGTGATCGTCCCAAAGGCAGAATACCTCGATCTGAGCGCATCCTCAGAAGCCGACGCTGTACTGATCGCCATCACCTCCATCTTGCAAGGCTACCGCTCCGAAAGCGAATTTTCCGACCTCATGGCCAACATCATCACGGACATGAGAACCGACGGAGTCCTTAATAGCGCAAGCATCGGGAGCGCATTAATGTCCCACGCGAAAGCCATCGACACGAATATCATCCGTCAAAACTTGATCGATCGTTATGACCAGATGGGTATCCCTATTTCTGTGCCCAATTTCGGCAAGCACATCACCAACTACATCTCCAAAAGCGCCCACGTAGGCAACAAGCTCATCGTCTCTTTCCCCGAAGAAGGAAATTTCGGAAAGAACATTCTCAACACACAAGATTCGGTCTATACCTACCTCACCCACTACAGCCTTGCCGCTGAGCTACCTAACGACTGCGTCACCCTCAAGGTGCGCATCTCAAGAACTTTTGGCGCGTGCTTCGCGTGCTGGTACTACTCCGCAGGCAACAACTACGGCTGGTCTGTGGGGCAATACCAAACTACTGCGCGCGTTCAAGAATTTACTCAGACCGGTCCACTTTCGGATCTAGACATCTACTTCGAACGCGGTACGTTTAAGGTCGAATTCTTCGTTAACGGAGCAACAACTCCAGCCCGAGTCAAAGAGTTTGTGGTGAATTAATCAAATCTCCACTTGCACAACGCCGGTTCTTCGACGCATAAAAAAGCCTCCTGGGAAATCAAGAGGCTTTTTCTTTATGGTCAATCTGGAGAAAAGGTCGAAGCTCAATCGAATGGATGAAGAATTACTGTACGTACGACTCCCGATAGCTCCGGGGCTAGCGCACAATTTTAACAAAGGCTAATGCTCTCATCTGACTACTCTTCCAACCACCGTTTGAATTCTGAGGATTTGCTCTTACTAATCAAAATCCGCTCTTGGTTGAATGATTTCATAGTGACGGACAAGCGCTGATTGAAATACGGATCGACTTTCTGAATACCTTCTTTAGCAATAATGGCCTGTCGGCTCGCGCGATAAAACAGATTGGGATTCAACTGCACTTCCATCTTGTCCATGGTAGAGGTCATTTTGAACTTTTCACCCTTCAGGGTATGGAGCCAAACCGATCCCTCGTCTAAAGAAACCACCTGAATTTCGGTAGCTTTCACGGTGATCATAGAACCTTTGCTGTGCACCAAGAATCGCTCTTTATAGCTCCTGGCGCTCATCTGATTCAGTAAGTTTTTTAAGGCGGACATGGACGGTTCGACCTCTCCGTTTAATCCTTGAAACCGGTCTAGGGCAACGGCCAAATCTTCATCGCTCACTGGCTTTAACAAATAATGTAATCCGTTCACTTCAAACGCCTTGATCGCGTAGTCGTCATAAGCGGTAATGAACACAATGGGGCACTTTGGTTGATGTTGCTTGAAAATTTCAAATGAAAGACCATCAGACAGTTGAATGTCCATGAAAATGAGATCTGGCTCTTTTTGGGTGTGGAGAAAATCCACGGTTTCACGAATCGACTCTAAGGTTCCAACTACCGAATACTCGCGACCCGCCCAGACTCTTTGTAGAGCGGCTAGTAGTGATTTGGTAGCAGAGACTTCATCCTCGATGATCAATACATCAAACATTCTCTTTATCATTTTCAACCAGCGGAAGTGTCACTTGAAATTCATTTTTATCTGTGATGGAATAGGAGATTTCCACCCCAATAGCATGCACGTATCTCAAATTTAAGTTGGATAATCCTAAACCGTTGCTTGCATCGAACGAGACTTTTTCTTGAATCGGGTTCGTAATAACAAGCGTGGAACCAACAGAGGCAATACGTACCGTCAAAGGTCGGGTTGCGCTCACTTCATTGTGCTTAATGGCATTTTCAAATAAGAGCTGAAGCGATAAGGGAGGGAGGTATTTAGTCAATTCTCTTTGGTCTACCTCAACCTCCAAAACAAGCTTGTCCCCAAATCGGCTCTTGAGCAGCTTATAATAAGATGACAACAGTTTTAACTCTTCATCCAGTCGGAATAATTCGTCCGATTTTATATTGACTATGGACCTATATACTTTCGCGAAGTCATGCAAGTAATTCACTGCATTTTGCTGATTCTCTTCAATCAACCCCTTAAGCGTATTTAGGGTAT
Organism: uncultured Schleiferiaceae bacterium; assembly: GCA_965655695.1. Lineage (GTDB taxonomy): Bacteria > Bacteroidota > Bacteroidia > Flavobacteriales > Schleiferiaceae > UBA10364. The sequence continues at coordinate 43,745 of CBFHHO010000013.1, read as the reverse complement.
TGAACAAAAAATGCGGATTGAGTTGCTGGGTGAGCAAGGCGCGTTCAATTTGTTCCTTTTCCACAAACAGCTTTTTCAACTCTTGAGACCTATGCCTCAGCATTTCCATACGCTCAGCTATCGTGAATCCTATGGTAAAGGCAAGTGCAACGCGAACCAGGGTAAATTTATCAGTGCCTTGACCTGCGATAAAAAAGCCCACCGCGGAAATCGTTAGACATAGAAGAAACAGTGCAATAAATCGCAAATATGCCTGCTCAATCTCTCGATACACTTTTAAAGACAACAGCGCGGAAATCAGAAAGGCAATCTGAACTGAAATCAGTAGGGGTATATCCGGATTATTATCGGCGATCTTTTCAAAAAACGCTCTTTGAACAACGGCCACACCGAAGAGCATCAGTAAGATCGATATGATATAGGCATATCTCTTTAACATTCTATTGGATCGCTATGGTGTCTTTTGATTCTTGTGAGTAAGCATAAAAGGAACCGAGTACTTCGGGTTCAAAATTGGACAGAGGGTTGTAAGGCGTGGCGCCTCCTCCTTGATTATTATTACCCGCTAAATCATTTAAACCAACAAGATAATCATATTGAGCTTTATCTATGGTCTTCACATTCAAGAATACACTGTCGCCTTCTTCTACCAAAAATTGAGGGTTGACAAAAAGACCTAGCATTCCATTTTCAACGGGTTCTTGAAGATCAATTACGAGCACGGAACCCGTGCTCGTATCATTTCTCTCGGACTCTATGCAATAATAGGCCTCAGAGTGGTTTGACTTAATCTGAATCAAAGCGCCTAGTCCAGTGCCAACGGTCAAGCCACCTGGAATGTAATTGAAGTTGACCGACTCTATCTCAGCCGGTGGATACAGCTTGGAGGTTGACTCATAGGTAACGCCATCATATTCAATGCGAAGTCGGTAGTCATTTGACTGAACCCCAAGCACGCTTTGACCTAGGTACATGCCCTGGCCACTATAAATAAGCTCTTCAGTAATTTGACCCTGAACATCCGTGATTTCCACTATTGCATTCTCTACAAACACGGGGTCAATCTCGTCAAAAAAGCTAGAGGTTAACGAGAGTTTGACTTGTGCGGTTTGTCCCTCTGTAATACTTCCTTCAACGACCAATCTTGGATCGGCATTTTCCAATTCAACTTGAATCACTTCTTCGCACGAGGCGAGCATTCCAAACAGCAGGATAAATAGAATCTTTTTCATTTTTTAAAAGTTTAGTGAGTAAGAAACCGAAGGAATAATTCCAAATAAATAGGTCATTACAGCTTCATTTTCATTGGTATCTGGATTGTTTCTAAAGTCGATTGAATACGCGTTTTTCCTATTGTACACATTGTAAATAGAGAAGTCCCATTGTCCATTTTGCTTCTTCGTTTTGTACGTGAGGTTTAGATCCATACGGTGATAATCTGGCATGCGCTGCTCATTCCTTCCTGAATACAAAGGATATAGCTCGTCGTTGATCGTGTACTGCCCAGTGGGCCAAGTGACCGGCCTACCTGTACCGTAGACGAAAGCACCAGAAAGGAACAATCGATCCGAAATTTCATAGCTCCCAACCAAGGACACATCGTGAGGCTTATCCACATTGCTTCTGTACCATTGACCGCTGTTAATGCCGTCAATTTTTTGTTCAGATCGCGAAAGCGTGTATGATGCCCATCCCGTGAATTTACCTTTTGTTTTCTCCAATAAGAATTCAAGGCCGTAACTGCGCCCAACTCCGGAAATAATCATGGCTTCAATCTTTTCATTCAGCAACAGGTTTGTGCCGTTCTCATAATCTGTAATATTCACCATGTTCTTGAAGTAGCCTTCTACAGAAGCTTTGTAGGTATTGTTTTCAAAATTCCTGAAATACCCAAGTGATACTTGGTCAACATTCATTGGAGCGACATTATTAGTACTCGGCACCCAAGTATCCGTGGGCTGACCCGACGTACTATTGGACAATAGGTGGAGGTATTGTGCCATTCGGTTGTACCCCATTTTCAAAGAACTCTCCGAGGTAAGCGAATAATTCATCGTAATCCTCGGCTCTAGGTTATTGAACGTCTTTACAATCTCCCCGGAGTCGTACCAACTAGAATCTGTGATCGCATTGTTTTCATCATAGGTGTATACTGAACCTGGCCCAACTTGGTTGAACATAGACCAACGAAGCCCCATATCTAGTTTAAGCCGATTATTGACTTCAAACACATCGCTGATGTACAACCCACTTTCAAAGGCAATTTTTTCCTCAAGAACCGGTGGCGATAAATCCGCGTTTGTGACATCTAAATTCCCCGGATCAAACGTATGATAGATGCTACTAAAACCATATTTCAGCTCATGATCCTTGTAGAACTTCGTAATATCATGCTTAACGGACCAGTCCTCAATTCCAGAATTGAAGTTCGCGTTTGTATCTAGCGAGAACCCAAAATCATAATTGCTGTAGTTAAACGTAGAATTGCTGAAGGCTGTAGGGCTTATAATGTGATTCCAACGCGCTGAAACCGTCTGATTCTGCCAATTGGTTCCTACTCCATCTAACGAAAACACATCTTCACCCGAATAGCCAGATACGTACACACGATCCTTACTCCCAAGTTTGAAATTCATCTTTCCGTTAAGATCGTAGAAATACAATTTTGTATCTCCGTCTATGAAGCCTCCTGCCCCAGCGATCGCATCTGCATACGTTCTTCGCCCGCTGATCAAGAAGGAAGATTGGTCCTTCTGGATAGGACCCTCTAACAGCAATTTAGAAGAAATCAACCCTATACTCGCCTTTCCTTGATACGACTGGTTGTTCCCTTCTTTCATCTGAATATCTAACACAGAGGAGCCTCGGCCACCAAACTCCGCAGGGATCCCTCCCTTGTAGACTTTGACATTTTTAATGGCATCAGAATTAAACGTTGAGAAGAACCCCAGCAAATGTGAAGGGCTAAAGACCACGGCCTCATCAAGCTGAATGAGGTTTTGATCAAACGATCCACCCCGAACGCTAAAATTGGAACTTCCTTCAGAAACGGTTGAGATTCCTGGAAGGAGCTGGATCGTTTTTAAAATGTCTTTTTCACCAAATAATACTGGGACCTTTTCAATTTTCTTTGGCCCTAATTCAACGGTTCCAATCTCGGTATTGGTCAGCTGAACATCTTCCTTTTTACTGGTAACAACAATCTCATCTAGGACCGTTGAACTCTCACTCAAGGATACCTCCAGGACGTCCGTAAAGCTAGATTTCACTAATACAAACTTCGTATCATATCCCATGGACATAATCTTAAGGTAGGCGTCTTGCTTAGGAACATCAATGGAAAAGAACCCATAGATATTTGTGAAAGCTGCTGTACCTGTTGCAGTATCTAGAACTGCCGCTCCTAGCAGCAACTCCCCGTTCGTTTTGTCGGTGATTGTCCCACTGATTGACCTCGTTTGCTGGGCTGTGGCTCCAAGGGACGCCAAGAACATACAGCCAATTATAATTAGTCTCATAACAATAATTTTCAGCGAAATACCTTCAGTTTCGTGGACTTTTCAAGAGCGCATGGGACGAAGCGACTAAATCCTACGCTCAAATGACTAGAAATTAGTGTTGAGTAAAATTGTGCCCTTACATAGACTTACCCATTGCTAACGCACAAGCACTGCTTGGAAACACATATGACTCCAAAATCTCAGTGGTTTCAGCAATATGATGTGAGGAATAAAATAGACTCTTTGTCTCAAGGTTATGAAGGGCAATACATCCAATTGCCTTAATCTGGGAAGCAAAAGTCCGAGCATAAAAAAAGCCTCTTGATTTCAAGGGAGGCTTTCTTTGTAGACATTCTGGAGAAAAGGTCGAAGTTTGACCCAATTAGCTGATTAACCCTGATACATGAAACGCGAAGGGCGAGAATAGACCTGATATCATTTACCCATTGTTTTGTATATCTTCACAATGGCATTACCAAAACGAAAGCTTGAATACCATCTACCCGCAAGTATGATAATGAGCCATTAACATAATGCATTTTGCTAATGAGCATTGCGTCTATTGCTTTAACCGCATTTCTCTATTCTTCAAACAAATACGACTAAACCATGCGCATTAAGTTTATTGTATTATCTGGATTAATATTTCTTGTGAGTTGCACTCAGTCAAGAACTACTCCTGTAAAAAAAATTGGCTTTTCACAGTGTTTCAGTGATGATGCATGGAGAATTGAAATGCAAGAAGACATGGCTCGCCAGGCCGCTCTTTTGCCTAATATCGAGCTAATTATTAAGGACGGGGAAGGTTCTACTGAGAAACAAATCCAAGACATTGAAAATTTATATAAAGACGGAATTGATGCATTAATTGTTAGCCCAAATGAATCAGAACCACTGACTGAAATCGTAAACGAAGTCTACAAGTCGGGGATTCCAGTAATTGTTGTAGACCGGAAAATTGAAAACGAGAACTACTCGGCATATATAGGAGCTGACAACATAGCTGTAGGTACTATCGCCGGCGAACTGGTTACGGAATTGACATCAAAAAGCTCTATTAGAATTGCCGAAGTCTGGGGACTTATGGGTAGCTCTCCTGCTAGAGAAAGGCATCAAGGCTTCATCTCGCACTTAAATTCCAATAACATAAACTATGAGTTACTAGAACTATTCGGCGACTGGACCGGGTCATCAATAACACCTTCAATTATAGATGATCTGATACAATTTAATCCTGATATCATCTATGCTCACAATGATTTCATGGCGGCTGAAATTGCGCGCAAACTTAGTGCTATAAACGTTTTCAAGCCCATAGTAGGAACCGACGGACTATCCACTCTTGGAGGAGGAATGGAATTAGTAAATAATGGCATCCTTTCCTCTACCGTACTTTACCCAACCGGCGGAAACGAAGCCATTAGAATTTGCAATAATATTCTGAGCGGTGAAAATTATATCAAATCTAATCTGCTTGAAGCTATCTCCATAACTGATAAAAACGTCCAATTATTGCTCGCTCAAAGCAATAAAACGAAGGAATTACAGTCCATTATTTCAAAACAGAATACCGCCATTGTTGAAGGTGAGAAGGTTTTGAATACACAGCAAAATAGATTTCTCTTACTAGTCATATTGATCAGTATCATCGCCCTTACTACTATTGGTCTGGTTTTAATTATTTGGAGAAATCAACGCATCAACAACCAATTAGCCTCGCAAAATCAAAAACTAGAAGAGCAAAGTGAAAAGCTCGAGTTGCTATCGCAGTTAGAACAACAGTCTACGGACGAAAAGCTACGCTTTTTCACAAATGTTTCTCATGAATTGAAAACCCCACTTTCGCTAATCAAGGTCCCTCTAGAAGAGGTAATTCGTTCGACGTCTGATAGGAATATTCAAAAAGAACTTAGCTTGGCTCTCAAAAGCACAAGACGGCTAGGTTCATTGGTAGAGGAATTACTAGACTTTAGAAAACTTCAGTCTCAAGGAATTCAACTTAGAACCTTCGATGTTCAACTAAACGATTACTTCGAAGTGTTTTATAATGAATTCTCTAGTGCTTCAAAAAGGTTAGGAATACAGTTCAATTTTATCAACGAACTGAAAATTGATCATGCCATTTTTGATCCTGAAGCCATGGATAAGATCGTCTCAAACCTGCTATCGAACGCTTTCAAGTTCACTCCTAAAGGTGGGGCTATAGGTATTGAAATATCAAACAGTCCAAATAACCTAAAGATTAGAGTAAATGATAGCGGATCAGGTATCCAGAGGAGACACTTACCCTATGTTTTTGATCGGTATTATCAAGGTAATAGTGCACTATTCCCGGGATCTGGATTAGGCCTAGCCCTAACCAAAGAACTCGTAGAGCTCCACAACGGAACTATCGAGATTGAAACCGAACTAGGTGAAGGAACTATTTTCACCGTTAAAATCCCTTTGCAGAAATTTAAAAGTGAACGCGTAGCATACATTGGTGGAGCCCCACAGAATTATATTGATAAGAGAAAGGCTCCAATTAAGGAAAAAGTTGAATCTATTGCTCCACGAGCCGAAAGAGAACACAACGAAACGAGTCCAACGATTATGTTAATAGAAGATGATAACGACTTCGGCGATTATCTTCAAAGTAAGTTAGCATCGAAGTATAATACGCTATGGTTTAAAAACGCAAAAACTGCGCTGAATCATTTGAACAAGGAATCTGTAGATGCCATTATCACAGATGTAATGCTACCTGGGATGAACGGAATTGAACTGGTTCAAACTATTAGGTCGAATGAAGAGACCAAGCATATACCTATCATCGTTGCTACTGCGCTTAGTAATGATCAAGTAAGAATTGATTTGAAGAATCTAGACGTACAGGAATTCTTAGCTAAGCCATTTTCTATTGAACTACTGGAATCCAGTCTAAAGCAATCTATAAATAGGAAACATGCTTCTGATAGCAGTACAGAGCAAAATCTTAAACACCGTATAAGCGCGATTATTGAGGAACATTATAGTAATCCTAACTTCGGAACAGGCGACCTAGCAAAAGCGTTAAACATGTCCAGAGTACAGCTTTATAGAAAAACTAAGGACTTGTTCAGCGATCCCATCGGATCAGTCATCAACTCAACCAGGTTGGCAAAAGCGCACGACCTCATCATATCTTCCAGCCTAAACATCTCTGAAATCGCGAATCAATGTGGGTTCACCAATGCGTCTTATTTTTCAAAATCGGTCAAAGCACGCTATGGTTTCACTCCAAATCAAATCAGACAGCAGCGCTACGACTAAAAATTTTGTCACAAACATGTAACATAAACAACAATTTTATCTTAGTGTAGCTTTTACAATTACCTCTCCAATAGTGAGTTTTACAATATTTTAACACCAATTTCCGTTTGTACTAACTATTGGTACACTTTTCCGAGCGTGAGTGAGTGATATTCTTGATGTTTGAAAGGTCACTAATACACTTAAACCATGTTTCAAGCCTTCAAGGCATCAAGCCGAGTTTGGATTATTACTGTTTCCCTAGCAGGATTCCTTTTTGGATTCGATACAGTCGTTATCTCTGGAGCAAACGAACCTATCAAGATGCTTTGGAATACTTCAGGGTGGTTCCACGGTGTATTTATTATGTCAATGGCCTTGTGGGGAACCGTGTTCGGAGCCTTGCTTGGCAGCTATCCTTCCAATAAATTGGGAAGAAAACAAACGCTTTTTTGGATTGGGGTCTTATACTTCGTCTCGGCTTTGGGCTCAGCATTATCTCATGATCCATACCTTTTCAGTTTCTTCAGGTTTATTGGTGGTGTTGGTGTTGGTGCAAGTTCAGTTGCAGCCCCGACTTACATCAGCGAAATATCTAATGCCAAATCAAGAGGCCGCCTTGTAGCGACCTATCAATTCAATATTGTATTCGGTATCCTAATCGCCTACCTCAGCAACTATCTTATCGCACTTTATGGTGGTGAAGTTGCATGGCGCTGGATGCTAGGCGTAGAAGCTCTGCCCGCCTTTTTTTATATATTGTTAATGGGGGTTGTACCTAAAAGTCCAAGATGGTTGGTTTCAGTAAAAAAAGACGAAGATTCCGCCTTAGTTGTTCTCAACAGGATATTTAAAGACGAAAAATTAGCTGCAGAAGAATTGGACAGTATCAAAGCTAGTTCTATTCAAGCTGTAGAATCGAAGAGTAAGGGCTTAGGTTTATTTAATAGCAAATTCAGAAAGCCCGTTACCCTTGCGTTTTTACTTGCCTTCTTCAACCAATTAAGTGGAATAAATTTCGTTTTGTATTATGCGCCCTCCATACTTGAAAAAGCAGGGTTTGCCTCGACTGAATCGCTTTTATCCTCGATAAGCATTGGTGGTACTAACCTTATCTTCACTTTTGTCGGCCTCTATTTAATAGATCGTCTAGGTAGAAAAACATTGATGTATATAGGGTCTATTGGCTACATGATTAGTCTTTCTATGATTGCTTTTGGTTTCTACACTGAATCGGGTGCTACGTTCACGTTGTTTTTTATCCTCATGTTCATAGCCTCTCATGCCGTAGGTCAAGGCGCTGTGATATGGGTTTTTATCTCTGAGATATTCCCGAATGATTTACGTGCAAAGGGGCAGGCGTTCGGCTCAGGAACTCATTGGGTGTTTGCTGCTGTTATTACGATGTTAGGCGAAGTAGTTATTACTACGTTCACGGCTTGGACTGTCTTTGCCTTCTTTGCACTGTTAATGACCTTACAATTGGTATTTACGCATTTTATAATGCCAGAGACCTCGGGAAAAAGTCTGGAAGAATTACAAAAAGAATTAATCAAATGATAGACGGGAAAATCTATTGTTTCGGCGAGATACTATGGGATAATTTCCCCACTGGGAAGCTTCCCGGTGGAGCTCCTTTGAATGTTGCTTATCATGCAAAAAATTTAGGACTCAACTCCTTCTTATACTCAGCAACAGGCATGGATGAGGAAGGAGAGGACTTGAAGCGTTTTCTGTCCGAATTAGAGATTAATTTGGAATACGTCAGTGCAATTGAAGGCTACCCTACAGGCAACGTTACTGTAAACGTTAAAAACCCAAAAGAGGTGACCTATTCTATAGACTCCCCTAGCGCTTGGGACTTTATAGCTTTGGATAAGACACTTTCTGATAGTCTAACCATTAACGACATAATTGTGTTTGGTACGCTGAGCTCTCGTAGTATTGAAAGTAGAGTAACCTTAGATGCTTTATTGGAAAGTCCAGCATATACAGTCATGGACTTAAACTTAAGGCCACCGCATTACACGAAGAAGTTAGTGGCCCGATTGCTTTCTCAAACTAATCTCTTAAAAGTAAATAGGGAAGAATACGCACAGTTGGCTGTTTGGTTCAATCTAGCAGACGACCCAAAAGACGGATTCCAAGACTTATCAAACCTTTTCAACATAACTGAGCTCGTCATAACATCAGGATCTAAGGGTTCTAGATTCATTTCCGAATCGGTTGACGTTACCAGCAAGAAATATGATGTAGTTTGTGCAGATACTGTAGGAGCGGGCGATTCTTTCCTTGCAGCACTCATTTACGGAATTACACATAAATATGATCATCAAAAAATGGTTGATTTTGCGAGCGGACTAGGGGCCCTTGTCGCCAGTAAAACTGGCGCAACTCCAAAATTCACTAAGGAAGAAATAGAAGAATTTATTAAACCCATTACAACATGTACAGAATAAAAAGATTACTCCTATTGCTATCGGTTATGTCTAGCATGACTGTTTTTGGACAAATCGAAGTCAAGGGTACGGTTTCGGACGAAAAAGGAGAGCTACTCGTAGGAGCAAGCGTATCTGAGGTCAAAACAGCAAATAGCACTGTAACGAACCCTGACGGATCCTTTTCTCTTACTACAAGGGCCAATGCTCAATTACAGGTTTCTGCGTTTGGCAAGAAAACAAAATTAGTCGCAGCCTCGTCCAAACCAATATCTGTGGTTTTAGAAAGTGCTTTTGAATTATTGGACGAAACTATTGTCGTAGGATACACCACAAAGAAAAAAAGAGATATCACAGGCTCTGTAGCAGTTATTGATGTTGAAAAGGTCTCAAAAACACCATTTTCAGATGTGACACAAGCTCTACAAGGAAAGGTTGCTGGGGTTATTGGAACTCAAGACGGGCAGCCCGGATCTGGTAGGAATTCTATCCGCGTACGTGGCGTTACAACCTTAAATAACAACAATCCATTATACGTTATAGATGGAGTACCTAGTACTGAAGGCTTAGGTAATCTTAACCCATCCGATATCTCTTCAATTCAAGTCCTAAAAGATGCTGCATCCGCATCCATTTACGGTTCAAGATCAGCTGGAGGTGTTATCGTAATCACTACTAAAAAAGGAAACAAGAATAGAGTCACTACAGAGTTTGGCTCCACATTTGGTATCCAAACTTCTGCGAACAAGTTAGACATGCTTGATGCTTCGGGTTGGGGTCAGGTATATTGGACGGCTGCCCAAAATGACGGAATTACTGCGCGACATCCACTATATGGCGATGGTGCGTCACCGGTAATTAACACAACTCCGTTCGTAATATCCAACCAACGCCAAATCTACCAATTCACTGAGGAAGGTACCGACTGGCATAAAGAAGTGTACAGGACCGCAATGCAGCAACAGCACTATGCTAACTTCTCTAGCGGTAACGAGCGCTCAACCTACGCTTTGGGGATTTCAAATTTCAATCAACAAGGGCTTATACGTAATACGAACTATGAAAGGACAACCCTTCGCTTTAATAGTGTTTTCAACCCTGTAAGCTGGTTAACTGTTGGAGAAAACATCAACGTTTCTTATTCTGACCAGACTCAGATTGGAACTCAACAAGGCCAAGACGGTATACCAATGGACGTAATTCGTCAACACCCCTTATTACCCGTTTACGATTACCAAGGTGGCTTTGCTGGAAGAATTTCCGGTATGCCTGATGTCCGTAACATGGTTAGCGTTCTTGAAAAAAACAAAAACAATTGGAGTAGAGGTATTAGAGTGTTCGGGAACATTTATGGAGAATTAAATATTCTTGATGCTATAGCGCCAAGTCATTCTAGTCGTCATTCATGGACAGCAAGAACTTCCGCTGCAGTAGACTATAGCGATTATAGAAACAAAAACTTCAATGCCTCATTTAGAGAAGGTGACTATGACGTTCAAAACAACTTTCTTTTCAGAGATTTTGGAGAAGGTAGGACCATAACACTAACCAATTCTACCGAATATTCTTTGCAAATGTCCAACAGTAACTTCAAATTTCTTGGAGGAATGGAAGCCATTGAATATGATTTCAAGTACTTCGGGGGTTCTAGAACAGGCTTTGGAATAGAGGAAGACTATTTCGTTTACCTCAGCGCAGGCTCAGGAGATCAAACAAATTTTGGAGGAGGAACTGGTTACGGCCTTCTATCCTACTTTGCGAATGCAGACTATAATTTTGGAAACAAATACTACGTTTCGGGAGTCTTGCGTCATGACCGTACTTCTAGATTTAACTCAGGTGGTATTTTCCCAGCAGCGTCTTTAGGTTGGAGAATTAGTGAAGAGGACTTCTTTGCTCCTTTTAAAGAGACCGTGAATGAATTCAAGTTGCGTGCATCGTGGGGACAACAAGGGAACCAAAACACCGCAGATTTTGCAACATTAAGTACTTTCGGCTCAAACCCGAATACTGCAGATTACGATTTAAACGGTTCAAATACTGATGTTGTACAAGGTTTAGTTGTAGCGACTCGTGGTAATCCTAACTTAAGATGGGAGACAACTACACAGGCTAACATCGGATTAGACCTAAGTCTGTTTGATAATAAGTGGACAACCAGTGTAGACGCTTATCGAAAGGTGACTTCGGATATTCTTCTGCCAAACCCGCAAATAGCAGCAGTAGGAGAAGGAAGTTTTCCTATCGTAAATGCCGCTACTGTTGAAAATATTGGTCTCGATTGGGAGACCAGCTACAGACACGAAAACCCAGTAAGAGATAGAGGGTATCAAATTGACTTTATCGTTTCTACTTTCAAAAATACTGTCCTCGATTTAGGTGAAAACATTGGGAATATTGGATACGACGATGAATATTATATTGACGGCGCGGACGGACCAACTAGAATTGCCGTAGGGTACCCTATTGGAAGTTTCTATGGCTGGGTAGCTGATGGTATATTTGAATCCGATGAGGCTGTCAACACTCATCCCTATCAGTTAGGTGCAGCGCCAGGGCGAATCCGCTATGCAAATCTGGACGGCGACTCACTAATCACTGCTGCAGATCGCACCTATATAGGCTCTCCATACCCAAAGTTAACTCTAAGCGGAAATTATACATACCACGTTGGTCAATGGGACATAAGCGCCTTCGCCTATGCCAACTTGGGCCAAAAGGTATATAATGAAACTAAATGGTATACAGATTTTGCGCAAAACGGCAACTTTAACCACGGTAGCGCTCTGCTCGACGCTTGGTCTGAATCCAACACAAGTTCAAGCATTCCAGCGCCTACACTAAATAATAATAATAACGAAAGTAGAGCCTCTTCTTATTTCGTTGAAAACGCGAGTTTTTTGCGATTGAGAAGCGTCAAAGCTTCTTACACAATTCCTTTGAAAGATCAGAAATCGATCTCTCTTTCAGTTGAAGGCCAAAATCTATTGACTTTAACCAATTATTCTGGTGTTGATCCCGAGGTCACTTTTAGTGGCAATGCAAATTTCCCGGGAATTGATAGAGGAGCATATCCACTAGCCAGAACGTTTTTGTTTGGTATAAACTTTAAAATGTAATTGAAATGAAAATCAAATCACTTCTTGTTACTCTAGCAATTACGACAGTCGGAATTATATTGACTTCATGTGAGAGCTACTTGGACCAAAAGCCACGTGGTGTGCTAGCGGACGGTACATTGAATGCTGAGTTTACTGATAAGCTCGTTACCTCAGCATATCAAGGGCTAGCCTCACATTTCTTCGGCAATTTTGAATCGTTCGTTGGACCCTCTACGAATTGGGTAATGGATGTTCGCTCTGATGATGCTTGGAAAGGTGGTGGTAGCGTTTCTGACTTGGTAGATGTTCACCAACTTGAAACAGCGGCTCACGATGCCACCAACGCAGTAGCGTTCCATAAATGGCGCAACACTCTATATGCCATTGCGAGAACTAATCTAGCGATTCGCGAATTGAACAACATAAATGACCCAGCTTTTCCTGTCAATACCCGCATCGCGGAGATGCGGTTTCTTAGAGGAGTGTTTCATTTGGATCTTAAGAGAAACTTCAATCAAATTCCATATTTGCTTGAAACAACAGACCCACTAACTGCTTCAAATACGGAACACACAGAAAGTGAGCTTTGGGAGCTAATTGAAGCCGACCTGCAATTTGCTTATGACAATCTGCCACCGACTCAAGAGCAAGTGGGACGCGCTACAAAATATGCAGCGGCAGCTTTCTTACAAAAGCTATATCTCCATACAGAAGATTGGACTTCAGTAAAATCTCTGGGAAATGAAATTATCAATTCTAGTAATTATGAATTGCTCAATGAATTTGAAAACCTAAGTACACTTGCACATGAAAACGGTGCTGAAGGGGTATTCGTAGTCCAATACTCTACTGCGAATATTTATGCCAATCACAATTGGTCAAATCTATTGAATTCTACCAGCGGCCCTGGTATTGACAACGGTGCATATGCCAGCGGAGACGATTTTTATCATGGCTCTTTTAACTTAGCTAATGCCTTTAAAACAGATGCAAATGGACACCCACTTTTTGACACATTTAACGATGGTACAGTAGTAGAAGACGCTACCTACTCAGGTACTGTTGACCCGCGCTTGGACTTTACGGTTGGTAGAATTGGCATCCCATGGAAAGGCACAGCTAATTATGATGAAAATTGGGTGCGTTCTTCAGATTACTTCCCAGGATTTTCAGGAAAGAAGCACGTCGTAGCTCCTAATGACCCAATGGTACACAACAGTTGGCCTTGGGCAGCAAGTGGCTTAAATTTTAATGTTATACGCTACGCTGATGTTCTGTTAATGACTGCTGAAGCAGAAATTGAATTAGGTAATCTTGCGGACGGTATTTCCCTCATAAACGAAGTACGAAACAGGGCAAAAGGTAGCACACCAGTCGCTCATTTAACCACAGGAGCTGATGCAGCAAATTATAAGGTTGAACCTTACTCAATAAGCGGGTTTACCCAATCTGAAGCTCGTACTGCAGTTCGTTTCGAAAGAAGACTCGAGTTAGCCCTAGAAGGACATAGATGGTACGATTTACTTCGTTGGGGAGAATTACAATCCACCATGAGTGAATATTACACTACTGAATCTGCACGTAAGGACTACTTAGAAGGTGCAACATTTACTACGAATAGGGACGAGTATTTACCTATTCCACAAAGCGAGATAGACCTCGCTCCAACATTGTATACCCAAAACCAAGGATATTAATTAACAAAAATCAAGGAAAATGAGAAAATTAGCTTTTTCAATGATGATGATTGCCGGGATGGCAACATCATTTACGTCTTGTCAAAAAGATCCGACTGACGAAGGTCAAGCGGATATTACAAGCGTAACGATCACTTCACCTGCAGTGGGTGTAGGAATTATCACAGGAACCGACATACACGCGGAGATGCCGTTTATGGCTGATATTACCGCTGTGTCCGGCTCAATGGTTCTTGGTAGCTCAGATGCTACCGTAAGTCCTGATTTAAGCGCAGGAATCGATTTCAGTAATGGACCTGTTTCATTTACAGTTACAGCTGCTGATGGTTTTACAAAAACCTATTCTATGGAAGTAACTACTGGTGCCGACCCAATGCGTCTTGCACTAGTCGGAGATGCCGCGACAGTTAACGACCTTCCTGCAGAAGTAGCTGATGCATACAACTGGGCACTTGCTGAGTATGGCGTTAAGGCTCGTTACATTTCATTTGCTGATCTAGATGCAGATGCACTTTCAAGCGCTACAACAGTTTGGTTCCACTTGCATGACTATGACGCAGGATACGATTTACCAGTTGACGCAACTTCTGGAACAGGACTAACTGCTCTAACGGATTTTTACAAAGGTGGTGGTAACATGCTGCTTACCGGCTTAGCAACTCCGTATTTAGTAGACATGGGGCGTCTTTCTGCTGATTGGGCACCAACAGATGGCGGTGATGGAGCAAATTCAGGGAATGCGAATCCTGACGATTGGGGTGTAGGTTATCAAGTTCCGACTAACCTTTATGATGGTGGTGACAATAAGAACCACCCAATGTTCGATGATTTAACGACTAAGTCAGTAACCTTCGATGGTGTAACTTACGATGCGTTAATGTTCATAGATGGTGGTCTTAAAAGAGACGCTGGTCGATTCTGGTTCGTAAACAACATTCCTGGTGTAATCGCGAACTTTGATACGAACGGTGATGGTGTCATTAACGACTGGGAACGTTCAACTAATGGCGATAGCATCTTCAATAACGACGATGACGTAACTATGTTGAAAGGATACTTTGAGCAACAAACAAATTCAGTAGTTCGTGGCTCATTCGAATGGGATCCTGTTTTTGGTGGTGTTGAATTCTTTACTATTGTAGAATTCGAACCAGCAGGAGATTTCACTGGTTCAGCAATTACATTCTCAGCAGGTTGTTACGAATGGTACCATGAAGACGGTCGCACAAATACTTGGAGAGATAATGTTGAAGGCTGGACAGCCAATACAATTGAGTACTTAGGAGTTCAATAAGACGTAGATTTGAATTTCATTGTTTTGCGGGCGGCTTTGCCGCCCGCATTTTTTTTAAAAATATGAAGCTTTATACCCTACTAATTCTCATTATCCTATCTCTCAGCGGTGTAAGTCAAAATCATCTTTCTATTGATTTTGAAGAAGTCTCAGGGAGTGTTACAGCGCTTGATTCTATTTCCAACTCGAGCTATTCTATTTCCAATCATTTTGGATCACCGGAGCGTGTGCCAGGGGTAGACGGAAACGCTCTAAGATTGGATGGTTACTCCACTTATGTTGATTTGGGTAACAGCTCATTAGATAGTGCTCAAAAAGAGCTTAGCCTGTCACTATGGTATGCGACGGAGGCTTTCACTCAAAATGGCGGAGCCTTGATTTCAAAAATCAATTCTACCGCTGGTTTTGAATTGAAAGTGAGCCCGTTTGGAATCGTTCAATTCAACTTTTACACGACCAGCTCTGCATATACGCTTGAATCTACACACCCCATGGATCGTAATTCATGGTATAAAATCGGCGTTGACGTTGACCTCTACTCTGGTGTCGCCAGGCTATTATTAAATGGCGCGACAGTAGATTCCTTGATGCTGTCCGTAAATGACAGCCTAATTTATCCTTCAAATACATCTCTTCTTATTGGGCGATCGTCCCAAAACCAAACGACAAATGGCTTTTCCACTGTAACCGCCAATGGCGCGATAGATCAAATAGTTTTACAAAATAAAAGCCTACCCAACGTTTACTATTCGTTGCCTCTATTCATCTCATTAGACGCGAGCGCATCGCTATACATTGATCCGAGCATAAGGCATGATGGAGACCATTTACGTCCTCAGTTTCATCCAATGCCAAACACATCTTGGACCAACGAGAGTTATGGGCTTACCTACTACAAGGGGCAATACCACATGTTTTTTCAGAAAAACCCTAACGCCCCTGGCCTATTCTTCATGCATTGGGGCCATTTAGTCAGCTCAGATCTTGTTCATTGGAAAGAAGTTGAGATGTCACTAGCACCATCTCCTGGATGGGATGATTGGGGAATATGGTCTGGAACTACCGCTTTTGACTCCTCAGGTACACCCATTGTTTACTACACCGGGGTAGATGGGCAAAAAGCAGGAATAGGTAGAGCTGTAGCCACAGACTCCACCTTACTCACATGGGAAAAAGACAATTCTAACCCTCTCATTAGTAATCCTCCGGCGTCATACAACCACATGGATTTCCGCGACCCTTATGTTTTTGAGCATAATGGTATGTACTACATGATAGTGGGTTCCGGCCTCGCAGGAAATGGAGGAGGAATCTTGTTCTCCTATAAAAGTACCGACATGGAAAATTGGAATTTTATGCTTCCAATTTTTCAGCACAACAACGTTTCAGAATTAGGTACTTTTTGGGAAATGGCCTACATGTTTGAGGTAAAGCAAGACACCTTTTTATTAGGTCTTGGCCCGCTTGGTATGCCTAAAGTGAGGGCGTTGTATTCTCTAGGAACTTTCACAAATAACAAATTCGTCCCTTTCCTCGATGAAAGTGAATTCAAGGATATTGAACTAATAGAGCACCACTTACTAGCTCCAGCATTCGGAAAGGACGAATGGGGCGAGTTTGTGTATTCTGGAATACTAGCCGAACAAAGAAGTGTTTCTAGTCAAATTTCGGCAGGTTGGCGCCACACCTTTTCGCTTCCCAGAAGGGTCTTTATTTGTGATGACGGTAAGACCCTTGGACAATATCCACACCCAAATTTATGTTCTCTCAGGGACACGGTGAATAGTGTAAGTTTTAACAACCAAACTATTGCTAACGGAGAAACTTTTACCGTGCAGAATTGGTCAAGTCTACAGTACGAATTTGAGGGGATTGTTAAGAACGCATCAAATGGATTCATCACACTAGAGTTTCTGAAAGACACCCTTAACAATAGATCCGTGAAGGTCGAGCTTGATTTTGAGAATGACAGAGTTTACCTCAATAGACAAACTAGTTCACCCTATCTCACAACTCAAGACAGACAAGGGGCCGACTATATTTTTTCAAACAATGACAGCGTTTATCTAAGGGTCTTCATTGATCATAGCACTATTGAAGTATTCATAGATGATATAGTAGTTATGTCAGCTAGAGCCTATCCTCATCCTAACCAGAATCAATTTGCTGTTAAGTGTCAATCAGGATCCGCAAACCTCTCTGGAAGATTATATCCACTCTATGGCATGCTGGATTCAAACAACTTATATCATAAGTATTGCGATCCATTGAATTTACCCTCTGGTCTCAATGGTTATATATCTATCCAAGAACAAGCTACGGATCACCAACCACTTATTACTCCAAATCCGAGTTCCGATATAATCCAACTAAACGATGCTCAATATATAGGGTCGCGTTTTGTAATCGTTGATCAGACGGCAAAAATTGTGAAAGCTGGTGTTTTAACGCAATCCAATTCTATTTCAAATCTTCCTCAAGGTTCCTATTTCCTTAGGATTCCAGAACATAAAAAATCCTTCAAATTCATTAAATTATGATGAATACACTCCGAATCCTCACCAGTATTTGCTTGCTCTATACTCTTAATTCGTGCTCGAATGCCTCTTCGAAAGAGCTATCTGATGTTACCTATTTTAACACGATTGATACCGCAGAGGCCTACCGTCCCATGTTTCATTATACTCCAAAACAAAATTGGATGAATGATCCAAATGGAATGTTTTACAGCGACGGCAAGTATCATCTATATTATCAATACTATCCAGAAGGAAACCAATGGGGACCTATGCATTGGGGACATAGTAGTTCGCACGATTTATATAACTGGACAGAACATGACATAGCCATATACCCGGATAGTGTATTGGGTTATATTTTTTCAGGTTCAATGGTCATAGATTCAAACAACTTAAGTGGGTTGGGTACAAAACAAAATCCTCCGTTAATCGCAATGTACACCCATCATCAAAGCGAAACTGAACTTCAATACCAAAGCATCTCCTACTCGCTAGATGGAGGTATGACTTTTTCTCCCTACGAGGGAAATCCGGTTATATCTAATCCAGGATTGAAAGATTTTCGAGATCCAAAAATCGTGTGGGATGGACGGCAATGGATCAGCGTATTAACAGTGGGTCAAGCTGTTTCTTTTTATGCTTCGCAAGACCTTCTGCATTGGGAAAAACTATCTGAATTCCAACATCCTTTGGGTAGCCAAACAGGAGTTTGGGAATGCCCGGAACTCTTGTTTTTTGAAGACGGAAATACCAAAGCAATTCTTATAGTATCTGTAGGAGATCAATCGCCAAATGGAGGTTCGGGGACTCAGTACTTTACTGGAAAATGGGATGGAACAAAATTCGTCAGTAATCAAGAGGACTTAAAATGGCTTGATTACGGTAGAGACAATTATGCCGGAGTTACTTGGCACAACGCCCCGTTGAATAACGATAAGAAATTATTCATCGGCTGGATGAGCAACTGGAAGTACGCTACGAAAGTTCCCACTTACAAATGGCGATCTTCAATGACAATTCCACGTATAGTTGAATGCATACACCACGGAGAGCACGATTACCTCGTCCAAAAACCGCATCCTAACTTGAAAAACTTGAGAAAAAATCAACACCCTATCCAACCTGTGAACACTTTGAATGGGTCAAATACCATGGAGTGGCTTTTTGACGGAGGTCAAGACTGGTCTATAACCTTTTCTAGCGACGCAGGAGATACACTAAACATTTATAACACTGCAGATAGTGTATTCATCGACCGAAGCCTGTGCGGTAAAGTAACATTCGATGAATCCTTTGCTCAGATTCAATCTGCACCCAAGCGAAAAATTCAAAATCAGAGTGTCCGATTAATTATGGATGTCACAAGCATTGAACTTTTTTGTGAAGACGGGTTAACCACAATGACCAGTCTTATATTCCCAAATGAAGCATTCAACGTAGCTACAACTGAGGGTATAGAAGGAACTATCTATGATTATTAACACTTCCGGGAATATTTAGTGAGATTCGGATAAAACCCGTTATCAAACCATAAAAAAGCCTCTTGATTTCTCAAGAGGCTTTCTTTGTAGCGGAGGTGAGACTACGTATATATTTCTAAGACTCTATTTGTGAGATGATTACAA
>CBFHHO010000013.1:0-24206 GCA_965655695.1 uncultured Schleiferiaceae bacterium | reverse complement strand
CGAAAAGGCCATTGGAAGAAATTCAAAATTCTTACGAAACCGCATCAAACTCCTTCCAGTGAAATTATTCTATAAAGAGATTTACTGAGACTTTGTAAAATCGAAGTTAGCTTGATAAGAATCAACCTTAGTGAACTTAAGGAATAGCGAGTACAACTTTAGAAGTGTTGGTTTAGATGCAACTATTGCCAACTTTTACTCTTGTTAAATCTCTTCTTAGTTTTCACATTACTTTGAAAGCCGTAGGTAAATCCAACCCGAGCATTTACAGGATATTCATTTGCATTTACGCCAATACCAAAGTTCAAGTTGGGTGTTAGTACCCCTCTTCTATAGGGAAGGTTTTGTCCAATCGAAAACCCTAAGTAATATTCCCAGCCAACAAGAAAAGGCCTTGGATTGGCATTTGATGGGGGATGAAAATTCACAGATTTAAAGTGCTTTATTTCTCCACCCAGACCGTAAAACATATTCTTAAATCTTTTTCTTGGGTGGTATCTGATTTCAGGACAAATACCAACAAGTCGATTTTCTGTAAAAACAGTTTCATTTACATCCCCATGAAGTTTATGCTCTCCGTAATGAGCAGCGAATGGAATATTCAAAGTGATTTTCTTAGCTAAACTAAATTCAGCAGAAATTTCACCCCCAATATTCAAATAGACGTCTTCTTCGAACCATGGAGAATAATTACCCAAAACACTCGGACCGACTCTAACATAGGTCTGTGCGACTAGTGATTGACAACAGAAAAACAACACTACAAGAACTCTCCCCCTTATCTTCGTACTAAGCATTATGTAATATACCAAGTTTGATTGATAACGAGGTACGTCCCTTAAACGTATATAAGGCCGGTCCAATCAAAAGGTGTTTCATTAATCTGTCCGATTCAAGACATAAAAAAAGCCCTGATGCTGTGCATCAAGGCTTTTCCTTGTAGCGGAGGCCAGACTCGAACTGACGACCTTCGGGTTATGAGCCCGACGAGCTACCAACTGCTCCACTCCGCGATTGTGGATGGCAAATATACACCGGTTTTAGGAACTGACAAGGTATCTCTAGGATGATTTCGGAAGAAGACATACGGCCGGTTTGGAAGCGCTGACTGCCAAGGCCGTAGGAGCGAAAGAACAGGGAAATAAAATTGGACAGGCGTTAAGTCTTGGTAATTCTAAAAATGAGAAATGGGTGAGAATGTACCATATATGTGTACGCTTTATACCTATTTGTGGTACGCAAATCGTTCTGCAATACCTTTCTACACTAGCTTTAGCGAATGCAAATGAGCGATAAAAACTTTTTGGGACTTGTATTTGCGGCACTTAGTGCCCAATTGCTTTTGGCAGCCACCTTCCTCTACACACCATTAGACAGGGTTGAAATCTATCTAGCCTATGCCATTAGTGGTGTTTTAGGGTATTTGGCGGTACTGACTTTCGTTAACGTTAGAGATCATTGGTTTGGGAAAACATGGACCATCGCCTTGTATACGGCGTTTGGTTTGCTGCTAGTTCACGCCATGAGCCATGCCTACAAACACCCGCTATTGATCATGCATTCGGCGAATCTCATATTGACTGCAACGGCTGTGGTTCGCTTTAAAAATTGGCGCAAAAGAAAGACTTACGATCAAATTTATACCGTGGGCTTTGTAACATTTGTAGTGTGTGCACTCATCATGCTGGTTCGCAAGGACATGATCAACGCCGAAGAATTCGAAGCGACCAAACATGGACACGTCTTTGTATTTATTGCTACGATTGAGGTGATTCTAATTCACATCTTGAGCAACATAAAGCTGCTTAAAAGTACCTCTAAAGAGGGAGCCAAACTGAATTCTAGGGTCCAATTCCAAAACGATCTGATTAGCATCATCAGCCACAACATCCGAACGCCACTTTCGCACATCTACACAAAATTGGAGATTGAAAAAATGCGTTCAACTCCGGAAAATAGCTCACTGATCGAAGACTTGTCGGAGAGCGTTCAACATTTGGTAAACATCGTAGAGACCACACTTAATAATCGCGACGTGATCAGCCAAGCGAACGTCAGCAAACCTGTGAAGGAGCTGCTCGACACGCTGAACAACCTCTATGGACAAAAGGTCTTCCTAACGCAAAACGGAGTGGAGCCGCGTCACAACGTAGAGAACTATACCCCCATGCTGTTTGGACTCCAAAACTTTATCGACAACGCCATCAAATGGTCGGAAAACGAAAAGCCTTCGGTGTTCTTGAAAATTAAAGACGACAAACTCTTTACCATCGTTGCAGACCGTGGTCCAGGCATGAGCCTAGAACATCTGAAGCTGTACGGAAACCCCGTTATTACAAACGGACCTCGTAGCGGAAAGGGACTGGGTATATACTTTACGATAGGGCTGATCACCACACTTGGCTACGACGTCTTGGTGAAAACCGCTGAGAGCAAGGGCACGATCGTGATGGTTTTTGAAAATGTCACCAACAACTACAACGCGTTCATGGAAAAAGGCTGGGTGTACAAATACTTCCCGGCATTCGCTAAAGACGAAGCCATCATCGAAGATTTGACCTCAAGCGCCATTCCCGCACGTCAATTTTCAAAGGCAGCGAAAATATTCTCCAAATAGACGCTCCCTTTACCGATCTCCTCTCTGGCCAATTCCTTTTCGAGCACCCCTTTATTTAAAAAGTAACACTGCTCGCAAAGCTCCACCACCTCTTGCATGATGTGCGTAGAGAACAGCACCGTTTTATCCGTACTGATCGTTTTTAGCAACGCGCGAATCTCAGCGAGTTGTGCTGGATCCAAACCCGTGGTCGGCTCGTCCAAAATAAGCAACTGCGGATCTGGGATTAGCGCTGCCGCAAGTCCCACACGCTGGCGGTACCCTTTCGACAAAGCACCCACCTTCTTGTGCTGCTCACGGCCTAAAACCGTTTGCTCGATCACGGCATCGATCCGTGACTTCGGCGCCTTGTAGACACTCGCCACGTACGCCAAATACTCTTTTACATACAGCTCTAGATACTGCGGATTGTGCTCAGGCAAATACCCCAATGTGCGCTGTACCTTCATCGGCTCTTTCAGCACATCTACACCATTCACCAGCACCGTTCCTTCATCCGGAAGCAACGACCCGGTCAGGATCTTCATCAACGTACTTTTTCCGGCACCATTCGGCCCTAGGAGCCCTGTAATCTGACCACTTTTGATCTGGAGCGAAACCCCATCTAGGGCTTTTTGGCTGCCGTATAACTTGGTCAATCCTGTGATTTCTATACTCATGATTTGATGCCCATTAAATCCAGCAAGAACGCATATTCCATCGCCGTTTCACGCAACGACTCAAAACGACCCGAAGCGCCGCCGTGTCCCGTTTCCATGTTGCAATACATCAGCAGCGGCTCCTTGCGGTTGGTACGCATCTTACGCAAACGTGCGATCCATTTTGCCGGCTCCCAGTACTGCACTTGGCTGTCGTGAAGTCCCGTGGTGATCAGCATCGCCGGATAATCCTGCGCTGAGACCTGATCGTAAGGACTGTAGCTGAGCATGTACTCGTAACTCTCTTTATTGTTCGGATTCCCCCATTCGTCATACTCACCTGTGGTCAATGGGATCGTTTCATCCAGCATGGTGGTCACAACATCTACAAAAGGCACTGCAGCAATCACTCCACGGAACAAATCCGGGCGCATGTTCACCACGGCACCCATCAGCAATCCACCGGCAGAACCGCCCATCGCCATGAGCGTCTGATCCGAACAGTATCCTTCCTCGATCAAAGCTTCTCCACAAGAGATGAAGTCCGTGAAGGTGTTGCGTTTTTCAAACATTTTCCCGTCTTCATACCAAGGACGTCCCAAATATTGTGAGCCACGGATGTGAGCAATGGCATACACAAAACCGCGGTCCAGTAGACTCAGGCGAACCGTTGAAAACTGTGGATCTACCGTGATTCCATAACTCCCGTAGCCGTACAACAGGGTCGGGTTCGGGCCGTTATCGCGCAATAGATCTTTGCGGTAGACGATCGACATCGGCACCTTAGTACCATCGTCCGCCGTAGCCCAGATGCGCTTGGTTTCATATTTAGATTTGTCGTAGCCTCCGATCACCTCTTGTTCCTTTTGCACGGTCTTCGCGCCGGTCGCAAAATCATAGTCGATCACACTTCCAGGAGTGGTCATCGAGGTGTAGCCAAAGCGCAAATGCGTCTGGTCAAAACTCGGATTGTTCCCGATGTAGGCGGTGTAGGTTTCCTCTTCAAACGGTAAATAGTAGGCCTCCTCGCCCCAAGGCTGGATGCGAATTTGAGCCAAACCGTCCTTGCGCTGCTCCGTCACGAGGTAGTTCGAAAACAGCTCCATATCTTCTAAATAAACGTCTTCCTGGTGCGGTAAAACGTCCTCCCAATGTTCTTTTTCAGTAGCCGTTACAGGGGTTTTGACCAATTTAAAATTGGTCGCGCCACCAGCATTTGTGCGGATGTAAAAGTGCTCACCGAAGTGACTCACCCCATATTCCAAACCGCGCTCACGTCCCTGCAACACCTGAAATGGCGCTTCGGGAGTCTTCGCTGAAATGAATCGGTGCTCGTCCGACATTGTTGAGGAACTTCCTATCAAAATATACTTGCGACTTTTGCTCTTGTACACGTAACACGAGAACGTCTCGTCCTTTTCCACAAACACCGTCGTAAAACTCTGATCTGCGGCACTCCAGCGCTTGATCTCATTACTGCGCAAGGTCTCCAGATCTTTCACTGTGTAGAACAGATGATCGCCATCTGCACTCCAGACCGCGCCACCAGAACATTCTGCCGGTGAGATTTGTACCACCTCACCCGTCACCAAATCCTTCGTGTACAGCGTGTAAATGCGACGGCTGACCGTATCCACTCCAAACGCAATCTTTTGATTGTTCGGGTGAATCGACACCCCGCCGATCTTGTAGTAACTGTGGCCTTCTGCCAGCTCGTTCACGTTCAGCATCACCTCTTCTTCTGCCTCCAAAGAACCTTTTTTACGGCAATACAGCGGATATTCTAGATCACCTTCAAAGCGGGTGTAGTAGAAATAGCCGTCCAACTCATACGGAACAGAACTGTCGTCCTTTTTGATACGACCTACCATCTCGTCGAACAAACGGTCTTGGAACTTCTCTGTTCCCGCCATGATTTGCTCGCGGTAGGTATTCTCAGCATTCAAATAGTCGATCACCTCCTGGTCTTCGCGCTCGCGCATCCAGTAATATTCGTCCACACGAGTGTCGCCGTGAGCGGTCATTTCAAATGGAACTTCTTTTGCGCGCGGCTCGCCGCTTTGAGGTGCTTCGTTCATAGTACAGTGTGTGAATAGAGCTACAAAACTAAGCCCTAGAATTGCCTTTTGTCGCATGGTATCTACTATTTTAGAGCATTGATAACGCCCGAATGAAAGTACTCAATAACATCCATATGCGCCACGCCCTACTCCTTTTAGTTGCCCTATCGGTTTTCTCCTGTACGCGACCTGCGCGCACCCTCGACCTACAAGGACACCGCGGTGCTCGTGGCTTAGCGCCAGAGAACACGTTGATTGCCTTTGAAAAGGCCCTGACCTATCCCGAGGTGAGTACCTTAGAACTGGATGTGGTGATCAGCAAAGACCTGAAGGTAGTCGTCTCGCACGAACCGTGGATGAACCCGACCATCTGCTTGACCGATACTGTGATTACAAACGACGACGCGCGCGGCATAAACCTCTTTCAGATGACCTTGGAAGAGATCCAGCGTGTGGACTGTGGCATGGCACAGCACCCAGATTTCCCGGAGCAGCAAAGCGGATCGAGCCGCAAGCCTAGCTTGAAAGAAGTACTAGAGTTCACTGCAAACGACTGGCCGATGTTTAACATTGAGACCAAAACGAGTCCAAAAGGCGACGGGATCTACCATCCGGGACCCGGAAAATTTGTAGAGATTTTAGCGGCGGAACTGCGTGAAATGGATGCCGCCTATCCTGAGGCCGACCTCATGCCAAGGATCACGATTCAAAGCTTCGATGCGCGTACCCTGCGTGCCTTTCGCAAGCTTCACCTAGGCGTAAAACTGTGTTTGCTCACGGAGAAAGACCAGAGCCCTGAGGAGCTGATGGAGGAGATCGGATTCCCAGTGGACGTGTTCAGCCCGAGGGAGGATCTAGTGACGGGCGAGATGATCAATTGGTGCCACTTCCGCCAAATTTCAGTGATTCCATGGACCGTGAACGATACCGTGCGCATGCAAGAACTCGTGGACATGGGCGTGGACGGACTGATCTCCGACTACCCAAACCGGTTTAAATCGCTCGTATATTAAGGCCTAATTCGCCGAACGACGCGCCGTAGTGATGCGCTGCAAACCCGCCTGCGAACCTGCATGATTTGGATTGTAACTCAGCGCCTGACGGTAGTCCTTCTCCGCATTCGGCAAATCCCCTAAAAGCTCAAAACAATACCCTCTTCCGTACAATGCACGATGGTTGATCGGCTGAATCTCAAGCGCCCGGTTAAAATAGCCACGTGCCTCACTCGGAAGCTGCAACTGTAGATGAATGTACCCAAGATTAAAGTACGATTCCAAATCTCTGGGATCTAAAGAAACACATGTCGTAAAGTCCTCAAGCGCCCCATTCCACTGGTCCTGCCCCAGGAAATACATCCCTCTATTGTAATAACTCACCCTATTATCCGGGTCCAATTCAATCAACCTATTAAAATACCCCAAGGCCAGCGGATTGCCCTGCGCACTGTACAACACGCCGCACATATCCAGCGCCTCCTTGTACTCAGGATCTAAATCTATCGACTTCTGAAACCACTCCAATGCCAGCGTCGTGTCACCTATCGCATCGCGCATCAACATCCCTTTCAGAAAATGTGCTTCCGCATTGTCCAGATCCATCGCAATGACTTTATCCACCAGCTCCGCGCTTTTCTCAAACTCCGTCACCACATGGTACAACTCCGCGAGCTTCAAGCGGCACGAGACGTTCTGTGGATCGGCCTTCATACACTTCACCCAGGCATCGCGACTTTGGCGCGTCTGGTTCGTCAAAAACCCAAGATCACCCAACAACTCTAGTGCCTTTGTTCTAGAACTGTCCACTTGCAAAACGGCATCGATGTCCGCAGAGGCATACTTCAAATTTTGCTGACGCAGGTAAAGCGCAGCGCGCGCTTCGAGCGTACTGAGGTCATTCGGAGCATCCACTATCTCGGCATTCAAACTGTCCAGCTCGCGCTGTAAGGGTGAAGTAGGCAGCGCTTGCTGCTCAGGAGCAACCAAGGCGGCATCCTCTTGTGACGTGGAAGAAGGTGAAGACTGACAAGCCACCATAAAGGCAGCAAAGCACACTAGAAGGAAGTTTCTCATGCTTCAAAAATCGGGTAAAAAAAAAGCCCCGCCAAAAAGGCGGGGCTCTGAATTGCTGCGAAGCAGCTATTCTTAGAAGTTGTAACGGAAAGTCACGTTCCAAGTACGTCCGAAACCGAACCACACAGAGTTAGCAGTAGAGATACCTTTCCAAGTATCATCACCGTCTTGTGCGTGAATGTTCGTGTTAGATTCCGCGATGTACAACGTGTTGAACAAGTTGTTTACGTTCAAACGCAATGACGCATCGTGACCGAACAAATCGAAACGGCTTGTTGCACCTAGATCAACCAAAGAGTACGCTGGAAGCTTCAAAGCACCCGCGTTGTCTGCGTTTTGGAAGTCTGAATCTACAACACCCCAGTCTGCGTAAAGACCATCTACGAAGCGAACACCTAAATCCAAGCTCAACGCTTTTGCTAGTTTGTAGTCAGCGCTGAAGAATGCAGTCGTTTGAGCTGCATCACCTACGCGAGCACCTTTAGTGTACAGGATACCCGTACCGATCTCGTTTTGGTTGTCATCAAACAAAGTAGATTCGAAATCTTTCGTATATCTCCAGTCACCCAAAGACAACATCCCTTTGATCGTAAGGTTGTCCATAGGACGGTACGTACCTTCTACCTCGATACCGTTGTGTTGAACATCGATGTCGCGGAACTGCGCAGTACCTTCAGCACCGTTCGCATTCAACAAAGAACGAGAGATGAAACGGTTACCCCAGTTTGTAGCGTAAGCATTCACGTTCAAATCAAAAGTTTTTGAACGGTATCCGTAACCCAATTCAAAAGAGATGATCTCTTCGTTCTGTAGGTCTGGGTTCACGTCATTCGCGAATCCTGGGAATACAGCGTCAAAGTTTCCTTGGCGAGAAATGTAACCTGCGTTACCGAACACGTTAGAGTGCTCGTTCATGTTGAAGTTCGCACCCCCCTTGATGTAACCACCTAACTGGTTAACTACTTCAGATACCGGGTTTGTTGACTGGTCGAAGTAGTCGATACGTTGGAACGACTGGTTCGACAAACCACCTTGAACTACAGCGGTCAAACGACCGTTATCGTTGTATTCTGCCATACCGTTCAAACCTTGCCATCCTACACGACCGATGTTGTAGTAGTCTAGTTTTGGTCCAGCGATACCCGTGTTGTTGAACGGACTTGCTTCGATCGTTGTATTGATGATCTGACCCATAGAGTTGTCGTTACCTGTAGAGTAGTATCCGTCGAGTCCCATAAGGTTATTCATCGCACGGTAGTGGTACCCTGTGTAATCACGTAGATCAACACCGATAGAGTAGGTCATCTTACCTTGAGTGATTTCCAAGTTAGAAATCGCACCGAACCAGTTGTGTGAGTTCATAGAAGCACGACGTACCATTACAGCACGGTTTACATTGCTGTCACGGAATCCGTTCGAACCGATCAACTGACCGTTAAAGTCTGACAACTCACCAGTGTAAGGATCTGTAGTAGTTTGGTTCAATTCTTCGATCTTATCAAAGTCGATGAAACCGTCAGCACCACGACCACCAATACCTGTTGAATCCAAGATCATGTGCTCGTACAAATCTTTGCGGTAAGGCAATACGTTCATATCGCTGTTGCGGAAGTAGTTACCACGTGGACCAGTACCACCACCACGTCCGGCAGAACCGTACAAAGAAGTAGCAAGTTTCACATTCTTAGCAATCTGCCAATCCCAGTTGAACGTAGCCAATGGTTTGTTGTAGAAGTTGCGACGCATAGAGAACTCTTCGCCGTTGTAAGTACCACCGTTTGTATTCCAACGACGGTCTAGTTTATCATCGTTCAAGGTCTGACCACCTTCACCGAAGTAATCGTAATCGCGGATACTCACCCACACATCACGTTGGTGGTGCCACTGACCTGCACCGATAAAGCTCAAGTTCAAGCTGTGATCAGAACCTTCTGGGTTGTACCCTACAGCAGCGAAGTAGTTAAGACCTTCACCTTGTGTGTTGTAGATGTAACCGTTACCCAACCAGCGTGAGATCAACACAGAAGAAGCCCAACCTGCAGCGTTCTTTCCAGAGTTGTAAGAAGCCGTTGTTTTGAAGTAGCCGTCGTTACCCGCAACTTGGGTAAATGATCCGCCTTCTTTCTTATCAGCAGCCTTCGTGAAGATACTTACCGTACCACCTACAGAAGGAACAGCCAAACGAGAAGCACCTAAGCCACGCTGGATTTGGATACCAGAAGCTACGTCAGATAGACCTTGCCAGTTCGACCAGTACAAACGACCGTTTTCCATATCGTTCACCGGTTGACCGTTGATAAGGAATGAAGTATTCGTTTGATCAAAACCACGTAAAGAAATACGTGAATCACCGTAACCACCACCTTGCTTCGTAGCGTATACACCAGGGGTAGTGTTCATCACCTCTACAAATTCGAGGTTACCTACCTTAAGAGAAATCTCTGCAACAGAGATTGTTGATACTGCGATCGGAGTTTCGCGCTCCTTTGCAACATCAATAACGTCCGAAGTCACAACGATCTCGTCCAACATGTTGAACAAAGAATCTGCTGTAGCTTCTTGTGCGTTTACGGTACCTAATGCAAGTACGGCAAACAGGGAAAGTACTGTTCTTTTCATTTTTTGAATTTTGAACTATGGTTATTCAGGAGCAAAAATACATGCAACGCTAACCGCTTTCCAAGCCCGTATGTTACGACAAAGTAAAGTTTCCCAAAACTTTGTTAAACAAATAAGGCGCTGAAAAACAGCGCCTTACTAGATCTATATACGTGGTATAAGTACTTACTCTCCAGCGTCAATCACTGCCTTGATTTTCGCTTCGACTTCTTCTGCAAGCTCTGGGTTGTCGATAAACAACTGCTTCACAGTATCTCTACCTTGTCCAAGGCGTGTTTCACCGTAGCTGAACCATGAGCCACTCTTCGTAAGTATATCATGCTGCACCCCGAGGTCGATCAATTCTCCTGCTTTGGATATTCCAAGGCCGTACATGATGTCAAATTCAGCCAAACGGAACGGAGGAGCAACCTTGTTCTTCACCACTTTCACACGCGTACGGTTACCCATAACACGATCGCCATCTTTAATCTGTGTCGAACGGCGAATGTCCAAGCGCACTGAACTGTAGAATTTAAGGGCATTACCACCAGTGGTCGTTTCCGGGTTACCGAACATCACACCGATCTTTTCACGCAACTGGTTGATGAAAATTACCGTACAGTTCGTTTTAGAAATGGTACCTGTGAGTTTACGCAAAGCTTGAGACATCAAACGTGCCTGCAAACCTACACGAGCATCTCCCATCTCACCTTCGATCTCTGCCTTTGGCGTTAAGGCTGCAACAGAATCTATAATGAGAATGTCGATCGCACCTGAACGAACAAGATTATCCGCAATCTCGAGCGCCTGCTCACCGTTATCCGGCTGCGAAACGATCAAATCGTCTGTGTTCACCCCTAGTTTTTCTGCGTAGAAGCGATCAAACGCATGCTCCGCATCGATAAATGCTGCGATACCACCTTTGCGCTGGCACTCCGCAATAGCATGCAGGGTGAGTGTCGTTTTACCTGAACTTTCTGGTCCGTAGATTTCTACCACGCGACCTTGCGGGTATCCACCGACACCGAGCGCAACATCAAGGGTTAGCGAACCCGTAGGAATAGAGTCGACCTCTACTACAGGGGCATCGCCCATCTTCATGACTGTTCCTTTACCGTAGGCCTTGTCCATACGGTCCATTGTGAGTTTGAGTGCCTTGAGTTTGGCGTCTTTATCTGCGCTCATAATCTTAGAATGCTAATAATATTAGAATTTATACAAATGTAGGACTTTGATTCATTCGGCAAAGCCCTTTCTAATAAATTACAGCAAGAAATTTAAATTCCTAATACAAAGCGAGGATCTGCTCGGTCGCTTCTTTCGTTTTTACCTTTTCTAACACCTGCTCGATCACCCCGTTTTCGTCGATCACATAGGTGTGTCTGTAGATGCCATCAAACTCACGTCCCATGAACTTTTTTAGTCCCCATGCTTCGAAGGCTTCGATGATGGATTTTTCTTCATCAGCGATGAGGTTGTAGTTGAGTTCTTGTTTGGTCGCGAAGTTGAGCTGACGCTTGACGGAGTCTGCACTGACGCCTACTACCTCGAAGCCTTTGGCCGCTAGATCCGCGTAGTGATCTCTGAAGTTACACGCCTCTGCGGTACATCCGGGAGTAGACGCTTTTGGGTAGAAAAAGAGGATGACTTTCTTGCCCTTAAATCCTTCTGAACTGATGGTTTCTCCGTGCTGATTTACACCGCTCCAGGCAGGTGCTTCTTGTCCAATTTGTAATGCCATTGTGAATTTCTTTTATTTCTCAACAACTCGAAGTTAGCTTTGTTTGACCACAAGAGAAGCTTGTGAGGTTAAAAAAATACTACGAAGATGACCAAGGCAGAGCGCGTACAATATGTGGTGGATGAGTTGGAGAAATTGTACCCGGAAACTCCCGTCCCCCTGGACCATAAAGACCCATTCACCCTGCTAGTGGCCGTCGTGCTCAGTGCGCAGTGTACGGATGAACGCGTAAATAAAATCACTCCGAAGCTCTTTGCGGTGGCTGACAATCCATACGACATGGCAAAACTGAGCGTGGAGGAGATCGCGGCAATCATTCGACCGTGCGGTCTAGTGCCGATGAAAAGCAAGGGAATTCACGCGTTCAGCAACACCATCGTCGAAAAGTTTGACGGCAAGGTGCCTGCGAGCTTTGAGGCGCTCGAGGACATGCCCAGCGTCGGACACAAAACGGCGAGTGTGGTGATGAGCCAGGCGTTTGGCGTGCCCGCTTTCCCTGTGGACACGCACATCCAGCGCTTGATGTTCCGGTGGGGACTCTCGAACGGCAAATCCGTGGATCAGACCGAAAAAGACGCAAAGCGATTGTTTGCTCGTGAGCTGTGGAACAAACTACACTTGCAGATCATTTTCTACGGGAGGGAATACAGCCCAGCGCGGGGATGGGATCTAGAACGCGATTTTATTACCAGAAAAATTGGTCGCAAAAGCGAAATCAAAAAATGGGAGGCGGAGCAGGAGCGAAAAGCGAAGAAGGCCGCAGGAAGTAAGAAAGCTCGGAGATAGTTGCTATTTTTGGGCGAATTGAACACAAAACGACAAGCATTTATATATGGGACGCGCATTTGAATTTAGAAAAGAACGCAAGTTTAAACGTTGGGCAGGGATGGCGAAAACCTTCTCGCGCATCAGCAAAGACATCATCATGGCCGTGAAGGAAGGCGGAGACAATCCAGATTCCAACTACCGCCTGCGCATGTTGTTGCAGAATGCGAAGGCTGCAAATATGCCGAAAGACAACGTAGAGCGTGCGATCAAAAAAGCGATGTCCAAGGATCAAAGCGACTACAAAACCATCATCTACGAAGGCTACGCGCCGCACGGGGTGGCTGTTTTGGTGGAGACGGCGACTGATAATAATACCCGTACTGTAGCAAATGTACGCTCGTACTTTAATAAGCTGAACGGATCGTTCGGGACGCAGGGTTCGGTAGAGTTTATGTTCGAGCACAAATGCCACTGTAAGATCGCTGCAGGCGATGTGGATGTAGAGGAACTCGAGCTCGAATTGATCGATTTTGGTGCGGAGGACGTGTTCTCTGATACCGAAGAAAAAGACGGTGAAGAGCAAGAAATCATTATGGTCTACGGCCAATTTGCAGAGTACGGAAACATCTCAAAGGGACTCGAGGAATTGGGCCATGAAATCATTGAATCTGGCTTTGAATACATCCCTACCACGACCAAAGAAGTGGACGAAGAGCAAGCCAAAGAGATTGAAAAGCTCATCGAGAAACTAGAGGAAGACGACGACGTACAGCACGTGTACACCACGATGCGTTAAGCACCAACTTTTCACCATACTTAGAAAACGCTCGGCAACCCCGGGCGTTTTTTTGCTACAACCGAACGACCTCAGCCTGAGGTGCCACTTCTTGCAAGGCTGCTAATAGCAGCTCAGACGTACACTCCACAAGCAGTTCATCGTACCTATTGTAGTACAGTTTGATTCCAACGCTCGGCGCAAACAAAGCTTTTCTCACTGCACGTGGATTGCCCTCAGGCAAAACCTCGATCTTGTGTACTTTGGATAAATCGACCGAATCGAACCAATTCAGATTTGCCGTTTGCTGAATCAGACGTCCCTCCCGAATCTTTACCGGTACCGACAGCTGAATCAACCGCACCATAAACACGCCAGAAGTCCCAATGAGCGCTGATGGCAGAATGATCCACCCGGTTAACTTCATCAGAACACTGCCGGAAACAAAAATCACCGCAAGCAACGCGATCAAGCCTCGCCGAACAGCGGAGAAGTATTCGCCCTCCTTTTTAAAAACCAATTCCATACCTATCAAAACTAAAAAAAAGCACGGACCAAAACCTGGACCGTGCTTTCTATCTCTTGTATAAAATGTCAGTGCTGACTGCCTTAGGCCATTTTTCGCAATGAACTACGCTCAATCTGCTGCTGGGCATACGACCTGGTGATCGTAATCTCCTGTTGCTCCATTCCTGGGGCATCAAACATGTGATCGGTTAGAATCGCTTCACACACACTGCGCAGTCCACGAGCACCTAACTGGTATTCGAGCGCTGTATCCACGATGTATTCAAACACGTCGTCCTCAAACTTAAGATCGATACCGTCCATGTGGAACAAATGCTGGTACTGTTTCACCAGTGCATTCTTCGGCAAAGTCAAAATCGCTTGAAGCGCCTTCTTATCAAGTGGTGACATGAACGTCACGATCGGCATACGACCAATCAGCTCAGGAATCAAACCGAACGACTTCAAATCACTAGGCGTGATGTAGCTCAAAAGCTCCTCGTCCATAATGTGCTGGCGCACTTCCTTAGAATATCCTAAAGTAGATGAGTTCAAGCGTGAGCTGATCTTTTTCTCAATCCCCACAAAAGCGCCACCGGCGATAAACAAGATGTTCGTCGTATCCACCTCGATGTACTTCTGGTCCGGATGCTTGCGACCGCCTTTCGGAGGTACATTCACCTTAGAGCCTTCGAGTAGTTTCAACAGACCTTGCTGCACCCCTTCGCCGCTTACATCGCGAGTGATGGATGGATTATCTCCTTTGCGGGCAATCTTATCGATCTCATCGATAAAGACAATTCCCACCTCAGCGCGCTTGAGATCGTAATCTGCCGCCTGAAGTAAGCGTGTCAAAATGCTTTCCACATCTTCACCTACATAGCCTGCCTCCGTAAGTACGGTAGCATCTACAATGGTGAAGGGTACATTCAAAAGTTTGGCGATCGTCCGGGCCATCAAGGTTTTACCTGTTCCGGTATTCCCGACTAAAACGATGTTCGATTTATCGACTTCTGGAGCATCTTTCACCGGCACTAGACCGATGCGCTTGTAGTGATTGTACACGGCCACAGCCAGTGTTCGTTTCGAAGCTTCTTGACCGATGATGTATTCGTCGAGGTGGGTTTTGATCTGAGAAGGTGTGAAATCAAATTCAGGCTTCGCAGCTACCTCTAAAGGATTCGACTGCGGCTTCTCGCCAAGCTCTGCGTGAAGGATGCCTCCAGCTTGCCCAACACAACGATCGCAGATGTGGGCATCCACACCTGCGATCATCATTTCTGTTTCATCCTTGCTTCTTCCGCAGAAGGAGCAATGTATGTTGTTGTTCTCTTCGCTCATCTAGCGTGCTTGGTTCTTGCCTAACAAGATTTCGTCGACCATACCGTAGGTTTTCGCTTGTTCAGCGGTCATCCAGTAGTCACGGTCAGAATCTGCTTCTACTTTGTCAAACTCTTGACCACTGTGGTGAGAGATGATGCTGTAGAGCTCCTTCTTTAGTTTTAAGATTTCTTGCAAAGTGATCTCCATATCAGAAGCCTGACCTTGAGCACCACCCATCGGCTGGTGAATCATGATACGGCTGTGCTTCAATGCAGAACGCTTTCCTTTGGCACCAGCACACATCAGCACGGCACCCATAGATGCGGCCATACCGGTACAGATGGTTGCTACATCTGGGTTCACCACTTGCATGGTGTCATAGATCCCTAGACCTGCATACACCGAACCACCTGGCGAGTTGATGTAGATCTGAATGTCCTTCTGTGCGTCGGCACTTTCCAAGAACAAAAGCTGTGCCTGTACAATGTTCGCTACCTGGTCATTCACACCCGTTCCGAGGAAGATGATGCGGTCCATCATCAAACGCGAGAACACGTCCATTTGTGCCACATTCATTTGGCGCTCCTCAATGATGTAAGGGGTCAATGATGCGTCTACATATTGATCCACGTACATGCTCTGAATACCGACATGTTTAGTGGCGTATTTTTTGAATTCTTTTCCGAAATCCATGTTGAAATTGGTTTATTAGGTTAAGACAAATGCCTAGAAGTTTTGTTCTAAGTTATGCCTTTTCCGTGACCAATTTGATGAATTCGTCATAAGTGACTTCTTTCTCCTCCACTTTGAAAGACTCCTTGTAGTGCGCTAACAATTTTTGGTTGTACACCTGATCCGCGATACGGCGAGCTTCTTCCTGGTTCTCTAGTGCGTTCTTCGCGATACCCTCAAGCATCTCGTCGTCCATACCACCTTGCTGTCCGAACTGCTGGAACTGTGCTTTTACCAAACCTACCGTGTGTGCGATCAAATCTTCCTGGCTGACATTGATGCCTGCCTCAGTGATCACCTTGTTCTCGATGAGTTGGTAACGCAATCCTTTCTCTGTTTTGTCCCAATCTGCTTCAACTTCTTCCGCTGAAACTGGCTTCTCACCAGAAGTCTGCATCCACTTCTTCAAGAAGGTCGTTGGAAGTTCCATAGAAGTTTTGTCGAGCAAATATTCTGCTACGTTGTTTAAGAAGTACTGGTTCGCTTCGTTTTCGTACATGCGCTCTGCTTCTTCTTTCATCTTCGCACGCATCTCCTCTTCGCTCGTTACCACGCCTTCTCCGTACACTTTGTCGAAGAATTCTTGGTTGAGTTCAGCCGGCTCCATGCGAGCAATGCTGTTCAAAGTGAAGTGGAACGTTCCAGAAGATGCCTCAAGCTGCGCGTCGGTAACTTCTAACAAACCCGCAAAGTTGAATTCTTTAGCGAATGACTTCTTAGCATCGATCGGGAAGTCCGTACCCAATGCTGTTTTTGCCAATTCTCCTTGTGCCTTCTTCGTCTTCAGGTTACTGCCTTCAAACTGTGCATCTTCTTTTACGATACCGCCTTCTACAGCGTTACCATCCGCATCTACCTCAGTGATTACACCTTGGTACATATCTGTTGCTACTGGCTTTTCTGGCTGGGTCATGCTACCGTAACGGCTACGGATGTCTTCAACGTAAGTATCTAACACCTTATCATCTGCAACGACCTTCACGCCGTCGACTTTGTTGCGCTTTGAAATTTTCACTTCAAATTCTGGGCTCAAACCTAGTTCGAAGCCGAACGTGTAGGTGCCTGGAGTATCGAAATCAATCTCTTCTTGCTCTACTGGAAGTGGATTTCCGAGGATGTTCAACTTCTCCTCTTGGATGTAGTTGTAGATGCTGTCTTGAAGCATTTTGTTGATCTCATCAATCAATACCGCTTTACCGTACTGCTTTTTGATGAGTCCCATCGGAACTTTACCCGGACGGAATCCAGGAATATTCGCGCTCTTGCGGTAGTTCTGCAATACCGAATCTACCTTTTCTTGGTAGTCTTCAGGTGTGATTTCAATGTTAACCAACAGGTTCAGCGCGTCAACTTCGTTCTTGCTAATGTTCATTTGAGTCCAATTAAATTTTTGCTCCCCATACAATTGAGGGCTGCAAAGGTAGTAACAATTTGCCTTTTATAGGGTTACCTATTCCCACTCCTCTTTTGAATTCCTTTAACGTTCCACCATGCGGAGCAAAGCACCAAAGATTGTACCTTGCTCCTTCCCTATGTTAAAACGACTTATGCAACGTAAGAACTTGAAATATCTGCTCCCGATTTTGGGTGGAGCACTCCTTTTTGTTGGTTTCAATTGGTTTGGACCACAGCAAGAAAAAGAAGCCGTCATTTTCGCCCTAGTGCGCGATGCTCTCACAAATGTGCACCTGCAGCCCAAGGAAATGAACGACGAGCTCAGCGCCGAGGTCTTCGATGCTTACATCGAAAGTTTAGACTACAACAAGCTGTTTTTCACGCAAGGGGAAGTGGATGACCTGGCCACCAGTAGAACGCTTTTGGACGAGGCCTTCTTTGCAACCAATACCCAATTTTTCGAAGCCAGCTACACCAAAGTGCTCGCCGGCATCAAACGTTCGCGCAGCATCTACACCGAGCTGCTCGAACAACCGCTCGAATACACCACCTCCGAACGGATCGTAAACAATCCCGACGCGCGCACTTTCGCTAAAGATGAAGCCGCTCTGCGTAAATCCTGGGAGCAGCACCTGAAATGGCGCATCATCAACCGCATCTATGAAAAGGACCGTGCGCAAAAAGAAGACGCGGAAACCGACGAAAGTGTCGAGCTCAAATCCTTCGAAACGCTGGAGGTTGCGGCACGCGAAAAGGAATTGGAACTACAAGAAGATTGGTACAGTGACATGATGGACGTGAGCCGCCTCGAATGGTTCGGCATGTACATGAACGCGTACTGTGAAGCCTACGATCCGCACACCTCCTACCTTGCGCCGCAGCAAAATGAAAATTTTGAGATGAGCATGACGGGCCAATTCGAAGGGATCGGTGCACAACTCAAAAAAATTGGCGACTACATCACCATCGAACGCATCATCGCAGGCTCCGCATGTTGGAGACAGGGCGATCTCGAAGCCGGTGACAAAATCATTGCCGTAGCACAAGGCGAAGCTGAACCTGTCGATGTGATCGGCTACAAAATCCGCGATGCCATCAAACTCATCCGCGGGGAGAAAGGCTCAGAAGTGCGCCTGACCGTGAAAAAGAAAGACGGCTCACGCGCAGTCATCCCAATCATTCGCGACGTAGTGGAGCTCGAAAGCACCTTTGCACGTAGTGCCGTGTTAGAAGGCGCTACCTACGAAAAGAAGGACGGCTCCTTCGTACAAACCAGCAACTCAGGAGTCAAAACCGGCTACATCAAACTGCCTAAATTCTACGTAAACTTCTACAAAGACGCCAACCGCAATGCAGCGGAAGATGTCAAAAAGGAGCTGATTCGTCTTAAAGAACAAGGCGTCGAAGGGATCGTACTGGACCTCCGCAATAACGGCGGTGGCTCGCTACCTGCTGCCATCGAAATCGCTGGACTCTTCACTGAAAAAGGCCCTCAGGTCCAAGTGAAAAACTTCCAAAGCGGTACCCGCGCTAAGAACAACAAAGACGGCAAGATCTATTGGGACGGCCCACTCGTCGTGCTCATCAACAACTACAGCGCCTCAGCCTCTGAGATTGTAAGTGCTGCACTACAAGACCGTGGTCGTGCACTGATCGTCGGACCATCGAAAAGTACTTTCGGCAAGGGAACCGTGCAAAACATGTTCGACCTGGACCGTGCGGTGAACGGAAACCTGAATGAGCTCAAGCCTTTGGGCGCCATCAAGATTACGACTGAAAAGTTCTACCGCATTTCCGGAGGAACCACCCAGTTGCAAGGGGTCGTTCCGGATGTGGCTTTGCCCGGTCCGTATGACCAGATCGAGATCGGTGAAAAGGAATACGAAAACGCACTAGCGATCGACTACGTGGAACGTGCCAATTATTTGGAAGAAAAAGACCGTCAAGGGCGCCATGAAAAAGCCATAAAACGTGCGCTCAAACGCACCGAAAACGCGTCGGAATTTGACCGCTACAAGGCATACGCAGATTTTATCGCGGAAGGAGACGAAGACCGGCTCATTCCCTTAAGCTATACAGAATTTGCGGCCTTCCAGGATTCACTGCGCACCATCAGTGACCAGTACAAGAATCTAGGCAAGGCTAAGGACAGTATGGCAGTAGCTCCACTCCCCTACCAGCTTGAGATGTTCGCCACGGACAGTGTGCAACAAGACATCTACCAAAAGTGGTTTACCAGCCTTTCAAAAGATGTTATCCTAAGAGAAAGTACGCACATCATTCAAGACATGATTAAATAATCCCATGCTGTATCTTCGAGCCTAGATATGAAAAGGCTCTTACGACATCCTGCATTTTACTTTTTGCTCGCCTTGTGTGTGGCAGCCCTGTCCGCACCCTTGATCGCTTTAGATACTGCGCCGCACGCAAACACCATGAACCTTGAGGAGGCCTTTTTGTCCCCGGGCGTGAGTACAGAAAGAGGTGTGCACCTCCTAGGTACGGATAAGTTCGGCCGGGATCAGTTTTCGCGAGTCATCCTAGGCAGCAGGATCAGTTTAGGCGTAGGAGTCGTCGCGGTATTCGTCAGCCTTTTGATCGGCATTCCTGTTGGAGCCGTTGCCGGATATTTTGGCGGCAAGATCGACGCGCTGCTCAGCTGGCTCATGTCCGTGCTCTGGTCCATCCCCACATTATTGCTGGTCATCGCACTCACTTTCGTCCTGGGCAAAGGAATCGTCCAAGTATTCATCGCCGTCGGCCTCACCATGTGGGTCGAGGTCGCCCGTATCGTCCGTGGCCAATTCTTTTCTGAAAAAAACAAGGAGTACGTAGAAGCCAGCCGCGTCCTCGGATTCTCCACCACTCACATCATCTTTCGCGAAATTTTACCCAACACCCTCGGTCCACTCGCCGTGATTTGCGCCACAAATTTTGCCAGCGCCCTCCTGATAGAAAGTGGATTAAGCTTCTTGGGCATCGGTGCGCAACCGCCGCTACCTTCCTGGGGAAGCATGATCCGAGATTACTACCCCTATCTGATCACGGGGCAAGGCCACCTCGCTCTGGTCCCAGGCCTCTTGATCTCGCTCACCGTGTTGAGCCTCAATGCGCTCTCATCAGTTTTAAAATCAAGCTAAGCCTACTAGAAATCTGCTAGAAAAAGGGTTAAAGACGAATCTCGAAGTCGCCCTCATGTGCCGCCTTAAGCCGCTCCAAGAACCAAGTGCGGTCCTCACCGATCGCCCCTAAAGAACTCAAGTGCTCCGTAGGAATCTGATTATCCACCACATCAACACCGCGTTCCGAAAGGATCTGACACATGCGGATGTAGGCAAACTTTGACGCATTCGGGCGGGTGTGAAACATGCTTTCACCGACAAAAACGCGACCCGTGAGCACGCCAAAGGTGCCGCCGATCAGCTCGTCGCCCTCCCATATTTCGAACGAGTGGGCTTGTCCGAGCTGGTGCATGCGGGAAAAATTGGCGCTGAACTTTTCAGAAATCCAAGTACCGTCTTGACCAGGTCTAGGAACTGTACTGCAGCGCTCCACCACCGCATCAAAAGCTTTGTTCACAGTAGTTCGCCACACCCCCTTATTGAAATACGGGCGCATGCTTTTAGAAATCTTCACATCGCTGGTCAGCGTGATACTACGCACCGGAGGTGAAAACCAAAAAACGACCTCATCCTGATCGAACCATGGGAAGATTCCAACAGGATAAAGTCGTTTGTACATTTCGGGATTGATGTCCCAAGAAAGCGCAATAAGTCCATCGTCGTTCGCCACGTCTTCCGGATCGGGTACCTTCCAGTCCCCTTCACCGATAAAATACAATGGGTTGTTTACGCCGGACATGTCGCTTTTTAGATTCGTTTAGAACGGCAGATCGTCGTCCAACACGTTAGTGTCCGCACCCGATGGAGTGAACGGCTCACCTGCTGGCGGCAAATCTGAAGGAGGTGCTGCTTGAGCCGCGATCGCATTCATACGCCACGCCTGTAGCGTCGTGTAGTAACGTGTCGCTCCACCTTGCGGAGGAGTCCACTCACGGCCGCGGATGTTGAATTCAATGTTCACTTCCTGACCTTCGCTAAAGTTGTTCAGTACGCTGGTTTTGTCCTGAGTAAACTCGAAACAAAGCGTTTGCGGGTACTGCTCCTTCGTTTGGATGACAAATTCTCTTTTTCTGAAGCGGTCTGAAATGACCTGCTCCTCCATAATCTTCTGGATTCTCGCTTCTATCTGCATGTAAGTGCCCTTACTGGGCGGATTTATCTATTAATAATACTTTCCAAGCTTCTTCCACCTGTCCGGCATCTAACAATTCTTTGGCCATGGTATGCAAAGCTTCTCTTAATTCAAAACCTTGCGGGTGATTTTGCAATATTCTTTTGACGTCAAATTCTGTTTTCTTCGCCTCAATTTCGTCCAGCTGCGGCACAGCAACAACCCCACCGAGCTGTCCAAGATTGTTCCCGGTCAGCACTGTTGAGTTTCGGATCACAGCGGGAATTTGCTCTACCCCAATGCCAATCTTTGGCCCATCGACCTGAAACAAGGCGTCGCCCGAGGCGCGTACCCACCATTTCTTACCCATGCGACCTACAAGATCCAAGGCGTCTTGATCCAAACCGCCCTCTTCCGAGACCACATGATCCGCCACGTGAATGCGTTTGATCTCGCAAATCACCAAATTTCCTGCGCCACCTTCCTGACCGAGCTCAACCACATCTTTCACGATGCACTCCAAGCTCACCGGACTTTCCAAAACGCGCGGTGGAGCAACTACTTCAGATTCCAATTTTGTAAAACCGCTCTTCACAAACTCATCCACTCCGCTGTCAAATTCCGCGGAGCTTAAATTTACCTGCTGCACCATGTCGTAGCTCACCACATTCACCACCACCTCTTTCTGACTCAAAGCGTTGTGCAAAGTGTCTTTTGTAGTGTTGTTTCTTACGCGGCGCGCCGGGCTGAAGATAAGCGTGGGCGGGTTCGAAGAGAAGATATTAAAGAAGCTGTAAGGACTGAGGTTGGGTGCACCAAACTCATTCACCGTACTTACTAAGGCGATAGGACGAGGGCCTACGGCACCGAGCAATAATTGGTGACGATGCTTAACAATGAGATCTTCTGGGGAGTAGCTAGGCATACTTTTCTTACTTTCGTACAAAAGTAAGGAACTCCACCGGTTCTCCGTCGGGATTGTCTTGCGAAACTCAGAGCGAATCCATGAGCAACAAAGAACAGGCACCGGTTATCATCAAATTCATCTTTGGTGTACTCGGAATTGGAATCGTAGGATACACCATTTCCTTCTACAACTACGATGAAAGTCCGGTCGCTTTCTTAAGCCTGGTCAGTATGATGCTGGGAACCTTAACCGGTACGTTCAATCACCTGGATATGATCCTCATTCGCAAAAGTAGAGACTTGTACTTTCGGAACGAAGTGCGCTCGCATTTGTTCTTTTTACCTGCCGTTTGGGTGTTAGCAGCACCGTACAATTTTATTCTATCCATCGGAATCTTCAGCGCTATTTTAAAAGAGGGACAGCAGCTCAACTCCGCAAGTTTCAACAAGCAGTTCAACGGATTTTTCATAGCGGTGTACACGGCCTTTTTGGGCATCAGCATGCTCAGCAACCTGTTCAACGAACACCCGATTGAAGTCCCCGCTTTTGGTGAAATTTTCATCCTCGTCGTAGGAATTTTAATGATGTACCTGCTCATCCAGAATATTGTCGACCTCAGCCGCAGCTTGCGCCAGCGCGAGGCAGAAATCAAACTCCTGTCTCGAGAAAAAAGCTGGTACAGTGACCTTTTCTCCCTGGTCTCGCACAACCTCAGAACCCCGCTGACTACGGTATACAACTCCTTTATTATTGAAGAACTGAAAAAATCGGAGTTTAGTAAAACTGCCCAGTTCGCAACGGTAAAAATGGAACTCGATAAAATTCTTTCGATCGTCGATCAGAGCTTCCGTCAAAACGCGTGGATCAAGCAGGAGCAAAGGGTGCTTGGAGACATCAAGAAATTTATCAGTGAGCAATATCCAGATGCCATTCTTCAAAGCAACGAGGAACCAAGGTATGCTCGTTTACTATTGGACTCTTCAGAAGCCACAGCCCTCATGCTTGGCTTAGACAGTGTCTTAGGCAATGCTTTCAAATACGGCGGGAAAAACGTCATTGTTTCTTCCAACGTTTTTTCAAAAGGAGCTGAAGTGATCATTTCCTTGAGCATTGCGGATGATGGAATAGGTATGAGCCCGGAAGAGCTCGAACTCTACGGCACTCCTTTCAATACCCAGTCGAAAAAAGCCGGTGGTAGCGGCCTAGGGGTGTATTTCACACACAACCTGATCAAACAACTCGGCTGGAGTATTGATGCCCAAAGTACCGCCGGTGAAGGCACCACCATCACCTACAAAATGGCCTTTGACCCGGATAGAATTCCCGTTAAGTAACTCTTTC
Organism: uncultured Schleiferiaceae bacterium; assembly: GCA_965655695.1. GTDB lineage: Bacteria > Bacteroidota > Bacteroidia > Flavobacteriales > Schleiferiaceae > UBA10364. The sequence goes on along the minus strand of CBFHHO010000013.1, from coordinate 499 downwards.
TCTGTCAGCTTTGGCCCTGTTCACCTTGGCTTCTCAGAAATATTTTCACGGGAATTTATTTTTTCACCTCTCAACCCCTTTACTTCTAAATTCCTCTTATATTTGCCGTCCAATTGCTGCGGATGTGGTGAAATTGGTAGACACGCTAGTTTTAGGCACTAGTGCTTTATCGCGTGAAGGTTCGAGTCCTTTCATCCGCACTTGACGAAAAGCTCGGTTGCTTAGCAACCGGGCTTTTTTGTTTCCAAAAACTCCTAAAGCGTACGCTTTAAAGGAGTTTTGGAAACAAAAAAGCAAGGCAGCGCGGAGCGCTGACCAGCTTTGAGCTCAAGAATGCATCCCCACCGAGGTCCGCCAACTTCGTGGTAACGAAGGTTGGCAATCCTACTCAGAACACACACGCCCCTTGGCACCGTTGGGAGAAACTCCTAAAGCGTACGCTTTAAAGGAGTTTTGGAAACAAAAAAGCAAGGCAGCGCGGAGCGCTGACCAGCTTTGA
>CBFHHO010000012.1:0-55951 GCA_965655695.1 uncultured Schleiferiaceae bacterium | reverse complement strand
CACACGGCCCCGATCGAGCGACTAAGCTACGGGCTCCCTTTTGAGGTGGGCCTGAGTGAGGGCCCCTTTCAATCGATAGATTCTACCATGCTTTATGCCATTGCGCAAGGTGCCACTCCGGGTGGACAAATTCTCGTGGCGCGGAAGGGAACAGTGGTATATCAAAAATCATTTGGCGCCCATACTTATGGCGGTCGCGCTGTGGATTGGAAAGATCTGTACGACATCGCATCCGTTACGAAAATCACGGCAACGTTGCCCGGAATGATGCAGTGGTATGAAAAGCAGCCGCTTTTGCTAAAGACCACTCTGGGCAATCATACCGATCGTCTCGCAGGGTCCAACAAAGAACACTTAGTGATCGAAGACGTCCTCGCGCACCAGAGCGGATTGGCGGCATGGATTCCCTATTATTTGAAAACCATCAAGAACGATAGCGCAAAAGCGTACTGGTATTCTTCCCATCCGCAACCGGGGTATAGTGACGTAGGAGGCGGATTATGGATTCGGGAAACCGTTCGCGATACGATGTTCTCTATGCTTGCTGAATCAGATTTGAAAAGTAAAGAATACCGCTATTCGGATCTGGGCTATTACCTGTTTCAAGAAATGCTGGAGGAACGGTTTAATGAGCCGTTGGACCAGTGGGCTAGAAATACCTTCTACGGTCCTTTGGGGGCGAAGCGTTTGACCTATACGCCGCTTGAGCACGGGTTTTCACTGGATGAGATTGTGCCCACGGAGGAAGATGGGTACTGGCGAAATACGACCGTTCACGGTACGGTGCACGATATGGGTGCGGCAATGATCGGTGGTGTGGCGGGACATGCAGGGCTCTTTGCAAATGCGAATGATCTTGCGAAGATGATGCAACTCTACCTTAATGGCGGTTCGTATGGCGGGGTGCGCTACCTGCAGGAGTCGACCTTGGAGAAGTTTACAAGTTGCGCTTTTTGTGAGCTGCAAAACCGTCGTGGTCTAGGATTCGACCGTCCGCAGCTCGAAGATCATCCGGGACCAAGTTGTACTTGCGCTTCAGCGCGCAGTTTCGGCCACACAGGCTTTACCGGAACCATGGTCTGGATGGATCCTAAAGAAGAGCTCCTCTATATTTTTCTGAGTAACAGAACTTTCCCCGACATGGAGAATTGGAAACTCAGCAGAATGGATGTGCGCACGAATATTCAGGAATTTATTTACGAAGCGCTCCGATGAAAGGCTGTATTTTAGGGGCATGAAAATAGGTGTAGTTTGTTACCCCACGTTCGGGGGATCCGGTGTTGTCGCCACAGAATTGGGAATCCAAATGGCCAAAGCGGGTCATGAGATCCACTTTATCACGTACAGCCAGCCGGTTCGTCTAAATATCCTCGAGGAAAATATTTTTTACCACGAAGTGAATGTGCACGACTATCCGTTGTTTGAATACCAGCCGTATGAATTGGCTTTGAGTTCAAAAATGGTAGATACTGTGCTGAATGAGGGCATCGACCTACTGCACGTACACTACGCCATCCCGCACGCCTACGCCGCGTATATGGCCAAGAAAATCTTGCTTGAAAAGGGCAAATACCTCCCTGTGGTTACCACCCTTCACGGAACAGACATCACCCTTGTGGGCAAGAACCCCAGCTACAAACCAGCGGTAACGTTTTCCATCAATAAAAGCGATGTGGTGACCTGTGTGAGTGAAAGCCTCAAAAAGGATACCCTCAGCTCATTTGTGATCAAGCAAGAGATCGAAGTGATCCCCAACTTTATCGATGCATCCCTCTACGAAATGGACGGCCCTTGCATGCGTGCTCAGCTCGCACCGAACGGGGAGAAGATCATCACCCACATTTCGAACATGCGCAAGGTGAAACGCATTCCTGACGTGATCGAAGTATTTCACCGCATAAATAAAGAAGAACCTTCCATCTTGCTCATGCTCGGTGAAGGACCAGAGCGCCAAAAAGCGGAACAGCAAGCGCGCGATCTAGGCATCATCGATCAGATTAGATTTTTGGGAAAAACCAGCGAAGTCTATAAACTACTTTGCATGTCCGACTTGTTCTTGCTTCCTTCAGAAACAGAAAGTTTCGGTTTAGTGGCCCTAGAGGCGATGGCTGCAAAGGTTCCCGTGATTAGCTCGAATGCGGGTGGTTTGTCGGAGGTGAATATTCACGGCAAAACCGGCTATTTATCAGATGTTGGTGACGTCGCGTCGATGGCCAAGCAAGGCCTTTCTTTGTTGCAGAATGAATCCTTACACGAGGAATTTAGTACGAACGCTTACCACCGTGCCTTAGAATTCTCAATCAAAGAAATCGTACCTAAATATGAAGCGGCTTACGAGCGTGCCATGCTCGAAGTTCGCTAGGTAGTCTTATTTGAAACACGATTTTGGGCCGTTATGGTGCCCCTGTGATTTTTCCTAAAATGAGTATTTAGGATTACGCATTTGTGAAGTTTGAAAGACGATTATCCGCCAATTCTTTTGGTTTTGAACCCTTCCTTGTGCAAATATTCGGTGGCTTTCTCGCGGACCTTGCCTTGAAGAATGATCTCACCGTCCTTGACCGAGCCTCCCACGCCACAGTGCTGCTTCAGTTTTTTACCCAAATTTGACAGCTCGTCGTCCGGACCTTCGAACCCACGAATGATCACGACTTGCTTACCGCCGCGCCCTTTTTTCTCGAAGTACAACTCCAAAACTTGGTCTGAAGGATCCACCGATTCCTGCGGCTCGTCCTGTTCCAATTCAAAATCCGGATTCGTACTAAAGACAAAGCCTCCCAAGTCCTCTAAATTGATTTTCTTTGGTTTATTCTTTTTAGCCATCGTATGAGTGTATTTATTTCGAGCCCTTCAAATCCAAAAGTAAAGGACATCGTCCAATTAACCACCAAAGCACGAGCACGTAAATCGCGCGGTTGCTGTGTAGTGGAAGGCTATCGCGAGATTGATCGTGCACTTTTGAACGGATGGAAAGCACTGGAATTGTGGACCTTAGACGGCACTGAGCCTGTAGTGTCTCCAGAGCATTTCGCCGATCACTACGTAGCTAATGCTAAAGTATTTGATAAAATAGCTTACCGCAGCTCTACCGAACATGCCGTTGCCGTATTTCACACGCCAGATGTTTCTTTGAGCCGCGCGGCAGAAGTACTGCGCAATGCACGTGGTGTTTTGGTATTGGAAGGCATCGAAAAACCGGGAAATTTAGGTGCCGTCTTGCGTACTGCCCTGGCAGCTGGAGTAGATGCGGTCATTCTCGCAGACCCCGCGCTTGATCCCTTTGGACCCAACGTTATTCGCAACGCGACCGGTGCTTTATTCGAAGCTCCACTCTTTGTCGGCGGGGCACAAGAGGTGCGAACGTTACTTTTAGAGCAAGGCTTTACTACGTTCATTACACACATGCATGAGCATGCTTCGTCTTTATTTGAGGTGCAATGGCCAGAAAAAAGCGCTATCGTTCTCGGCGAAGAGAGTAGAGGGTTGCATAACGATTGGCTCGACTGCGGTTACGAAAATGTCGTTATACCTATGGCCAGTGAGACCATCGATTCTTTGAACGTGAGTGTGGCTGCGGCTGTACTGATGTACCAGTGGAAATCTTCATTAGGATAGGGTGGAAAAAAGTACGGCCCGCTAGAAGCGAGCCGTACACCAAACCAATAAACCTAAGCTACCTTTAAAAGGTATGGTTCAAATATAGGTGGGAAAACTGAGGTAATTGTCATTTCTACACTACCTCGTTCATCTTAAATTAACATTTAGGTAAAAATACCGATACACTTCTTGTTTTAACAGTCTCATCTAAGACTTTGACTGCTGCGCTCTCAAAATGGAAATTCCGGTAGGACTTTCTACGATGTTGACGACATCGTTTGGCGCACCTGCGAAAAGTAATTGACCGCCATTTTCACCTCCTTCGGGACCTATTTCGATCAGGTGATCCGCACGGTTGATGACATCGAGATCGTGCTCGATCACCAGCACTGAATGTCCCATGTCCACCAAGGCGTTAAGTGCATCCAAAAGTTTGCGTACATCGTCGAAGTGCAAGCCCGTGGTAGGTTCGTCAAACAAGAATAAGGTCTTGCCCGCTTTGTCCCCTTTCGATAAGAAAAAGGCCAATTTTACGCGCTGCGCCTCACCCCCAGAAAGGGTAGAGGAGCTCTGACCTACAGCTGCGTACCCGAGTCCTACATCCTGCAAGGGCTGTAGCTTTGTATGTATTTTTTTCTGCTTGTGTGCTTTGAAAAATTCAATGGCTTCGTCGATGGTACTCTCCAAAATGTCGGCGATGTTCTTGTCGGCAAATTTGACTTCTAGAATCTCCGGCTTGAATCGCTTACCGCCGCACTCCTCACACGGCAGATGCACGTCCGCCATGAACTGCATTTCGATGGTGACCTCTCCTTCGCCTTTACACGTATCACAGCGTCCGCCGTCCGTGTTAAAACTGAAATGCTTTGCCTTGTATCCGCGAATCTTCGAAAGTTCTGTACTTGCAAAAAGGTTGCGAATATCGTCGTAGGCTTTGAGGTAAGTGACCGGATTCGAACGGGACGATTTACCGATCGGATTTTGATCCACCATCTCCACATGTGTGATCTGGTCGATGTCACCGCTCATGCCCTTGTGCAATCCTGGTCGTTCACCGACTTGCTCTAAGCGCTTTTTAAGGGCAGGGTAGAGGATTTTTTTGATGAGCGTACTCTTTCCGGATCCACTGACGCCTGCTACGACACTCAAGACGCCGAGCGGGATCTCTACATCAAACCCTTTGAGGTTGTGCTGACGCACACCTTCTAAAACGATATGACCCGTTGGTTTGCGTAAGGCGTCCCTTGTGGGGATGCTCAGGGTGCCGTTGAGGTATTTCGAGGTCAGTGAGTTCGGATTCAGCAGTACGTCCTTAGGTAGTCCGCTGGCCATGATTTCACCCCCTAAATTACCTGCCGCTGGGCCGATATCGATCAGGTAGTCCGCGGCGTGCATGAAAGCCTCTTCGTGCTCTACTACGACTACGGTGTTGCCTTTGTCGCGTAATGCTTTGATTACACGGATCAGCTGGTGCGCATCTTGTGGATGCAGACCGATGCTCGGTTCATCTAGTATATACAGCGATCCGACCAATGCCGAACCAAGCGAGGTAGCTAGTTGAATGCGCTGGCTCTCTCCACCACTTAAGGTGCTGCTGACGCGGTTGATCGTCAGGTAGGAGAGACCTACGTTCACTAAGAATTCTATACGGGTGGTGATTTCGGTAAGCAGGCGTTTGGCGATGTCCTGATCGCGCTCACTCAACGTTAATTCCGCAAAGAAGGTCTGCAGCTCAGACAGTGGCAGCTCCACTAGCTCGTGGAGTGCTACGCCACCCACTTTCACGTAAGCGGCCTCTGGTTTGAGTCGTTTTCCACCACAGGTGCCACATTTGGTACGACCCCGGTAGCGGGAGAGCATGACACGGAATTGGATTTTATAGGTTTTACTTTCTAAATGCTTAAAGAAGGCATCGATCCCCTTGAATCCTTTGCCACCCTTCCATAAAATTTCTTTTTCAGCGTCGGTAAGATCCATGTAGGGGCGGTGAACGGGAAAGTCAACGCTTGCGGCACCTACCACAAATTTGTCCTTCCATCGGCCCATGGTTTCCCCTTTCCAAGGCGCTACGGCACCTTCGTACACGCTGAGGGTTTGGTTCGGTATGACCAATTCCTCATCGACGCCCATCACGCTCCCGAACCCTTCACAAGTAGGACAAGCGCCCACAGGGTTGTTGAAGCTGAACAAATGAATCGACGGTTCAGTAAACGCCATGCCGTCCAGCTCAAACAAGCTGTTGAATTCCTCGGGTGCCTCACCGTTCATGTAGTCGACCAAGCACGATCCACGGCCCTCGTAAAAGGCGGTTTGGATAGAGTCTTGAAGGCGGTAGAGGTTGTCTTCGTCTTCTTTGCGAATCACAGCACGGTCCACTACGAGCTCAATGATTTCCTGGTCGTAGGTACCTTCTTCTACGACTTCTTCGATGCGCACTACCTCTCCATTGTGGCGCATGCGCACGAAGCCTTGCTGTGCGAGGATGGTTAAATGTTGAAGAGCGGTTCGGTCGCTGTAGCGCACTGGGGCAACGATCAAAAATCGGGTGCCTTCTTCGCGCTTGTAAATGCTGTCGATCACGTCCTCGACTTGGTGGCGCTTGACTTCGTTGCCTGAAATAGGGCTGAAGGTTTTACCGATCCTTGCGTAGAGCAGTTTGAGGTAATCGTAAATTTCGGTGGTCGTCCCTACGGTAGAACGTGGGTTTTTACTGCTGACCTTCTGCTGAATGGCCACAGCGGGTGGAATTCCTTTGATGTACTCCACCTTAGGCTTGTCCAATTTCCCTAAAAATTGGCGCGCATAGGAACTTAAACTCTCTACATAACGGCGCTGTCCTTCAGCGAATAACGTATCAAAAGCAAGCGAGCTTTTACCAGATCCGCTGACTCCAGTGATCACCACGAGTTGGTTTCTAGGAATATTTACGCTAACTTCTTTAAGGTTATGGACAGCAGCGCGTTTGATTTCAATATGTTCGTTCATGCGAGAGAAAAGGGCTAAAACACAAAAGTAACCCTAAAAACGAACGAAGGTTGCGATGCGCTAAGTGAAATTGGAATAGTATTTGATTCTTCTTATTATATTGCCACTCTATTAACAACACTTTAAAACAAAGACGCCTATAGCACGACCGTTACGCTAAATCCTTATTGTATGAACTTAGGACAACAGGAAGACCACACCCTTGTGGCACTGTACCGTAGCGGAAATGAAAGTGCGTTTGAAGTGTTGATTCGCAGACACCAGAAGCGAATTTTTCTCCAGATATATTCGAAAGTGCAAGACGCAGAGATCGCTGATGACCTCTTCCAGGAGACGTTTATCAAAATCATCCGTTCCTTGCGCAAGTCTAGCTATGAGGAGAAGGGCAAATTTTTGCCTTGGGCCATCCGTGTGGCAAACAACACTACGCTCGACTACTTCCGCAAAGAGTCGCGCAAGAAAGAGTTTCGCCCGAGTGGAGAATTTACTGTGTTTGATGCCTACGGTGCCACGGACCGCTCGTACGAAGATGAGCTGATCGCTGGCCAAATCTCTGAAGACCTTTACAAGCTCATCGAGTTCCTTCCTGCGGAGCAGCGAAAAGTCTTGGAACTGCGCATGTTGTGCAACTACAGTTTTAAAGAGATCGCCGAGGAAACCGAGGTCAGTATCAACACGGCCTTAGGGCGCATGCGTTATGCCATCACGAACATCCAAAAGCTGATGGTAGAGCACAATATTTCTTTAGATATGTGAGGCGCGTATACTATAACCTCCGCCTTGAGCGTTACCTAAGAAATAACCCTCAAAAAGTAGGCTATGGCAACAACCTTACACCAAGAACATCTGGACGTGGGAGCGTCTGAAAATACCATCCAGTCGATATTGAGCTTTAGTAGATCCACCGCTGTTGTGGCCCTGCCCTCAGAAGTTGAGGAGCTCCAAGAAGTATTTAAAAACTAAAAAAGCCCGCTGCAGCGGGCTTTTTTAATGGTGTGAAATGTAGATTAATTGGCCACCTCTGAGAAGAACTTCAAACGCACTAAACGCAATTCCTCCTCTTCGTAATCCTCGCCAAACTCTTCATTCAACTCGGCGAGAGATCCTTCCTGAGCTTCTTCATTCAGAAAGTCAAACAGTTCCTCGATAGAGTCTTCATCGAGCACGTCTTCGAGACAGTAATCCAAATTAATTCTAGTTCCGCTCGTTACAATACGCTCCATTTCTTCCAACAGCTGCGGCATTTTTAGCCCTTTTGCACTAGCGATGTCTTCTAATGGAAGTTTGCGATCGGTACTTTGTATGATATAGACTTTCAAAGCACTTTTATTCGCGACAGATTTAAAGACCATGTCTTGTGGTCGATCGATGTTGTGCTCTTCGACATATTGTGCGATGGCTTCAATCATCGGCCCACCAAATTTCTTGGCTTTTCCTTCTCCGACGCCTTGAATATTTTTCAACTCTTCCAGCGTACACGGGTAGACAGTCGCCATTTCGTTCAGCGAATGCTCGGCAAATACAGCATACGGAGGGACACTCTTTTTTGCAGCAATCTTCTTGCGCAAGTCTTTCAAGAGAAGGAACAACGCTGTATCCACAGCTACTACTTTTTTGGGTCCTGAACTCGCACTGTTGAGCTGTCCATAGTCCAATTCTTTTCTAACGTTGAACGCCTTCGGTAGTTTCCCGGACTTTGCCTTCTCGGTCACCTGAATGGTGCCATAGGCATCGATGTTCTTTTTCAGGTAGTTACGTATGAGCCCTTGACGAATCACAGCGCGCAGGTGCGTTTCACTTTTGTCTTTATGAGTGCCCCAAGCTTCGAGCTGGTCTGCGCCGTTTTTGGCTAACGTAGCGCTGAGGTTTCCGCGAAGCAGGTTGACAATCTCCGAAGTTTTGAATTTCCCGTGGGTCAATTTCACCGCGGAAATCACATCCAACAATTCCGCCGAAGCTTCCACTTTTTCGCGAGGATGGCGGCAGTTGTCACACATCTTTTCACAGGCGTCCTCATGAAATTCTTCTCCGAAATAATGCATCAGCACCCTTCTTCGACACGTTGCCGCTTCTGCATATCCAGTGGCCTCCTCGAGAAGCTGACGGCCAATCTCTTGCTCACTGACCGATTTTTTATTGAGGAATTTCTGCAAGCGCTCAATATCCTTAATGTCAAAATAGGTGATGCACGAGCCTTCACCACCATCGCGTCCTGCTCTGCCGGTTTCTTGGTAGTAGCTTTCTAACGATTTCGGCATGTCGTGGTGCAAAACAAAGCGAACGTCCGGTTTATCGATCCCCATTCCAAAGGCAATGGTGGCGACAATCACATCACAATCTTCGTTGAGAAAGGCGTCTTGATGTTTGACGCGTTTTGATGCCTCTAATCCTGCATGGTAGGGTAGGGCGTTGATTCCATTTATTTGCAACTGCTCTGCGAGGTCTTCTACTTTTTGCCTGGAGAGGCAATAGACGATGGCACTTTTGCCTTTGTTGTTCGAGAGCAATTTTATGATGTCATGTTCGATGTCCCGCTTAGGGCGTACTTCATAATACAAGTTTGGACGGTTGAAGCTGCTCAGAAATATAGTAGGGTCTTTCATCCCAAGGGTCTTCATGATGTCCGCTTGTACTTTCGGTGTTGCGGTTGCGGTAAGCGCAATGACGGGCTTTCGGCCGAGGCGCTGAATGCTTTCTTTGATGGTGCGGTAGTCCGGTCGGAAATCATGACCCCACTCAGAGATACAATGCGCCTCGTCGATGGCGAAAAAGCTCAGCTCGATGCTGGAGAGGAGCTCGATATTCGCCTCTTTGTTCAACGATTCGGGCGCTACAAAGAGCATTTTGGTGATGCCGGCCTTCAGATCGTGGTGTACTTGCTCGAGTTGTCCTTTGGTCAATGATGAATTTAGGACATGTGCGATGCCTTCTACTTCGGAATGACCGCGCACGGCATCGACCTGATTCTTCATCAGTGCGATGAGTGGACTCACGATAATCGCGGTACCTTCGGAGGCAAGCGCAGGCAGTTGATAACAAAGGCTCTTCCCGCCACCAGTGGGCATAATCACAAAAGTGTCCTTGCCGCTGGCAATACTTTCTATGATGGCGCGCTGGTTTCCTTTAAACTCAGAAAAGCCGAAAAAATCCTTGAGCTGGTGTTCCCAATTCACTGATGACATAAAGTTTTGCTTTGTACCCCTTTAAGATAGGTCAATTTTCAAAGGGATTTGAAGGTACTAAAGAATGTTTTTCGGATTTTTACCGCCTATACCAGTTATGAACAACAAGAAAGATAAAAATGCGATGAGCTTTTTGGACCACCTCGGTGAGCTCCGCTGGCATCTCGTGAGATCCTCCATCGCAATAGTCATTTTTGCCGTTCTGGCCTTCTTGGCGAAATCGGTCATTTTTGACCAAATCATCTTCGGGCCGAAGCAGCCCAATTTTCCGACCTACACCTTCTTTTGCTGGCTGTCCGACTTTGTCGGTGGCGAAGTGTTCTGTTTCAAAGAGATGCCCTTCGAACTGTTGAACATGCGCATGAGTGGCCAATTTCAAATGCACCTCTGGGTCTCCTTGGTCGCCGGCCTGATCATCGCCTTCCCTTATGTCTTCTGGGAAATCTGGAGATTCATCCAACCAGGATTGCACGAGCTCGAGCGCAAAAGCTCCCGCGGTGTCATACTTTTTACGACCCTACTTTTTGCCCTGGGGGTACTTTTTGGCTATTACGTCATTGTCCCGTTAAGTGTCCAATTCCTAGGCAGCTATGCCGTTTCCGCAGAAGTGGTGAACCGCATCGACCTGACTTCTTACATTTCTTTAGTGAGTTCGGTCACCTTGGCTACCGGCGTCTTGTTCCAGTTGCCCATCGCGGTATACTTTTTAAGCAAAGTAGGCGTTGTGACTCCAGACTTACTCAAAGAATACCGTCGCCACGCGATCATCGGCATCTTACTGTTGAGCGCCATTATCACGCCTCCGGACATTGCTTCCCAAGTGCTGGTGACCTTGCCCGTTTTGATCTTGTATCAGATTAGCATCATGGTGAGTCGCAGAATTGTCAAAAGAAAAGCCGCTCAGCGTGCCGCCTCATGAGATTAGAAGCGCGAAATATTGTCAAGAAGTACCGTTCCCGCACTGTGGTGAACGACGTAAGCTTTGAGGTCAACCGCGGCGAGATTGTAGGACTTCTTGGGCCGAATGGCGCAGGAAAAACCACCAGCTTTTACACGGTGGTAGGCTTGATCCGTCCGTACAGCGGTCAGATTTTGCTGGACGGAACGCCGATCGAGAAATTGCCGATGTACAAACGCGCGCAACTCGGGATCGGGTACCTCGCGCAAGAGGCTTCTGTGTTCAGAAAGCTCAGTGTGGAAGACAATATTGCAGGCGTTTTGGAATTGACAAAGCTTAGTAAGGAGGAGCAGAAGGCAAAGTTGGAAAGCTTGCTCGATGAATTCGGCCTGCAGCACATTCGTACTACACGTGGAGATTTGCTCAGTGGTGGTGAACGTCGCAGAACGGAGATTGCTCGAGCGCTCGCTACAAGTCCAAAGTTTATACTGCTCGATGAGCCTTTTGCTGGGGTGGATCCTATCGCTGTGGAGGACATTCAGGGCATCGTTGCGGATCTTAAAAAGCGCAACATTGGGATTTTAATCACCGATCACAACGTACAAGAAACCTTGGCGATCACGGATCGGACGTATTTGATGTTCGAGGGAAAAATTCTAAAAAGCGGGACTGCGGAGGAATTGGCAGCGGATGAAACTGTTCGTCGCGTTTATCTCGGCCAGAACTTCGAGCTTAGAGCACGTAAATAACCTTTCACCTTTGCTTTTAATGGAATCTTGTGGATGGGCAGTTGCACCTGTTTGTAGGGTTCAAGCACTGGACTGAACCGTTCCCACGCCTTTTGATACACCACCAAGTCTTTGTCGTTGAGGCTTTTCCATAATTCTAAGTTGCCGTCGTCTTTTTTACTTCCAGAATTGTGGTGCTCTACGTAGGTGTTGCGCCATCCGAACAGGGTTCCGAAATAGGCGATCGAGGCGGCGTATTCTTCGGTGAAACCTACGGCATCTAATCGGTCAAAACTCGCGAGTGCCTTGTCTAGAACGCTGGCATCTTCTAAAAATTTGCGCTGGTTCAAATACCCACTTAAAAAGGCCGTGTGGCGGTTGTTGCTTTCCACAATTTTGGGAAAATCATGCGGCGAGTGAATGTCTTTCATCAAGCGGCGGTGCGTTTCGTTCAGCCTGCGCTTGTAGTGGTTGTAATGGGAGATGGAACGCGCTATGGGCTCACGGAACAGCGTAACTACTGTAGCGTCACTTTCTGCAATCACAGGGCGCAATGGAAAGTGTCCGAAGATGCATTTGATTTGAGGATCCTCGAGTGCTTTTTGCAGTTCATTGTCCAGATTTTCATAGGTGTAAATGGACTTGCGTTCGTGCGGCTCGTAGTTACTTTCTATCAACAATCGCAAGGAAGTGCCTGCGGTTTTTGGTATGTGGATAAAAACGAGTTTCTTTGGATTTCTCATAGGCTCGAAAATACATGTTTAAACCCAAAGTTCAACAGCCCGTCTTGATCGTCGGCATGCACCGAAGCGGCACCACTATGGTGAGCAAGGCGCTGAACGATGCGGGGGTGTATATGGGGGCCATTCGTGACCACAATGCGGAAGCTTTTTATGGGGTGGATTTGAACGATCGCATGCTGGAACTAGCCGGTGGTAGTTGGGCGAACCCGCCGAGCAGCGCAGCGTTGGAGCAGGTGCTGGAGGACTTTCAGACGGAATTGACCCCAACACAATTGTATGCGACGCATCTGAAAAGTGCCAGTGGTCGAACGCTCTCGTTAGCACGCCGCTGGAGTGGTCCATGGGGATTGAAAGATCCGCGCATGTGCCTTACGCTTTCTTGGTGGTTGAAGAAATTCCCAAAGGCGAAGGTGATCTGGATCTTGAGGGACGAAGACGATGTGGTGGCGAGTCTTTTGCGCCGACAAAACAAGGAAGACGAAGCTTCGAGTCATTTGGACGCGGCTTCTGCACTACGTTTAGTACGTACTTATAATGAAGCTGCAGCTTTGGCCATACGTGAAAGTGGCGTCGAACACCGCAGTGTGCGTTATGAGGAGCTGACCAGCGCTGATGTAAATGTGCAGCGCCGGGCTTGGTTTTCGCTCTACAGTTTATGTAAAGTGCGTCCCGGCGTTATGGAAGGGTTCACTCGAAAGTCTGCCCCTTCACAGCAAGAGATGGTTGAGCCTGAGGGACAACAGCTGCCTACTACAGGCCCATTAGTCAGTGTTTTGGTGCCGAACTATAACCACGAGCCGTATCTGGATGAGCGCATCTCGAGCGTCTTGAATCAGAGTTATCGATCGATCGAAGTCCTGCTCATGGACGATTGCTCCCCAGACGACAGCCGCGAGGTTTTGAAGCGTTGGGCAGAAAAGGACGATCGGGTTTCTGTACGGTTTAACCAGACCAATTCCGGCAGTCCCTTCTCACAATGGGCCAAGGGAGCCGCATGGGCAAAAGGCAAATATCTTTGGATCGCCGAGAGCGACGATTTCTGTGACCTGGACATGCTTGCCGTACATGTCGACGCCCTAGAAAGCAACGACAACGCCGTACTTACCTACAGTCATTCTCACTTGGTCGACGAAAACGGCCAATTCCTTCGCGATTTCCTCGACGATTATGGTTTCATTTTCGGCGATCATTCCCGCTGGAAACAAGACTTCACCGGTCACGGTCCGACCGAAGTAGCCACTACCATGGTCTATTCCAACACCATACCCAATGCCAGTGGGGTCCTGTTTCGAAAGTCCGCTTTCGATGCCACCGGAGCGCCACAAACTACATGGAAGCTCAACGGCGATTGGTATTTCTACGCCAACCTCTTGCAACACGGCGATTTCATTTTTCACGCCCGTCCGCGCAATAAATTCAGGTTGCACCAGCGCACGCAGCGTAAACGCGCCGCCGCCTCTTACACCGCATTTGACGAGATCCTCAAGATGTACGACGGGTTCCAAACCGCCGGCTGGGTCCCCACAGACACCTTAAACCGCGCCCGTGGCCAAGTCGCCATGTGGTGGGCCGCAAACGTCTATCACATGGACCGCACCGCTGAGGTCATGCGCAACAACCGCCGTCTGTACCGCACATTTCGCCCGTACCGCAAAGGACTTTTGGTCTATCTGCTCAAGAACATTACCATCAAGCTCACTGGCCAATTTTTCATTAAACTCGGGGTAAAGGCACCTGTTAAAAAAATTGCCGTTCGTCTTTTCCCGAAAACCTTCTTCGCCCACTAGCTATGCGATTTTCCGTGATCATACCGGCTTACAATGCCGCTGCCACGATCGGTGATGCACTGCAAAGTGTGCTCGATCAAACCTACCCGCCGCACGAAGTGATCATTGTCGACGACGGGAGCGAGGACAACACCCTAGAAGTTGCTTCGGCGTATGAGGAATTGCCGCTATTGCTGTTGCATCAAGAAAATAGCGGCTTGGGCAATGCTCGTAACGCGGCGATGGAAGTTGCGGCAGGGGACGCTTGGGTCTTTTTAGATGCAGACGACGCTTGGCTTCCGGGGAAATTGGCAGCAGCGAAAAAAGCAGTAAAGCAGCACCCACAAACTTCATGGTGGTACACGCCGATCTATGAATGGAGCGACCAAGGATTGCGTAAACGTTCGTGTCCAGAAATACGAACGGTACAGGATTTCATCGCCTACAACCCCATCGTTCCAAGCACGGTCGTGATGCGCACCTCTCTGGATTTCCGCTGGGAAGAGGATCGCAACTTGCAAGAAGATGTGGGCGCCTATTTAGGGCTGTTTCACCGGCAAATATTCCCCAAACGTATCCCAGAAATAGGTACGATGTACCGCTTAGATCACGGCATGACCCAGCAGCTCGAAGCCCACTACGACAAAGTCTTTGCAGCGGTAGATAAAGCGCATGCACAGGGCCACATCACCGATGCACTCGCTGCACTCTACCGCGTTCGCAAGGCCTACGAGGCCATACGTACCTACAAAAAACGTGGAGACCAGACGAGCGTGAATCACTGGCGTTCGGAACTTCAAAAAGCCGCAACCACCGCAAGAATTCCACTAGGTCTTCGACTGCGTATAGCGCTCTTTACTTAAGAGGAGGGGCTCAGAAATAGGGTATAGCCAGCACCCATGAATAGGAAGGGGTAATCGTGAAGACCTGCAGTAAGGTAGGCCTCTATTTTTCCTTGGTTGGTGGCATGTGCAACGCGTACATCCATGATACGTGGCCAGTCGCCGTCTAAAAAATACCCGGTAAAGGTGCGTATCCCCGCGCTGTATTCCATGTTTCGATCGCGGGTAGTCCATTTTATATTCCCCAGAAAACCGTCGTTTTGCGGATAGTCGGTCCAAAAGGTTTGGTACACTTGGAATCCGGCGTCCCACTGCAACGTATGCTCCTGGCGATGTATACCAAAATGGGTATAGCGGCGATGTATTCCGGTGAGAAAATACGCGTACGCTGGTGCATCGGTGAATCTTGCATCGAACAAGGGGCCAGCTGCAGTTTTTGTATGGGCAGTGAGGTGGTAAGTCGAAAATTCTTTGTGGTAGAGTTGTGTACTGACATTGATGATGAAGTCCCCGGCAAGTACTCCCTTTCCGCTTTCACCTCGCGAAGCTCGCAGATCGCGAACCTCCGTGCTGGTTTGAAAATATTCGACGCTTTGATGGATCAGCTGAAATCTAGTCTTCCCACGTTTCCAATACAATTCGTTGTGCCAATTATGAAATGCATCATCGCTTTTCAAGCTATGCTGTGTATTGGTGCGAAAATAGTTCCGCTCTTGATCGACAAATACAGGAATGGGTAAGGCATTCGGTCCCAAGTACGCATGCGCAAAGTTCAGATACGAGGTCCACGGCGTTACCCCGTCCCAGTTGTGCGTGGTGTTCCACCAGTTGAATTGGCCTTTAGAGCTCAGCGAACTCAGCACCAAAAAGAGCAGCAGAATCTTACGCATCTTACTCAAGATCAGTGTTTAACTTCTGTCTTAGGTACATCAAGCTTGGATTCTTTTCCACCATATGCTGGAACTTCTCCTCTGGCAAATACAGCTTTTTGACTTGCTTGCTTTCGACCATTTTGATCTCGAAGCGAAGCGCAAAATTGTTCAGTTTTTCCCTTAGATACGGCACCAATTCCTTCTGCTCATCCTTGAAAAATCCGAGCTGAATATTGTTGTCCAGCTCAATCTCCAAGGTGTTTTTGTCTAGGATCGTCGGAACTTGCGCCATCAGCATGCTGCGCACAGCAGTTTTGACATGACGCTGCTTCACGTACACCTCAATCGCCATTTTCAGTTCATGCTCCGTAAATACACTTTGCGGACCTTCCTGACTGACCACCTCAGTCTCCTCTTCCTGCTCACTATTGACCACGGGTGCAGCACTTGCAGTTTCCATCTCGGTCATCGCATCTTTAAGCGACAATCCACTCGAGCCTGCTCTTTTTCGGCGTCTACCACCCGCATTGCCTTCCGCTTCCTTAGCCAGTATTGGGGCTGGGCTAGGCGTAGGGGCAGGTACAGCAGGTGCAGCAGGTGCAGCTGGCGCGGATTCTGGGGCTCCAAAGGCGCCGGCAGGATCTACTGGGGTAGGTGCAGCCGGAGCGTCGGGCAATGGACGTTCTGTGGGAAGGTCATGATCGCTCACCACTTTAGTTGCAACAGGTGTCTCTACAGGAGTCGGTGTTTGTGCGGGTTGCACGGTACCCGTCTCTGCTGCTGGCGGAGTTGCTGGGGCAGGAGCTGGTGAGGATGGTGCGTTTGGAGCCTCTACTGCCTGGCCATCGCCACGTTTGGGCAGGTGTTCCGGCAGGTAGGCATCTGTCCCTTTGGGACTATTCGCTACGCTGGGTGTTGACTTTTTTTTTTCTTGTGAAATAAATTCCACAAGTTTCAATAAGCCCAATTCTACTAAGATTCTCGGTTGACTCGAGCTTTTATATTGACCATCGAGCTCATTAAAGACCTTCAGTCCATGCAGTAGGAATCGGGTAGAGGTGGCAGCGCTTTGTTGCAAGTAGCGTTCTTTGATGGCAGGGCCTACTTCAAGCAGTTCTACCGTTCTAGGCTCGCGTGCTACTAACAGGTCTCTAAAATGCTTGGCCATTCCCACCACAAACTCGTGGCCGCTGAATCCTTTTTCTAAGACTTCGTTGTAGAGCAGCAACAGGTCTGGGTAATTCACTCCCATCGCAAGGTCTACGGTCTTGAAAAAGTAGTTGTAGTCTAAAATGTCGAGTACCTCTACCACTTGTTCATAAGTGAGGTCGGTCCCCGAGAAGCTGATCATACGATCGAACAAACTCAATGCGTCTCGCAAGGCACCGTCCGCTTTTTCTGCAATCATGTGCAACGCTTCAGGTGCTGCGGTGATTCCTTCTTGCTGAGCTACAAAGCCCAAGTGTTGAGCGATATCGTCTACAGTGATGCGTTTGAAGTCAAAAATCTGACAACGCGACAGTATGGTTGGGATGATCTTATGTTTCTCCGTAGTGGCCAAAATAAAGATGGCATGCGCTGGCGGTTCCTCGAGTGTTTTCAGAAACGCATTGAAGGCTTGCTGAGAGAGCATATGCACCTCATCAATAATGTAGACCTTGAATTTCCCGGTTTGCGGCGCAAAACGTACTTGGTCAATCAAGCGACGGATGTCATCTACAGAGTTGTTAGAAGCGGCATCCAATTCAAAGATGTTCAACGCCAATTCCTCTTCACTCAGCTCGGCACCCGCATTGATTACTTTGGCGAGAATACGCGCACACGTGGTCTTACCTACACCGCGCGGACCACAGAACAACAAGGCTTGCGCCAAATGGTCGTTGTCTACACTTTTAAGTAGGGTATCCGTAATATGCGACTGTCCTACGACGGCGTCGAATGCTTGTGGTCTATATTTGCGTGCTGAGACGATGAATTGCTCCATAACCACAAATATAAGAGAGCTTTTGACCCGTTGGACCTTCTGTTGAAAAAAGGCTGTACACAGGTTGCTAACAATAATTGGTCAATTAAGAAAACTCTTGTACATTTGCACCCTTAATTTTAGTTCAAATAATTATGAATCAGTACGAAACCGTTTTCATTTTGAATCCCGTTTTATCTGAAGATCAGGTAAAGGAAGCGGTAGATAAGTACGTTGCCTACTTGAAAGACAGAGGCGCGAGCATTATCAACAAAGAAAACTGGGGCCTCAAGAAGATGGCTTACCCAATCCAAAAGAAGAAAAGTGGGTTTTACCACTTTCTAGAATTCACAGCTCCTGGTGAAGCAATCGCTCCACTAGAAGTAGAATTTAAGCGTGATGAGCGTATTATGCGCTTTTTGACAGTAAGAATGGACAAATACGGCATCGAATACGCTGCGAAGCGTCGTGCTAAAAAGAACGCTTAATCAGACAGAATATGGCAACTAGAGGAAAGGGCGATGTACGTTACTTACAGCCCATCAACGTAGAAAGCGGCAACCAGAAGAAATACTGTCGTTTCAAGAAATCCGGAATTAAATACATTGACTACAAGGATCCAGATTACTTGTTGCGCTTTGTAAACCCACAAGGTAAAATCTTACCTCGTCGTTTGACCGGTACTTCATTGAAATACCAAAGAAAATTGTCTACAGCTATCAAGCGTTCACGCCACATTGCGTTGATGCCTTACGTAGCAGATAACCTTAAATAATTCGGTACCATGGAAATCATTCTTAGAAAAGACGTTGAAAACTTAGGTTTCATCGATGACGTGGTAACTGTAAAAGACGGTTACGGACGTAACTACCTTATCCCACAAGGGTACGGTGTACTCGCTACAGAAAGCGCTAAAAAAGTATTGGCTGAAAACTTGCGTCAACGTGCACACAAGGAAGCTCAGGCAATCGCTGACGCGAAAGCAACTGCTGAGAAATTGGCAGCTGTTGAGTTGAAAATGACTGCGAAGACAGGTCAAGGCAACAAGCTGTTCGGTTCGATCACGAACCAGCACATTGCGGACGAACTTTCGAAAGCTGGCGTATCTCTCGAGAAGAAATTCATCCAAATCGTGGGTGGTTCAATCAAGGCCTTAGGTCACTACAGCGCGAACGTACGTTTGCACCGTGAAGTGGTTGTAAGCTTTGAGTTCGATGTAGTAGCAGAAGCATAGTCTTAGAGACTTACGAAATATCTTACTTAGCGAATGCTAAGAGAAGCCATCCTAGAAATAGGGTGGCTTTTTTTTGCAGTACCTTTGCAGTTCAACGACCGCACTGCACTATGAAAAGCACACTGATTAAAGATAAAAACACGTACATCGCTATAGGTCTCATGGCCGGAGTAGTTATAGGGGCTCTAACCGATAACATTGGCCTTTGGTTACCCATAGGTATGGTACTAGGTATTGCAGCCTCTAAAAAAATTGGAGAAGATCCGAACCAGGACTCTGTTGTAAAAACAGAGGCAGAAGAGAAAGAGTAGTCAGTAAATAACGGGCCCTTTGCTATTCGTAACGCAGGGCTTCCACAGGGTCGAGTTGAGCTGCTTTGCTTGCTGGATACCATCCGGCCACAATACCTACACCTACGGAAATAAAGAAGGCGACAGTAATCCAGAGCCATGGAATGAAGAAATGCCCGCCGATCTGATTCGCGACGACATTTCCGATGATGATTCCAAATACAATCCCGGTCCATCCACCGAGCTGCGTGATCATAACGGCTTCACCCAAGAACTGAGAGCTGATCGCTCGCTTGGTTGCACCGATCGCCTTGCGCGTACCGATCTCTCTGGTGCGTTCAGTAACACTTACGAGCATGATGTTCATCAGGGCGATCGACGCGCCTAGCAATGTGATTGAACCGATGATAAAAGCACCGGTGGTCACCATGTTCAAGTTTTCAATCAAGCTCTTAGCGACACTGTCACTCCGGGTAATGGCAAAATTATCACGCTCTTTCGGCTTGAGTTTACGTACGCTCCGCATCAATGACACACACTGGTCTTGAACGGCATCCAAAGTAGCGGCACTGGGCGCATTCACACTCAAGGTGTAGTTCGGGACGCCGCCGGAAAAATTGGCTCTGGCGTAGTTTAAGGTGACCCAAGCTCCACGGTCGCCGGAGAACATTCCTGAATTTCCCTTTTCCGCTAAGACCCCTACGACTAAATAAGGTTTGCCTTGTATACGAATCGTGTTACCCACGGCACTGTCATCGCCAAAAAGGGTGGTTTTGGTTTCACTTCCTAAAATGGTGTAGTTTCTTCCAGAGTAGACGTCATCGGCATTAAAATTTCGGCCCTCTTCGAGATCAAAGCCGCCGGTATACATGTAGTTTTCGTCCGTTGCGGTGATCAGTGTATTTGGATTCGTTGACTTTGCCTTGTAGGTGATTTTCGCGGTACCTGATGCGATGTAAGTCAGTGAGGTTTTTGCCTCAGAATCCTTCATGCGTTCCTTAAAGCTAGCTCCTTCGCGGTAACTAATCTCCGGGTTGCTGCGGTATTCGGCGTTGTTTACAAAGAAGCCTCCACCATTATTTCGAATGGTCAGTGTGTTCGCTCCTAATGAGGTGAAGTTGCTTTCTAGGCTTTGCTTTAGGGCGTCTGTAGCACTCAGGATACCGACCAATGCCATGATGCCGAAAGAGATGATGAGCGAGGTTAACGTCGTGCGCAAGGGTGAGGCTTTGATCGCCGTCCAAGCTAAAGTCATGGATTCAATAAATGCACGTCGTTTCATGAGGAGGTTTTTAGGTACAAACCCAAATTTAGCAATTACTTTTACAGCATGGCAGTAGATCCGCAACATACCCTGGGCTTTTTATCAGGTGGTTATAGAAATGTAGCCCAATTCAAGCGCATCACTCTCACGCCACCTCCCGGACAAACGCCCAAATATTCCTCGTTGCTCGTGGGATGGGATGCAGCCGACTGGGAGGTCATGTTGCCTTTACTCGAGCGCGGCGCCATGCCGGCAACTACCGCACTGATGAACGGCGCAGCTCGTGCCAACCTCGCCACCCTCGATCCGCCGATCAGTCCCATGCTTTGGACCTCCATCGCTACGTCGTCCTGGCCCTCTGCTCATGGCATTCATGGCTTTACCGAGATACATGAGGGTGCTATCCGGGCCGTACGAGGAAGCAGTATTCAGGTTCCAACGGTTTGGGACTATTTAGAAGCCAGCGGTATTCCAGCGACCACAGTTGCTTGGTGGCCCTCACACCCCGCTACGGCGAGTCGTTTGGGCGCTCTACGGATCTCCAACCTCGCAGCGAGTGAAGATGCCCGCTGGTTGCACGATGGCGTTCACCCATCCAGTCATGCGCATATTCTAGAACAACTCATGCTGTCTCCTAAAGAGTTGCCTGCTGCTGCGGTGGCTGCATTTTTTCCTGGAATAGAAATAACCGGTGAAGACGCGGTTGCGCGGAGCGTTTTGAAGATCATCACCCATGCCTTGAATGTTCAGACCATGGCTACCTATGCGCTCGAGCACGGACCGGGCGGGCACGCGAGCGTCTATTTCGATGCTTTGGACCATTTCAAGCATTTGGGCATGAAGTATGCGCCGCCAAAATTGGACGGTATCGATGACGCTTCTTTCACAAAATACCAATTCATCATCGAGGCTGCCTACCGTCTTCACGACCTCTGCCTGGGCGCCCTCTTGAGCTATACCACGGACGAGTCTCATGTGCTCCTCCTTTCCGACCACGGATTCAAAAGCGGCCACCAAAGACCTCTTGCGCTTCCGAAGCACGCTGGGGCACCTGCCCTGGAACACCGACATTTTGGCGTGTTCATTGCTCGTGGACCTGAACTGAACACCTCGACGCCCATCAGTGGACTGAACCTTTTGGACATCGCACCTATTCTTTTGAACATCCACAAAATTTCAGCGCCGGTTAGTATGCAAGGCACCGTCCCATCCGCACTGCTGCCTGATCCAGTTCTGCAGCCCGTGGAGATGATTCCAAGGATCCAAAGCACTGAAGCACCACTTCAGCCCGAGGGGCCGTTGTTGCAAACGTTGATCGATCTGGGGTACTTGGAACCGGAGCACGTGAACCCGCAAGAGGGCAGGCTTTTGGAGAATCGCTACTACCTCGCACGAAGCTTGCGTGCAGAGGGTCGTCCGGAGCTCGCTTGGCAGGTGTTGCGAGAGTTCGATCTTCAGCCCGATGCTCCACTGCGCTACCAGCAGCTCGCCGCGAGTTTACTGGCCGAAAGTGGACAAATGCAGGCATTGGCAGTATTGCTGGAAGACTTGGGGCAGCCAACGGAAGGTTTGCTGTGGCGGTACTATAGGGAATTGGTGCAGGTGCATGAAGGAGGTGAACTTCGAATTCCTGAACATGTTTTTGACAGCGCTACGGCAGAAGAGCGTGTGCTGTGGGGAAAACTCATGGTTAAAGCCAAAGAGTATGATTCGTTGGAGCGGCTCTTGTCCAAGGATTCGGAAGGTCGTATCGATCTCCTCAACCTACGTATTCGACTTGCTGTGGCGCGCGAAGATTGGGAGGGAGTATTGCATACAGCTCTCGAAAGTACGGCAGTGGTCTACCACCAACCTTGGGTGCATGGCGCTTTAGTAGTGGCTTTCAAGCAGCTGGGCATGAACGAAGAAGCCCGAACGGCGCAACAGGTACAGCAGCGAATGTTACCGCATTCTGATAGCCGTCCTTTGTATGTCGTAACAGGTCCACCAAGAAGTGGAACCTCCCTTGCGATGCGTTTGCTTGAGTCCGTGGGGATCGTTCCGGTAACCGACGGAGTCAGGACGAAGGATACGTTTAATGCGCGCGGCTATTTCGAGCACGAGAAGATCAAGCAATGGGATTTTGACCGTACATGGCTGGAAAATCAGCGTGGAAAAGCAGTAAAGATTGTGGAGCCACTTCTGGTTCGTGCGCCTTGGCCTACAGGCAGGAAGGTAGTTGTCCGCATGAATAGACCGATGCCAGCAGTGCTGCAAAGTCAGCGCCACCTTAAAGGAAGCGAGAATGCACCTTTAGGATGGAATGAGTTGAGCGACTGGGAGGAGGAGCACAAACGTACAAGCACATTCCTTCAGATGGATGCACATGCGGTATTGATTGATCTGTATTTTGATGATTTGATTGCAGCAGCAACTTCGGGAACTATGCACGAGCGATTAACTGAAGCGCTTAGGCAGCTTTCACAATTTACAGCATTACCTGTCGATATTTCTAGTGTTAAAGCAGTAGTCGAACCCGAACTGCGACGCTTTTAAAGTTATATTTGCCCCATGAGTACAACACAATCACAACGCGTTAAGCAGTACATGACTGCAGCCGCCGCACTTTTGGGCAGCACTGCAGCACAGGCACAATACCAATACACCGACATTGAGGATACGACCATTGTGGACGGTATTTTTGAATTGGATCTGGACGGTGATACGATTGTTGATTTTACTATCGAGCACGTGCTAGACGGTGGACAGCTAGGTAATACGACCTCTATAATGCTCTTGCCGGGTGATAGTTTAGAAGGAAACCTAGCGATGGGAGAAGGTCTGAACGGCTTTGCGTATGTCGAACGCGTAGTTCCGGGTACGACCATCGATGAGAATGCAGCGTTCACAGGCATCAGTTCTACGACAGATGTCGGGTACATGGCGTTTCGTGTAGACGGTGTCGCTTATCCAAACTCAAACTGGGCGGGTCCTTTGACGGACGGTTACCTAGGCTTGCGTATTGTTAAAAATGACTCTGCTTGCTATGGTTGGGTGCGTTTGGATGTAGCAGATAGTGCGAAGAGCGTTACCATAAAGGACTGGAGCTTTAATCCAGTAAAAGACAGCGCACATACGACAGCCTTCGAGCTTCTCGACGTTATGGAAACTGTACTTTCGGACCTCGACGTGCGTCAGGAAGGTGGTCGTCTTGCTATCACTACGGGAGCTCCTGTCGGTGTTTCAGTATACGATGCCGCAGGGAAGCAGCTTGCGAGTGAGGATGCCTCAAAAACACATGCCTTTGGCACATCAAGCTGGGCGACAGGTATGTATGTTATCCGCTTAGATGGAGATCGCTGGTACCATAATGTGAAAGTCTGGATTCAGTAATTCTCGTTTTTATTCATTGATTTTTAGGATTATCGCAGCTGCTGAGGGTTAAATTTCATTTTCCTTCAAGCATCAGTGTGGTCTATTGCATCTTAGCTAAAATCACTTGGGACGAAGGGTATAAATTGATTAAATTCGTGGCGCTTAATAGCATAAAACCATCAATTTATGACGTTTGATATTGACATGATCCGCAAGGTGTATGAGCGTTACCCAGAGCGCATTGCAGCAGCACGCGCTGCCGTGGGTAAGCCACTCACCCTAGCAGAAAAGATTCTTTACGCCCACCTTTGGGAAGGCGGTGCAACACAAGCGCACGAGCGCGGCGCAAGCTATGTAGACTTTGCACCTGATCGCGTTGCGATGCAAGATGCTACCGCACAGATGGCATTGTTGCAGTTCATGCAAGCTGGTAAGGATAAAGTAGCAGTGCCTTCAACAGCACACGCTGATCACCTGATCCAAGCACGTATCGGTGCAGATAAAGACCTCCAAGAAGGAATCAATAAGAACAACGAAGTATTTAACTTCTTGTCTTCAGTTTGTAATAAATACGGTATCGGTTTCTGGAAGCCAGGAGCAGGTATCATCCACCAGGTAGTCCTCGAAAACTATGCCTTCCCAGGAGGTATGATGATCGGTACGGATAGCCACACCGTGAATGCAGGTGGTCTCGGTATGGTTGCTATCGGTGTCGGTGGTGCAGATGCTGTAGACGTGATGGCAGGAATGCCTTGGGAGTTGAAATTCCCAAAACTCATCGGCGTGAAGCTTACCGGCCGCTTAAACGGTTGGACGGCTCCAAAAGATGTGATTTTGAAAGTGGCTGGCATCCTTACCGTAAAGGGAGGAACAGGTGCTATTGTAGAATACTTCGGCGAAGGTGCTGAGAGTATGAGTGCCACTGGTAAAGGTACCATCTGTAACATGGGTGCGGAGATCGGTGCAACGACTTCAACCTTCGGTTACGATGACAGTATGCGTCGTTACCTTGCGGCTACAGGCCGTCAGGATGTAGTAGATGCTGCGGATAAAGTAGCGGAACACTTGACTGGTGACGCTGAGGTATATGCGAACCCAGAACAGTACTTTGACCAAGTTATTGAGATCAATCTAGATGAATTGACTCCGCACTTGAATGGACCGTTTACTCCGGATTTAGCTACGCCGGTAGCAGAAATGAAGGAAAAAGCGGCAGCGAACAACTGGCCGACAGATATCGAATGGGCGTTGATCGGTTCTTGTACTAACTCTTCGTACGAGGATTTGACACGTGCTGCCTCTATCGTTGCGGACGCCGTAGACAAGGGCATCAAGCCAAAAGCCATCTTGGGGATCAACCCAGGATCTGAGCAAGTTCGCTTTACAGCAGAACGTGACGGTTTGATGGATACCTTCAACAAGCTGGACGGAACTCGAATCTTTACGAATGCTTGTGGACCATGTATCGGTCAGTGGGCGCGTGAAGGTGCTGAAAAGCAAGAGAAAAACTCGATCGTTCACTCATTCAATAGAAACTTTGCGAAGCGTGCTGACGGTAACCCGAATACACACGCCTTTGTAACCTCTCCAGAGATGGTCGCGGCGATTGCGATTTCAGGAAAACTAGATTTCAATCCAGTAACCGACACGCTCGTTAATGAAAACGGTGAAGCAGTTCGCTTGGCAGAGCCGACAGGACATGAATTGCCTTCTGCAGGATTTGCAGTGGAGGACAATGGATACCAAGCTCCGGCAGAAGACGGCTCGGGCGTAGAAGTGGTTGTAGCTGAAGATTCTCAGCGCTTGCAGCTCCTTGCTCCATTTGCTCCATGGGACGGTCAGAATATCACTGGTGCAAAGCTTTTGATTAAAGCGTTAGGCAAGTGTACTACAGATCACATCTCTATGGCGGGTCCATGGTTGCGTTACCGCGGTCACTTGGATAACATCTCGAACAACTGTTTGATCGGTGCGGTCAATGCCTACACGGAGGAAACGAACGCAGTAACCAACCAATTGGACGGTTCTGTTGACGAAGTTCCAAACGTAGCACGTGCCTACAAAGCAGCAGGTGTACCTACTGTCGTGGTAGGTGATCACAACTACGGAGAAGGTTCTTCACGTGAGCATGCCGCAATGGAGCCACGTCATTTGGGTGTTCGTGCGGTGATAGTAAAGTCATTCGCTCGTATCCATGAGACGAACTTGAAAAAGCAAGGAATGTTGGGTCTAACCTTCGCGAACGAAGCGGACTACGACTTGATCAAAGT
The DNA here is from genome assembly GCA_965655695.1 of uncultured Schleiferiaceae bacterium. Taxonomy (GTDB): domain Bacteria; phylum Bacteroidota; class Bacteroidia; order Flavobacteriales; family Schleiferiaceae; genus UBA10364. The sequence continues at coordinate 29,963 of CBFHHO010000012.1, read as the reverse complement.
AGACGACACGTTCAACTTTGTAGATCTTGCAGATTTTGCTCCTGGAAAGCAGCTTACGCTAGAAGTTGTACACGCTGACGGCAGCAAAGACTCAGTTCTTTTAAACCACACGTACAATGCTCAACAGATCGAATGGTTCAAAGCAGGTTCTGCCTTGAATTTGATCAAAACGCAAAATGCACAATAAGCAGAGCGTTTAGCAGAACTTGAATATAGACCCGGTGTTTCTAACGAAGCACCGGGTTTTTTTGTCCCTATGGTTAGGAAAGGCGTGGTAGAAGTGAGGTCCATAAAAAAAGCCCCCACTTCCAAAAGAAAGCAGGGGCTTGGTGTGATGAGCAACGTTGATAATGCTTCGCAATAACCGTTAGTCCTTCGGCATCAAATACCCAATACGTAGGGTGAAGTTATACGTATAAGGTAGGCCTGAGTCACCACTAAAACCACCGTTGAATCCATAATTGGTCAGGTTCCAAGTATCTTTTGTTGTGAAGCCGTACCCGATACCTACTGCATAATCTACTAGGAATCTGTCTGAGAATACCAGCTGGTTACCAAAGTCTAGTTGTAAGGAACCTGCAACGGCAAATTCACGTGTAGTAGGGTAGGTGAAGGTTACTGGATCTGGTGGGTGGTCGTAATCCACCATGTCGTAGTTGAAAATATTCACAAACATGTTCGGCTTGATGTAGGCGCCGCGTAGAATATGTCCGTAGCGCATGCGTTGCATGTAAAAGTTGGGTGCTCTTTTGAACTTGTAGCCCATATTGATGCCCGCACCCATCGCGTTTTCTTCGCTCCAAATGTTGGACTCAAAACCCGCTCCGATAAAGATGATACCTGCTTCCCAAGAGGAACCTGGATCGATCGCTTGCTCGTAGGTGATGAACGTGTAGTTTCCACTGACACCGGCAACATCTAGTTTGATGGCGCGATCTCTTTGTCCTGCGTAGACGCGTTTATCGTTGATCATTTCCGTACTCATGTCCATCACACGACCACTTTCAAACACCAATTTTTTGATGTAGTCGCGCTCTACGCTGAAAGTAACCGCATCGGCTGGTGCTTCGAACTCACGGTATTTGATGTAGTCCGGAGTAACCTCTACGATTTTAACTTCTTCAATAGTCTTGTCCTTGAAGATGATCATGTCCTGTGCTTGCACACCCATAATCGTTCCTAAGAACACCAAAGAAAGGATCCAATTTTTCATGTCGATTCATTGTTAGATGACCACAAGATATCAAATATAATGCCGAGGAGAAATTGTAAATTAACCCCATGAAATTTAACGCTACACAACGAGGTTGGGCCATGTATGATTGGGCCAATTCGGTCTACTCTCTGGTCATCTCCACGGTTCTTTTTCCGATTTATTATGAAGAAATGACCAAAGCAAACGGCAATACCGTGGAGTTTTTGGGAGCTACGTGGCAAAATACGGTCATCTACTCTTATGTCGTTGCGGCGTCGTTTTTAACCATTAGTATTCTAAGTCCTTACCTCGCCGCTATGGCTGATCGCACGGGACGAAGAAAAATATTCATGCAGGTTTTCATGATCCTGGGAGCCGTCAGTACGTCCTTGATGGGACTCATGACTGCAGAGAATCCTTACCTCGGGCTGTACCTCGCCTATTTTGCGAGTGTTGGGTTTACCGGATCTATCGTGTTTTACAACAGTTATCTTCCTGTGATTGCCAGTGAGCGGGAGCAGGATCGACTCTCGGCACGTGGGTTTTCGTTAGGCTATTTCGGCAGTGCATTATTGCTCATCTTGTGCCTTGTTCTGGTGCAGATGCCGACGACTTTTGGATTTGCAGATGCTGGAGTTGCCTCTCGTGCTTCGTTTTTGATCACGGGGGTATGGTGGCTAGGCTTCGGATTGCCGGCGATTCGTAAACTGCCGAAAGACGAGGTGAAGGATTACTTCGAAGGAAAATTGTTCTGGAAGAGCTGGGAGGAATTGATTTTAGTGGTGAAGGAGTTTAGCAAGGATAAAATGCTTCGGATTTTCTTGGGTGGATTTTTCTGGTACAGCGTGGGCATGCAGACGATCATATTACTCGCTGCAGTTTTCGGCTCGAAAGTGCTCGGCCTGGAATCTTCACAACTGATCATGACCATTCTCATCATCCAATTCGTAGCAATTCTCGGCTCGGTCGTATTTGCCCGCTTGAGCGAACGCACCACCAACCTGTACGCCATCAAAATAGGGGTCGTGATTTGGATGGTGCTGTGTTTTTGCGCCTATTTCGTTCAGACTCCTGGCCAATTTTACATCGTAGGTGGCGTCCTCGGATTTGTGATGGGAGCCGTACAGAGCCTTTCGAGATCTACCTACAGCAAGATGTTACCGGACACCGACGACCCAACGACGTATTTTAGTTTTTACGACGTCATGGAAAAATTGGCAACCACTTTGGGCATGTTCAGCATCGGTTTACTCGAAGCAATCACGGGCGATTTAAGAAATTCAGCTCTAGCGCTGACCGTATTCTTTGCGATCGGCTTAGTCCAAATCTTCAGAGTTCGCCGCGTCGAGAAGAAAACCGTCGTTAAGTCGGTATAAGGTATCGCCAAAGAACTCATCGACCTCCACACCATTAAACTTGCACTTGAAACTGTGCATTCCGCTTTCAGGCCAAGGTGTGTTTTGTTGCGCCTGTGCACGTGTGATGAGCACACCGCCACGAAGCTCTAAACTGCTGGATTCCGCGGCGACAACCTCACCGGAAAGCTGGACAAAGTCGCCTGTCTTTATGGTTCCAGCGCGCAGCGCCTGAGCAAATTCAGCGGAGGTTACAATGACCTCGGGTGTTGCTTCTAGTGCAGATTCCGGGGTGCGGAAGTACTGGTAGAAGCCAAAAAAAGCGGCTGCCCCAAGGACAGCCGCTCCGATACTTAAGATCTTTTTCATAGTCTGAGAAGTTAGGAGTGTCTCATCTGTCCGATATAGTTGCTCGGCGAAATGTTGCGGAGCTCGGCTTTGATGCTGTCGTTTACTTCTAAGGTAGTTATAAATTCGGAGATGCTTTCTGCTGTGATGGCGCTGTTCGTTCGTGTAAGCGCTTTCAATGCTTCATACGGTTTTGGGTATCCTTCGCGACGGAGGATGTTTTGGATGGCTTCAGCGACCACGGCCCAATTGGCCTCGAGGTCACTAGCAATCTTTGCTTCATTCACCAAAAGTTTACCAAGACCTTTGTTCATGCTCGCGATGGCGATGAGCAAGTGTCCATAAGGCACGCCCACGTTGCGCAATACCGTAGAATCGGTCAAATCACGCTGCAAACGGGAGATAGGGAGCTTCGAAGAAAGATGCTCGAAGAGTGCATTTGCAAGGCCCAAGTTGCCTTCCGCGTTCTCAAAGTCGATCGGGTTGACTTTATGCGGCATTGCTGAAGAACCTACTTCTCCGGCCTTGATTTTTTGCTTGAAGTAATCCATGCTCACATACGTCCATACGTCGCGGCAGAAATCGATGAAAATGGTGTCAATACGTTTGAGTGCGTCGAACTGCGCGGCCATATTATCGTAGTGCTCGATCTGAGTGGTCGGGTAACTTCTCGATAGGCCGAGGTAGTTGGCCACAAAATTATCCCCCCACTGGTGCCACTCGCGGTCCGGGAATGCTACTGCGTGGGCATTAAAGTTCCCCGTTGCACCGCCAAACTTGGCACTGTGCGGGATAGCTTTGAGTTGCGTAAGCTGTCCTTTCAAGCGCGCTGTGAATACTTCAAACTCTTTACCCAAGGTCGTAGGCGATGCCGGTTGACCGTGCGTACGCGCTAAAAGAGGAATGTGTGACCACGCCTTAGCAGATGCGTCGATCGCTTCGATCAGACCTTCTAGTGCAGGGTAGATTTGCTGCTCTAACGCATCTTTGATAGAAAGAGGGATAGAGGTATTGTTGATGTCCTGAGAGGTCAAGCCGAAGTGAATGAACTCTGAAAACTGGGTCAGATTCATGCGTTCGAAAGCCTCTTTGATAAAGTACTCCACTGCTTTTACATCGTGGTTGGTCACCTTTTCGATGTCCTTAATTTTTTGCGCGTCTTCTGTGGAGAAGTTGCGGTACAAATCGCGGAGGGGTTCAAAGTTCGATGCGTCTACTCCCGCAAGTTGTGGAAGCTCGCTCTCGCACAGGGCGATAAAGTATTCTATTTCAACGCGTACGCGGTATTTGATGAGCGCGAACTCTGAAAAATATTGAGAAAGTGCTTCTGTTTTTGAAGCATAGCGACCATCCACTGGAGTGATGGCATGAAGTGCAGTTGACATGTGTAAAACCGTTAAAGCGCAAAATTAAACGAGTTGACCTCGTTTTCCTAATTCTATGACCTCTAGGTTGTCGACTTTTCCCTTCATTCCTTCGGTCGGTTGAACCAGGTCAAACCGAAGCATGGTGCGCATCTTGTGGAAACCGTGGTGCCCTATGGCTCCAGGATTCATATGGAGACAGTTTATTTTTTTGTCATTCATCACCTTTAAGATGTGACTGTGGCCGCAAATGAACAGATCTGGCTGCTCACGGCTGATGGCATCTCTTGTGCGGTTGTTGTATTTCGGGGGGTAGCCTCCGATGTGTGTCATCCAGACCTTTACCCCATTCAGTACGAACTTTTGATGGAGCGGATAGCGTCCGCGCATGGTGTGGTCGTCGATGTTGCCGTAGACCGCTACCACCGGTTTTCCAGTGGCTTCAAGGGCATCCATGCTCTCGTGCGAACCGATGTCACCCGCATGCCAGATCATGTCTACGCCCTGGGCAAACTCGAGTATCCGATCGTCCATGTGGGAGTGGTTGTCAGAGAGTAGGAGGATTTTTGTCCTTTTTGTAGCCACAGGCGTACCTTTGAATTAGAATTAGCTCCAAAAATAATGCGTACACTCTTGAGATTGGCCTATGACGGTGCTCCGTTTTGCGGATGGCAGATACAACCTTCGGACACGACCGTTCAAGGAGCGCTCGATGCAGCATTAAGGCAGCTGTTACGGCAGGAAATTTCTTCGATGGGAGCCGGACGTACAGATACCGGGGTACATGCGAAGGAAATGTACGTTCATTTTGATTGGAAGCCAGAATTGGCCACGGGTATACGAGATCTCGAGCATTTGAAATACCGATTAAACCGATTCATCCATCCTGCGATTCGCATCTATGACATTCGCGAAGTTCCCGCGGATTGGCATGCGAGATTTGACGCCGTTTCTCGAAGTTATGAGTATTACCTCTGCGATACGGGTTCGCCATTTTACCGCAATACGGCATGGATGGTAGAGGAGTTGCCGAACATTCAGCATATGAATGCCGCGGCTCAGCTCTTGTTGTCCGCGACAGATTTTGCCTCATTCTGTAAAAGTGGATCAGATAATAAAACCACACTTTGCGATGTTCGACGCGCAGAGTGGGTGCAGCAGGGTGAGCTTTGGGTGTTTCACATCACAGCAGATCGCTTTCTTAGAAACATGGTGCGCGCTATCGTCGGTTCATTGTACGAGGTGGGCCGAGGCAAGTGGAGCGTGGAAGAGTTTGCCGAGCGTTTGGCAGAAAAAAATAGAGGAGCTATGGGAACAAGCGCCCCCGCTCAGGGCTTATATTTATCGGAAGTAACGTACAACAACTTGTAGCATGTCTAAAGTCGGTGGAAAAGCCTTTGATTTCAAATTATTTGTGAGGGTTTTGGCCTATGCCAAACCGTACCGCATGCTCTTTATTTTCTCAGTGGTGCTCACGGTGGTCTTAGGCGCCATGGGGACTGCACGTCCTATCCTTATTCGACAGGTGATCGATGATGCCATTTTGGGCAGCGATGCTCCGATGCTTCTGAATCTGACCCTTATTTTAGTGGGGCTGTTGGTCGTGGAGAGTTTAGGGCAGTTCGCTTTTATGTATGCTGCAAATTGGTTAGGACAAAGTATTATCAAGGACATCCGCATCGAGCTGTACGATAAACTGCAAACGTTCACGCACAGTTTCTACGATAAAACGCCGATCGGGCAGCTAGTGACGCGTGTGGTGTCGGATATCGAAACCATTTCACAGATTTTCTCTCAAGGTATTTTGGTCATTTTTGGGGACCTGTTCCGCATCTTGGTCATGCTGGGCGCCATGTTCTTCTTTTTCAACCCAATTCTTGTCCTAGTTTCCCTCTCTATCATTCCTGTGCTGTTCATCGCAACGCGTTGGTTCCAGCGAGGAATCAAGGAGTCCTTTCAGCAGGTGCGTACGGAAATTTCCAACCTCAACACCTTTGTGCAAGAGCACCTCGGTGGTATGGCCGTAGTACAAGCCTTCGGTCGTGAGGCACAGGAGTATGATAAATTTGAAGCGATCAACGACCGTCACCGCAAGGCGAACGTTCGCAGCATCTTCTATTACGCTTTATTTTTCCCAATCATCGAAGTACTCAGCGCTATCTCCATCGGTCTTGCCGTTTGGTACGGCGGGATGAATGCCGCTACGGGAGGTTCTGTCACAGTAGGAGAGCTTACCGCGATGATCATTTTCGTGGGCATGCTCTTTCGTCCACTGCGCCAGCTTGCCGACCGCTTTAACACGCTACAGATGGGGATGGTTGCCTCGGAACGTGTCTTGAATTTGCTAGATAACACTTCGGATATTGAACCAAACGGTGCGGTCCAGTTGTCCGAACTTCAAGGCGCTATTGACTTTAAAAATGTACATTTTCACTACCAAGCCGATGAGCCAATTTTGCGCAATGTGTCTTTTGCCGTTGCACCTGGTGAAACGGTGGCCATTGTCGGAGCAACCGGAGCAGGAAAGAGTACCATCATTTCCGTACTCATGGGCTTTTATCCGTACCAGAGCGGTTCGGTGACCATCGACGGGCATGAATTGACCACCTTAGATTTACATGCGCTACGAACCCAGCTTGCCTTAGTACTTCAAGACGTTTTCCTGTTTTCCGATACGGTGCGTTCAAACATCGTTTTAGGAGAAGGGGACATCACAGATGCGCAAATCATGCAGGCTGCCCGAGAGATTGGTATTGAAGAATTTATCGAAGGATTGCCGCAGGGACTGGATTATAACGTCCAAGAACGGGGCGGGGTACTCAGTGCTGGTCAGCGCCAACTTTTGGCTTTTCTTCGAGCCTACATCACCAACCCTAGTGTGTTGATCCTGGATGAAGCAACCTCGAGCATAGATTCACACACCGAGGAACTCATCCAACGCGCCTTGATCGCGCTTACCCAAGACCGCACTTCGGTCATCATTGCTCACCGCCTTTCTACCATTCAGCATGCCGATCGCATCATCGTTTTGGACAAAGGACAGGTAGTCGAAGTGGGCAGTCACGCGGCTCTTCTAGAAGCGAAAGGCGCCTACCACAACCTTTACGAAAAGCAGTTCGCTAGCGAAGTCTAGCACAATAAGCCCCTTTTCACCGCAAAAAAAAAGCAGCTTCCCAAAAAGAGAAGCTGCCTTGTTATGTTCGCTGAATGTTGAACGGCGAATTATCCGTTCATTGAAATCAAGAATTCCGCATTGTCCTTAGTCTGACGCATGCGTTCCTTCAAGAATTCCATGGCTTCGATAGGAGTCATGTCCGCAAGATATTTGCGCATGATCCACATTCTTTGAAGTACATCTGGTGCGAGGAGTAGATCTTCTTTACGAGTACCACTTTCAATAAGATTGATTGCAGGCCAGATTCTACGGTTGGCGATTCTACGGTCGAGTTGCATTTCCATGTTACCGGTACCCTTGAATTCCTCAAAGATGACCTCGTCCATTTTAGAACCCGTATCGATCAGTGCAGTTGCTAGGATGGTCAAAGAACCACCGCCTTCGATATTACGAGCTGCTCCAAAGAAGCGTTTCGGCTTTTGCAGTGCATTTGCATCCACACCTCCTGAAAGAATCTTACCTGATGCAGGGCTTACGGTATTGTAGGCACGTGCTAGACGCGTGATGGAGTCAAGCATGATAATCACATCGTGACCACATTCGGTCATGCGCTTTGCTTTCTCTAAAACGATGTTCGCAACCTTCACGTGGCGATCTGCCGGCTCGTCGAAGGTAGAAGCTACTACCTCAGCATTTACGCTGCGGCTCATGTCGGTCACTTCCTCTGGACGTTCATCGATCAGAAGTACAATCATGTAAGCTTCCGGATGATTTGCGGCTATAGCATTTGCCACCTCTTTCATCAAAGTGGTTTTACCGGTTTTCGGTTGTGCGACGAGCAAACCGCGCTGTCCTTTACCGATGGGAGAGAACAGATCGATGATGCGGGTAGATACTGAAGACTGGCGCGTGGTGATGTCAAACTTCTCGTCCGGGAACAAGGGGGTAAGGTGTTCAAAAGAAACACGGTCTCTAACATACTCCGGTGTACGCCCGTTGATACTGTTTACCTTAACGAGCGGGAAGTATTTTTCACCTTCACGAGGAGGGCGTACTTCACCACTTACGGTATCACCAGTTTTCAAACCGATGCTGCGAATCTGGTTTTGACTTACGTAAATGTCATCCGGTGAGTTCAAATAATTGTAATCTGAACTTCTGAGGAATCCGTAGCCGTCAGGCATGATTTCCAAAACACCTTCATTAGCGATGATGCCTTCGAAATGGAATTCCTTTGGACGTTTTCTACGATTCTCGTTACGGTTATCATTGTTTTTCGCATTACGATCATTGCGCTCGTTGCGATTTTTATTGCGGTCGTTGCGCTCGTTGCCTTGCGGGTTCGGAGTCTTCTCTTTACCACCTTCGCCTCGGTGCTGTTGCGGTCTTTCCTTGCGTTCTCCACGATCGTTACGTTCGTTGGGTTTGCGCGGTCCGCGTTGTGGTTTTTCACCAGGAGCAGTACCCGTTTCATTGCGGTTCTGCTGCGGTTTTGGAGCAGATTGCTCTTGTTGTTGCGGCTTAGCGGGCGCGGAAGAAGCTTCTGCGCTAGCGGTATCTTTCTGACCGGTAACCTGCAGAATAGCTTCGACGAGCTCTCCTTTTTTGAGGTATTTGGCTTTAGGAATAGATAATGAGGTGCCCAATTCTTTTAATTCAGGCAATTTGCGAGCCTGCAAATCCTTTTCACTCAACATGTTCTGTGGAAATAGATATTCAAATGACGTTCACACGAATGGTGTCGTCCGGTCTTTCTGACTACAATAATAAAGAGTTTCCGCGCTACTAACTACCTTGCAGTACTGTTTTTTTAGAACTTTATTAAATACTTCAAAGGATGATTCAACGCATTCAGACGTTATATCTATTTGCAGCAGCGATCATTAGCGCTGTATCTGCTTTCTTTCTACCGTTGTACCAGTTGGACGGTACTTTCTTTGCTGCTACCGCGCATCCGGGTTCTTTTGGCGGTTTTGGAACATGCATGGCACTTTTTAGTGGAGCCATTTTGTTGTTTAAGAACCGCAACCTGCAACTGCTCGTCGTGCGCCTCGGTATGCTGGTCAGTTTGATCGTTCTCGGGTATTTGATTTATTTGATCAATTCTACTGCAGCTTCTGCAAGTTGGGGAGCCATCATGCCATTTATCCTTGTAGTACTTGCCTTTATGGCCTCGAAGGGAATCCAGAACGATGAGAAAAAAATCCGTTCACTAGACCGTTTGCGCTAGAGGTAACGGTTTACCCTTGATAGTTCGGCAACGCAGCCATTTGTGCGTTCGAAGAGCAGTCCCAAAATAGATGCTGGAGGCCATTGGTCAGATAGATAAATGGCGCTCGAAGTGTAGTGTTGTAGTTGAACGCCTGATTAAAGGTCGCTTGACTCAGTTTTACGTGCGGCGCCTTGCATTCGACTAAAATATAAGGCTTGCCCCCTTTATAGATGAGCGCATCGCTGCGTTTAAGTTTATGTCCTGTGATGAGCCCACTTTCGATGGCCATTAAAGAAGCCGGATACCCTAAAAGCTGAAGGTAGGCAAGGGTATGCTGACGCACCCATTCTTCAGGCGTTGCTACGAGCCATTTTTTGCGAACGAAGTCCCAAATTTGACGGTGTTCTTCTTGTACGCGCGTTTGGATGTGCTCGGAAATGGCTTCGGGGAAATTAAGATCAGGGAAATCCACGACGGCTTAGTAGATGTTAGGGTTGTAGAGCCCCGGTTGCTTGCCCTGTACTTCTTTATATATGGCCTGAATTTGATTTAAAGTATCCTCTAGTTCACCGACGGTTACCACATCTAAGAGTCCCGCCGATTTTTTGGCATAATCCAAATACCCCAGGGAAATGCCAACGTTTGCTTGTTTAGCGATGTGGTAAAAGCCCATGCGCCACTGATCTACTCGTTTGCGAGTCCCTTCTGGTGAGATCATCAGGTTAAAGTCCGTCTCGCGCAAAATTTGGGCACTTGTTTCCACGAGGTTGGAGCGTTGTTTGCGGTTCACACCGATGCCGCCAAGCCATTTAAAAAAACCAAAGAAGTACCAATTCATATAAAAGTCCTTGATCAAAAACTTTACGGGCATGCGCATCAGCCAAAAGGCACCCAAAGAATATACGATGTCCCAATTGGACGTATGCGGCGCGGCTATCGTGACAGTATTAAAGGATCTTTTCTGGAGTTCTGGAGTCGCATCAAGTTTCCATCCGCTGATCCAAAACACCAGTTTTGCTATGGTATATTTCATGTGGTTCTTTACTTCTGTTTTAAGAATGTGCTAAGATACTTCTTCAAACCAATTCGGTGGGAACCCCACTAGAAATGCTTTTTTGCTCGCACGCGTTAAGGCCGTGTACAGCCATTTGTAGTAGATGGGAGAGGGGCCGTCTGGTAAATAGGGGTGTTCGATCACTACCTGTTCCCACTGTCCACCTTGGCTTTTGTGACAGGTGATGACATAACTAAACTTCACCTGCAACGCATTGAAGTACGGGTCATTCTTAACAGCTTCGTACTTTTTGCTTTTGCTGCTGAGGTAACTGTATTTCGCCATCATCTGCTCGTACAAACTATTGTTCTGTGCAGCACTCAGTGCAGGTCCTTCGGTGGTGAGTGTAGTGAGGTTGAGCAGGACGTCTATCGCAGCTTCTTCCGGGTAGTCGACAAACCAAACGGTCGCTTCGCAGTAGGTGAGGCCGTAGCGCTCGTGAATGTTTCGGATCGACTTGACCTCGCCGATCTCGCCATTTGCAATGAAGCCCATTTTGCTTTTTTCAGGGAGCCAGAAGTAGTTGTTTTTTACGACCATGAATTGGTCACCGGCGGAAATCTGATCCTCCTGAAATTTAATCCGCCCTCGAATGCCTTGGTTGTAACTGTTCGCCTTTTTATTACTTCGAACGACCATGGTGCTGCCCTCGCTACTGCCGCTGTAGAGTTCCTCGAAAATATCTTGCAATTGGTAACCGTCTTCTACCCGGATCAGGTCAGGGCCAGCCTCTAACAACGGCAGTTCGCTGCTGTCTTCTTCGATCAGTGTGCGCAGCAAAGTGGCATTTTTTAAGATATGACTATCGAGCGCTTGACGGGTCACATTTCTCAAGGTCTGCTCCGTCGCATTGATTCCCGAGCCTAGAAAGTAGTCTGCAGATAATGCAGGGCTTTGCGGTTGACCTACCGGGGGCAGCTGAGCTGGATCCCCCACGAGGATAAGGTTGTTTGAGGGGTCCGTAAATACAAATTCTAGCAGATCGTCCAGCAATGAATTTCCGCCGAGGGTGCTGTCGTTTCTAGTGGCTACCAAACCTGCCTCGTCGATGACAAAAGTGGTGTTCTTGTGTGGATTGTTTGCCAGCACAAAACTTGCTGTACCCCCAGATCCGACGCGGGGTCTGTAGAGCGAGCGATGGATAGTGTAGGCACTCCTTTTGGTTGCTCCGCTCAGCACTTTGGCAGCACGACCGGTAGGTGCCATCAAGACAATTTTCTTTCCGTGTTTACGGTGCAAGGCTACCACACTACGGAGAATCGTCGTCTTACCGGTTCCTGCAAACCCCTTTACGATCATGACCTCTGGAAGGATTCTTTTGATACTCAAATACACGGCGAGTTTACGCAGCAAAAGGTCCTGATCCGGTGTCGGTTCAAAAGGAAAGAAACCTTTTAGGTCAGAGTATGTAGATTGGGGTGCGAGCAATTAAAAATTATTGTAGTTTTGAGGCCATAAACGTTGATTTAGTCCATGAATTCAAAGGTACAACTCGGAATCAAAGTAGTTCTCATCCTACTTTCAGCTTATTTAACTGTTCGTATTTACAACAGTATTATGCAACCTATTAAATTTCAACGCATTGAGCGCACACGTTTGTGTGATGTCACTGAGCAGTTGGAAAGCATTCGCGAAGCGCAATTGGCGTACAAGAGCGAAAATGGTGCATTCTCGGCTTCGATCGATGAGTTGGTTGGATTCGTAGATACAGGTGTCATCAACATTATTGAGCGTAAGGATACCAACTTCATGTACTACGATAAAATCTATCAGAAGGACATGAATAAGGATTCAGTCATCATCCGTGTCTTAGGTCAAGAGCCGGTTGCTGTCGCTTTGTTCGGAGAAGGCTTTGATGCTCAAACTTTGAGAACCATTAACGGTACGGATTCTACTTTTACGATGGACGCAGGTCAAATCACCAAGAACGGTGTGGATGTAGCAACTTTCGAGGTAAGCGCTCCTTACAAAACGATTTTTGCCGATATTGCTTCCACCTACCCGCAAGCGTTTAGTAAAGTGGAAAACACGTCTTTGACGATCGGGTCGTTAACAGAACCTACTATCAGTGGTAACTACGAGAACTCTTACTGTAAAGCAGAATAACATAGATCCAGCCTTCCAAAATGCGAAGGCAGAGGAAAGTGTATTGTCCATCCTGTATGCTCAGGATGGACTTTCTTTTTTGGTACGTCACATAACCACCCGTCAAGTGTATATGACCGGGTTTATTCCAGCACAAGAGCTCGGAGCCGATCCGTTGCAGGAAGTATTGGGTGGTTTTCCGGAGCGTCCTTCCCAAGTGAAACTCATCGTGGCTTTCGATAACGCTACCCTGTTGCCTGAGGCGTTTGCTTCGGACACGGCAGAGTGGGCAGCGAAGTTGCTCGGTGGGAACGTGAATTATACGGAGCGCTCAACAAAGCTTGGTATGGAGGTACTAGCGCTGGTTTCAGAAGAGGAGAAAAACCTAGCTAGCACAACGAAGGCTGAGGTGCAGCATTTATGGCTGTCACAGATGGAGGCCCTATCTCCGAAACAAGGCGAAGAGGTTTGGGTGCATTTGCTCGGCAGTCGCATGTTGTTTCTGGCAGCAAAGGAAGGAAAATGGGAATTGGTCAATAGTTATCCGTGTGCGGACCAGCAAGAGTTCATCTATCATTTAGGGAATGCTGTGGAGCAGCTTGGGTACGACAGGGCGACCTTAAAATTGGAGCTTAGCGGCTTTGAGGCGGCAAGTTATAAGGAGTTTATTGCCCCTTATTTTGCCGAGGTAAGTCTATTTAAATCTAAAAATTGGGCACAGATATCTAGTGCCATGCAGGGTTGGGATCCCGGAGCGTATGCTCTTTTGTTACGTTTATGAGAATAGTGAGTGGAAAATGGCGCAGCAAGCGCATCATGGCACCGAAAGATTTGCCGTCACGTCCGACCACGGATTTTGGAAAGGAAGCCTTGTTCAACATCTTGAACAACCGCTATTATTTCGAGGATTTACGTGTTTTAGACCTGTTTGCAGGTACGGGAAATATCAGCTATGAGTTTGCCTCACGTGGGACGCTAGAGTTGACATGTGTCGACATGAATAAGCAGTGTGTTCGCTTTATCTCAAAAACTGCTGAGGAGCTCGGGGTAGATATTCAGACGGTACAAGGCGATGCACTGATGTGGGTGCGCCGAGCTGTTACGCAATATGATATTGTCTTTGCGGATCCCCCATATGATTTTGAGGGGTATGAAGAATTGGCCACAGGGATCATACAGAATGAGCTCATAGCAGAAGGTGGAGAGGCCATTATCGAGCACAGCGACCAGACAGATTTGAGTCATTTGCCCGGTTTTGTGGAGCACCGTCGATACGGTCACGTAAATTTCAGCTTTTTTAATCGTCCGGAGGAAATCGAAGCAGAAGAGGAGTAAAGGCTTTTGAAAATGGGGATTCGTCCCGTTTTTAGGCTAAAAACTCAACAAGTGCAGCGATCGCACGTCCTCGATGTGAGATTCGCCCTTTTTCTGCGCTGTCCATCTCAGCAAATGTAATGTTGTAGCCTGCTGGTTGAAAAATCGGGTCGTATCCGAAACCTTTTGCACCACTTTTTTCGGTGCGAATGTGGCCCTCTACAATGCCGTTAAATACATGCTCTTCGCCATTTAGAATGAGTGCTACAGCCGTGCGGAATCTTGCGCTACGATCATCGTTGCCTTTGAGTTCTTTTAAAACCTTCGCCATGTTTTGCTCCGGATCTTTTTCGGGTCCACCGTATCGGGCACTGTATACTCCGGGGGCACCATCGAGTGCATCGATCTCGAGTCCGGTATCGTCGGAAAAGCAGCTCAGTCCGTATTTTTTCCAAATGGTGCGTGCCTTGACCAGTGCATTGCCTTGCAGTGTAGGTTCGTTTTCAGGGATGTCCTCATGGTCGCCTAATTCCGTAAGTCCAATAACTTCATATTTTGGCGCCAATAATTCCCTGACCTCTTGTAACTTGTTCGCATTATGCGTAGCAAAAACCAATTTCATAGTGCACATTTTTCATGAGCAAAAGTACACTCCTCATTCGTGCCCTTGGGCCCATCGTCGCATTTCTTTTTTCGTGGTACGGAGCATTTTCGGCTGAATACACGCTGCTCGGCATCGCTTTTTGGATGCTCATCTGGTGGATGAGTGAAACGGTACATCTCGCGGTCACTGCGCTGCTGCCCCTACTGTTATTCCCCCTTTTTGGCATCACTGAAGCGAAATCCATGGGGGCCTACTACGCCCATCCGCTCGTGTATTTATTTTTTGGCGGATTTGTCCTAGCACTAGCGCTTGAAAAGACCAAACTGCACTACCGAATCGCTTTATGGATTTTACGTAAAACAGGCACTGGCAATAGCGGTTTACTGTTAGGTTTTATGCTGGCTACGGGCTTCATGTCTATGTGGATTTCAAACACGGCAACCTCGATCATGATGTTGCCTATTGCTACAAGTGTACTTGCCGTACTTCCCAAGGCGAAATCTGAGGCGATGAGCCGACCGATCTTGCTGAGTATCGCTTGGAGTGCGAACATCGGAGGTATGGCTACCCTGATCGGTACACCTCCGAACATGATTTTCGCTGGATTCCTCAGCGACCAATTCTCTCGAGAGATCGGCTTTGTTGAATGGCTCCCGATCGGCCTGAGTGCCTCACTACTGATCGGAACCGTGGCCTATATACTATTGCGCCGCAGTCTTCCCGCATCTTCTTCTTTACAAGAAAACAAGGACACCGCCGCTTGGATTCAAACCGAATGGGAACGATTAGGAAGCCTCACTCCCGTGCAGAAACGGGTGGCCATCATCTTCGTGGGTACCGCTTTGTTGTGGATCATCCGCCCTTATTTAGGCAGCCTCAGTGCGCACATCGCATGGAGTGATACCGGCATTTCATTATTGAGTGCTGTGCTGTTATTCAGCCTTACTGCGGAGCGAAAGCCTATCTTGGAATGGAGCGATACTGCTGCCCTGCCGTGGGGAATCCTTGTACTATTCGGCGGTGGTTTAGCCCTTGCGGGTACCTTACAGTCTAGCGTTTGGTTTGATCACATGGGCCAATTCCTTCAGTCTTTCCAAGGCGCCTCCGTGCTCTTCTGGCTCCTTGTCATGGCCGTTCTCGGGGTATTTGCTACGGAATTTTTAAGCAACATGGCGCTGGTCAGTGCCTTGCTTCCACTGGTGTTGACCCTGTCTGTAGCCTTTGACATCCCTATGGAACTTCTCGCTTTGCCGCTCGTACTAGGGGCGAGCTGTGCGTTCATGCTGCCCATGGCGACTCCTCCAAACGCGATCGTATTCTCCACAGGTAAGCTTACCGTGCCGTATATGATGGCGCGGGGTGTCGTACTGAATGTGATCGCCGTAGCGGTCCTTACCGCTCTTACGTACGCCCTAAGCTTTATGGGCTAACTAGACGCTCCGGTTTTTCTAAGACTTTTTCCGGCATACCGGCTTTAATCAGATCGCCCATGGCGTGGATCCACTCCATTTTCAGCTGTGTTCTAGAGTGCAGCAAGCTGATCTCCCGCGAAGGGGTAGGTTCTGCGATCGGCTTTACGAAAGGACGGTACTTTTCTGGAAGATCGATCGCCGTGAGATAGGGCAGCAGAGTCATACCCAGCCCACGGTGCGCAAGTTTAACGAGTGTGTCGAAACTTCCGCTTTCCATGTTCAGCCCTGTCGTGGCCGTTTCTTGGGCATTACAAATCTTCAAGACGCTATTTCTAAAACAGTGTCCTTCGTTCAGGAGTAAGAGCTCTTTCGCATTGATCTCAGAGGCCAGTAAAAACGTATCCTTATTCATCGGGTGGTACTGCGGAACAAAAGCCATGAAAGGCTCATAGTACAAGGGTTGTTCGATGATGCCCTTTTCTTCCAACGGAGTAGCTGCAATTCCGACATCGATGCGGTCCGTTCGAAGCGCTTCGATCATATCTTCAGTTTTCAATTCCTCCACACGCAGACGAATCTTCGGGTATTTTTTTGTGAATTCAGGAATGAATCTCGGCAACAAGCTAGAGGCAATGGTCGGGATGACTGCGAGGTTGAGTTCTCCTTCAAAGGACCCCTTGATTTGCTTGGCCATATTTTCGAGCACGTCAGACTCATAGATCACTTTTCGCGCTTGGTCGATCAGCTTTTCGCCTAGTGGTGTCGGCACGATCGGATGTTTGCTGCGGTCAAAAATGAGAATGTCCAGTTCTTCTTCTAGCTTTTGGATCTGCATGCTGAGCGTAGGCTGCGTAACAAAACAAGCTTCTGCAGCCCTTGCGAAGTGGCGGTGGTTGTCTACGGCAACGATGTATTTGAATTGGGTAATAGTCATATGCTATCAGGTTTTAGGGAGTGATAGAAAACAAAAATACAGCGCAACGATGGGCTGCCCAACTTCGTGGGTATTTTTATTGCATAATGAATCGAAAACGACTTTTTGACATGCAGCAGCGTACGCTTCCGGTGGAAGGACTGGGAGAAGCGATGATGCCGTGGTATCGGAAAATGACGATGCCGGGCTCTGATCGAGTGGCTGGTGCCAAGCAGGCTGCGGTGCTGATTCATGTCTTTCCATCCGAAGGAGATTTGGAGGTGCTGTACATGCGGCGCCCTGCGTATGATGGGACCCACGGCGGTCAGGTTAGTTTTCCTGGCGGCAAGGTGGAGAACACAGATGGAAGTTTGCTTGAGACGGCCTTGCGGGAGGCTCAGGAAGAGGTGGGTTTACGCGCTGAGGATTTGGAGATCGTCCGCGCCTTGAGTCCGCTGTACATTCCACCGAGTGATTTTATGGTGCATCCGTTTGTGAGTTTTGGGAAGGAGCGGCCAGAATTGGTGCTGGATCCTACGGAAGTTGCACATACGTTTTCGATTCCTTTGGAGGCGCTTTGTTCGGATGAATTGGTGGGAGAAACGACCATCATGATTAAGACAGGGAAGGAGCAAGTCCCGGCGTATTTGTATCAGGGTGAGGTGATTTGGGGTGCGACGGCGATGATGACGGCAGAATTCGTAGCCCTACTTTCTTAAGCGTTATATTTGCGCTCCGTTAGCACAAGCATAGCGAATCACACATGACTTTGAATCCATTCAAAAAAGACAGCTTCGGCTACAATTTACTGATCAAAAGGGCGGTCATCTTTGTCTTTGGTCTCGTGACTTGGTACCGATTTTTCCGTCTCAACAGCGTTCAGATCGTAGGTGGAGATAAGCTCAAAGATCTTCCGGAGCGCGGTGTGCTGTTTGTGTCCAACCACCAAACGTATTTCGCAGATGTGAGCGCCATGTATCAGGTGTTCAATGCGGCAGAAAATAAGGTCTACAACCGTGTGCCGTTTTTTACGCTGTTCCGTCCGAAAATGAACATCTTTTTCGTGGCCGCTGCCGAAACCATGAAACGCGGATTGCTGCCTAAGCTTATGCAATATGCGGGCTCGGTGAGCATCAAGCGTACTTGGCGCGAGGCGGGAAAAAACGTGAATCGTGCCGTAGATCCAAAAGACATAGAAAATATCAAAAGGGCCATGGAAACTGGCTGGACCATCACCTTTCCGCAAGGCACCACCCGTCCATTTGTGAAGGGGCGTCGCGGGACCGTGCATTTGATTCGAGAATTGAACCCAGTGGTGGTTCCCGTTGTTATCGATGGGTTCCGTCGAGCCTTCGATAAAACAGGTATGTTTGTGAAGAGCACGGGTAACTTACTAAATATTACCTTTAAGGAGCCGCTGACGCTTGACTTCAGTAACGACAATGATGATTTACTGGACCAAATCATGGAAGCGATCGAGCAGGCCCCGGAATTTTTGAAAGTAAAAGACGAATGAGACATTTGATTTTAGGCATCGCTGCAGTTTTGATGTTTGCTTCTTGTGAGCGCGACATTCCTGTGGTTGATCCAGCGGCTCTGGACAACCGTAACATCCACATCCGATTATTCAAGTATTTTGACAACGAAATCCTCGATACTTCGAAGGTATATATGGTCAATGGAGATGTCATCAAGATTGATCACGTGTACATGACCTTAAGTGGTGCGGAGTACGTGAGTGCTGATGAGCAGGATACGGTTCGCACGGAAAGTGATCTTTCGATGGTAGATGTATTGGTTACGGACGAAGTAAAATTGGCCTATTTGCCGAAAGGGAACTACAACGGTCAGCTGGATTATACGATCGGTTTGGACAGCACTCGTTCGTTTACGCCGCCTGCAAGTTTGGAGCTAACGAATCCGTTGAGCAAAGGAGATGTGTGGAATGGTCAAGATTTGGGGCACAGCTATTTCCAGATGGAAGGCCGCGTGTTTGATCCTGCAGATACGGTTTTTACTACGCCGAAGAGCACGTTTACTTGGCGTTTGGCGACTCCAGATTTAGCGCTCACACGTACTGAAAAGAGGAATTTTAACATCAGCGAAAATGGCGATGTAGTATTCGTGGTCAATTTTGATATCGACAAACTCTTCCTAGGGCTGAGTCCTTCATTTGTTCCTGAAATTTATTCGGATGCAGGGAGCAGCGCAGACTACTTTTTGGCCCAAATTTTGCGAGATAACTTACAAAGTGAATTTGTATTTAAACTCTAGCGCCGCATGAAAAAACTCCTTCTCCTCGCAACTTCTCTAATCGTATTAGCTTCTTGCGGGAACCGCGAGAAGGAGGTTACACTGTATTTCCAGCTTACCTCGAATCAAAGCCTACATCAGGTAGGAGACACCTTATTGAAAGGAGATACGGCAATCGCTTTTGATCTGTTTCACTTGTACCTTTCCGACCTGAGTTTCGATGACGAAGTGGTGGAGCCGGTTTGGTTCATCAACACCTCGGATACAGCCACCACTTCTGTGGTGCTTCCTTTGACAAAAGCAGCCACCAGCTTCTCACTAGGTCTTGGGTTAAACGAGACGCAAAACGCTTCGGATCCGACTTCATTTGACCTTAGCCACCCGTTGTCAAGCGCTAATGCGATGTACTGGTCGTGGGCGTCTAAGTACCGTTTTATAAAAGCAGACGGCCGTATAAATTATGACGGACAGCTCGGCGCAGGGGATCAATCTTTGATTTGGCACACGGGACTCGATACCTTGTACCGCACACGCTCGTATGAGCTGACCGTATCCCCTGGAGATGAGCTGTATGTTACGGTAGATTTGGATGCACTTTTAGGAGGCCTAAGCTTGGAAAAGCAAGCCTTTACCCATACCGACGTTGCTACTTTTGGAGTTGCAGAGGCAGTGTCTGATCGAATGATTCAGTCTATAGCTGTGGAAGTACGAGAGTAAACTTTTCGGATTATCCGATATAAAAAAAGGCCTTCCAGATGTTGGAAGGCCTTTTTTATCCTTTTTTCTTTGGAGCATGCTTTAACGGAACAGCACACTAATTTTTACTCCAGCCAATAAAGCTGGAGTTGTGTTGGTGCTTTCATTTAAGACGTACGTTCCTACGAATAAACCGCTTCCTGGATCAAACTCTTGAACGTAATCGGTGGTTCTTCTGTTTTTTTGGCGAATCGCTGCACCGATGTACCAGTCTAGAATCATGCGCTCTGAAGGGCGGCTTTGGTAGCCTACAGTAAAACCGATGTCGGACCAGCGGAACATTTCGTTGACCGTAGTGTCCAGACCTGTATTGCTGCTGGTCGTGTTAAAGTCTTGGGCATAGTTTCTTTGGCCTAGATTAAAGGCCACGTAGTAGCCGTCTTGGAAGGCGTTTCCCTCAGGGAAAAATTTCGCGTTGAACAGGCCGCTGTACGAAAGTTTCGAAACGGTTTCTCCGTCGCCACGGTTGCTGTAGCCACGGATGAGGTCTTCGGTTAAGTTGAAGGTGGTGATCCCAACGCCGGCTTCAAGCGTGAAGTAGTCGTTCACCTTGCGCTCGTAGGATAAGGGGATGTCTCCTGCGAACAGCGCTACGGGACTAAGTTTCACGGCGTGATTGTATCTGCTGTAGTAGAGTCCGCCGTTCATGCCGTTTACCGCGGAAGAGCGAATGCTTTGACTGATCGGGGCACTAGAACTGTTCAGGTCTCGTTTGCGAACCACCACGGCTTGAGCGTTTACTTCGACAAAGGCAAAAGCGGTTAAAACCAGGGTACATATTAATCTTCGCATGGGCTGTCTATTTAATCTGATGGTGCGTATCTTACCCATTCAATAGAGTATATACACCTTATTAAGGTACAAAAACTTTACCGTTTTTATGAAAATTCGTCACAAATGCACCCAGATTTTATGGATGCTGCTCATAGGGTTAACCACTGTCAGTGCACAGGGTTCATATCCACTCTTAGAATGGAGTCCGGAATACAATGCGCGACGTGCGAAGTTTGATCGCGTGTTGCAGGTGGGCGACGAAGGGTTCTATACCTACCGTCCCGCGGCAGCAGGCCTGGTTGCTGGAAATAGAGATGAGTATTTCGCGTATTACGACAGGTACAGTTTGGACGAGAATTGGCTCTTGAAAAACCCACGTTGGGAATGGGAGGGCAGACGTGTCGATTTCAAGCAAAGTTTGATGATCAACAATGTGCAATACCTGTTCTACGAGAGTTACGACCGCACGCAGGATGTACGTAAACTGCTGTGCAGAACCCTTGATACCAACGCAAATTTAAGTGAGCCGAAGCTGGTTGAAACGCTAGATTCGCGCCGCAGATCGAGAGGTGGATTTACCATAGAATTGAGTCAAGACCGCAGTAAAATCGCCATTTTTACCAACCCTCCGTTTGAGCGTAAGGGGACAGAAAGTTTTTACATCCGCATCTACAACGCGGAACTTGAAGAAGAGTGGAATGCCGCCATAGAGCTGACCTATCGCGATCGAAATTTTAGCATCATGAGTTTCGATGTGACCAATTCCGGCGACGTCTATGTGCTCTCTAAATACGACGAAACCCCCAATACCGGATCGATGAACGGCCGTGACGTAGAGTATAAACTCATGCGAATCACGGGCGGTGATCAGAACAACATCTCAGAATTTGACCTCGGTTTACAGAACATGTTTATCCACAGCATCGGTTTGGAATGTGATTTGAAAGACGGCGAGATGGCCATTTCTGGATTCTATGGCAAACGCAATTCTTGGGACATGGACGGTGCCATTTATCTGAGCGTAGACCAAGCCCAGGGTGAAGTTATTTCGTCTAATCTGAATCCATTCTCACAGGAGTTTGTGGGCCAATTCAATCGTTACCGTGCGCGCCGTGGCAAGGGCATCCGTCGAAACTTCGTATTCCGTCAGTTCGTTCCCCGCCCCGACGGTGGTGCTTACGTCATTGCGGAAGACTACGAAATGCGCATCCAAACGGTCCAGACTTCCAGAGGAGTCACCGTCACGAACTACTATTATTACTACAACGACGTCATCGTGCTAAGCATAGGCAAGGAAGGTGATGTCGACTGGTACGCCCACCTGCCGAAGCGTCAAAGTTCCATGAACGACGGAGGATTTTACCTCGGCTATACGTTCTTGATCAATGATGCAGGTCTGCATTTTGTCTACAACGACCACCGCAAAAATGCAAAGCGCTGGGGCAAGAAGCCAATGCGCCCGATCACCAACGCGAAAAATGGTAATCTGGTGATGGTCAGTGTATCGCACGATGCAGAAATGACCTACACCTTGCTCAACCGCAACAAACGCCAGAAATTCCGCGTCTCGCCGCGTTCATCTCGCCTGGCAAATGACGGCTATGACGGAGCGGTTCTATTATCTTTGCGCGGCTCTCGAATCCGATTCGGGAACTTATATTTTGAGAAGGACGAAGAATAACTCATGAGAATACATTTTATCGCCATCGGGGGAAGTGCCATGCACAATCTCGCGATCGCTTTGCAGCAAGGAGGACACGAGATTAGCGGATCAGACGATCAGATTTTTGAGCCGTCGCGCAGCCGTTTAGCAGCCAAAGGATTATTGCCAGCACAGGACGGTTGGTTCGCCGAAAAGATCACCGAAGAGCTCGATGCGATCATATTGGGAATGCACGCTCGCGAAGACAATCCTGAACTGAAAAAGGCGCAGGAATTGGGCATTAACATCTTCAGTTACCCTGAGTTTCTGTACGAAGTCTCTAAGGACATGACTCGTGTGGTGATCGCCGGTTCGCACGGCAAAACCACCACTACAGCGATGGTGTTGCATGCGATGCAACATGCGGGTATGCCGACAAATTATATGGTGGGTGCGCAGCTGGAAGGGTTCGACTGTATGGTGGAACTCGAGAGTGGCAGCGAATTTATGGTCATGGAAGGGGACGAGTATTTGAGCTCGCCGATCGACCGTCGTCCAAAGTTTCATCTCTACCGCCCCAATATCACGGTGATTACCGGCATTGCTTGGGATCATATTAATGTCTTCCCCACTTTTGAGGATTATGTGGACCAATTCCGCCAGTACCTCGACACCATCGAACCGGGTGGAGCGCTGATCTACAACGAAGGTGATGCGGTCTTGAAAAAATTGGTCGAAGAATCAGATGCACCCGTGAAACGTTTCCCGTACCATCTGCCGGTCTCCACGATCGAAGACGGCACGACGTACATCGAAACCGCCGAGGGGATGATGCCATTGCAAGTCTTTGGGGAGCACAATCTTTCAAATTTAGAGGCAGCACGATGGATTTGTTTAGAGATGGGGCTTCAAGAGGATGATTTTCACGACGCTATCATGAGTTTTTCCGGAGCGCAGAACCGCATGGAATTGCTCCATGAGGGCTCCGTTAAGGTCTTCCGTGATTTCGCACATGCGCCGTCAAAGGTGCAAGCTGCCGTAAAAGCACTTGCCGCGCAGTTCGGTACGGTGCGAACGGTTTTAGAATTGCACACCTTCTCTAGCTTGAACCCAGAATTTTTGCCGCAGTATGAGGGGGTCATGCAAGGTGCACACGATGCATGGGTCTATTTTAGCCCTGATGCTGTAGCACACAAGAAGTTACCGTCGCTTTCCAAGGTGGATGTAGCCGCGGCTTTCGGACCGGGTGTTCGCGTGTTCGATTCTGCAGCAGCGCTTGAAGAGGCGCTCCGCGTTCCAGGAGAAAATAAAGCTGTGGTGATGATGAGCAGCGGGAATTTTGGAGGGATTGACCTTGAAGCAGTATTTCAAACATATTAATGAGTAAATTTGCAGCATGAGCAAACGTGAAATCATTGATGCAAGAGAATTGAATATCGCCTTGAACAGGCTGTGTTGCAAACTCATAGAAAATCATGGTGATTTTTCGAATTCGATTCTCATCGGACTACAACCTAGAGGTGTAAAGGTGCTCGAGCGTATCGTAGGACTCTTAGAGTCGGACTACAACGTGAAGAACATCCGTACCGGAGTCTTGGACATCACCTTTTTTAGAGATGATTTCCGTCATAGATCAGGGCACCTTCAGGCCAATAAAACACGCATTGAACACCTCGTTGAAGATCAGAAAGTGGTCTTTATCGACGATGTACTCTACACAGGACGTAGCGTTCGCGCCGCCATGGATGCGATTTTAAGCTACGGTCGTCCTTCGAAAATGGAACTGCTCACATTGATTGATCGAAGATTTTCTCGCGATCTTCCGATTCAGCCCGACTACAAAGGCCGTCAGGTAGACTCCATCGCTTCACAGCGCGTGGAAGTTCTTTGGGAAGAGGTGGACGGTAAAGACGCAGTACTAATAACGGAACCTACTTCATGAGCGAATTATCTGTGAATCATTTGCTGGGCATCAAACACCTCAATGCTGAGGACATCCAGCTTATTCTCGATACGGCAACCCAGTTTAAAGAGGTCATCAACCGACCGATCAAAAAGGTTCCGACGCTTCGCGATATTACCATCGCAAATCTCTTCTTTGAAAACTCGACCAGAACGCGTTTGTCGTTTGAATTGGCCGAGAAACGCTTGAGTGCAGACGTTGTGAATTTTTCAGCGGCCTCTTCTTCTGTGAAAAAAGGCGAAACTCTAGTGGATACGGTAAATAACATTTTGTCCATGAAAGTGGATATGGTGGTCATGCGCCACCCGAATCCAGGAGCCGGGGAATTCCTCTCACAGCACGTTGATGCTTCGATCGTGAACGCTGGAGATGGTGCTCACGAGCACCCGACACAAGCGTTGCTCGATGCGTTCTCTATTCGTGAGGCGGTGGGCACTTTAGAAGGCACGAAAGTGGCGATTGTGGGTGACATCGTTCACTCGCGCGTAGCACTCTCGAATGTATTGCTCCTAAAGAAGATGGGTGCTGAGGTGATGGTTTGTGGTCCGACTACACTTGTACCGAAATACATGCACACCTTAGGAGTTCGTGTGGAGCACAACCTTCAAACGGCGATCGAATGGTGCGATGTAGCTAATATGTTGCGTGTCCAGCACGAACGCCAAGACATCAAATATTTCCCTTCTATTTCAGAGTACCGCGCACAGTATGGGCTGACTATGGAGCACCTAGATGCGCTAGAGAAGCCGATCGTGGTGATGCACCCGGGGCCTATTAATAGAGGTGTTGAGATTACTTCTGAAGTGGCCGATAGTGAGCACGCGATTATTTTAGATCAGGTTCAAAACGGGGTAGCCGTTCGTATGGCGGTGTTGTACCTACTAGCGGAGAAGCGCAAACTAGGGAAGGTTTAATGGGTTTTGAATTGGTCGTTTTAGGTGCGGCAAGTGCAACACCCACCTCCAATAATTACACTACTTCTCAGCTTTTAAAACTGCGGGAACATTATTTTCTGATCGATTGTGGCGAAGGTGCGCAAAAGCAGCTCCGTCGTTCGAAGACGAAATTTTCCAGAATCAACCATATTTTTATTTCTCACCTACACGGCGATCATTTCTTTGGTCTTGTCGGCCTGCTCTCGAGCTTTCATTTGCTCGGACGTACCACACCGCTGACCGTGTATGGTCCACCAAAGCTTAAGGAGATTGTACTGACCCAGTTTCGTGCGGCGGGAACCTTTACCTCATATCCTATCAGCTTTGTAGTCACCCAGCACAAAGTACCACAAGTGCTCGTAGAGACGGATGCGTACACCATTTCGAGTTTTCCGCTCAAGCATCGCATCGCAACTACGGGATTCCTGTTTAAAGAAAAACCGTTGAAGCGCGGCTTGAACAAGGCGGTCGCAGACAGCTACGGGATACCTGTGTGTGATTATCATTGGATCAAGGACGGTAGAGATTGGACCAGTGAACAAGGTGCGGTAGTGGCGAATGCGGAATTGACCACAGATCCACCGGAACCGCTGAGTTATGCATTTGCTTCGGATACCATGTATGTACCTGAAACCGCGGAATATGTAAAGGGGGTCGATCTATTGTATCACGAGAGCACGTTTTGTGAAGATCGTGCGGATCGCGCATTGACCACTATGCATTCTACGGCTAAAGAAGCAGCTCGCGTGGCGCAGGAAGCAGGGGCGAAGAACCTTCTTATCGGCCATTACAGTGCACGTTACCGCGATTTTGACCAGTTCGAAAAAGAAGCTAAAACGGTTTTTGAAGCAACCCTCCGAGCTCGTGAATTACATGCCTACAAAGTCGGGCATCACGGTGTGGAAGTGGTTTCCCTAGCGAAAAAGCACGCCGATGAAAAATAAGGCGCTCGCAGTACTGTTTCTGACCATCTTCTTGGACCTGATGGGTTTTGGCTTGATCATTCCCATTCTGCCGACGTATGCAAAAACATTGGGTGCGACGGATGCTATGGTAGGTCTTCTAGGCACCTCGTTTAGCATCATGCAGTTCATGTTTGCCAGCTTTTGGGGCGGTTTAAGTGATCGTTACGGACGTCGTCCGATCATGCTGATCAGCATCGCTATTATGATCGTAGCCTATGTACTCTTTGCAAATGCCACGGTGCTGTGGCTGCTGTTTGCCACCCGAATGCTTAAGGGTTTTGGTGCAGCAAACTTAAGTGTCGCCCAAGCGTACATCAGTGATGTTGTCCCTAAAGAAAATCGCACGAAAGCATTCGGAATCATCGGAGCGGCTTTCGGTTTGGGATTTATCTTTGGCCCTTCGATAGGAGGGGTGTTGAATGAATACTACGGCGTACAAGGCGTGGGTTATTTTGCGGCAGCACTGGGCGTGGTGAATCTACTTTCCGCGTATTTCTTTTTAGGTGAAACGCTCCAAGTAAAATCGGACAAAGCCATTCTGTTTCCCAACCCTTTCAAAGACATCATTCGTTTTCGCTCCATCTATGAGGTGAATGCTTTGTTCACGATAAACTTTGTGTACATCCTCGGTTTCAGTATGATGCAGATCACCTCCACACTGCTCTGGGCGGAGCATTTTGGCTTAAGCGAGATGCATATTGGCTACACATTTGCCTACATCGGTTTGCTTGCGGTCATCATTCAAGGAGGTCTCATCGGCCAATTCAACAAATGGTTCGGCGAGCGAAATTTATTGGTCTTTGGAACCATTCTGGTGGCAGTAGGATTATTCACCATGCCCTTCGCACCAACCGATCGCTTTTATTTTGAGCTCCTATCGCTCACACTGTTGTCCTTCGGGAACGCCTTATTAACACCTACCGTAAGCACCCTTTTGACCACGCTAGCTCCGGAAGATGCTCAGGGTAAGATTCTAGGTACCAACCAAAGTGTAGGCTCTTTGGCCCGCGTAGTTGGACCTGCTATCGGTGGCTTAGTGTACGGATGGCATTACACCTATCCGTATGTACTCTCTGGTAGTATCACACTTATCGTAAGTGTGCTTGCCATTCGTCTTCGTCGAAAAATGTATTAAGCAGACCACATGAACTGATTTTTACTAGTTCAAAAATAATTAGATAGTTGTTTAAACATTTACTGTACCTTTGGGTTATCAAATAAACCATTAATTAAAAAATAGAATGAAAAAATTAGCAATGATGGCAGCTGTTGCAGTACTCGCAGCAAGCTGTAACATGGAGAAGGCAGAAGAGGCAACAACAGGTGAGGCTCAAGAAGTGGAAGCTGTAGTAGAAGCGACAAACGTTGCGTTGGACTCAGGTTCAGTAGTAGCGTGGAGAGGTTTTAAATCGTACGTTGCTTCTGAGCACGTAGGAACGATCGGTGTTCAAGAAGGAACATTCGCTGTATTAGAAGGTAAAGTTGTAGGTGGATCGATCACGATCGATATGAACGCTATCGTAAATACGGATCTTGAAGATGAAGGAAAGAACGCATATTTAGTAGGTCACTTGAAGTCACAAGACTTTTTCTTTGTTGACAGCTTTGCAACAAGTGTTTTCGAAATCGTAGAGGTTAAGGATGCAGCAGCAGAAGGAACTAATTCTGTTGTAGTAGGAAACTTGACGTTGCGCGGTGTAACGAACAGCATCGAATTCCCTGCAAACATCGCTGTAAGCGAAGGTTCTGTTTCTTTTGATGCTCCTACATTCAGCATTGACAGAACGAAGTGGGGTGTTAAATTCCACGATAGCGAAGATGCAACGATTGCTGAAAGCTTGAAAGAAGACTTGATCGATCACAGCATCGAGCTCACCATCTCTGTAACTGCGACTCAATCGTAAGTTAGAAGAGTTCATTTTAGCGAATGAATAGAAGAAGGCCCCATGTGCATTTTGCGCATGGGGCCTTTTATTGTTGGAGTGTTTGTCGATTATTTGCTGAGCAAATCGGTTAGGGCATCGTCGAGCTGATCGTGCTTGTATTCGAAACCGGTGGCCGCGATTTTTGCATTGCTCACCTTTTGGCTCATCAGGGCTAATGTGGCCATTTCGCCCAAAACGAGTTTCAATACAAAACCAGGAACAGGAGGGAAGAACATTGGTCTTTTCAGGGCTTTACAAATGGCTTTGGTTAGTCCTTTATTGCTGATAGGCGACGCAGCAACTGCGTTATAAGCACCAGAAGGAAGCTCGCTCGTAGCAGCATGGATGAACATGCGAGCGAGATCTTGCACGTGAATCCAGCTGGTCCATTGCTGGCCATTACCTAGCGGCGATGCGATACCCAGTTTCGCTAGGGGTACGAGCTGTCCAAGCACTCCAGCGCCTTTATCTAAGACGATTCCTATGCGAAGTTGTACGCTGCGGCGCTCTGCTGTGCCCAATTTTGTAGTGTAGTGTTCCCAAGTAGAGGTCACCGATGCCAAGAAGTCATCTGCAGCCGTGTCGCTCTCAGTCATCTCGCGCGTGAGATCGGATCCGTAAATGCCTATGGCACTGGCGCTGACACAAGAAGAGGGACCCTCCTTCACTTTTTGTAAGGCGTCGATCAGCGTTTGGGTGGTGTATACCCTGGAGTCGTTGATTTCCTGCTTGTAGCGGGCTGTCCACCGCTTAGATACTGTGGCACCTGCGAGGTGGATCAAATGGTCGGCACCTTCTAGGGCGGCAAGGTCGATCTCCCCGTTCGCCGGGTTCCAGGTGTAGGTTTCTACGCCGTTCCAGTCCAGTTGCTTTCGTGTGGATAGTACCCGGATTTGATGCCCTGCGGTTTGCAGTTCTTGAACGATCGCACGTCCTACAGAGCCCGTTGCTCCGGTTATGGTGAAAATGGCCATGAATAAAATTTCTTGTGTTGGAAATCTAACAAGTCTCTCGGACTTTTGTTAGGGAAGTGAATGAATTATTTGACCCGCACCTATGCACACGATCGAACCGTATTATAATTGGCGCCATTTGTACATAGCGAGTGAAGATCCACAAAGCCCGATGTACGGCTATTTTAACAGTGAGGTGGAATTCACGGACCGCATTTTCGATCACATCATTCATCCACAGTGGGACAACTTTGGGTGTGAAACGCTCTTTCTGAAAATTCTATTTGTCGACTACAGTACGGGGTATGCCATCATCGAATTCCTAGGTGAATGGAACGACGCGGTGCACAATGATATCATGTCTTTGAAGCGCGATATTATCGATGAAATGCTCCTAGTGGGTATTGATAAGTACATTTTGATCGGTGAAAACATCC
The DNA here is from genome assembly GCA_965655695.1 of uncultured Schleiferiaceae bacterium. Taxonomy (GTDB): domain Bacteria; phylum Bacteroidota; class Bacteroidia; order Flavobacteriales; family Schleiferiaceae; genus UBA10364. Next base: position 389 of record CBFHHO010000012.1, on the reverse strand, counting down.
TGAATTTCCATGCAGACATCACGGATTATTACGAGGAATGGCTTGAGGAGGTGCCTGACGGATGGATGGCTTTTCTGAACCTGCGCCCGCATGTGTTGGATGAGCTTTCGAGTTATGGTTTGGATCAATTTTTTGTGCTTGGCGGCCAGCTCGATGCATTTAATTGGCGGACTAAAAAACCAGAACTGCTGTATAAAAAGCTCGAAGAAATCGTGAGCAGGAGATTAGATTTTTAGCGCTTCAACAAGCTTTGTAAACGCATCGCGATCACTTTGTAACGTGAACCACTGTGCTGAATCTTTTTCAAGCGGAAGCCATTGCATGCCGAGTAGGTTTTCATCTTCGGGTATGATCCGCCACTGCGCCCTATCAACGCGTTGATCGGCGAG
>CBFHHO010000011.1:0-57188 GCA_965655695.1 uncultured Schleiferiaceae bacterium | reverse complement strand
CCCTTGAAAAGGAGGATTACCGCCTGCGCCTCTTCCCAAATCCTACCACTTCTTCGATCCAGGTCCAATTCCTTCAAACCACCGTCGAAGATCTTTCCATCAGCATCCAATCCACCTCCGGACAAACCCTCTTCACCTCCACCCTACACCAATTCATCGGGCAATACAACCGCACCATCGACCTCTCCCTTCCAAGCGGGCTCTATGTGCTCACCCTACAAACCCCAAGCCGGGTCTATTCCGAGAAATTTGTGGTGGTGGATTAGTGGATTTACAATCAGCGCTTAGGAGTAATTAGATGATTAAAAATGACTTATCTTAACGGCGTCATATCCAATAACCCAAACCATGTTTACCCGCCTACTTCTAGCAGTAACGCTAGCGCTCACAACGCTCAGCGGATATAGCTTTAACCAAAGTATTTCCGATAGCCTCGCACAGCAGGTCAATACCACTGAAAACGACATCGAGCGTTTAAAGGAATTAGAAAGGGCTGTACGAACACTGATACACTCAGGCCCCAATGCCTTTCAAACATTTCGCAATAAACTAGATTACAGCGAGCTAAACACGCATAACGCGCTAGTTCTTGACGCGTATACCGCGCGTCGTTATTTTTCGAAAGGCTCCACTGACTCGTTACTTGATCTACCAGCAAATGGAAATCCATTCATAAAGTTCTATCAGGGCAATGCCCATTTCTACGAAGGCAATACGGCTCGAACTATTCAGTTGAATCAAGAAGCTGCTGAGCTGTTCACCTACTATTCCGACACCATATACATCGCAAGCTGCTACAATAATATTGGCGCCGCCTATTGGTATTTGAACGAACTGGACAGTGCATTAAGCTATTTCCTTAAAGCAAAAGACTACACCTATTGGCACAATGAAATGCTCGAGATCAATATTTTGGCGATCGCGAATGTTTTAGAAGATACGGCCTTGGCCCAACAGCAAATTCTGAAGATATCAGAGGAAACAGAAGACGAGTCATCGCCCTATTTTTTGGTCAACCTTCATTCATTTTATGACGCACAGGAAAGGTCGGAATTGGACTCTATACAGGTATTCATCCAAGAAAAATACACGTTCCTAAACGATGTGCCAGAACCCCTATTGCCCCTATTTATAAGAAAAGGATGGAAGCTCGACTCACTCAGCGACGTGCTTCTTGAACGAACGGGAAACTCCTTTTACAACCAGGCGTTTAATGCACTTTTAACCTCAAATGCCATAGGATCGGAAACGTTTACGGCAGAGGTTCTGAGCACCCTTAGCGAGAAAACGAGTGACACGAATAGCGCCTACATCGGCCGATTGATGGCAAAATTACCGGCTAAGGAGAGAGCACATTTTGCTCGGGTGCTCGAAGCAAAGCTTGACGAGATTCAAATCACCAACGGTCAGAAACTACGTTATGTGTCTAACGCGTTTAAGACGACGCTTGAACAAAAAAACTACAAGTACAAGAAGGCCTTGTTTATAGGTCTCATTTTGCTCGCCTTAACTTTTATCGCCCTCAGTGTTGTACAGGCGATTAGTCTACGCCGAGCGAGAGAAAGCATTCGTTTGGCGGAAAATAATGCTGCGCTGATACAGGAAAACACAGCCATGCAGCTAGAGGTCACACAAATTCGCAGCACCATAGAAGAGGTCGCTAAGAACAGTTTGGATCAAGTACGTAAACTGCGCAAAGCCGTGGAGGAATTGGACACCGCAAATGTGCATCTTGAACTACCGAACGATCTGAATGTCATTGCTATCCATGAGGAAGGAATGCTCCGATTCAAAATCAAGGAGATCGCCGAAGGGCTACAATCCAAGCAACTCGATGAATTGGGTGCTCATCTGAATGAAAAAGAGGCGCTCGTTTTGAAATTGAGCTTACTGGATTTTAGGTCGAAGGAAATCGCTGTACTACTAGGAGTTACCCCGCAGCACGTTAACAACCTTAGAACGAAGATCAAATCAAAAATTGAAGACGGTACACAGCAGGAATATGCGAGTGTTGTGGCTGAAATCTCGAGGGAATTGTTTCAATCTTAAATCCGAGAAAGCTTACAGTCGTCTAAGTCTTTCACGCGGCCACGAAGCATTACACTAAACGGCCACATCAGCAAGCCTTTCAATCCGAAAGATTTATTTGAAATATTGAAGAAATACGTTCCCTCGGAGCAGTGATTTACTGTGCTCCGAGCGAATGTATGTTCTATTTTTTAGGATGGCTCAGCGTGGACTTGTACTTGAGCTGAAGCCCCATTAAGAAATTACGTAGGTACTGTCCTTTCACGTAGCGAAACGACTTGTGCGTCGGTTTTCTAAAAAACGCACTAAGCTCATGCGGGCTCAATTTCCGATCGACCAAAGCAAACACTTCCATCATATCTTCAGAACGCATGTTAAAGGCAATCTTCAGCTTGCGAAGAATTGTATTGTTACTGATCTCTTCTTCCGGAACCGGCGGTGGTCCGTCCTGCGCACCCCGTCTTTCAATAATGATCCCATTTAGAAATATAGCCAATTCACGATCGGTCATCAGCACAAAGCGCTCCTCTTCCTCCGTACCTGCCCAGCCTTTATATTCAGCTTCAGTTACTTCAAACCCCGTCGACGCAAAGAGCGCAACGACATCCTCATACTGGTACCCAAACAAATAGCGAAGGCGTCTGTAAATATCATTGTTGATCATCAGCGGCGCTTATTCCTTTACCTCAGCGGCAACCGAAGTTGCAGGAGCCTCCGTAGGTGCCGTAGCAGCAGGAGCAACCGCTCCGGCAGGCTTGCCCTTTTTCGGGTTCGGCAATGCGTCATACATCAAACGGTGCTGCGAAGGCGCCTTCTCTTTGCGAGGCTTCTTATCACCTTTCGGCTTGCGCTCACCGCCGTCTTGTTTGGCTTTCGCCGGACGTTCCTTACGGCCTTCATTCTTCGCTGGCTTCGGTCCGCGTGAGCGGCCACCTCCTTTACCTGAACTGCGCCACTGTGGGCCTTCACCGAGCTCCGAAGGAGGTTGTAGTTTATCGAGTTCACGGTCGATCAGCTGTTCGATGCGTGAAAATTTGAACATGTCATCAGGACTGACCAAAGTCACGGCCATACCTTCTGTTTTTGCACGAGCAGTACGTCCAATACGGTGTACGTAATCTTCGGCATCACCGGGTACGTCAAAATTGATCACAAGGTCAATCCCTTTAATATCAATCCCACGCGACATCACGTCGGTAGCCACCATGATGCGGGTCTTTCCAGATCTGAAATCACGCAACGCTTCCTCACGCGCCTCTTGCTCATAATCCGAGCTGATCCCTTGACATGCGTAGCCTTTCTTCTGCAGCGTACGCGCCAATTTTTCCACCTTCTTCTTCGTCGAACAGAACACAATAATGCTCTTAAAGTCGTCTTTATCCCCTAAAATATCACGGACAAGTGCCACTTTCTGCTCTTCATAAGCGAGATACACCTTCTGCGTAACGCCTTCTGCTGGCTTAGAAATAGCCACTGAAATTTCATCCGGATCGTTCAGAATCTGCTTGGCCAATTGGCGAATTTTCGGCGCCATAGTCGCGCTAAACATCAAGCTCTGACGCTCCTCTGGAAGTTCCTTGATGATCTTTAAAATGTCGTCGTGGAAACCGATGTCGAGCATGCGATCCGCCTCATCCAAAATCAGGTGCTTCACGGTACCGAATTTCACGTAACCGCGTGCAATGTGCGCTAACAAACGACCTGGCGTCGCTACAATCACATCCGCACCACCTTTCAAGGCATCTGCTTCCGCTTCCCAGCTCACACCGTCACCTCCACCGTACACGGCAAAACATGAAGCGTTTGTGAAATAGGCAATCCCTTGAATCTGCTGGTCAATCTGCACCGCCAATTCTCGGGTTGGACATAAAATAAGTACTTGGACCCCCTCAGTCACTTCTTCAGCGAGCTGATTCAATGTAGGTAATACGAAGGCGGCGGTTTTTCCGGTTCCCGTTTGCGCACAACCGATCAGGTCTTTTCCGCTGAGAATGGTAGGTATTGCTTTTTCTTGAATCTCGGTTGCCTCTTCAAAGTTCATGTAGAACAGTGCGTCTAACAACGTATCATTCAGCCCAAAGTCTGTAAATTTTTTCATCTATTCGTTTAAGTGTAGTTCCACCCGAACGTCGATGTTTTGTGCAATAATAAAGTTTGAATAGCCTTCTCCGAGGCCCCACAAAGATCTATCGACAGTAAAGGTGCCGATCAAATGTCCACTTGTGTCTTCGACAAGTTCGAGGCTCAGTGGTTTTGATACTCCTCGCAAGGTAAGCGAACCATCTAGTTTATAGGTAGTTTGTGTGGAGGATTTTCCCACAAATGTGACTTTGTCTGCTGCAAAGCACAACTCGGGAAATTGGTCTACCTGGAAAAAAGCGTCCTTGGTCTTCAAGTGTTTATCACGGGTAGCATTGCCCGTTTCGATCGTAGACGCGTCCACGCAACCTTCGATCGCCACGAGAATACCATCGTCATAACGCGCAGTCCCGTGAGCGCCATCTAGGGTTCCTTCCACCGTAGACCATTTCATATTCGCCACAGTAAACGTGGTAGAAGAGGACGGTGCAAATGTGAATTCTTGAGAAAAGCCCTGAAGCCCACAAAGCAGGGCAAGAGTGGAAATAAAAAATCGCATGAAAACGGGGTTTAAGTACTAAGAGATAAGGCCATAACCCCTTAAAAGTTCATTTCGTACCCCGTGATCCGTGAAGGCATCTGGGATTTTACGAACGACCACTTGTAGATCTATATCCTGTTTGGACACAAACGAAGTCACCGAACCGGACATGCCTCCGAAGCCGTTTGCCTCCTCCAAGAGCACAAGGCTGTCGTAGCGCGTAAGCAGCTCACAAAAGGCGCCAGGAAGCGGCTTGGTCTGTGCGAGGTGGATGTGATCGAAGAGATCTTGATCCACGTGGACGCTCAAAGCTCCGGTGCTGACCAAAAGCGCATTGGATCCTAAGGAAGTTGCCTGGGTAAAAGACGAGAATTCCACACGTGTTTCACAGATAGTTTTCGACTTTGGATAACGAATGAACAATGGCCCCGTGAGCGTAGACTGAAGCTTCGCGGCTTCACGCATCATCGCTTGGAGCTCATCTCCATCCTTGGGTTGCCAGATTGTTGCTCCTGGAACATCGTGCAGCATGCCCGCATCGAAAACGCCGTGATGGGTAGCGCCGTCTGAGCCGACAAGGCCTGCCCGATCGACCAAAAAGACTACTGGTAAACGTTGCAAAGCCACATCGTGAATGACTTGGTCGATGGCGCGCTGCAAGAAGGTGCTGTAGATATGAACCCACGGTGAGGCACCGGCAGCAGCCATTCCAGCCGCTAAGGTTACCGCATGAGGCTCTGTGATTCCGGTGTCGTGCAAGCGCTCTGAAAACTGTTCACGTAACGGAGCAAATCCGCTCCCTGCAAACATCGCCGGGCTGATCACCTGAAGTTTCGGGTAAGCCGTCAAAAGTGTTTCCATTTCCTGTGCTGCCCACCACTGAAATGTAGTACCTGGCTTGTACGATTTAGGCGGAGACAGATCGGGTCGTTTCGTACGAACGTGCAACACCTGTTTACCTCCGGCGGCTAAACGTTCCTGTAGTGCAGGTACCACAACCGAGAGGTCGTGTCCGTCGTCGCAAGCACTGTAGGTCCAGCCCAAGCTTTCGAAGTAGCGCTGGTAGTCGCCTGAGGCATGTAATCCGCCGATCGTAGGATCGATGCTACCGTCGTTGTCGTTCAAGACGACTAAGGCATTTGTATCGATCGTGGAAAGGTGGTTCAAGGCCTCGAAGCTTTGACCGCCTGTGAGGGAACCGTCGCCGATCACCGCAACACGATGACGGGCAAGACCGCTCGCTCCATCGGCAATACAGACACCCGCTAATGCACTAATACTGGTCGAGGCATGTCCAGCGCCGAAGAAGTCATAGGGACTCTCATCGCGTTTTAAAAAACCAGAAATACCGCCTGTAGTGCGCTGATTTTTCAGCTGGTCCAGTCTTCCCGTGAGTGCCTTGTGGATGTAGCCTTGATGGCCCACATCCCAAATCAAAACATCCTCTGGAGTACGTAAAACATAGTGCAAGGCGACGGTAAGTTCAGCCACGGCTAAAGAGGACTCTAAGTGCGGGATTTTATCGCTCACTCTTGAGATGACCTCTTTTTTCAATGTTTCGCAAAAGCCCGTAAGTTCCTTCGGATCTAGGGCGCGTAGCTTCGTTACCATGGTGCAATATTAGCGCAAATAAAAACCCGCAATACATCGTACTGCGGGTTTTTGACCCGAGGGTCTTGGCTTAGGTTATTTTTTAAGCGAAAAGGTTCGCTAGTCTGCGCTGGATGCGATCGAAGATGAAGTACATCACCGGTACAATCACAAGCGTTAAGAAGGTCGCGAAGGTGAGACCGAAAATTACTGTCCACGACATCGGACCCCAGAACACTACGTTGTCTCCACCGAAGAAGATGTGCGGATTGTTCTCGCTAAAGAGCGTGTAGAAGTTAATGTTCATACCCGTTGCCAGTGGAATCAAACCAAGGATGGTAGTGATCGCCGTGAGCAATACTGGACGAAGACGTGTACGTCCTGCCTCCACAATCGTTCCAACCAATTCCTCTTTCGGCAACACATCTGTGTCTTGCAAACCGAGCTCCGCTTTCTTGCGAGCGCCCAGCTGCTTGATAAAGTCGATCAGTACAATCGCATTGTTTACCACAATCCCCGCGAGGGAAATGATACCGATCATGGTCATCATGATGACAAATTCCATGCGGAAGATGACTAGACCGAGGAATACTCCGATGAGGGAGAACACTACGGTTACTAGGATGATGAACGGAGTGGATGCAGAGTTGAATTGGCTTACTAGGATCAAGAAGATCAGGAAGACGGCCATCAAAAGTGCGCCGGAGAGGAAGCTTAGTTCTTTCGCTTGCTCTTCTTGCTCACCCGTAAAGTCGACTTTCACGCCTTTTGGCAATTCGTACCCCTCGAAAGAGGCCTTGATTGCGTTTACGGTTTCTGTAGGATTGGCTCCTTCCAATACGTTCGACTGGAGTGAGATCACACGCTTAAGATCTTTACGCTTCACTGAAGAGAAGGTAGAGGTCTTTTTCGCTTTGGCTACGGCCGAAATTGGCACCTGCTTGATACGACCACTCGCTTGATCACGGAAAGTGATTTTCTGATTCATCAGATCCTCCATGTTGTAGCGGTACGCATCGCTCATACGAATGTTGATCGGGTAGTCGTCCTCGCCGTCTTTGAAACGCGAAACCTCCTTACCGAACAGCGCCGTACGCATCGCATCACCGATCTGTGCAGAGCTCAGACCTAGGGCACGTGCCTTCACGCGATCTACTTCGATCGGCATTTCTGGCTTACCCGTTTCCACGTCAAGCTTCAACTCCTCGATGCCCGAGATGCCTTGCTTGTTGATGAATGCACGAACCTCTTCAGCAACCCCTACGAGTTCGTAGTAGTTGTCCCCAGAGATTTCGATGTTCACCGGCGGGCCTGTAGGTGGGCCATTGCTGTCTTTCGCAACAGAGATGACCACACCCGGGTAGTCGTTCAGTGTAGCGCGAATTTTATTCAAGATGTCCGAACTGTTCACGCGGTTGCCTTGAGGATCGATACGATCGGCAAATTTGTGGAACTGTACGGTGATTTTGGCTTTGTTTGGCGTTTGTGCCATCGAAGGTCCAGCGTTTGGATCTGAAGTTCCCTCACCGACCTGAGCAATCACAGATTCTACCATGTAGTTCTGCACTTCGCCGTTTTCGTCGGTGTAGTTGAATTCTTCAACAATCGCCATGACTTCTTTTTCCAATTCCAACGTCACCAAGTTCGTTTCCTCAATGTCCGTTCCGATCGGCATCTGGATGTACACCATCGCCTGATTCGGCATGTTTTCCGGGAAGAATAGCGTTTTCGGAGGGAATGCGCCGAGGAGCATACCCGAGAAGATGAGCAACAGCACCGTACCTGAGAAGAACACGATCGGCATGCGGCCTTTCAACGCGAACGCTAGGACGCCTTTGAAACCATTTTCCAATACCGGAAGAAGTTTGCCTTGGAACCATGCAGTTGCTGGGACTACGAGATAGGCATAGATCAGAGCGAAGCCTCCAGAGTAGATAAAGACGTTACCTAGTGCGAGCTTACCTGCTCCATAGCCGATGATGACACCTAGAGCAATGGCAGCAAGGGAAATGATGGTGAGTCGTTTTTTATTAATTGGCTCTTCCTCCACTTTCATAAACGCAGCGGTAAGACCCGGGTTAATCACGAGTGCGACAAACAGCGAAGAAGACAATACCGTGATCAATGTCAGCGGCAAATACTTCATGAATTCACCGAAAAGACCCGGCCAGAAAGCGAGTGGCAAGAACGCAGCAAGCGTAGTCGCCGTAGACGCGATGATCGGCAAAGCCACCTCACCAGCACCTAGTTTCGCTGCAGTCAAGCGGTCGTAACCTTCATCCATGAATCGGTAGATGTTCTCGACCACCACAATCCCGTTATCCACAAGCATCCCCAGTGCGAGGACCAGTGCAAACAGTACGATCGTGTTCAACGTAACGCCCAAAGCGTTCAAGATCACGAAGCTCATGAGCATCGACATCGGGATTGCAATACCCACAAAAAGTGCGTTACGCAAACCGAGGAAGAACATCAAAACTACAACCACGAGTAGCATCCCGAAGATGATGGAGTTTTCAAGGTCAGCTACTTGAGTTTTCGTTTGCTCAGAAGTATCGTTCGTTACTGAAATATTCAGGTTGTCCGGGAAGTACTCTTCACGAGCAGCAGCCAAAAGGTTGGTGATCTTTTCAGAAACGATGATCTGGTTTTCACCCGAACGCTTGAAGACATCGAGCATCACTACAGAGCTTCCGTACTGACGTGCGTAGGACTCGCGCTCGACCTCATCAAACTCCACCTCAGCAACGTCACCGAGGCGAACGAGCTGCATGTTTTCACTTTTAATAATGACATTGCGCAACTCATCGAGCTCGCGAATCTCACCGACTACGCGAACGTTACGGCGGTACCCATCTACTAGCAGGTTACCCCCAGAGATGGTCATGTTTTCGTTTTGGATGGCACCTGCGATATCGCGGAAGCTGAGCTTCATGCTTTCCAATTTCTTGTTGTCCACCAACACGCGAACTTCCTTATCGTCAATCCCGCGGATGTCAACTTTCGAAATTTCGGTCAAGTCTTCGATTTTTTCTTCGAGGTACTCGCCGTATTCCTTCAACTGGTCCAGTGAAAATTCACCCGACATGTTGATGTTGGCGATCGGCATAAGCTCCGAGAAGTTCAGCTCGAACACGTTCGGATCTACCGGGAGATCTGAAGGGAAGTCTGGTTGACCCATCGCTGCGTCGACCTTGTCTTTCACCTTACGCAGTGCCTCATCTGGCGTCACGTCAAAGTTAAATTTCACTTGGATGGTAGAATAGCCCTCTACCGAAGTAGAGTTGATCTTATCCACGCCTGAAATCCCATTGATTTCTTTCTCTAATGGACGCGTGATCAGCTTTTCAATATCTACAGGAGAGTTTCCGGGGTACGGAGTTCCAACGTAAATTTCAGGGGTAACGATCTCCGGAAAAGCTTCCGAAGGCATCGAGGTATAGCTCATGAAACCCGCAATAAATACAATCGCGGTGAGCACGTACACGGTCATCCTGTTGTTCACCGAGAAGGTGGAGGGACCGAATTTTTTAATCAAATTGTTTTTCTCTTCCATGGTACTGGCCCAATTTTCAGATTATCCTACAACAACAAATTGGCCAGAGCGAACGCTACGCGAACCCTTGTCGATCACGATCGAACCGCTGTCCAACCCAGAAATAATTTCCGTTTTGCCGTCAAAAGACAAACCTGTGGTTACCCACGTTTTTACCACCTTCTGGTAGGCAGCTCCCGCCACAGCTTCCAACGTGTAGACAAAGTCATTGCCCTCAACATCCTGCTGAACAAGACTTGCCGGAACTACAAGCGCCATTTCATTGCTGTAATCTCGCAACGCAACGTGTACCATTTGATTCGGCTTCACACCTTCACTCACCGGCAAGCTCACGTTGATTGAGAACGTACGGTTCCCTTCCTGGATGAACTGACCTACCTGAAGCACCTCAGCACTCACCTCGTAATCCATCGACGTAAAGGCGATGTTTGCAGGCGTACCCACACGAACGCGGTTAGCATAAGATTCTGGAACGTCCGCTTTCACATACACACCTGAAGTATTCACTAAACGCATAGATGGCATTTGTGGACCAGCAAGTTCCCCTTCTCTAGCGAAGATGTTGTCGATCGCTCCGGCAAACGGTGCACGAATTTCACTCAAGGCAATCTGCTCTTTCAAGGTTTTCACCTTCTGCAATAGACCTTCGTAGTTGTTCTTCGACTGCAGGTACTGAACCTCAGAACCGATCTGCTCGTTCAACCACAAACGCTCTTGCTTTTCGAACAAGGTTTTTGACAGCTCAAGACCGTTTTCTATTTCTTTTAATGAACTCTGCAAAAGGTCAGTATCCAGTGACATTAACAACTGTCCCTTGCTTACTTTCTGACCATTTTTCACGTAAATCTTTTCGACTTTACCGCTCGCGGTCGGATACAAACTGATGCTTTTGTCGGCTTCTACCGTACCGAAGACATCGAAGTAGTGAACGAAGTTTTTTGGAGCCACCTCAAGCGCAGTCACTGCATCGTAACGCACCGTCGTGTCCAATTTTGAAATCTGTGCATCCAGCGTTGCAATCTGTGCATTCAAGGTCGAACGCATTTGTACCAAACTGTCTTTTTCAGCCGTCAGCTTCGCCAAATCTCCCGAAGGCGTTTCCGAAGTACCACAAGCTGCTAAAACCGCTAGGCTAAGAATGGATAGTGTCTTTTTCATGATCCGTTTATTTCGATGTCTGTTTTCTCATTAAATACTCTAATTCTGCTTGTTTGTCTAGCGCAGTTTGTGCCGCTAAAAACAGGCCTTGCAGTGCCTCCTGGTATTGCGTTTCGTTCTGGGTCAATTCCGTCGAAGAAGCCAATCCCTCCTCATATTCTTTACGGCGCTGATCGCGAATACGCTTGGCCAATTCCACATTTTCCTTCTGCGCCAAATACTCCGCTACAGAACGGTGGAATTCATTCACCAAAGACGCATGCTGCATCACCAAGCTTTGTTCGAGCTGCTGCAAGCCGATCATCGCTTGATCGCGCTGCACCTTTGCCTCTTGAACTGCGGCAACTCCGCGACCTGAACTCCACAATGGAATGCTCACATTACCACCGATCAAACTGCTTGGAATATCCACCGCTTGATCGCCAAAAATATTCGCTTCAGGGCTCATGTATTGCAGATTGTTCTGGTAACTCACGCCCACAGAAGGCAAGAACTGCATGTACTGGTTCTTCACCTGAAGATTCGCGCCCGCAACCTGATTTTCTACCCCGCGGTAGTCCAACGTTTTGGTAGGATCAAAAGTCACATCCGCCATCGCCGAAGTACCCGCCGCTTTCACGACTAAATCTTCCAACTGATCGGCCAAAAGCACCTCCGACTCCACCGGGAATCCCATCTGAAGTTTCAAAAGCATTTTCGCCACACCCGCCTGTCCTTCGCTGTAACGTAGGGCATTTTTGATGTTGTTGTAGTTCAGCATCATCTGATCGGCATCAGCCTTTGACACCAAACCGGCTTGATTCATTTTTTGCATTTCCGCCGCCAATTCAGCCAAATACGCTTCATTCGCCTTGAGCACCGAAACACTCGCCTCGCTGAGCAATGCTAGATGATACGCCTTCGCAACCTCGCGCTGCATCTCGGCCTTCGACTGCTCCGCGCCGATCGCCGCGCCGTCTTTCAACACCTTCGCTGCCATCAAACCCACGATGTACGACCCGTCAAAAACGAGCTGATTCACCGCGATACCTGCTTGCGCCTGGTAGTCTGTACCGAAAACCAATTCTTCCAAAACCCCATCACCATTCATATCCGCGACAAACGCAGAAAGCTGAATGTTGTAAGCATACTGTCCAGTGGCACTCGCCTGTGGCAAACCGTACGCCAAATTCTGACGGTAGATCTGTTTTGCTCGATCGATCTCCAACTCCGCAATCTGTACGCCATAGGCATGATCCATCGCATAGGTCTGCGCTTCTGCAAGCGTAAACTTTTGCTGTGCCCATGCCGAGGTGCCGATGCAAGCGGAAACCAGTAGCAATGCAATTTTTCTCATTATTCTGATGGTATTAATTGATATAAATAATCAAGGCCCTTCGCCGTAGCGATCCCTCGAATGTGGTATCTCAAACTCGTCTGACGCAACGCCATGGTATCCAGGTCGTGCGCACTTAAAATGTTTTCATGAACCGCTAAAATGTGTCCGTAATACAACAGCGTAATATGATCCACATGCAAGTCCTTGCGGTACAAGCCTTCTTGAATCCCTTGCGTCAAATTTTCTTTCGTAAACCCAAACACAATACGCTCGCGGTGCTTCTTCATATGCATCGCCAATTCCGGATAAAACCGCTCCAGCTGGATCAACATACCTTCCACCTCGCCGCGCATGTGCTGCTCAGCAAAAGCTTCCAAGGCCATCAACCGGTCGATCGCATTCCCAGGAGTGTTGTGCAACACCTCACTCACCTCGTGCTGCATCATGCCTGCAAGGAAGTCGAACATCTTACGAAGCAGATCCTCCTTGTTTGAAACATATTTATACAACGTCTTTTTGGAGATACCACAATCCTGGGCCACCTGGTCCATGGTCACCCCCTTGATTCCAAACTGCGTACACAGCTCCAAGGTCTTGTGGTAAATACGTTGTAAATCTTTGTCCATTGCAGTTAAATAGGGGTGCAAAAGTACACCTTGTTGTAACACGGAAACGTTTTCTATGTAAAATGTTTCTTAAGTTCCTCGCCTAACAAGCAATTTCCTTGCCAATTCCCAAATCATCTCATATTTTTTTGTTCAAACCGCCCCCTCAATTCATCACAATGCCTCATATTTGTTACAAACTATTCAGCACATGAGCATTCTTAACCTACTGGAACAACCCACAGTCGGCACTCAAATCACCGTTAAAGGATGGGTCCGCTCGTTCCGCAGTAACCGTTTCATCGCACTCAATGACGGCTCCACGATCGCTACCCTGCAATGTGTCGTCGACTTTGAAAAGGAAGACGAAGCGCAGCTAGCACGCATCACAACTGGCGCCTGTTTGTCGGTGACGGGAATCCTAGCTGAGAGTAAAGGGAAAGGTCAGAGCGTGGAAATCATCGTAGATAGCTTCGAAGTGCTCGGCGATGCTCCGGTAGACGAATACCCCCTACAACCGAAAAAGCACAGCCTCGAGTTTTTGCGCGAGATTGCCCATTTACGTCCACGCACAAACACCTTTGGAGCAGTATTCCGCATACGCCACGCCCTATCGTTTGCCATCCATAACTACTTTAATAAGGAGGGCTTTTTTAATTGGCACAGCCCGATCATTACAGGATCCGACGCAGAAGGTGCCGGTGAAATGTTCCGCGTAACTACCCAGCCCCACGGCTCCAACGAGGACCAAAGCGAAGACTTTTTCGGCAAAGAAACCCACCTCACGGTGAGTGGCCAGCTCGAAGGTGAATTGGGCGCACTAGGACTTGGAAAAATCTACACCTTCGGACCGACCTTCCGTGCGGAAAATTCCAACACCACGCGTCACTTGGCCGAATTCTGGATGGTAGAACCTGAAATGGCGTTCCACGATCTTGAGATGAACATGGACCTCGCGGAGGACTTCTTAAAGTACACCATCAGTCATGTGCTCGAACACTGCCGTGCCGACCTCGAATTCCTCGACAAGCGCTTTGCCGACGAGCAGAAATCAAAGCCAGCGAACGAACGAGCGGAACAAGGCCTGATCGAAAAATTGGAGTTTGTTGCCAGTAATGATTTCGTACGCCTCACCTACACCGAAGCCATCGAGATCTTGCGCAACAGCAAGCCCAACAAAAAGAAAAAATTCAAATACCTCATCGACGAGTGGGGCGCCGACTTGCAGAGCGAGCACGAGCGCTTCCTAGTAGAGAAACATTTCAAAGCTCCAGTGGTCCTTTACGACTACCCCGCAAACATCAAGGCCTTCTACATGCGCCTGAACGACGACGGCAAAACCGTTCGTGCCATGGATATCTTGTTCCCAGGCATCGGAGAGATCGTCGGTGGATCGCAGCGTGAAGAACGTTACGATGTGTTGAAAGAAAAAGTCGCTGCCGTGGGCATCCCTGAAGACGAATTGTGGTGGTACCTCGAGACGCGAAAATTCGGAACCTGCGTACACAGCGGTTTCGGACTAGGTTTCGAGCGCCTCGTCCTCTTCGCCACCGGCATGGGGAACATTCGCGATGTGATTCCATTCCCAAGAACTCCCGGAAACGCGAAGTTCTAAAGCCAATTTTTCCTCCCCCCTCTGACCTATGTTAAAGCAAACCCTCGCACAAAAACTATCTCAAAAGCTGAGTCCACAACAGATTCAGCTGATGAAACTGGTGCAGTTGCCGACGCAAAGCTTGGAGGCTCGGATCAAACAAGAATTAGAAGAAAACCCCGCTTTGCAGGAAGGACGCGAAGCAGGAGAAGACACCTTTGAAAACGACCCGAACGAGGAGCGCGAAGTGCGCGACAGCATGGAGGAGATCAACTGGGACGACTACCTCAGAGACGACGATGTTCCCGACTATAAAACCCGTGCAAACAACTTCAGCTCCGACGACGAGCTTTACGAAGCACCGGTAGTCGTACGTGAAAGCTTCCACGAAAGTCTCATCAGTCAGCTCTCCCTGCTCAACCTCAGCGAAGAAGACCTCGAACTGTGCACCTACCTCGTGGGCACCATCGACGACGACGGCATTCTACGCCGCGACCTTGAAGACATTGTGGACGACCTTGCCTTTTCCCAAGGCATCTTTACCGAATCTAGCACCCTAGAGCGCTTGCTCGAAGTCATTCAAAGCCTGGATCCTGCAGGAGTAGGCGGCCGGGATTTACGGGAGTGTTTGCTCTTACAGCTCGAACGACGCACACCCACAGAAAAGGTCAACCTCGCCATCACCATCCTCGACCAGTACTTCGAGGTGTTCGTGAAACGCCACTACCAGAAGTTGATGGACCGCACCGGCGTGGACGAAGAAGCGCTGAAAGATGCCATAGAAGAGATCGGTCGACTCAACCCAAAACCCGGCGGCTCCTCCAACCTTGGGCGCCCCACGGAAAATGTGATCCCCGACTACAACCTCAGCATCGTTAACGATAAACTAGAGCTCACACTCAACGGCAAGAACGCACCGGAGTTGAGCCTCAGTCCAGGGTACCGTGAAATGCTGGAGCACTACAAGGCGAGCCAGGCAAAAAACAAATCGGATAAGGAAGCTGCGCTTTTTGTCAAGCAGAAATTGGACAGTGCGAAATGGTTTATAGATGCCATCGTACAACGCCAGCAGACCCTTATGCTGACCATGCAGGCCATCCTGAACTACCAAGAAGAATACTTCCTCACCGGGGACGACCGAAAGCTCAAACCCATGATTCTCAAGGACATCGCGGAAGAAATCGGCATGGACATCAGTACCGTTTCCAGGGTGGCTTCGAACAAATACATCCAAACGCCGTACGGCACCTTTTTGATCAAACGGTTCTTTTCTGAATCGATGACGAATGCAAACGGGGAAGAAGTCAGTACACGTGAGATTAAAAAAATCCTTGAAGATGTGATTTCCGAGGAGAACAAGCGCAAGCCCCTCACCGATGAAGCACTCGCCAAGATGCTCAAAGAAAAGGGCTACCCTATCGCACGTCGCACCGTCGCAAAATACCGTGAGCAGCTCGACATCCCCGTGGCTCGAATGCGCAAAGAACTCTAAGTGGGCACCGCTCCAAAACATATCCTAGCGCAGTTCTTTTCCTACTTTCTGCACCCGGGCATCCTCCCCACAGCGGGAACACTCTATGTTCTATATGTGCTTCCAGACGTGTACGACTACGCTTCTATTCTTAGACTTTGCGGGACGGTATTTATGGGCACCTACCTCGCGCCACTGATCGGAACACTGCTGCTAAGACGTACTGGCGTTATTTCGAGCATTCACCTGATCGATCCCAAGGACCGCATCTATCCCTACATCACTTCCGCCGCCTGTATGCTCGCCACAGCGAACTACCTCAGCCGTGGAGGTGCACCTATTGAAATCATTTTTAGCGTGCTTGCCGCTGCCATCGTTTTGTTGTATTCCACCATCGTATTGCCCTTTTTCAAAAGCAGTGCACACATGGCGGGCATCACCGGTTTTGTCGCGCTGTACATCGGCATGCACGAGAGTTACGGCAGTGGAAATCTCCAAGGGTTGTTGTACCTTACAGCACTCTGCGGAGCGGTCGCATGGGCCAGAACGAGTCTCAAAAGACACACGCCAAGAGAGCTGCTTTCCGGTAGTATTATCGGGTTTTCCGTCCTCTTTATCTTACTCTCTAAGTAGGAAGCCTCGTTCACTCATTCCACTTGTGCTCCTCCACTTTTTTTCGGACATTTAACTTCCAATTATAGAGCTACTCGCGACATGAAGAAATTAGTTAGACTACTCACCCTTGCCATCGCCCTGATCGGGTTGACTTTTAGCGCCAACGCATCTCACCTTGCGGGGGGTGACATCCAATACGAATACGTCAGTTCTACTGGTAATTCGCACAAATACAAAGTAAAGTTACGCTTGTACCGCGATCAAAGTGGTATCACCATGCCTACTTCAGCCACCGTATATGCGTGTTCGGCCAACCACCCTACTGTATCTACGTCTTGTACTCAGGTAGCGGGTTCAGGTGTTGTAGCACCTACACTGTTCGACTGTGTGAGCTCAACCAATGCCGGTGTAACTATCGAAGTATACATCTACGAAGGTGAAATCATCCTTCCGGGGAACGCACCCGACTGGACCTTCGCATGGTCAAGCTGTTGTCGCAACCCTTCGATCGACAACATCAACAACCCGTCAAGCCAAGATTTGTACATCGCGGCCAAGCTCAACAACATGATCGGTCAGAACACCTCACCGTTCTTCGTTTCTGAGCCGGTTCGTGCTTTCTGTACTGGACGTACGTTCAACTGGAAGCAAAGTGCTGTAGAAAACGATGGTGATTCATTGTTTTACCGTCTTGACCACGTTAAAGGTGGAAACGCTGCGAGCTGTAACGGTTCAAACAACCTAGCTTATGCTGCAGGTTGGACCTACGATCAGCCGATCACTACTTCACCTGCAAACTCTATGACGATGAACGCAAGCACAGGTTTGGTTTCGTTCACGCCTTCAAATATTGAGATTGATGTAATGGCAGTAACGGTGGATGAGTACCGCTGGGACAACTCACTATTTGTTTGGAGAAAGATTGGTGAGATCAACCGTGATATGCAAATCGCGATTGCCTCTGCATGTACGCCACAAGCACAAGCGGGTGTCGTTCTTGACTTCGGTGATCCTTCCGTGTATCCAGATCCAGACAACGGCCTTCCAACGGTAGATTACAACTGTCTAGACTCTACAGTAACGCTTAAATTCCAAGTAAAACTGGATTGTAGTTCTATCTCTCCAGACGGTACTGACTTCCGTCTTACGAAGCCAGACGGTCAAGCCCTCGCTATTAAATCTATTACTGCGAACTGTGACGCCAACTTTGAAGCCACAAAGCTTTTCGTAAAACTCTACAAGCCACTTTCTAAGAACGGTAAGTACTTCTTGTACTCTAAAGTAGGGAACGATGGAAATACTTTGAACAACAAGTGTGGTTTCCCGATGAGTGAATTTGACACCATCCAGCTGAACGTGACCGACTGTTTCGTTGCAGACTACACGGTAGAAAATGTAACGATCGAGAACGATAAAAATCCAGTGATCGAATGGAGCGCGGATACAACTTCGTACCCAGACTACCTGTTCCAAGAATGGCAAATCTTCCGTAAGGATCCAGGTCAGACGGTCTACAATAAAGTAGGTACAGTGTTTAACCAGTACAAATACGACTTTAAAGACAACAGCATCGGCTTCATCAAAGTCGATCAAGACAGTTACGATTACCGCATCGACATGAAGCTCAACGATGACATGCAAGGCGCTTCGAACGACGTAGGTAGCATCCTGCTTGAGCGCGACAACATGATTGTTCCTATCGTAGATCCAGATACTACTGTGAATCTGCACTGGACGACCTACAACGGTTGGGCTGTAGATAGTTATGCAGTGGTACTTCAAGAAAAAGTAAGCGGAACCTGGATGCAAGAGTTCGTACACGACCACGTAGCTTCGCCGCAAAACCCGGTGGTTGCTCCGGATACAACCTACAAAATGAACTTGGAATTGTTGCCAGGTGAGTACCGTGTGTGTATTCGTACCCTCAACCCGATCGATACGCAGTACACGGCCTACTCCAACTGTTTGCCGATCATCATTACTACGCCTCCATTCCCGGATACTGTGGTTGTACCAAACTTCATTACTCCGAATGCAGATAACATCAATGATGAGTTCATCATTCAAAACGTAGACGACTACCAGGATCTTAGTCAGGTAACCATCTACAACAGATGGGGCGATCGCGTATGGCAATCTGAACCGTTGTACGACAACTCTTCACCTTGGAGAGGAACCAACCAAAACGGTACTAAGCTAGCGGACGGTGTATACTTCTACACCATAGAGCT
Source organism: uncultured Schleiferiaceae bacterium (assembly GCA_965655695.1). GTDB lineage: Bacteria > Bacteroidota > Bacteroidia > Flavobacteriales > Schleiferiaceae > UBA10364. The sequence continues at coordinate 38,402 of CBFHHO010000011.1, read as the reverse complement.
GGTCAACGCCTCGGACAACTTCGAGTACACCGTGAATGGTACGGTGACCATTATGGACGCCCGATAAACTTATTTTAGTCCCCACTCTCTTAACACAAGAGAACATGAGCCCGACTCCCGAAAAGGAGTCGGGCTTTTTTATCTTTGCGTAGCTATGGCGACCTCTGAACACATCACGAATCTTCTGAAAACACTACCGCACAAACCGGGAGTGTACCAGCACATCGATAAAGACGGTAAGATCTTGTACATCGGTAAGGCAAAGAACTTGAAGAAACGTGTGAGTTCCTACTTTACCAAAACCGTTACCAGTGCGCGCATCGCTGTGATGGTTCGCAAGGTTGCCGACATCCGTACCATCATTACCGACAGTGAAGGCGACGCATTGCTGCTGGAGAACAACCTGATCAAAGAGCACCAGCCGCGCTACAACATCAACCTCAAAGACGACAAGAGCTACCCGTACATTACCATTCGAAATGAGCGATTTCCAAGGATTTACGGTCTCCGCAATCTTATCCGCGACGGGAGTGAGTACTACGGTCCCTACCCGAACGTAAAGGCGATGAAGGCGGTGCTTGAACTCATCAAGCAGATGTACCCGACACGAACGTGTAAGTATGTACTGAGTGCTGAAAACATCGAGAAGGGGAAATTTAAGACGTGCCTCGAATACCACATCGGGAACTGCAAGGGGCCTTGTGAGGATTTGCAAAGCGAGGAAGACTACAATGCCGATATCGATGCCGCGCGAAAGATCATCAAGGGTCAGCTCGGTGAGGTGAAAAAGCACCTGAAAGAACGGATGAATGCCCATGCTGGGCTTTTAGAGTTTGAGCTGGCGCAACGCTACAAAGAAAAATTGGTCGCGCTCGAAACGTATGCGGCGAAGAGTACCGTGGTGAGCTTTAGTCTGACAAACATCGATGTGTTTAGCGTGAGTACGGATGCTGAGTTTGGGTATGTGAACTACCTGAAGATTGTCGAAGGAGCGATCGTGCGCAGTTATACGGTGGAAATGAAGAAGAAGCTGGATGAAAATCCCGAAGACTTTCTGCATTTGGCCATTCCTGAGATACGGGACAAGTTTGGCTCAAACTGCAGACGGGTATTTACCTCGCACGCGGTAGAATTGGCGCTGGAAGGCGTAGAATTTATCGTTCCGCAAAAGGGCGAGAAAAAGAAGCTTATCGAGCTCAGCCTGAAAAATGCGCTGTACTTCCGTCAAGAGAAGCTGAAAAACATACAAATCGTAGATCCGGAACGGCACGTGAACCGCATCATGACGCAGATGAAAGAAGATTTGCGCATGCCTGTGGAACCGCGTCATTTAGAGTGTTTTGACAACTCGAACATGCAGGGAACCAACCCGGCGAGTGCGTGTGTGGTGTTTAAAAATGGGAAGCCTTCGAAAAAGGACTACCGCCAGTTCAACATCAAAACGGTGGAGGGACCGGACGATTATGCTTCGATGGAAGAAGTGGTCTACCGCCGTTACAAACGTCTGATGGACGAGGGGGAAGATTTGCCACAGCTCATCGTGATCGATGGCGGTAAGGGACAGCTCGGCGCAGCGCTTTCAGCATTGGAGAAATTAGAGTTGCGCGGAAAAATCACCATACTAGGGATTGCGAAACGCCTCGAGGAGCTGTATTTCCCCGGTGATCCGTACCCGTTGTACCTCGATAAGCGCAGTGAGACGTTGAAGATCATTCAGCAAGCACGCGATGAGGCGCACAGGTTCAGCTTGCGCCATCACAGGAACAGACGCTCGAAAAGTGCTATTTCGAATGAGCTCGAAGGGATCAAAGGGATCGGTCCGGAGACGGTGAAAGAGCTGTTGCGCGTGTTTAAAAGTGTGAAACGCGTGAAGGAGGCAACGCCCGAACAATTGGTCGAGATTATAGGGGCCAATAAGGCAAAACTGCTGCAAAAGCACTTTGCGGAGGACTAACGCCTTGGACAGCGAAGGCTACTTGTCTTCTAACAAATACGTCTCCCAACTCTTGTGGAAAAATAGGACTGCCGTCTCATCACGCTCCTGAAAATACTGGATCATGCGAGCAACGGTCGTCACTATCTCCTTGGCTTTTTCAACGCGTTCTTTAAGAATGAGATCGATGCTGTCGATGTAGATCGCAACACCGGTATTGGTCACCGTAAGGTCCTCAGGATCCTTGTCCTCATCATCATCGCCGCCTAAAATTTTAATCACCGGCCAATTCAATCCGCCAGCTTTCAACTCTTCGCGAACTTCTTCCGCATCGACTACAAACTGTACTGAGGTACCTTCAAACATCCTTTTTCGTTTTCAGCAAATTTCGCACATCCTACGCGAATACACCCACCCATCGCTGTAAAAACGTGGACCATTCGGGCACTATTTCAAAAACGTCACCACTTCATCCAAACCCTTTTTCTGAATCGCCGGCACGTGTACCTCTGGAGCTGGGTATCCCACCGGCAACAGAAGAAACGCCTTTTCGTTTGGCGGACGTTGCAAAATCTCACTTAAGAACCCCATCGGTGAAGGGGTATGGGTCAGCGTGGCTAAACCCGCCATGTGAATGGCTGAGATGAGCATTCCGGCAGCAATACCCGCGCTTTCAGTGACGTAGTAATTCTTGGATTTTTCGCCTTGATCATCAAGGTCATACGACTTTTTGAAGGCCACGATGAGCCACGGCGCGTGTTCGAGAAAGGGCTTTTGTGCATCGGTACCGAAGGGCTTGAGATCGTCAAGCCACGCATCACTGGCACGGCCGCCGTAGAAGGCACGCTCCTCTTCCTCTGCAGCTTCACGAATGCTTTTTTTGATGGCAGGATCGCTGACGGCCACAAAATGCCAGGGCTGTTTGTTCGCACCACTTGGGGCAGAATTTGCAAGGGCGAGTACGCGTTCAATGGTGTGCTGGTCGACCGGTCTTGTGGGGTCGTATTCCCGTACGCTGCGGCGCGTGGAAAGTGCCGATTCGAAAGTGTCAAAAACTGCCGTAGCATCAGCGGCTGTCGCAGGGAAAGGTTCGTAACGCTGGGTAGGTTGATCGTGCTTCATGCTCTAAAATAACCCAATTCCCGAAGCATGCCCCTAAAAGGACTGCTTTAGTCGCACGAAAAGTGCATTACTGAACCAGCTGTACTGATCAGCGAAGGGGTTGTCGGTGAGATATAATTGGGCAAAAACGGTCAATTCGAGGTCCTGTTTGATGCTATAATTCATCGAGGGAATGGCGATAAACACCTCGGCTTGAGGGGTCGTTAGCACGGTGAGACTGCCGCCCCAAAGATCTGTGAATGAACCTAATACCGACGTGGTAAGGGTGTGACGGAACGGCAAAGGTCCGTACGGGCTGGACGTGGTGAAGGTGCCTCCGACCAGGTTCAACAGCGACGGATCACTCGTTCCGCGGTAGTTGTAGAGGTACCCCAAAGAGACAAAGGGGCCCTCTAGAAAGGCGTGATCGATAGAGGTCGACAGTACGAAATTTGTTTGCGCCGGGTTGATCTGCGGCAGGTCTTTGTACGGCAAGAAATAGGTGAATTCACCGCTAAAACCCGCCTTTTTCAAGTTCCCGGACCACCCGCCACCTACAGCGATGCGCGTCTTCCATTTCCCTGCGATGGCTTGGAAGTCATAGCCCTTATAATTGGTACGGTAGCAGTAGGCCAGCACTGTACGCTTGATGCTGTCTGCCGGTGCAAAAGCCACTTCCCAGCTGGACAACATGCCGGTGTAGCGCTCGTAACGGATGGCGTCGACTCCGGGACGTTCTTCGTAGTCGATGTCGAAGAGGTTAAAGGGGTTAAAAAGATCGTTCGGATTGAACTGCTGGTTGATACCCCAATTTATGCGCTGACGACCCACGCGCAAATGCCACTTCTCGCGGTCCATGTCGAGGTAAAATCGGTCAAAGACGGTGAGCGCGGATGCTGTTTTTGTCTGAAACCAGGGGATGTACAACGGCAAAAAACCTGGCTGGTGCTGATAATTCAGATAAGAGTCATAGCTGGTGTAGGGGGGAATGTTGTCGGCGAGGAGCTGGTCGAAATTGGTATTCGTATACCCTGCAAAAATTCGATTACGCACCCCTGCTGCAAAGGTGAACTTTTCGCCAAAATAGCGAATGTTCAAGCGGTTATGGTACAAATATTCACTCGTATTGAGCTGGGGAACCGGTAGCGTGATCGGCCCGCTCTGCGGCACAAAATCCTCGTTCACAGTGTTGTACTGATACAACAGTTTGTGGTAGCCGGTCAATGACCAATTTTTCTTCCACTCCTTCTTTTCCTGAGCACTGACCCCCACAAAACAGAGTACGAGCACGAGCGTTATGTACCTCCCAACTCCGCGCATTATTTCGTGGTATCACTCACAATCTTCCCATCGCTCACGGCAACAACACGTCTGGCCTTGCTGATCACCCGGTCGTCATGGGTCGCAAAAACGAAGGTCATCCCTTCCTCCTTGTTCAGTTTGAGCATGATGTCCAGCAGGTTCGCGGTGGATTCAGAATCCAAGTTTGCCGTGGGTTCATCCGCGAGTACAAACTGCGGCTTGCTCGCTAGGGCACGCGCTACTGCAACACGTTGCTGCTGCCCACCCGAAAGCTGGCCCGGACGTTTGTCTTCCTTTCCGGTGAGACCTACACTTTGAAGCAACTGACGCGCACGCTGTTCGCGCTCTTCTTTAGGGCGGTTCTGCAACAGCATAATGAAACTTACATTCTCCGTCGCCGAAAGCACTGGAATCAAGTTGTACGCTTGAAACACAAAACCAATGTTACGCAAGCGAAAGTCGATCAGCTCGTTCTGCGAAAGCTTCGTAATGTCTACCCCACCCACTTCGATCGCGCCGGAGGTCGGTGCATCCAAACCGCCGAGCATGTTCAATAGCGTGGTTTTACCACAGCCGGAAGGACCCTTAAGTGCTGTAAATTCGCCTTCGGTGATGGTCAGATCGATGCCGTTTACCGCTTTCACGGGAACTGCGCCATCGTATATTTTATGGAGGTCTTTGACCTTAATGACTGGTTTACTCATGATTATTCGCCGCGAATGGCTTGTACAGGGTTCAACTTCAAGGCCTTAAAGGCAGGATATAGCGCTGCGATAAGCGCCGTAAGCACGACCATGATGGCCACAATAATGTAATATTCAGGAACAATCTCCGGGTAAATCACGCTCTGCACCCCAAGGTTGGCAAGGCCTTCTTTCTTGCTGGTCAGGTCGATACCGATGCCCATCATCGCCCGCGTACTGAGGTCGCCTAATACGATGCCGATCGGTCCACCGACGAAGCCGAGCATGAGCGTCTCTACCAAAATCATCACGAAGAGTTTGCGTTTATTCATCCCCACCGCCATAAGCATTCCCAGCTCTCTGCGGCGTTCGAGAATGGCCATCAGCATGTTGTTGACGATACCGAACAGCAGCGCCATCATAATGATCCCTAGTACGAGCACGAGCATAATGCCCATCATGTCATCCGCATACCCAAGCTCAGGACTGTTGCGCTTCCAGCTGAGTATTTGCAACCCTTGAGGTAGCATTTGGGCCAATTCTGCCGTCTTCTCCTCCGTGCCTTCCGTCTCGTCATAGCGCACCATCAACTCATGCACCAAATCTTTTCCGATGGTCTTTTTGAGATCGCTGCGCTTGATGTAAATATTCAACTCGTCCCACGTGCTGTTCAACGTGCGGTAGATGCCCGTGATTCGAAAAGACGCACGTGAAATATTCCCCTCACCGTCTTGGAACGTAAGCACGACCTTTTTGCGCAAGCCCACGCCCAATTTTTCCGCAAGCTGCGCTCCGATCACCACGCTGTTGCGGGTTTTCGTCTCAAAGAAATCGCCCTCAATGATGGTCGAAGGCAAGGTGCTGTTTTCACGCTCACTTTCTGGATCCACGGCAATCATCCGTGCGCCGCGCGCACTCTTCGGCGCTGACACCATCCCCATCATTACACCACGGACGGAAACGCCCGTTACATACGGAGCCGACAACAAGGAGTCTTGCAATGCCGCGACCACCTCCGCGTCGCCGATCGTGGCTGCGGATGTAGGCTCCTCAAGGAAGGCTTCGCTATGGACCTGACTGTGGCCCAGCGTGGATCCGATCGCCGCAGCGGTGCGTTCGTTGTTCATTCCAAAGGAGAACCCGATGATCAGCAGCCCCGCCCAGATGCCGATGGCGATCGAGGTGAGTACGATGAACGAGCGCACTTTGGAGCGCCAGATGTTGCGCCAAGCGATTTTCAGAATCATGAGCGCATGCTTTTTATCGGATCCAACGTCATGATTTTCCAAACGGCATAGAGCGAAACGATGACGCCGATCAGAAAGATGATGGACCCGTGGTTAACGTTGATGATAAAGGAGGTGGTGGTGTAGAGCTTGGGTTCGAAGTTGAACTGCTCGACGGCCTCTTGGAGCTGTCCGCTCAAGTCGATGGGGTGGTATTTAAAGTAAAATTGGACCGGTTTGACCAAAGCCATACCGAGCAAGGCCCCTCCCATGGTCAACATGAGGTTTTCCAGTACAGTGACCACAGCCAGCTTGCTTTTGCGCATGCCGATCGAGACTAAAATTCCGAATTCACGCTGGCGTTCAGCGACCATCATGATGACGGTGCCCAGGAGTACGAACGAAATGATGACATACAAAATGGTGACGAAGATTTGACCGCCGGCCATGTCCGCTTCGATCGTTTGGATGATTTCCGGGAACAATTCCTCCCAGGTCAACAGCTCTAGCGCGCTGGTATCCATCGTGGCGAGCAAATCTGCACCTACTTCCTTGTAATCTGCACCTTCCTCAAGCGCTAAGACCACTGTGGTTGCGCGATAATCCAGATTGTACATCTGTTGTGCAGCGGCAAACGGCATCAAAACCAGCTGCTTGTTGAGCTCGGGGTTCCGCATGCGCGCAATGCCCGAAACGGGGAAACGTCCATAAGCAGTGGCGGCATGATAGCCCTGACCGATGAACAGCAAGGTGTCGCCTACGGACAGGTTAAAGAAATCTGCGAGGCCTTCTGCGACCACGATGCTGTGGTCCTCGGGCCCGAAGTTTTCGCCTTCGAGCATATAGTTTTCGAGCTGTAGCCCAGGCAATTCCTGCTCCGGGTCGATGCCCATCACTAAAGTACCCTTGGTCCCTTCTCCGGTGCTGACTAACGAAAAGCTCTCGATGCGCGGGATGGTTCCGGTCACTTCGGGGTGGTCGGTGAATGCGGCATTTTCGATCGAAGCGAGATCGAGGCTATTGTCGAGGGTTTGGTCTGCCCAGAAACCGCGCTGGTGCAGCTGCAGGTAACCAAAGTTGTTCGCGACAATCTCGTGGGTCATGTTCTCCCAAACCCCTACTTGGAAACTGCGGAGAACTACGGCGAAGATGACACAAAACATCACTGCTGCGATGGAGATGGCACTGCGGCCCTTGTTGCGCCAGATGTTGCGCCACGCTAGTTTGAACATTATCTCAGACGTTTCATGTTTTGAATCGAGAAGAACGTATCGCTGAGTTTCGCGTTGAAGTCTAAATCGCGGTAAATCATTTCAGTGTAGTGGCCGTCTTCCTCAGCGGGAGTCATACGGATACGCGTAGGCAATTTTCGTCCGTTCAAATCCTTCACATCGAACCCTTGCATGGTATTGATCAGGTAGCCGTCCTCGTCGTAGAATTCGCCCTTGAGCTGAAGGTAATCTACCTTAGAGATATAGTTGATGATTTTCCCCCACACCACAGGCGCTTCGGGCTTTGGCGTAAAGGTGATGACCCAGCAATCCAGTCCTTCGATCGTCGTTTCACCGGTGATTTCATGATCGTAGTCCACTAGGGTAGAGCTCTCATTCACAAGATCATCGTTCGAAAAATCCGTTCCCATCCAGCTTTGCATCATCATCGAAGGCGGCAATTTTACACTGCGTTCAATGGTCGGTACGTAGTTCCAGATTTCTTTATCGCGCTTGAGAAAGACCGTGCCCTTGTCGCGCGCAGGTTCAGTAACGAGAATGAGGTTTTGATCGAGTCCTTTGGACCAAGTTTTTGCCACCATCGTACGTTCCCAGCTCGGGCGTACAGTGCGAATTTCAAGGGTGGAAGTGCTCTGGGTGCCGCGGACGTTTTCTTCGCTTTGACGAACAATGTCCGTAGCATCCTGCGCCGTAACGTAGAACGAGAAAGCGAGAAGGGCGGCGGTGAATAGGTGTTTCATAAGGCAATTTTGTTGGGTAGTTAACGCCTTAGCCTCCCCGAAAGTTTGAAATTAATCGAGTTTTTGAGCCAATTTTTCCATTTCCTTTTTGGCACTTTTCCCCTCGTACAGAACCGCATGAACGGCGCGAACGATCGGCATACGTACATCGCGCTTTTTCTTGAGCTTATTCACAAGCGGTACGGCGTAGTAGCCCTCGGCCACCATGGTCATCTCTGCGCGGGCACTTTTGATGGTGTAACCCTTACCCATCATGTTTCCGAGCATGCGGTTGCGGGAGAATTGGCTATAGCCTGTAACGAGCAAATCCCCGAGGTAGGCACTCTTGTTGATGCTGACTTTCCGATCTGAAACGGCGCCTAAAAAACGCTTCATTTCACGTGCGGCATTCGACATGAGCACCGCCTGAAAATTGTCCCCATAGCCCAAGCTGTGGTACATTCCCGCGGCGATCGCGTACACATTCTTCAATACTGCTGCATATTCCGTCCCGTACAAATCTTTGGAGAGCGTCGTGCGCACATAGTGGGTATTAAGCTGCTGTGCAACACGCGCTGCCACTGACTTTTCCAAGGCCGCTACGGTCAAGAAACTCAAGCGTTCTAAGGCGATTTCTTCCGCATGACAGGGTCCCGTGATTACCGCAATCTGCGATTCTTCGACGCCCATGACTTCGCGCAAATATTCGCCCACAATCATGTTCTCTTCCGGAATGATTCCTTTGATCGCGCTACACACGAGCTTGCCTTGAAAGGCGCCCGGCTGGAGCTGCAGAAGTACAGATTTCACGAACGCACTAGGCACCGCTAGCACGATGATGTCGGCTTGTTCTACGACAGTGTTGATGTCGGTATGCACACTCACGCTCCCTTTCGCAAAACCTACCGAGGAGAGGTAACGCGGGTTATGGCCAAAGCGTTCGAGGTGCTCGGCATGCTCGGGATTGTGCATCCAAAGGTGGCAATGTCCAGAATTGTCACTGAAAATCTTCGTGAGGGCTGTACCGAAGGAACCGCCCCCGATCACCGCAACTGTGGGTTGGATCTCGCTGGTCATTAAAAAGTGATTTCTGTAGTGATTTCCTCGCCGTCACGCTCGTAGATCAGTGTGGTAGTGTCGCCCTTTTTGAATGCGCCCAAGGCGTTCATGTAGGCGTAAATATCGTCGATAGTGATGGGACCAATTTTAGTAATCACATCGCCGCCCTTCAACCCGGCATTTGCACCAGGGCGTCCGTCCGTCGCTCCATCAATCCGCAATCCCGGGCCTGCGAACAAATAATCGGGCACAACGCCCAAGGTCACCGAAAATCGCGGTGTGGTTTTGGCCTCTGAGCTCTGGGTTTTCTGGAAGGTAAGTCGGTCGTATTCCGCAGTACGTGCTGTGATCGTGTAGACCAGCGAAGCGAGACGCGCCATGCCTTTGTAGTTGACCTTCTCGGCATCATCTGCCGGCTTGTGGTAGTCCTCGTGCGTTCCGGTGAACAGGTGCAACACGGGCATATTTTTGTAATAGAACGACGTGTGGTCGGAAGGCCCCACCCCTGCTGGATCTTTTTTGATACTCAGACCATGGATCGGCGCCTCAAGCACAGCATCCCATTCCGCAGCCGTTCCCGTTCCAGAAAGCTGTATCCGATCCTCGCGCAAGCGGCCTACCATGTCCATGTTGATCATGTACGCGGCATTGCTGAGTAGCGGTGCAGCATGTTCTACGAAGTATTTTGAACCGATCAAACCACTTTCCTCAGCACTGAAAAATAGGATGAGGTAGTTGTAGTTGGTTTCCGTGCGAGCGCCATAGTAGCGCAGCATTTCAAGCAGTAAGGTCGTTCCCGATCCGTTGTCATCCGCTCCATTGTGAATCGCCGGCGCCCCCTTGTACAAACTGTTCTCGCGGCCCATTCCGATGTGGTCGTAATGCGCACCTAGAATGACCGTTTGCGGCTTGCCGTTATCGATAAAACCGACAATATTGTACCCGGTGGAATAGCGTTCTTTTTGCTCCACTTGCAGAGCCACTTTGCGGGATTTCTTGGCCAATTTCGCTTCCCACTCCCCATTTCGAACAAACAGCACCGGCACACCCAAAGACTTCACGCTCTTGAAAAATTCCGGCACATCCGAAGCCGTTTCCTCAGGGTTGATCAGCAGCACAGCGGCCGCCCCTTTTTCTTTTGCCAGTTCGATGCGCTCCACTAAACTGTGGTAGGCAGCAAACGCGCTGTGCGGGTGAACGCCGTCGGGCGAACTCACGTTCAGCACGGCAATCTTGCCCGCAACATCCTTACCTGCGTAGTCGTCGTACGACCCGTCTTCTTTCACGATCCCGTAGCCGACAGGAACGGTTTTCCCGTCAACGAGTCCGTTCGCGCTGTAGGCCACTGGATAAAAATCTACATGTGGAACGAGCGCCTTACGACCGACCACGAGGCCGGTTTTGTCGTAGTCCACTGTGGCAAATTCCGGCACAGGGAATTCTTGAAAGTAGCCACTAGAAGTGGCCGGTTCGATGCCGTTTTGAACCATGCGCTCAGCGATGTAGTCACGCGCCACATCTGCCTCCGGGGTTCCTGGCAGTCGACCCTTCAAAGAGTCGGATGCTAAGAACAATAGGTCGCGTTGCATGCGCTGCGGTGCGGCAAGATCGAGCGGCACTTCTTGGGCAGTGGTGAAAAATGCACTGCACGTGAAAACGAGGGAGGTAAGTAGCGGAAACTTGTTCATGAGTTCTACGTATTTGCCGACAAAGGTAGCGACGGATGGCTATATTTGAGGTGTGAAGAGTGGAATGAAACAACTCGCGGGCCAAACCGCAATCTATGGCTTGAGTAGCATCCTAGGAAGAATGATAAATTTCCTCCTCGTGCCTCTTCAAACGGCCGTATTGTCTGAATCCGAATACGGGATTAACGTAGATTTCTACTCCTTGATCGCCTTTCTTATCGTCGTGGTCACCTTCGGGATGGAGACCGCCTATTTCCGATTTTCAGAAAAAGAAGGCTTCGACGAAAAGCGCGTTTTTGGCGCGGGCATGACCATGATCGTTATGGTGCTGGCAGCGCTGGCTTTGGGAAGCTGGGCGTTCAGTGACGGCCTCTTGGAGGCGTTGCGCTGGGAAAATTCGCCAAAATATTTGATGTATTTCGTCGCGATTCTGGGGCTGGACGCACTGAGTGCCTTGCCGTTCGCGCGGTTGCGCCGACAGGAGAAGGCGGTGCGTTTTGCCGGGATAAAATTGGCTTTGATTCTGACGAATGTGGCGATCAACCTCTATATTTTCCTGCCAAGCTGGTGGGAATTGAAAGAATTGACAGCCTGGTGGACGCACGATCTGCGGGGTGTGGAATACATTTTCATCGCCAATTTCTGGGCCTCCCTCCTCATGTTTGGTCTCCTCACACCTTCGCTGTTCCCCCTTTCGCTCAACCTCGATCCGAAATACACAAAAACCCTGCTGCGCTTCGGCATTCCGCTGCTGATCGGTGGTTTAGCGGGGATTGCGAATGAGATGCTCGACCGGCAGCTGATCAAATATTTACTCCCCAAAGAGACCTCGTTCGCGGGCGTGGGCATTTATGGGGCCGTGTACAAGATTTCGATTTTCCTGATCCTCTTCAACCAAGCCTTCCGCTATGCTGCGGAGCCGTTTTTCTTTAAGAACGCGAAACATGCGGACGGCAAGCAAAAGATGGCCGATATTATGGTTGGGTTTACTTGGGTGATGAGTGTGGGTTTTGTTCTGATCATCGCAGGGCTGGATTATTTGAAGTTTTTCATCGACCAGAAGTTTTGGGTCGGGCTAGAATTGGTTCCCATCCTCCTGCTGGCCAATGTGATTTTGGGCGTGAACACGAATCTGAACGTGTGGTACAAGGTGAGCGACAAAACCACCTATGGCATCTACATCACCTTTGTGGGACTGGCCTTTACGATCGCCGGAAACCTCGTGCTTATTCCGATGATAGGCATCATGGGCGCGGCCATTACAACATTGGTCGCTTATGCAGCGATGTTTGCAGTGAGCTTGGCGTGGTCCGTCAAGCACTATCCGGTACCGTACCGCTGGGGAAGATTAGCGGGATTTGTGGGCGGTGCGACCATCGTGGCCTTTTTGATACACTATGTAGAAATTGGCGGCACGCCTGTTAAAATTGGGGTAGGAATCTGCTACCTTTTCGTAATGTTGGCGGTAGAACGCCGCGGACTCTTTAAATTCGCTTCACGATCATGAAGATAAACGTCAAATACACGGGCAAGCACGAGCTGCCTCAGTTCGAAACTGCACAAAGCGCCGGAATGGACCTGCGCGCCAATCTCGATGCACCAGTGGAACTGCAACCGGGCGACCGCGCACTCATTCCCACGGGGATTCATTTGGCCTTGCCGTACGGATATGAAGCGCAGATCAGACCACGCTCTGGACTCGCCTACAAGCACGGCGTGACCGTTTTGAACAGCCCAGGAACGATCGATGCGGACTACCGCGGCGACGTAGGTGTACTGCTCATCAATCACGGCAAAGAAGCCTTTGTGATCGAAGACGGCATGCGTGTCGCACAGATGGTCATCGCCCGTTATAGCCAATTCGACTGGAACCTCGTTTCCGACCTTGACGCAACTCAGCGCGGCGCTGGCGGCTTCGGAAGCACCGGTAAAAACTAGTACTTACAACAACCAAATAAACCTTTTCACAGATGAAGATTATTGTACCTATGGCCGGACGCGGTTCACGCCTTCGCCCCCACACACTCACTGTTCCTAAGCCGCTCATCCCGATCGCAGGAAAACCGATCGTACAGCGCTTGGTCGAAGACATCGTCGCGGTTTGTGGTGATAAAACCGTTACCGAGATCGCCTTTATCATCGGCGACTTTGGCGACCAAGTCGAGCAAGACCTCATCAAAGTAGCCGAGGACCTTGGCGCGAAAGGAAGCATCTACTACCAAGACAAGCCACTAGGTACAGCACACGCCATTCACTGTGCAGCAGACAGTATGGACGACGAGATCGTTGTGGCCTTCGCGGATACCCTGTTCCGTGCAGACTTTACCCTCGATACCGAGGCGGACTCCGTGATTTGGGTGAAGCAAGTCGACAACCCGAACGCCTATGGTGTTGTAGAATTCGGCGACAACGGCAACATCAACAACTTCGTTGAAAAACCAAAAGAGTTCGTTTCAGACCTCGCCATCATCGGAATCTACTACTTCAAGGACGGCGCTGGACTTCGCAAGGAGTTGAAGTATCTTTTGGACAACAACATCATGGACAAGGGCGAATACCAGCTGACCGACGCGTTAAGCTCGCTGCTCAAGCAAGGAAAAGTATTCAAACCAGGTACCGTTAACGATTGGATGGATTGTGGAAACAAGGCCATCACCGTTCAGACCAATTCTAAAATGCTCGGTTACCTCGACGGCAAACCTGAACTGCGCGGCGAGAACATCACCCTCGAGAACGCTGAGATCATCGAACCGTGCTATATCGGTTCAAACGTAGTGTTAAAGAACGCGAAAGTAGGACCGAACGTCAGCATCGGAAACGACTGTCACATCGAAGACGCGACGTTGCAAGACTCTCTTGTTCAGACAAATACAACCATCAAGAACATCGACTTGAAAGACAGCATGATCGGTAGTCACGCCAGTGTCGACGGAAAGTGGACTTCACTATCTTTAGGAGATTATTCAACGATGGACTAATGCGAATTTTACTGACCGCTCTTTGCGGCTTCGTTTTATCAGTACAAGTATTTGCGCAAGGCCCTTCGAAAGAGGGGCCTTCTGCATTAACACCGCTTTTCTACAAGGCGGAAACGTACCGAATCACGGGCCGAACCAACCTCGCTGCGGAGGCCTACCTGAAGCTCTTGACAGAGGACCCAACACACGAAGCGGCCCTGTACCAGCTTGGACGTATACTTCTTCAAACCGGCGACTACCTCGGAGCGCAAACCGTCCTGAAAACTGGCCACGAAGCCCATCCACAGAACGAATGGATGCACCAGATGTACGCGGTGTGCGAGGCGAAACTGGGGCATTTTCCCGAAGCCATAGCTGCTTTTCAGTCGCTCGCATTGCAACGACCGGACAAGCCAGAATACCTAGAAGCGGCGCTTGATGCAGCGATCGGCGGAGAACTGTTTCTCGAAGCGGATCGCGTGATTCAAAGCTTTGAGTCGACCTATGGCCAGACGCCTGAAACTGCCCAGCAACGTGCACGATTTATGGTGCAAGCAGGCGACTATAAAGGCGCCGTGAAAGTGCTTAAAACAGCGATCAGCACGAATGCTGAAGCGCCGGAATATGTAGGGCTTTTGGCGCAGTTGTACGACAGTCAGAAATTGGGCAAAAAAGCGCTAAAAGTGTTGGATAAGGGGCTGGAGCGACACCCGAATAATGGGCCGCTGCACCTAGAGAAGGCGCGGATGCTACAGCAGCTGGGACGCTGGGATGAAGCGACGGAGGCGTTATTAAAGGCCTTTGAAGCGGACGGAGTAGCGCTCAGTACGAAAGGACAAATCTTGATGGATTTTTACAAGGTTGCTCGTGAAGAATTGAGTTTCGTGGAGCCCTTTGACAGGCTTTGGCGCTTAGCGGAAGAAAAACACGTTCAGGAGCCGGGTTGGCAGCTTGTTCAGGCGGAGCGCTACCGTTATGATGCGCTCGGCGCGGATGCGGTGGAATCCTACGGGAACGCGATCAAGGGCGGTTTGGATGCGATCGAAGTATACGATGCGGCGGTGCAAACGGCGAAAGAATATGGACTGAAGGCCCAAGGACTGGAGCTGCTCGAGGGCATGTATGACACGTACGGGAAGGATCCGAAGGTGGCGAAATATGTGGTCAGTTTTTATGCGGAGTGGTCTGCTTGGAAAGCGTGCGCTCCTGTGGCTGCGGAGGTGGCCGAAGTGGAATTGGACCCGGAGGTGAAACAGTGGCTGCATTCGACGGCTGGCTATGCGTTTTACCAATCGAAAGACATCGATCAAGCGGTGGTGCAGTATGAGAAAAGCTTGCGGTTGAAGCGGGATGCGCAGACGTTGAACAACTATGCGTGGGCCTTGGCGAAGAACGATCGCGAACTAGATAAAGCGGAACGATTAAGTGCGGAAAGCAATGCGAAAGAGCAGGGCCAACCGTTGTACTTAGATACTTGGGCGCTGGTGCTGTATAAATTGGGCAAGTATGCGCAAGCACAGGAAAAAATGGAAGTAGCTTTGCAACTTGCAGATTCGGGGCCCACGGACAACATGCTGACGTTAGCAGCGAAGATTGAAGAAGCGTTAGGAAACCAAGATAAAGCATTGATTTTTAGAGCTAAAGCAAAAGAACTGAGGGAGATTAAATAGTGAAAAACAACGCCACATACAGCTTTTGGAAGTACTGTCTTACCGCAGTATTGGCGCTTTTTTTGACCAATTGTGGCCGCACCATCTCCCCTGAAAACCCGTTGAAACGCGAAAAAATTGGCGACGGGACCTCACGGCGTATCATGGTTCGGGACAACTTTGTTTGGAACCAGACCTTCACCAAAATCAAAGCCACAACTCCGGACGGAGAACAGCGGTTCCGCGTTCAAGTGCGCTCCAAGCAAGACAGCATCCTTTGGGCAGCGATCTCGGACGATATGATCGGGTTGCGCGTAGGAAAAGCCATTGTGATCGGCGACAGCGCGGCCTTTACTTCGACGCTGCTCGGTATGGAGTGGACGGGAGACGCCTCAGAATTGGCCGAGATTACCGGTGTGGAAGTACCCTTTCTCTACTTAAATAAGCTGCTGCGTGGACAGCTCATCGATGCAGAACCTGCGATGCGCTATAAATTTGACGCGGATAAGGACCTCTGGACGACCAAATACAGCATCTCCGGCGGGCGAAAAGTCACCGCTTGGCTCGACCGCGAACTGCGCCTGCGACACATCAACATTTCGGACAAAAAGGAAGTGGTCGACATCCACTACCCCTCTTCAGATCCGCGCACCGGCTACCCTACGGCGATGGTGGTTACTTTAGCTTCTCGCCCTGACTACAAAGTCGATATAGAAATCACGGAAATTCGTACTGAAGGACCGTACAACACCCCATTCAGCTTCTAGATGCGCACGCTCCTACTCACACTTTTTCTATTGCTGTCCGCAGCCAGCTTTGGCCAGACCAAAGAGGAGCTGCAGCGCCAAAAAGTGCTGTTGCAAGATCAGATCGATCTAGCTAGTGACATTTTGAAGAAGACCCAAAGTTCGCGCGCGGCTAGCCTTACCGAGCTGGAAACATTGAATCAGAAGATTGAAGCGCGTGAAAAGCTGATCCGCACGATGTCCCGTCAGATTCGCCGCATCGACCGCGAAGTGTCGAAGAAGGAGTCGGACATCCAGCGTCTCGAAGCGCGTGTAGATTCCTTGAAAGCGGACTACGCTCGCCTCATCGAACTGGCACAGCAAAACCTACAGCCCACCGACCAGATATTATTTATTCTGAGTTCCTCCTCGTTTGCCCAGGCTGCGAAACGGATCCAGTACTTTAAGGACATGACGCGTTACCGCGAGCAGCAGGTGGTACAGATCGAGCTGGCGCAGGAGGAATTGGCCAAAGAGAAAGAGGCGTTGATTGCGAAAAAAGCTGAAAAAATTACCGTGCAGCAAGCCCAGAAAGGTGCGAAAACGGCCCTGCTTTCAGATGCGCAAGAGAAAGAAAAAACAGTCGAAAGCCTGCAATCTAAGGAGAGTGAGCTCAAGAAAGACATTCAGAAAAAGCAGCGGGAAGCGCAGCAACTCGAGAAGCAAATCAAGCGCATTATCGCCGAGGAAATGCGCAAGGCGAAGGAGCGTGCAGAGCGCAATGCACTGGAGAAAGAGGCAGTAGATCTCGGTTTGAAAAAAGGCAAAGACTTTAGCGCCCGCACCTCGAGCAAGGCCTTAAAACGTTTGATCGAAAAAACCCGTAGCGCCGCAGGAATGGACGCTCGCGATGACGGCCCTTCCTTCTCGATGACCCCTGAAGCGCGTGCCCTAGCGAACAATTTTGCCTCGAACAAAGGTGCATTGCCTTGGCCTGTAGAGCGCGGTATCATCACCGGAAAATTTGGAAAACATCCGCACCCGATCGTTCGCGGCGTGGTCGTCGACAACCCGCACATCGAAATTTCGACGGAAGAAAATGCGATCGTTCGCGCCGTATTTGAAGGCGAGGTCAGTTCCGTAGTTCCGATCCCTGGAGCGAACGTGATGGTCCTCGTACGCCACGGAAATTACTTCACGGTCTACAGCAACCTGATCTCCGTCAGCGTAAAAGCGGGAGATCTGATCAGCCTCAAACAGCCGATCGGCAAGGCATTTACGGATGAGCAGGGGAAAACCATGGTCCAATTCGGCCTATGGAAAGACGCCGACATCCAAGATCCGAACCCGTGGCTCGCGAAATAATCTAGCACTTTCTTGTTATGAAGCATTTCTTCTACCTCAGCACCTGCGATACCTGCAAGCGCATTATGAAACAACTGCCGCTCGAGGGTGTAAAGCTGCAAGACATCAAAACCGAGGCGATGACCGCGTCGCAAGTGGACGAGATGATCGCTCGCGCCGGCTCTGCGGAGGCACTGTTCAGCAAGCGAGCGCGTAAATACAAGGAATTGGGTTTGAAGGACCAGCAACTTTCAGAAGCGCAACTCCGCCAATTCATCATCGACGAATACACCTTCCTCAAGCGCCCGGTGCTCATTTTGGACCAGCAAATTTTCATCGGCAACACCGCGAAGGTGATCGAAGCCGCTCGCGAGGCCTTGTTAGCGCTTTAGCACCTTACGAACGACCGTTCCGCGCGTTCCCACAAGCTGGATCAAATACATCCCCGGTGGCCAATTTCGAACGTCCACCCGTTCCGGCAACGTCCCCTGCACCAAGAACCTTCCCTGCGGATCGAACACGCGGTAGTGCTGGTAATCAGGAGCACGAAATTGGACCCAATCCACCGCTGGATTCGGATATACCTCGACAGTGCCCGCATCCCAAACGCGTACGCCGATCGACGAGGTATCCGTCGTGATCTCCATCAGAACGCCGTGCACAGAATCACAGCCCGTCAACGCGCTGAGCGTATCGTACACCCAAACGCCTGAGTCGCGGTAAGTCACATTCTGATACACGATGCTGTCCACGCCTTGCAACGTATCCACCGTCAAATAATCACAACCGAGCTTCATCACATGCGCATTGATCGACAATGCCGTGCGCATGTCCGTTCCCGCTCCAAAATCCATATCTGTGGTGCCCCGGTACGTACCACAAACATACATGTCATGGCCGTCGCTCAATCCGTCGTTTATAGTTGAGCTGATCGCTGCTTCCCAGTCGCGTGCGGCGATGAAGCTGCCCTGTGGCGTCCACTTCGCTACCCAGCCCTGAATGCCATAGGTAAAGCCCATGGTGTGGACACCCGGACCCGGATCCATGTCCTCGGGTCCCGTAAAGTTTCCTGCGATCATAAGGGTGCTGTCTGGAAGAAAATCGATGACTTCCACCCGGTCTTGAGCGGCATTGTTCGCGCCCCCTAATCCGCCAAACTCCCGGGCCCAGTCCAGTGTTCCGTCGGGTTGGAGTTTGAGCACGAAGGCGCGATAGGCTTGTGGGGAGCTAAAGATCTGGGTGGAGTCGATGCGCAGCTGACCCCCAAAAGAACCACCGAGATACGCCTCCCCGGCTGGTGAAATCTCAAAGGCATAAAAAGGGGCAAAAGCACTACCGCCGCTCATCGCTGTGTTGCCTAAAAGATCAAAGGTGCGATGGTAGGTGTAGCCTCCTAAACTGTCGTAGGAAGCGAGCAACAACGTATTCGAATAGGGCTCCGCTACTGCTTGAACGAGCTGTGGAGCGAAGGCAACATTTATAGTATCCTGGAAATTTCCTGCGGTAAATAATTGGCCAGCATGCTGACGAACGACTTCCACATAGTACGGAGAATTCTCATAGCTTTTCGCCCATTCCAGAACGCCACTAGGGGTATATTTTGCTAAAAAAGAACAGGTTATTGACGAAGTCAGCCACGAGGTATTCGCAGATGGATCCACATCTATACTATCCACAAAATAACCCGCTACCACAAAGCTCCCGTCGTCAAAAGGGGCCATGGAACGAACGGTATTAATGGTCGTACTTGGGTAGGTGATGACGTCTAGAAAGGAACCTTGAGCATCGAGCGTCAAGACAAATCCGTTACTCATGACTCCGGCTGGACTGCGTTGTACCACCCCAGCACCCGGATCAAAATCTATAGGGCCGCTAAAACTTCCACTAAGGATGATATGATCTGTTTGCGGCTGAAGAAATGCTTCGGTAACTGTGATCAGATCGACCGCTCCTATGGATTTTACCCAAGCATGATTGCCCTTAGCATTGATCGATTGAATGTAGAGGTCCTGTGCCGTAAAGAACTGATCGACATTATACACCGTGTCTATTTGACCTCCTTGACCGAGGTACATCGTTCCGGTAAACGCACCTACAACAATGGTATTTCCATTTCCATCGCGCATCAAATGATTCGCGTACTCACCGCTTGAACCGTCTGAAGTTTCAGCCCATCCGTAGCTGATCTGCCCACTAAGACTGGACATGAAGCCGAAAGCAAAAAGCAGAAATAGAAGTTGTAACGATTTCATAGTGAGGTGATTTAGACCTGAAAGATAGCCATTCACTGGACGCACAAGAAGGCCGCGTGAAGCAACGCGATGACGAATGAGTAACCGCCCGTTTGCGTTGCATTCTACCCTACTTTTGCACCTATGTCAGCACCAACTCGCCGCGCCGTCCTCATCGCCCACTTTGCCCTATTAGGCGTCGCCCTGATCTACGGGTCGTCTTTTCTCATCGCAAAGAGCGCGATGCAAGGGGCCGTACCGCCTCGTGCTTTTATCCAATTCCGCGTCACCGGAGCCGCCCTACTGTTTTGGCTGCTCACCCCGCTCTCTGGCAACCATTCCTTCCGTGAGATTCCCCGCAAGGACCAACTGCGCCTCGCGATAGCGGCTGTTTTTGGCGTTACCACCAACATGCTTTTTTTCTTCGAAGGACTGAAAATGACCACCCCTGTAAACGCATCCATTATGATGGTCAGCGGACCGATCATGGTGCTCGTCGCCGGTGCAGTACTCGTAAAGGAGCGCATCACAAGACCTAAAATCGCAGGAATCATTCTTGGCGCAATAGGTGCATTTTGGCTGATCTATTCAGGGGCAAATTTCCAGCTCGCCGGTCTATTCTCAAGCGACGTGGCCAGAGGCAATCTATTCGTACTGGTCAACGCCTCCTCGTACGCCATCTATCTCGTCCTGGTCAAACCACTCATGGCGCGCTACAACGCACTTTTCGTCATCCGCTGGGTCTTCACTTTCGGCGTCTTTTTCGTCCTCCCGTTCTCCAGTGGCCAATTCTCTCAAATCGACTGGACCCTCTGGACCCCCAACATCCTCTGGGCGGTCGCTTTTGTCATCGTCGGAACGACTTTTTTAACGTATCTCGGAAACATCATCGCATTAAAAACCTTGCACCCAGCAACGGTCGGGGCCTACATTTACCTTCAGCCGCTCTTCGCCTCCGTACTCAGCCTGTTTTACGGCCAAGAATCCTGGAGCATCCACATGTTGCTCGGCGGCGCGGCCATCTTCGCCGGAGTGTATTTCGTGAGTTTTTACGGGCGCAAATTCAAATCATAACCGCTGCTGAGGAGGCAACCTTTTCGTAAAAGCCCTACCTTTGGCCGGCATAAATACGCAAGATCATGATGCAGAGTATGACCGGCTTCGGTAAGGCCATTGGCCAAGTTTCAGGTAAAAAAATCACGGTTGAAATCCGTAGCTTAAACAGCAAAGGACTCGACCTCAACGCCCGTGTAGCCTCTCTGTTCCGTGAAAAGGAATTGGACTTGCGCAAAACCGTCGGTGCCGCACTCAAACGTGGAAAGATCGACATCAACATCTATGCAGAAGTGACCGGCATCGAAAGTGCTGCGAGCATCAACATGGACCTAGCAAAAGCCTATCTCGCCCAACTCACCGAGCTTGAAAAAGCGGCGGGTACAAACAGTGATCTCGTTGCAGCAGTAATGCGCATGCCGGATGTGATGAGCAGCGGACGCGACGAACTCAGCAAAGAAGAATGGTCGTTCTTGCAAAAATTGGTCGCAGAAGCCCTAGAAAAACTCGAAGATTTCCGTGTACAAGAAGGTGCTTCCATCGCTAAAGATTACGAAGCACGCCTGGTGGCTATCGAAGCCGCGATGAAGGGTATCGAGCCGCACGAAAGCGCTCGCCTGGACGCCGTGCGCGAACGTTTGAACAAAGGACTTGAAGGCGTGGAAGTGGACAGCAACCGCTACGAGCAGGAAGTCATTTTCTACATCGAAAAACTCGACATCAACGAAGAGAAAGTACGCCTAGAAAACCACATCAAATACTTCCGCGAAACCATGCACGAGGCAGGTTCCGGGAAGAAATTGGGCTTTATCGCACAAGAAATTGGTCGTGAAATCAACACTTTAGGCTCTAAAAGCAACTACGCTCCGATGCAGCAATACGTCGTTCAAATGAAAGACGAGCTTGAAAAAATCAAGGAGCAGATCGGGAATACGCTCTAAGGCTTAGAGGCATCAACCCGTGATATCACGCTTTAGGTAACGTGAACGTGCTGCATACAACGCACCCGCGGCAACTCCTAGAAGCGCCACACTCGCAAGCCAATTCACAGAAAGCGCACCGCCTTCAGCTTGGAGCTTTAGGTAGTGGTAAGGCGTTACGTATCCAAGGAAACTAACCGCATCTGTCGCCTTTGAGATGGCATCCAGGAAGTAGGAACCAAAGATCAAACCCACTACGGGTCCCATAAAATTCACCTTGGGCGACACGAAAGAGCCCAGCAATGCAGCTATACCCGTAAAAAAGGAAATCAAGACGAATCCGTGAACGTGCATCGCAACGAACACCTCCCAATCCACCTCGGTTCCAAAAACAGTCATTCCGACCACCGCGCAGATCGTTTGCACGGCATAAATGAGCACCAACAATGTGACAAGTGCAGCATATTTCGAATCCACAATGCGCGCTCTCGAAATAGGTCGCGTCAACAAAAACTCAGCCGTTCCATCGCGCTCTTCTTTACCTAAAATCGTCGCACCAGTAGACGCTGTAAATATCCCCATAAGCAAGGTGATATAGATCCCATAGTAGGTGCCATAAAACCCGATAATACTCGACCAAGTCGCCTCATCCACCCCAAGCGCAAGCGCTATTTCTTCGGGTAATTTTGACATCATCAGAGTAATCTGTTCGCCCATATCCGCAAAACTTGGGAAGATGGCCAAAATCATAAAAGTGAAACCAATCACAATCGCGCTCCAGATAAGAACATTCTTTCTGTTGCGTTTCAATTCTTTTAAATAGAGTACAGTATTCATGGCTTAGCGTTGGTAATAGTTCATAAAAATGGATTCCAAATCCGGTTCAGAAATCGTCACATCGAGCAGCGACTGCTCGTTCAACCAGGACATCAAATCCTGTACGGATCCTACATAGTCGAAGGTATGCTTGTCACCAGAAGAAGTGGGGTTCTGCACACCAATTGGCAAAACCAGATTCGCACCCTTTTCGAGCACAATCCGCACCTTTTTCATTTGCTTGGCGAGCAGCGTTGAGATGTCCTCAACCGCAATGATCTTACCGTCACGAATCACAGCAGCTCGACTACACATGCGCTGAATCTCTGAAAGCACATGCGAGGAGAAAAAGACCGTAGTCCCCTTCGCATTCAACGTCTCGAGTAGATCAAAAAATCGATGCTGCATCAACGGATCTAAACCACCCGTTGGCTCGTCTAAAATCAGCACCTCAGGATCATGCAAAACTGCCTGAATAATGGCACACTTCTTCTTGTTCCCATAACTCAAATCGTCGATCAAACGATCTAAATCTAATTCAAAATACGTCGCCAATTCTTCCATGCGCGCACCCGAATCCTTTATACCATACAAACCTGCATGATACTCCAAAAGCTCCCGCGAAGTCATTTCCGGGTAATACGCAATCTCCGAAGGCAAATAGCCCACTTTTGCACGTGCAGCAACGCCCTGGCTCACCACATCACACCCCAAGATTTCTGCCGAACCTCGATCCGGAGTTAATAACCCTAGCAAGGTCCTTATCGTAGTAGACTTTCCAGCGCCGTTCGGTCCAATGAACCCAAAAACTTCGCCGCGTTCGACAGATAAATGAACGTCCTCAACCCCACGATGGGTGCCGTAGAACTTCGTAATGCCGGTAATTTGTATGGCTGACATAGGTAGAAAATTTGTATTGGTATAAAAGTACTTAAATCGTGCCGTTTTGCGCTTCTGTTGTTGAACACTACATCTTATTCACACACCCGGGGCCAATTCATTCAACTCCCCTACCTTTGCCTTTTCAATCCTTCACTCATGAACGCATCCGCAGGAAAACTCGTCATCTTCTCGGCACCTTCTGGCGCAGGCAAAAGCACGCTCGTACACTACCTGCTCCCGAAATTTAGGGAACTCAGCTTCAGTATTTCAGCGACATCTCGCGCACCTCGTGGTGAAGAAAAACACGGGCAAGACTACTACTTTCTCAGCGCCGAAGACTTTCAGAAACGCGCACAGAACGAAGAATTCTTAGAATGGGAAGAAGTCTATGCAGGCACCTATTACGGAACCCTAAAATCAGAAGTGCAACGCCTCTGGGACGAAGGCAAAACCGTCGTATTTGACATCGACGTGGTCGGCGGACTGAACCTCAAGAAAATCTTTGGACCTCAAGCACTCGCGATGTTTGTACAAGCCCCGAGCATTCAGGTCCTTGAGCAGCGCCTTCGTGGTCGCGGAACAGATAGCGAGGAGAAGATCGCCGAACGACTGGCAAAGGCATCCACGGAAATGGAGCGTGCGCCTGAGTTTGACGCCATTATCATCAACGACGAGCTTGAACGCGCCAAAGCGGAAGCCGCAGAAACACTCGAAAACTTCTTGCGTTCATGAAAAATGTAGGTCTGTTTTTCGGCAGCTTTAACCCCGTGCACATCGGGCATCTTGCGCTGGCCGAATACTTCCTACAGTACACCGCGCTAGACGAAGTGTGGTTTGTGGTCACCCCACATAACCCCTTTAAAAAAAAGAACAATCTTCTGCCTGACAGAACTCGCTTGCACTTGGTTCATCTAGCGCTAGAGGACCAAACAGGTCTCGTCCCCTGTGACATCGAGTTCAGCTTACCGCAACCGAACTATACCGCACAAACCCTCGCACACCTGCGCGAAAAATATACCGATCACAACTTTCAGCTCATCATGGGCGAGGACAACCTCAAGGGACTGCACAAATGGAAAAACGTGGACAGCATCCTAGAGTACCACGACATTCTGACGTATCCAAGGCACCCGCTGCCAAACGAGTCCGAGCTCGAAGCCCAATGGCAAGAAAAATTCCCGCGCATTGCACTGGTCAATGCACCTAAAATGGAGATCAGCGCAACGATGATTCGCAACAGTTTTAAAGATGGAAAACCGCTCCGGAATTTGCTTCCGAAAGCAGTTTTTGACTACATTGAGGGGAGCAACCTTTTCCAATAAACTCCATGCAAACCTTCATCAGTCGCATTGCCGAAGAAATCCTGCAAAGCCCTGGTCCGCTGCACAAAACACTCGTTTTACTGCCGAACCAGCGTGCAGAAATATTCCTTCGTGAAGCGCTTCGCCCGCACTTTTCAGAGCCCACCCTGCTCCCGATGTTTGCCACAGTGGATGGATTCATCTCTAGCGCAGCGAATGTCTTGGTGGTGGAACCGCTGGTGTTGTTGTTAGAGTTGTACCAAAGCTACAGCGAGGTGCAACTGCTGGCCTATCCAGAAAAAGAAATCGAGAGCCTCGGAAGTTTCCTCTCTTGGGGACAAACGTTGCTTGCCGACTTTGGCGAGATTGACCGGTACTTGCTAGATCCCAAACTCGTTCTTGGGGATTTGTACAATGCCAAAAAACTCGAAGAATGGGATCTGTCGATGGAGAGCGAAACGCCTTTGATGCGCCGTTATTCAGACTTCGTGGCACTGCTTCCAAAGACGTATGATGTATTTACCGAGCGCTTGTTAGCGAAAGGTGAAGCCTACAGCGGATTGGCAGCTCGAGTGCTGGCTACTCGGCCAGAAAGGCTGGAGAGTTATGTCAAAAAGAACGGTCTCGAGCATGTGATTATTGCCGGTTTGAATGCTTTGAACACGGCGGAATTGGACATTATTAAAGCACTTCGAAAACTTGGTACCTCAAAAGTGCTTTGGGACGTCGATGCACATTACCTCAATATGCCTGAACACGAGGCAGGTATGTTCTTCCGGGAGCATCAAAAAAGACTGAAAGTGTTCGGAAACGACGTTCCTTCGGTCAAAGATCAGCCGAGCCAGCTCAGAGGGGTTACTAAAGAGATTCGCCCCGTGGGTGCTACGCAGTACGCGGGACAAGCGAAAGCAGTGGCTCATGCCCTAGAGAAGTGGCAAGAACAAGGGGTTGAGGTGCGAAATATTGCGGTGATTCTCGCGGATGAAAGTTTACTGAATCCCGTGCTGAGCTTCTTGCCGGAAGGTTTTGACAAAGTGAACATTACGATGGGCTACCCACTGGATCAAACTTCGATCGCGGGAACGCTACGGCTGTGGATGTCTGCACTGGAATATGCCATCAAAAATGCGCGTAAACCAGGGAGTTGGACGCTGTACCACCGCTCGTTAAGCGCCTTATTTACCGACCCATTGTTCAACGAGTATTGGTTCAGAGGTGAAGGCGAACACCTTACTGAAGGACCGCAAGATTGGAACCGGGAGATTGTGAAAGGCAATCGGGCATTTACGAGCGCCAAAGAATGGACAGAACGTTTGAAAAAAGGTCCGGCGGGCTACGCAGATGCACTGCAGCCAGCGGAAGGATTGGAGATTTTAGGTCGATTTAAAAATTGGCTACAGCACGTTGCGGCGAACGAAAAGAGCGACGTGATGACCATGAATACGGCCTACCAGATGCACACGATTTTGCAGCAATTAGAGCGCACGATCGGTGGGGTGAAAGCGGATGAATTGGTCCTACTGAAACTGCTGAAACAACAGCTGCGCGCTGGCACGATCGACTTTGTGGGAGAACCGCTAGAAGGGCTCCAAGTGATGGGAATTCTCGAATCCCGTACGCTCGACTTCACCCACGTCATTTTGGCCGGTGTGAACGAAGGGGTTCTGCCCTCTGGCCGGAGTTTCAACACCCTACTTCCTTATGACATCAAGCGACATTACGAGCTGCCTACTTATGAGCAGAAAGACGCCGTCTATGCCTACCACTTTTACCGGATTTTACAGCGGTGTCAGCAGGCGGTCATTACCTACAACACGGATAAAAATGCCTTCGGTGGTGGTGAAGCAAGCCGATTCATAGTCCAGCTTGAGCACGAGTTGAAAGGCACCGAATGCACCGTCCACCCGCGCAGTTTTCACAACGGAGAACTCCACCCGTCGTCCATGGAGGAACGCTTCTCTATGGAACGTAGCGAGAGCATCAAAACCGCCATCAAAGCATGGATGTCCCGAGGGATTAGCGCATCGAGTCTCATAGAACTCAGTGAACGTCCGCACTTGTTTTACGAGCGCAGACTACTCCGCATCCGCGAGGGCGACGAAGTCGAGGAAAGCCTGTCCGCGCTTATGATGGGGAATCTCGTCCACAACGGGCTCGAAGACTTGTACAAACCGCTGATCGGGCAATCGGTTCCGCAGTTCGACGTAGAAGATTGGACCGAAAAAGCCTTAGAGTTCGGGGTCCAATTCCTTGAATCCGAAGGCCACTCCCGGAAATCGCTCGAACAAGGGCGAAATCTAGTCACATTGGAGGTCTGCCGAAAGATGCTCCACCAATTCCTTTCGTACGATCGTTTGCGCACCGCCATCACACCTGTCCAACTGCTCGGGATCGAAACGGAACTCGACTACAGCTGCGAACATGCCGATTTGGGTATTCCGCTGAAATTTGTAGGTAAAGTGGATCGGATAGAATTGGTCGGTACCACCCTAACGATTTGGGATTATAAAACCGGATCTATGGACAACTCAGACCTCAGCCTTTCGGCCTTAGATCAGCTCTGGGAGGGCAAAAAACCAAAGGCCTTCCAAGTACTTTTATACGCATGGCTTCTCTACAAACAAGGCACCTTTGCTCAGCATCCACTGCCTTGGAGTTCTGGAATGTTCAAGCTCCAAAGTGGCGATCCAGAAATGCTACTCGCGGGAAAAGAGCTCGAAAACAAGCCGCTAATCACGAAGGTAATTTTAGAAAATTTCGAAGCGGGACTGTTCCAATTCCTTGAGCAACAGGCCACCACCGACGAACCCATCGTCGAGCCTGCGCCCAACCACTTTTTCAAATAGCCCAATGAGCGAAATACACCCCTTAACAGACGTCCCCACCGCGCAAGACATACTCGACGCGCATGAACGTCTTCGCCCCTACATCCATCGCACACACATCATCACTTCAGATCGGTTCGAAGAGTGCTGTGCAAGCGGAAGTACCGTGTATTTCAAAGGGGAACACCTCCAAAAAACTGGAGCATTCAAAGCACGTGGAGCGCTGAATGCCGTTCTGACCCACAAAAGCATTGCGAAAAACAACTGCTTTGTCACCCACAGTTCAGGAAACCACGGCGCAGCACTAGCTTGGGCAGCCAGAGCGATCGGTTATCAAGCACACATCGTTATGCCCTCGAACGCGCCACAAGCGAAGATCGATGCAGTAAAAACCTACGGAGGCATCATCACCTTTTGCGAACCGACACTAGAGGCACGCGAAACCACAGCGGCGAAGGTCCAATCCCAAACTGGAGCTGTACTTATCCACCCCTACGACAACTTCGACATCATCGCTGGGCAGGCCACGGCAACTTTGGAGCTGCTTCAAGACGCCAAACGCGAGATACAAACATTGTTTATCCCTGTGGGAGGAGGAGGCCTTTTGGCCGGTGCTGCTCTAGCCAACCACTATTTCGGTAACGCTAAAGTGGTGGGCTGTGAACCCGAAGCAGCAAACGATGCATGGATCAGCTTCAACACAGGAGTTTGGACGCCCGTCCAGCAACCACAAACCATTGCCGATGGCCTTAGAACCTCTTTGGGACACAAAAACTTTCCAATCATTCAGAAGTATGTCGATCGTATAGAATTACTAACGGAAGAGGAGCTTAAATCCGCTTGGGAGGTGGTTATATCACGTACGAAACAGTTCATCGAACCCTCTGCTGCGGCCGGTGTAGCCGCAGCTTTACGCCACAAACCCACTGAAATACTGGGGGTTATGCTCTGTGGAGGCAACATGGTTTTGAGCACACCTGAGCTACGATAAGAATAAACGCGCTACGATAAGTTCATTAGAGCTACGATAAATTCAGAGGCGCTACGATAAATTCATGATTGTCGGTAAACAGTATAGTTCTATGTTTACATCAACAAACCAATACACCTAGGCTATAATTTAGTCGTGTTGAAAAGGCATCGTGATTTTCACGGTGCTTTTTCGTTTTCCGAAGTCTGTAGAAATGCCCCACAAACCTGGCGTTTTACTGTTTGCACGATCAAACTCAATACGCTCTTCGATCAGCGATAACCCACTGCCTGTTCCTGGCGTGCGTTCCAAAAATCCATAACCGCTGTCCTCGACTTCAAGCACAAGACTCTTGCCATCTTTGTAACTACGTATCGCGATATACGCGCCTTCTTGACGAGCGTTCGCAGCGTACTTATAACTGTTCTCTACTAAGGGTTGCAAGAAACCAGAGGGAACCCGCTGAAAACGCACAAGATCATCACAATGAACACGCACCTCTACATCTGGATACGAACTAAGCTGCTGAAGCCCGACATAGTTCTCGACGCGATCAAACTCTTGGCCCAGGGTGGTTTTTTGCTGCTTGTCGGCCTCTAACAAAGCACGTAAGTGGACACTTAGTAGACCGATGTATTCTTGCGCATCGATCACTTTATCTTGACTTAAAAAGCCGGAAACATTGTTGAGCTGATTAAACAAGAAATGCGGACGAATCTTGTTTTTATAGCTCTCTAATAAAAGTTTGGCGTCCTGCTCACTCACACGGGCGCGCTTAATCTGTCCTCTGTTCTGTAAAAAAAGCAGCGCTCCTGCCCCTGCAACGAACAGCGAGATAAGAATAAAGATAAAAGTGAATTCCCTAAACTGCGCCTGTTCTCGCTGGCGCTGTGCACTGCGAACTCCGCGGTCCAGTTCATATTGCAAGAATTCCTGAGAAAACGTCTTGGACTGTTGGTTTGAACGTTGATAGGCTACTCTTCTCGCGCTTCGGGCTTCCTCGATGCTTACACCTTCGATCGCTTCAAGCGGCAACGCATCACGAATCTCTGCTTCCAAGGCGACAAAATCGTTAGCTACTGCAAAGTCGAGCGCCACCAGGAGACGTTCCTGGGACAGATACCCAAGACCGATCAAGCGCTCGTAGACGTGTTTACGATCTAATGCCACGGTTTGATCCAAAGACGCAGACCAGATCAGATCGACCAATGTATCTAGTTGTGAAGGCGCTCTATTTAGAGCATTTAAAGCCGCAAGCCGCACTGCGTAGGCCTCTGCCAGGTTCGAACCGTTCGCCTTGTAGATGGGGAGCAAAGTATCACTCAAAACAATCGTCTCTTCATACCGCCCCAATTCTAGTAAGTACGTCGATCTATTCCCCGCGTACGTCGGCCATCTCTCCGTATTCACTAAGCGAACAGCTTCGTCAGAAAACGACAAGACCCCTTCCGAAACGGCCCCTAGACTCCAATACACGTGCGCCTTGAAATACATGGCCCGGGCAAGCCCTTGGGTGTCTTTTTTCAGGTCACGAAATATATATTCTGCTTCTTCTATGTATTCAAGCGACTCCAAAAAGTCACTTTCTGTGATCAGATCTCGCGCTCGAACAAGATTCCCCCATGCACGCAATCTATTATCGCTCTCCTCGAGCAATTCATCCAACACCTTGCCCCGCTGCACGTCGTCGAGATCAAGAGAAGAAATGAATGAAATCTGGGCGGGCGGCTGGTCGTAGTTTTTACTACAGCCGAAAAGGACAAGCAGCACAAGAACTGCGGGGAGACTATGCTTTAAAACCGAGCTCATGGAGACGTATTTTAGAAGCTTCTACGGTGATCCCTCCGGCCAATTCAATCTGAGGCTTCACACCCCACTGAATTTCCTGGATGGCATCTGAGCGAATAATCACGCTTTTATGCACGCGTAAGAATCGGTCACTGAGACCTTCAGAAAAGTTTTTCAGGGTACGCGCCACAAGGTGACTTTCGCCACTAGTCAGCACGACTTCTGTATAATTTCTTTGCCCACGCAGCAGGACTATATCAGATTCAGAAACGCTGCTGAAAGAACCTCGGATAGGAATGCGAACGGTGCGTTCTTCAAAAATTGGTACCGGCTTGAGCTTGCCCAACTTTTCCAAACACTGCTTGATTCGACTGGGTGCGACTGGCTTTAAAATGTAATCAACCGCCGTGTCGAATGCTTCCAAACTGTAGTGCGAATGGGCCGTCACAAACACGATGTTCCCGACTTTATCCTTGATGCGTCTGGCAATATCCAGGCCTGCTGCACCCGGCATTTCCATGTCTAAAAAGACCAATTCAGGCTGCTCCTCTTCCACCCAAGCCACAAACTGCTGGTGGTATTGGAACCCGCGTACCTCCGCGCCATCGAGCTGCTTTTCCAGCAACTTGACTAATCCATCTACGGCGATGCGCTCGTCATCAAGCACGCCTACTTTGCGCAATGCACTCATCCTCGCTTCGGTTATTTGGCGTATCCCTGCATCATACGGGCAACATATTTACCGATGATGTCAAACTCCAGATTTACACGTGTTCCTTTCTCTATCGTATGAAAAACGGTGTGTTCATAGGTGTAGGGAATGATGGCTACACTAAAGCCACCGTCCGTCGAATTCACCACCGTGAGCGAAGTTCCATTCACTGTGATGGACCCTTTTTCCACCGTCACATTGCCCAGCGATGGGTCATAGCTAAAGGTGAAAATCCAAGAGCCGTCTTCTTCCACGACCTCCTCACAAACCCCTACTTGGTCGACATGACCTTGTACGATGTGGCCGTCCAAACGGGCGTTCATCATCATGCAACGTTCGATGTTTACCAGCGAGCCTTCCTTCAAATCGCCGATGTTCGTCTTCGCGATGGTTTCATCGATCGCCGTTACGCGGTAGGTTCGGTCGCCGAAAATCTCTACGACAGTCAAGCAGATGCCATTGTGGGCTACACTTTGGTCAATTTTCAGTTCCGTAGCAAGCGTACTTTCTACGTACAATTCTAAATTTCCCCCGCTGCGCTCTACCTTAGCAACTTTCCCGAGATGTTCTATGATTCCAGTAAACATGGTTATTCTTTATGGTTGGTTAAAATAGTACATTTGACACTAAATTCTCTTTCGAATGAAAATCACGACATATACCTCTGAATACAACGGACCTAAGGCAGTTGTTTACTCTAAACAAGAAGAATTGGACCCTTATTTAACGGCAGACGCTAAGGAGCGTTTGGCACGTTACCCGGAAAACACGAACGAAAAGTGGTTCGAATTTTCACTTGGTGCTCACACCCTTTGGGCCTACCAGACCACCCAAGACCTCGGTACTGCTGAGCGGGCTGAGAAAATGCGTCAGGCAGGAAATGCGCTTAGCACGAAAGTAAACGGTTACAACGAAGACCGCGTTGCGCTTTTTGGTGCCTACACCGAAGAAGTTACTGAAGGACTCATCCTGGGCAACTACCAGTTCCTACGCTACTTCGGCGACCGCGAAAAACGCCGCAACACACTCGTTCAAGTCTTCGTCGAAAACGCAGACAGCCCTGCGATCCAAGCCATCTCCAACGCGACGATGGGAACTTTGTTTGCACGCGATCTCGTGAACACGCCCGTGATCGACCTTTCCGCAACCGACCTTGCCAACCAGGCAAAAGAGGCCGCTAAGCGTCATGGATTCAGCATCGAAGTACTCGAGAAAAAACAAATCGAAAGTTTAAAAATGGGCGGACTCCTCGCTGTGAATACAGGTTCTCCAGAACCACCAACGTTCATCATCATGGAGCACAAGCCTAAGAACGCAACGAATGACCAGCCTATCGTGCTCGTCGGTAAAGGCGTTGTATATGACACGGGTGGTTTGAGCCTCAAGCCATCGAACTTCATGGACACCATGAAAAGTGACATGGGCGGTGCAGCCGCTGTGATTGGTACGATGAGTGCCATTGCGGAAGCAAACCTACCGGTACATGTGATCGGATTAGTTCCTGCTACCGACAACCGTCCAGGTGGAAATGCAGTGACTCCAGGTGATGTCATTACTATTTCTGACGGCACCACCGTAGAAGTGCTCAACACTGACGCTGAAGGCCGCTTGATTTTGTCTGACGCCCTAGTGTATGCGAAACGCTACAAGCCGGAATTGGTCATCGACCTTGCTACACTTACCGGAGCAGCGGCTCGTGCGATCGGCCGTTACGCCATCGTAGGTATGGGAAATGCGCCTCAAACAGAAATGCAGAAACTGCAAGAAAGCGGCGATAAAGTACGCGAACGCGTCGTCGAGTTCCCGTTTTGGGACGAATACAAAGAATTGCTCAAGAGCCCTATCGCTGACCTGAAGAACATCGGGGGTGCGGAGGCAGGAGCAATCACTGCGGGTAAATTCTTGGAACACTTTACCGACTACCCGTACATCCACTTAGACATCGCCGGTCCTGCATTCTTAAGCAAGCGCGTCGGCTATCAAATCGAAGGAGGAACAGGAATAGGCGTACGTCTGCTCTTTGACTTCCTAAGCAACAAATAATATGAGCGATACTCAAGACCAAAGTCCTAAGCAACCTAGCGGTGGCGGTGACGATGCTAAAAAGGATCAAAACCGCAGACGCCGCGGTGGACGCAACCGGAACAACAACAACCGCAAGCCGAAAACCGAAGGAGATGCTTCCAACGCCCCTGTAAATAAGGATGGTGCTCAGGGACCTCAGAGCGCTGACAGTGAGCAAAAACGAGAAGGCGGCAGAAATCGCAAACCTAGAAACCGTAAACCTCGCGGCGATCGCAAGCCTAATGAAGGCGGCGAGCCTCAACAAAACGGAGGGCGTCAGAACGAGCAAGGCCCACAGTCTGAGGGAGAAGGACGTGGTCGCGGAAGAAATCGCAACAGAAATCGCAAACCGAAAGGCCCGGTTAAAGACGTGGCCGCGGGTGAAGTTTCTGAAGAGCTCAAACAAGACCTGGCTCAGCGTGCGGAGCTTAGTAATGTTGATTTCGCCAGTAAAGAATTTGCGTATGACGAGCCGACAGAATTGGTCAAGCCAACCATCGGGATTACCGTAGGAGACTTGAACGGTATCGGTTTAGAGGTCATCATAAAAACCTTGGAAAATGAGGGCATTTTGGAGCTGTGTACCCCAGTGGTATTCGGTTCTGGAAAATTGGCTTCATACCACAGAAATGCCATCAACAAACGCGAATTCAACTTCCGTTTGTGCGACACCTTAGAGGATGTAAGGGAAGGTAAAAACAACCTTTTAAGCGTTTGGGAAGACAACGTAGAACTTCATTTAGGAACCCCGACGGATGTCAGTGGAGCCTATGCATTGAAGAGTATCGATGCGGCGATTGAAGCAGCGAAAGCAGGTAAGATTGATGCCATCGTCACTGCCCCGATCAACAAGCACAACATTGCAGCTACCGTTGATGGTTTTTCTGGGCATACCGGACATCTTTCCGCAGCCTTTGAAAACGAGGTGCTGATGATTTTAACCGCTGAACAATTAAAAATAGCAACGGTAACGGGTCATATTCCGATCAGTGAAGTTGCCACGGCGCTCACGCAAGACAAAATCACCAAGGCCATCGAGCTTCTCAAACAAAGCCTAAAACGTGACTTTGGAAAGGTGAAACCCACCATCGCTGTATTGGGTCTGAACCCACACGCCGGCGAAATGGGAACCATAGGCAAAGAAGAACAAGAGATCATTGCACCTGCGATTGCAGCAGCTCAAGCGAAGGATGTCATCGTAAAAGGACCGTATCCTGCAGACGGATTTTTCGGTCAAGGCTTCGATACGAAGTTCGATGCGGTCCTAGGGATGTACCACGACCAAGTGCTCGTTCCGTTCAAAGCTATCGCGATGGGCAGTGGAACGAACTTCACCGCTGGACTTTCCACGGTACGTACTTCACCGGACCACGGAACGGCCATGCACCTTGCGGGAGAAGGAAAGGCCAACGAAAGCTCTTTCCGCCAGGCGTTGTTCTCAGCGATTGATATTGTACACCGCAGAGGCATGTACGATGAGATGACCAAGGACCCTTTAAAAAAACAAAAGGATAAGCGTTAGAAGTTTTCAACAATTTGAATATCTTTGCACGCTCATTCAGACCTACATACGAAGTGAAAACGAAGGACTTTACTATCCTATATACAGGCCTAAGCCTTGGTTCACATCACTTTGAGTATGATTTGAATGACTCGTTCTTTGAGCTATTTAGTTACACCGATTACACCGGTCTGCAGGGTAAAGCCAGCATGACCATGTTGAAAAGTGAGACGGTTTTGGACTTGGATTTCACCTTTGAAGGCAGCATAACAGCACCTTGCGATGTGACCAACGAACCGTTCGAGCAGGAGTTGAAGAACTCTTTCGAGATGCAGGTGAAATTTGGCGAAGCGTTTAACGACGAAAATGAAGAACTCTTGATTCTGCCACACGGCGAGCACAAGTTCAACATTGCCCAGTACTTGTATGAACTGGTCGTTTTAAGCATTCCGTCAAAGTTGTACGGACCAAACGCCGGCAACGGATTGGAAGACTTTATAGAAGAAGAGGACGAAACAGAAACGAAAGACACTGATCCACGTTGGGATCAACTAAAAAACTTGTTGAATAATTAATAATTAAGCGAAATGGCACATCCTAAGCGCAGACAGTCCAGTACAAGAAGAGACAAGCGTAGAACTCACTACAAGGCAGCCGATCAACAGTTGGCCATCTGTCCTACTACAGGAGAGGCACACCTTTACCACCGCGCGCACTGGCACGAGGGTAAGCTCTATTACAAGGGCAAAGTTGTCATGGAAAAAGCTTAATTAGCTTTTACATAACTTACTGAATACTAGAAAAGTAGCTCTCAACAGAGCTACTTTTTCTTTTTTCAATAGGTCAGAAAGAATCAATCCGCCTATTTTAGCCCCTTCAATAAGAACACAATGAAAGCAGCCATAACCGCAGTTGGAGGATACGTTCCAGAATACGTACTCACGAATAAGGAACTAGAAACCATGGTCGAGACGAACGACGAATGGATTGTTTCTAGAACCGGAATCAAGGAGCGTCGCATCTTAAAGCCCGAAGAAGGCATGGGTGCATCATACCTCGCGATCAAAGCGGTCGAGGCCATGAAGCAGGAATATGGCGTGACTACTGAGGACATCGATATGGTGATTCTCGCATCTGTTACACCTGACATGCCCGTAGCCATCACTAGTGCATTCATTGCTCAAGAGATCGGCGCAAAATTTGCCTACGCTTACGATCTTCAAGCCGCGTGTTCGTCATTTCTGTACGGCGTAAGTACTGCCTCTGCCTTTATCGAGAGTGGCAAGTACAAAAAAGTCTTAGTGGTAGGCTCTGATGTGATGAGTTCCATCGTCGATTACGAAGACCGTACCACTTGTATCCTCTTCGGTGACGGCGCAGGTGTGGTTCTTATGGAGCCAAGTGAGGAAGACCTAGGTGTACAGGATGAAATTCTCCGTACCGATGCCGTAGGTCGCGACTACCTCAAAATGGAAGCAGGCGGTTCATTCCTTCCTCCAAGTCATGAGACCATCGACAACAAGCAACACTACATCCGTCAAGAAGGCCAAAGCGTCTTCCGTTTTGCAGTGAGTAATATGGCAGATACCTCTGCGGAAATCTTAGAAAAGAACAACATGACCGGCGATGACGTCGCGTATTTAGTCCCGCACCAAGCGAACTTGCGCATCATCGATGCAACTGCACGTCGTATGGGACTCACCAAAGAAAAAGTCTTGATCAACATCGAGCGTTATGGAAACACTACCTCGGGAACCATTCCGTTGTGTCTGTGGGACTTCCGTGAAAATTTCAAGAAAGGTGACAACCTCGTATTCGCTGCCTTTGGTGGTGGATTTACTTGGGGAGCAATGTTGGTCAAATGGGCCATCGATAAAAAATAACTCGTAACTTCATATTCCTAAATACACTCAGATTATGGACTTGAAAGAAATCCAAGCACTCATCAAATTCGTTGCAAAAAGCGGCGCACAAGAAGTGAGTCTAGAAACAGAAGATTTCAAGATTAACATTAAAACCGCTTCTGATCCTGCCGAAAACCAGCCTACTTACATTCAGGCCATGGCTCCACAAGCGCAGATGCCGATGCAAGCGGCTCCAGCTCCGGCAGCAGCCCCAGCAGCGGCAGCCGATGCTCCAGCAGCAGAAGACAACAGCAACTACATTACCATCAAATCTCCAATGATCGGTACGTTCTACCGCAGTGCTTCGCCAGATCAGCCACCTTTCGTGAAAGTAGGCGACAGCATCCAACCGGGCGACGTATTGTGTATTGTTGAAGCGATGAAACTCTTCAATGAGATCGAAAGTGAAGTAAGCGGTACTATCGTTAAAGTACTTGTTGACGACCAAAGCCCGATCGAATACGACCAGCCATTGTTCTTGGTTGATCCTTCGTAACGAGGAACTAAACAGACTATTATGTTTAAGAAAGTACTCATTGCCAACCGTGGTGAGATTGCCCTACGTATCATTCGTACGTGTAAAGAAATGGGCATTTCAACCGTGGCAGTATACTCTCAGGCAGATGCAGACTCACTTCATGTGCGCTTTGCAGATGAAGCGGTATGTATTGGACCTGCAGCTTCTTCAGAAAGCTACCTGAGTATTCCAAACATCATGGCAGCTGCCGAGATCACCAACGCAGATGCGATTCACCCAGGATATGGTTTTTTAAGCGAGAACTCTAAATTTTCGAGAATCTGTGCAGAGCATGGAGTCAAGTTTATCGGAGCCTCAGCAGACCAGATCGACAAGATGGGGGACAAAGCCACCGCGAAAGAAACCATGAAAGAAGCTGGTGTGCCTTGTGTACCGGGTTCTGAAGGGATTCTGGCAACCTACGAGCACGCCCTGAAAACTGCGGAAGCTATCGGCTACCCAGTGATGATGAAAGCTACTGCCGGTGGTGGTGGTAAAGGGATGCGCGCGATCTTTAAAAAAGAAGAACTTCAAGATGCTTGGGACAGTGCCCGTCGCGAGGCTGCAGCAGCCTTCGGTAACGACGGTATGTACATGGAAAAGCTCATCCTTGAGCCGCGTCATATCGAGATTCAGATTGTAGGTGACAGCTATGGTAAAGCATGTCATTTGAGCGAACGCGATTGTTCGGTGCAGAGACGTCACCAAAAATTGGTAGAAGAAACACCTTCACCATTCATGACGGATGAACTGCGTGAAGCGATGGGAACTGCTGCTGTGAAAGCTGCAGAATATATCGCCTACGAAGGTGCCGGTACGGTTGAATTCCTTGTGGACAAAGACCGCAACTTCTACTTCATGGAGATGAACACACGTATTCAGGTAGAACATCCAATCACCGAGCAGGTGGTAGGTTTCGATCTGATCCGCGAGCAAATCAAAGTGGCAGCAGGTGAGCCGATCTCAGGTACCAACTACTACCCACAAATGCACAGTATCGAGGTTCGTATTAACGCAGAAGATGCGTTCAACGACTTCCGTCCATCTCCAGGAAAAATTTCATCGTTCCATGCACCGGGTGGTCACGGCGTACGTCTGGACACGCACTGTTACAGCGGATACGTTATCCCACCATTCTACGACTCTATGATCGCCAAGCTGATCATTACAGCGCGAACACGTGAAGAGTCCTTAGACAAGCTCTCAAGAGCTCTGGACGAGTTTATCGTGGAGGGAATCAAAACCACGATTCCATTCCACCAGCAACTCTTGCAAAACGAGAAATTCCGCGAAGGAGTCT
>CBFHHO010000010.1:0-59826 GCA_965655695.1 uncultured Schleiferiaceae bacterium | reverse complement strand
AACGCGGGGATCAATTGGTAAAAGAGCACAATAAACGCCACCAGCTCACCGCCCGTCAAACGGTTGCCTTCCAGCACCTCCTGCCCGCCTAAATACAAGACCACTAGCAATACACTCACGCCCAGCACCTCAGCGATCGGTGAACTCAAATCGCGCTTTCGAAACACACTAATCATGTGCCTACGCCAATTCTCCAAACTCACCCCAAATCTTTTCTGAAACTCACCCTGCGCATCAAAACCCTGCACCACAGAAACATTCGTCAGTACCTCGTCCATCAGCGCCGTATTCTGGCCTAACTCCGCCTGCGCCTCGCGAGCGCTCTTCTTCAAACTCTTCCCTATCGTTGCAATAAGCCCACCTGAGATGGGGATGATCGCGATCGCCATTCCCGTCAGCACTGGGCTCATCGTAAACAGCACGATCATCGTCCCTAGAATCATCAGTGGATCTCGAACGAATCCCTCCATGCCCTTGAGCATAGACCACTCGATCTCGTTCAAATCTGCCGTAGCTCTGGTCAATAAATCGCCTTTTTGGGCCTCCTCATGCCTACGAAGCGGCCAAGCCAGCCAGCGCTGATGCAAGGCTTCCTTATAATAAGCCACAACCCCATTACGAACCGGCGCCATGAGCCAAAGGGCAGCATACCGCGATATATTCTTCAACAAAAACAGCACCGCTGTACCGGCGATCACCCACTGCAGGGTCCGCAGTGCGCCATGCTCTTGCTTGTATCCATCGACCAGCTCCGCTAAACTCGCTTTCCAACTCGCTGCAGCTTCAAGCCCAGTACCAGGCGTTTCAAAAATCAAATTCAAAATTGGAATCAACGAACCGACCGAACCGATGCTAAAAACCACCGTCAATCCATTACACAGGGCCGCAAGCAAAACGTACCCCATGTACGGCCGTATCGACTGAAGAATGCGAAAAAATGCGTTCATAACGTGAATTGATTCCAAGCGAAGGTACTGCTTAGCAGCCAATGCGTAAATTTGCACCTATGGAAAGCACAAGACAACTCAAAATATCCAAGCTCCTTCAAAAGGAAATGGCCACCATTTTTCAAGATGTAGCACGCGAACACTTCCCGGGAACCTTACTCAGCGTATCCAAAGTCCGCGTGAGTCCCGACCTCGGTGTAGCGAAGGTTTATGTCAGTATTTTCCCCATCGCAAAGACCAAAGAAGTCGAAGATTTCCTTGCCGTTAACAACGCAAAGCTACGTGGTGCATTAGGCCACAGCGTCGGCAACCAGCTTCGCGTAACCCCTGAGCTAATGGTCTACACAGACGACAGTTTGGAATACGAAGAAAACATCGATCGCCTGCTTCGTGGCGAAGGCGAGAGCCCGATCAAATAAACCGCCAGGTGCGCTCCTTTTCTACCTTTCTCGCTAGAAAATATTTCTTCTCCCTTGGAAAGCTCGGAGCCATCCGCCTCATGTCGCTCACAGCGCTCGTCGGCCTCTCTTTAGGCACGGCTGCCATGACCGTCGTACTCAGTGCTTTCGGCGGTTTAGAGGAGCTCATCGTGGACCAATTCCAAGATGCCAACCCCGACCTAAAAATCTCCCCAGCCTCCGGTCCCACCCTCGCGCTCACCGCGGCGGACTCCATCTTCTTTCAAGAAATTGCCCAAAATTACCCGCAAAGCAAACTCGCTGCGGTCTATAAAAAACGCACTCTACTCACCTTCGGCGACAACCAGCACATCGCCTACCTGATCGGCGTGGACACCAGTTTTTACCGCACCCACCACCTTCATAGCCACATCATCACGCAAGCCGACCCCGCACTCGACCTCGGAAACCACACCCTAAGTCTCGGCGCAGGAGTAGCCTACCACCTGGGCATCTCATCCACGAATCCACCGCCCGTCGCCACGGTCTACCTCCCCCGCGTCACTACAGAAACGACCCTACTCAACCTCTCGGACGCCATCGAAGCAGAAAACGTCTTCGTCGAATCCGTCTTCTCGGTTCAACCCGACTTTGACCAGCAGTACGTGATCGCCCCAGCCGCCTGGGTTAAAAAATTCACAGGCATGACTGCACCGTCCTACCTGGAGCTGCACACCTCATCACCGCGCGAACTGCGCAAGGCCTTCTCTGGGCACTTTGGTGAGCGCATCCTCCTCGCAGACCCACTCCAGCAAGAAGCCACCTTATTCAAAGTCATGCGCTCCGAACGTCTCGTGGTTCTCGCCATTCTTTCCTTTGTGGTCCTTCTTGCGAGTTTCGGTGTCGTATCGGCACTTACGATCATTGCCCTGGAGAAAAAAAACGACATTCACACGCTATGGTCCATGGGTGCCAGCGACCGCTTGCTGCGTGCTGTATTCTTTAAAAATGGAATGTTGATCGTGGGGTCGGGCTGGATCCTCGGTCTCACCCTCGGCATATCGCTGATCCTCACCCAGCAATACATCGGAATCATACCCTTGGGCTCCGGATACGTTCAAGAATACTACCCTGTTCGCCTCACTATAGAGCACGTGCTTTTAACCAGCGGCATCGTGCTGACCATAGGTACTGTCCTCAGCGCATGGGCCACGAGAAACGTCGCTCGAAAAGTCGGTAAATAGCGTTTAACTCTTGCTGTACTGCAAGTTGTTTAGATCACTCAAGTCTTGCACATTCCCGTAGGCAGCAATGTACTCGCGCTCGATCTCATCGAGCGTCTCTAAAACTTCGTTCGGATCTTCGATGGTCACTAGACGAGAGCGGTACGGCTTAAAGTGGGACAGTCCACGGAAATAGTTCGTGTAATGCTTACGCGTCTCCATGATCGCATAACGCTCTTCTTTCCACTTCAGACTTAACTCAAAGTGCTCTCTAGCTGCAGCCACACGTTCTTGTACAGTCGGTTTCGCCTTCTCCACGCCGTGTTCGAAATAATGCTTGATCTCCTCAAAAATCCACGGATAACCGATGCTCGCGCGCCCGATCATGATCCCATCGACACCATATCGGTTGCGGTATTCAAGCGCCTTGGCCCCGCTGTCGATGTCTCCGTTCCCGAAAACAGGGATGTGCAAGCGCGGATTGTTCTTGGTTTCAGCGATCAGCGACCAGTCCGCCTGGCCTTTATACATCTGTTTGCGTGTGCGTCCGTGAATAGATATGGCTTGAATGCCTACATCTTGCAGACGTTCCGCTACCTCGACGATGTATTTAGAATCTTCATCCCAACCTAAACGCGTCTTCACCGTTACCGGCTTATTCACCGCTTTGACAATCTCCGCAGTCATCTCGACCATCTTAGGAATGTCTTGCAGTATTCCAGCCCCGGCACCTTTACACGCCACGTTTTTCACGGGGCATCCATAATTAATGTCAATTATATCTGGATTGCTTTCCTCACAAATCGCCGCAGCCTGTCGCATACTTTCGATCTCATTACCGAAAATCTGAATCCCAAGCGGGCGCTCGTATTCGTAAAAATCAAGCTTCTTTACGCTCTTCGCCGCATCGCGAATAAGCCCCTCAGAGCTGATAAACTCTGTGTACATGACATCCGCACCGTGGTCCTTACACAGTTTGCGGAAGGGCGGGTCACTCACATCCTCCATCGGAGCAAGCAAGAGTGGAAACTCCCCCAATTCAATATCGCCTATCTTTACCATGCTGCAAAAATACAACCCTATGGCCTACACTGACAAAACTCTTCTGTGGGGAACTGCAAGAACTTCTCTAGTTTTCGCTACCATCACCATCCTATCCACACTCCTGTTCGGTGGAATCGGCTTCTCTTTCTCCGACAACATCTTTGGTCTACAGAGCCCTAACGGCATGCGCTGGGCCCAATTCTCAGTCGCCCTCGGCCTCTTCCTCATGCCCCCTCTCTTCTTTGCCTCCTACGCCAGCAACAATCCCCAAAGATTTCTCGGCCTGCGGAAATTGCCCACCTACCTTTCCGCACCACACTCCCGCAAAAATGCAGCCCCACTGCCCCCTTCGTACCACACCTTCATCGCCCTTGCCCTAATCACCATCGGCTGCTTTTTCGCCGTCGACCTCCTAGCACGAGCCGCACAGCTCCTCCCCGACACAGGCTGGGTCCATTCCCTACGCGAACAGGAACAACTCGTAAACGTCGCCTTAAGCACACTCCTCGCCGACATGAACCTCACCACCCTCGCCATGAATTTCCTGATCATGGTCCTGGTTCCAGCCTTCGGTGAAGAACTCTTTTTCCGAGGCATCCTTCTAAAACTCTTTAACCGCACTTTCGACTTTCGCAAGGCTGCGCTGCTCT
This sequence comes from uncultured Schleiferiaceae bacterium, assembly GCA_965655695.1. GTDB lineage: Bacteria > Bacteroidota > Bacteroidia > Flavobacteriales > Schleiferiaceae > UBA10364. The sequence goes on along the minus strand of CBFHHO010000010.1, from coordinate 55,564 downwards.
CGGCATTTTTCTTTGCACTGGCCCACCAGCAACCCTTGAGCTTCCTGCCCATCTTTTTCATGGGACTGACCTTTGCCTATGTAAAAATGTGGACCGGGACGCTTTGGGCACCCATCCTGATGCACGCCATCAACAACGGTTTCGCCCTAGGCTCGGCATGGATGAACGACGGTGTATTAGAAAGCACCAGCAGCATTCCCCTTTTCATGAGTATTCTAGGGCTCCTTCCCTTCGCTGCTGGAGCACTATGGTTGCGCTACATTCAGCGCCAACACACGGCCTGGGTCCGGAAGTAAACGACACTTCAAGCAACATCTTGGCACAAAAAAAGCCGACCCCAAAAGGAGTCGGCTTTTCGCTATATAAGCGTTTCTCTTTGCTTAGTTCTCTGTGCTGTACAACGCCTCAACGTTTTTAGGCTGCAGTGAACTGTAGTTGATCTTCAACGCTTGCGCCTTGCGCAATTGCAATTTAATATCTGTGATCAGACCCATCTTCACGGTCTTATCCGCTTTGATACTCATGGTCATCATCGGACGCTCTTCCTCTGATTTCGCCTCACGCTCTTGAATAACGAATGCCTGAACATCGTCGATCGAAGCGAAAGCATCATTCAGCTGAATACGTGCAGCCTTACCAAACTTATCTTGGTACTTCTGACGTGGCGAACCTGCATAGATGTAAGTAACCAAAGACTTGCGCTCTAGCTTTTGGATCTCAGTAGCCTGTGGTTTACTCACGGCTACTTTCAAATCTACTTCACGCATCACCGTAGCGACCATGAAGAAGAACAAAAGCATGAATACAATATCAGGAAGTGCGGAGGTATTTACCGCCGGCAACCCTTTATCCTTCTTTTTCTTAATTACTGCCATTATCCACCAATATTTAATGGTTCAGCCTCAGAAATTTTCTGCGGGTAAGCTGTCTTGATCTCCTTGATGATTTCCTCATCTTCTTCTGGATCCATCTCACGGTAGCTACGACCGTAGTCGCGCTCTGCAAGCTGGTCGCGTAGGTCTTCGTAGGCAGCAACAAGCTCATTCTGAACTTTCACATACATACCGTACGAAGTACCGCGGTCATTCTGCAACGAGATAACGGCCTTATCAGGGTTATCCGAGCTGTTTGACATTCCATAACCCTTACAGTGCTCACAAGATCCATCACCGTTGTTGTCGATAAATTCCATCGCTTTCTCACGAAGCTGTGAGATCTCGAGGTACTCATCTTCTACAAGCAACTGATCATTTGAGTTTACTAATACTGTAAAGATGTTACGTTCCTTAATAGGAGGAGGATCTTGTACAAGCTCTTCATCATACGGCGGCAGCTTTCTATTGATCCCCTTATCCGTATCCATGGTAGTGGTTACAAGATAGAAGATCAACAAAAGGAATGCGATGTCCGCCATCGATCCGGCATTGATTTCTGGTATGGCTCTTTTATTTCTTGCCATAACGATCCTTATTTAGTTGCTCTTGAAACGAGTGAATAGACTACCGCCAAAACAGCTCCTGCACCGATGATGTAGAAGGCATTTAGCATGGCGCTAACCAAACGTGTAGTTTCTTCAGTAACGTCTTTGTAATTCATGTAGTCTGCACCATCAGCAGTTGCGTAACTCAATACAGCAACAACGATGATCGCAACTAAACCGATACCTACACCTTTGATCCCTTTTGGGTTCACAGCGAGTGCAAGCACGAAGCTCAAAACGGCCACAATCACACTAATGTAAGTGGTGATCATTCCGTAGGACACATATCCAGGAGCGCTTTCTTCGTTCATAGCGACCATGACAAACATGATAACACCTATGACACCTAGTACGATTCCTAGAAGACGTCCAATCAATGGAAGTTTACTAAGCATACGATTTAGCTATTTTTCTTTTTGTACTCTACTAGTAGATCTAGGAAAGAGATAGAAGCATCTTCCATTTTGATCACGATACCGTCAATCATTGCAACGATAAGGTTGTAGAAGATTTGTAGGATGATCGCAGTGATCAAACCAAATACTGTAGTCAAAAGTGCCACCTTAATACCACCTGCTACAAGAGAAGGGTTGATATCACCTGCTGCTTCGATCGCATCAAAGGCACCAATCATACCGATCACCGTACCCATGAAACCAAGCATCGGTGCAAGAGCGATAAACAATGAAATCCAAGAAACACCTTTCTCGAGTTTACCGTTCTCAACTGAACCTACACTCATGATCGACTTATCTACCATATCTAGTCCTTCATCGTAGTGATCAAGACCTTCGAAGAAGATCGTTGCTACTGGACCGCGTGTGTTACGACAAACTTCTTTCGCAGCGTCGATACCACCGTTGTTCAATGCACCTTCAACCTCAGACAACAACTTCTCAGTGTTTGTTTGAGCGAAAGTCAAATACAAGATACGCTCGATAACTAGTGCCAAACCTAAAACCAAGGCGAGCAATACGAACGACATGAAGAATGCACCACCTTCGATGAACTTTTCTTTCAAGATCTGGGTAAATGCTTTGTCTTCTGTTGCAACTGCAACTTCTTCAACTACTTCTTCAGTAGCTTCTTCTTCGACAACGGCAGAATCCATAGATGCTGCAGCGGAGTCCATAGTTTCAGTAGCAGAAGAATCTACTACTTCAGTAGCCGCCGTATCTTCTTGAGCGTAGGCGTTCACGGTACCCATTGATAGGGCAACGATAGCAAGCAAAGAGAGTGCTTTTTTCATTTTAACTAGAATTTATTTCTTTAAAGTGTTACTGCATCGGCGTTGCGCGACATGCGAAATGCCAATACGTCGCCGAAAATACAAAAAATTGGTGTCGTTACACTATTCTGTGAGTTCTCCTGCAAGACTTGAAGAAAACTTAATACGGAATTCTCTTTCCGAGAGTCCTTCACCGAGCAAAACCATGGACTTTACCAGGGCGCTTTCAAAGGTCATGTCTTTAGCGCTCAACATATTAACCTCTTCTAACGCACTAGAACTGTCGTACAGGCCAGGCACTACAGAACCGCTAACGCACTGTGAGGTATTGACAATAATGGTTCCGTTTTTTTCCAAACGACGTAAAAATCTTAAAAACGCGGCCGATTTCGGTGCATTCCCAGCGCCGAATGTGCGTATTAAGAGAACGTTCCACCCTTTTAAAGCGGGAAGTGTGTCGAAGTCCAAACCGGGATAGAGGGTAACCACGCCGACCCCTGTACCGAGCTGTTTCTGGAACTGGAGCGGTCCTTGGGATTCCCACAGCAACTCTTGTGCGAGCTGCACTTTCACTCCGCTGGTCGCAAGGGCAGGGAAATTTGGGGATGAAAAAGCATCAAATTCGTTCGAGGAGCGCTTGTAGGCGCGGTTGCCGCGAAGTAATTGGTATTCAAAATAAATGCAGACCTCACGCACCAGCGGGAAGCCATTTTCGTTGCACATCGCAGCAAACTCAAACGCGCTGACGAGGTTTTCAACCGCATCCGTACGCAAAACACCCACGGGAAGCTGAGACCCCGTAATGACGACTGGCTTTTGCAATCCGCGAATCATAAAACTCAATGCGCACGCGGTGTACGCCATGGTATCGGTGCCGTGAAGAATCACAAAACCGTCGACTTCATCCGTCATTTCTTCGATCACCTCGATGAGTTCGACCCAAATCTCAGGGACCATCTCAGAGGAGTCGATCGGCCGACTCAGGGCACGCGGAACAATATCTATGGGCAAAAGCGCCAGTGAAGGAATCTTATCGGTGACGCCTTCAAAATTCATTGGAGAGAGCTTACCAGCCTCATTTTGACGCATTCCGATCGTTCCACCAGTATAAATCAGGGCTATTTTACGCATATGCTCCAAACAGTTTCCGGGCATTCTCCGCCGTTTTTAAAACCAATTCCTCCCTAGATCTACCCGTTGCTTCGCTAACCACATCGACGACCGAGCTCAAAAATGCCGGTTCATTCTTTTGCCCCTTAAAAGCGGACGGTGTGAGATACGGGGCATCGGTTTCTAGCAGTAATCGATCCTCAGGAATTGAACGCAACACCACATCGGTAGCTGCGCGGTTGTAGGTATACGAACCACCCACGCCAAAATAAAACTCGCCCAATTTCATCGCACGCTTGATCTGCTTCTTTCCGCCGCTAAAGCAGTGAAACACCCCGCGAAGTTTCCCCTCGTGGCGCTCCTGCGCAGCTTCCAAAACCGGAAAAAGTTGCTTAAAACTGCTGCGAACATGTAACGCCACAGGCAAATCCCATTCGACCGCCCAAGCGAGCTGCTGCTCCAAGGCTTCGATCTGAATATCTAACGTTGATGTGTCCCAATGAAGATCCATACCGATCTCTCCCACAGCACAATACGCCGATGGATTCGTCAGATAATGCGCGCGAATCGTTGCCAATTCTTCCTGCCACCCTTCTTTCACATAACACGGATGCAGACCGACCATGCGGCCCACCTGAAGCCCAGGATAATCCTCCACAACAGCATCCATCGCCTTTAAGCTCGACGCATTAATATTCGGCAGCAACACCGCAGAGACTCCCGCCACTAGTGCCGCTTGCTCTACCTCAGCCTTGCGATCTGAAAATTCAGCATCGTACAGATGACAGTGCGTATCTACAATCATTTATAAAGGCACATTGCCGTGTTTTTTCTTCGGCAACTTCGTCGCTTTGTTCTCGAGCATCTTGAACGCACGAATCAAACGTTCACGCGTTTCCTCCGGTAAAATCACCTCATCCACGTAGCCGCGAGCCGCAGCCTTGTAAGGGTTCGCAAACTGCTCGGCATATCCCGCTTCTTGATTCGCAAGCTCTGCTGCTGGATCTTCTGCCGCAGCAATCTCTTTTCTAAAAATAATCTCCGCTGCTCCTTTTGCACCCATCACCGCAATCTCGGCCGTCGGCCAAGCAAAGTTCATATCGGCACCGATCTGTTTCGAATTCATCACACAATACGCACCGCCGTAAGCTTTGCGCGTAATGACAGTAATTCTCGGCACCGTAGCCTCGCTAAAGGCATACAACAGCTTCGCACCATTCGTAATGATCCCGTTCCACTCCTGATCCGTTCCCGGCAAGAAGCCAGGTACATCTTCTAACACGAGTAAGGGAATGTTAAACGCGTCACAGAAACGTACAAAACGTGCACCTTTCGTGGATGCCTGAATATCTAATACACCAGCGAGATACGCCGGCTGATTCGCTACCACACCGATCGTCTTTCCTGCCAAACGGGCAAAACCGACCACCATGTTCTCAGCGTAATCTTTATGTACTTCGTAAAAACTATCCTCATCGACCGTTCCTGCAATCACCTCTTTCATGTCATACGGCTGATTCGCATTGTCGGGAACGATGCTCATCAAGCCTGGACGCATCTCATCACCACCTTCGTACGGTAGGGACGGCGGTTGCTCGTCACAGTTTTGAGGAACATAACTGAGCAGGGTCTTCAAACCTTCGATCAGCGCAATCTCGTTCGCATAGGTAAAGTGCGTTACCCCACTTTTGGAAGCGTGGGCACTTGCACCCCCTAATTCCTCGGCGGTCACCTCTTCGTGCGTTACGGTCTTGACCACATTTGGCCCCGTCACGAACATGTAGGAAGTGTCTTCGACCATCATGATAAAATCGGTCAATGCAGGAGAATAGACGGCGCCACCGGCACACGGACCCATCATTGCACTGAACTGAGGAATGACACCGGAAGCCTGAACGTTGCGGTAAAAAATATCACTGTATCCACCCAGCGAAACCACACCTTCCTGGATGCGGGCGCCACCACTGTCGTTCAAACCGATCACTGGCGCACCGGTTTTCATCGCTAGATCCATCAGCTGAACAATCTTCTCGGCGTGTGCTTCTGCTAAAGACCCTCCGAGCACGGTAAAATCTTGAGCAAACACATAAATCAATCGGCCGTTTACCGTACCGTAGCCGGTAACCACCCCATCGCCGTGAAACTTTTGTTTATCTAATCCGAAGAGGTTGCTGCGGTGCTGCACTAGAGCTCCCGTTTCCTGAAACGATCCTTCGTCCAGCAGGAAATAGATGCGCTCGCGAGCGGTGAGTTTGCCTTTGGCATGTTGCGCTTCGATGCGCTTTTCGCCACCGCCTTCTTTACTTTTTACTCTTAGGTCGAGGAGTTCTTGGCGTTTGTCTTGCATTTGGTGGTTCTATTGATGTGTAGGTAGTTATCTATGGTGCAATCTGCTGACAAGTTACTCCTTAGAAAAGGCTTCTCGCAAATTTACTTTGGTATGTCTGTGGAAACGCTTGGTTTCCTTTGCTTTACGACGGATCTCCATCTGCTCCTCCTCCGGCAAGTGAATCACCTCAACACACTGCGGAGTACAACACCCCTCATGCTTTTCCGCACAATCTTCACACTGGATAAACAGCAGATTACAGGCCTTATTCGCACAATTCGTATGTCGCGCGCTTTTTTGACCACACTGGTGACACTCCGAGATGACTTCGCTCGAGATTTCCTCCCCTAGACGTTCGTCAAAAACGAAATTTATCCCATGAAATTTATTGTCCAATTCCTCTTCCTCAATCTGTCGCGCATAGTCGATAATCCCGCCGTGCAGCTGGTTCACATCCTTAAAACCGTGATGTTTCAAGAAAGCACTGGTCTTTTCGCAGCGAATCCCACCGGTACAATACAACAATATCTTGCGGTCTTCCTGGCCCTTCAGTTTCTCAAGCACCATCGGCAACTCGTCTCTAAAGGTCTCCGCTTCTGGAAGAATAGCGCCTTCAAAATGGCCGATCTCACTTTCGTAGTGGTTTCTCATGTCCACAACTACCGGATCGGCATGCTCGATCGCTTCATTCCAATCTTTCGCCGCAAGGTGCGTACCTACATCCGTCACATCGTAATCCTCGGGCTGCAAACCATCGGCAACTATCTGTTCGCGGACCTTCACTTTCAACTTCAGAAAGCTTTTGCCCTCAGTCTTGTCCGTCACCGCAATTTTAAACGGTACATCCGCAAAATACGCATAGTCGTGAATGTGCTTTTCAAACGCATCCCAATGGTGCTCTGGCACATTCATCTGGGCGTTAATCCCTTCGCGCGAAACATAAATACGGCCCAAACAGTCCCACTTTGACCACTGTGCAAACAGCTCGTCACGTAACTTTTTCGGATCCTCGATGATGACATATTTGTAAAAAGACAGCGTAGTTCTCTCAAAGGTTTCCGCGTCCAATTTTGCTTGGAGCTCTTCCCTACTCCATCTATTTACTAAATCTCTTTTTCCGGCATTTGGATCCATGGCATGCGTATTTATTCGTGCAAAGATAAGTTATCTTTGACCTTCCCAAAGTTGACACTTATCACATTCAGCGTATGAACACCACCATCCTCATCCTCGGCGCCTGTGGGCAAATCGGTACCGAACTGACCCTTACCCTTCGCGAGAAATACGGCAACCAAGCCGTCGTAGCCACCGACATCCGCGAACCCCAACTCGCCGCCCTAAAAGAAGGCCCTTTTGAGATCCTCGATGCGAGCGATGGCGATGCGATGCGCGCAGTTTGTGAGAAATACAATGTCGGAACCATGTACCACCTCGTGGCAATGCTCAGTGCGACGGGTGAGAAATTTCCGATGAAGGCCTGGGATCTGAACATGCAGAGTTTATTGCACGCGTTGGAATTGGCCCGTGAAGGTGTACTTCAAAAAATCTTTTGGCCCTCCTCCATCGCTGTCTTTGGACCCACCACTCCAAAAACAAATACCCCGCAGCAAACCGTCATGGAACCTTCTACGGTCTATGGCATTTCTAAACTTGCCGGGGAGCGCTGGTGCGAATATTACTTTAATAAATACGGCGTCGATGTGCGCTCCATCCGCTACCCAGGACTCATCTCTTGGAAGTCGCAACCCGGTGGCGGAACCACCGACTATGCCGTTGAGATCTACTACAAGGCCATCGAGCAGGGACGCTACACCTGCTTCCTCGAGGAAAACCGTGCATTGCCTATGATGTACATGGACGACGCCATCCGTGCCACCATCGAACTCACAGAAGCCCCTGCAGCGCAGGTTAAAATTCGCAGCAGCTACAACCTCGCGGGCATCAGCTTTGATCCCACGACCATCGCGGCGAGCGTCGCGAAAATAATCCCAGACTTCACCATGGACTGCGAGCCAGATTTCAGAGATGAGATCGCCGCATCTTGGCCAGAGAGTATCGACGATACCCAGGCGCAAAAGGACTGGGGCTGGTCGATGGAGTACGATCTGGACGGCATGAGCAATGCGATGATCTTGAACTTGAGAGAAAAATTGGCCACAGAATAAAGCGGCCAGATTTGAACTCAGGAATAGAGTTGTTTAAAAACTAAGTATTTTAACTTAAAATCACGAGATTAGTAAGGTCTTAAAACCCCTGCTCGTGAAACCTTTAGCCTGTTTTCTTTTTGGTGCCCTATTTCTCATGAGTTGTGAGACGAGCACTCCTGAGCCACCGCCGCCACCGCCACCACCGCCTACAGATCCGACGTTCGAGGTCATTGCTAAAGACCCCGTTGCCGTGAGTAAACAGGAGTCCACGAAACTGCTGGTCTACTACCACACATGGTTCCAAACGAAAGAAGTGGATGCCTACTGGGGAATTCGCTGGCGGATGAACACGAAAGACCCCGAGACGATTCTTCCCGACGGTCGGCGTGAGATTGCAAGCCACTACTACCCGGCGATCGGTCCCTACAGCTCGCGAGACACCCTCGTGCTGCAACTCCAATCGTTGTGGATGAAGTATTCTGGTATTGATGGAGTGAGCATCGACTGGTACGGAACCAGCGCGGTGATCGACTATGACATCCTGCGTGGAGCTACCGAAACGGCGATGACACAGTTTGCAAATGCTGGACTTTCGAGCCACGTCGTCTTGCAGGACAAATCCATCTACAACTCGATGGACATTACCCAGTCGAGCGACACCCTATCAAAACTTACTGCCGACTTTAACTACCTCAAACAACTCTCACAGGAGCCGTACTGGACCCAGCACAACAACGCTCCTGTATTCATGGTCAAAGGTCCGGAGTTTGTGCGATCGCCATGGACTTGGGATTCCGCATTTACTGCGAGCTCGTGGTCACCGGAAACATTTGTGATTCAAGACCACAGCGGACTCGTCACCGGAGCAGGGGAATACGGCTGGCCTTGGGGCGGCGGCGGTGATCATTTATCAAACCTTGAAAATTTCTACAAGACCCGTCCCGACGTGGAAAAAATTGGCGCAGTATATCCCGGATTCCGCGACTACTACACCCAAGGCGGTTGGGGAGGCGGCGTGAGCTGGACCATCGGGATGCAATCTGGCTCCACCCTTGAGGGCCTATTTAATCTCGCAAAAGACTATACATTTCCCTTCGTACAGATCACTACGTGGAACAACTATAATGAAGGAACCATGGTTGAACCGACCCTAGAAGAAGGGACCGTGCTGCTCGAAAAAATCATCGACTATGCGGGTGCGCCTTACGACTCCACCGACCTGAATCGGTGCCAGCGCTGGTACGAAGCGACACTTGCTGCCGAAGATGAGGTGGATCAAAAGATGTGTCGTCAGATCTATTACGAACTGATCAGCCTGAACACTCAGCGTGCGGACGAACTGTTCGACCTGTTGGAAGAATAGCCTAAAATGATCGGCTAGATATCTACCTCGAAATAGAGACTTTCAACATCTACTCCTCTGTATACCAAGAGCTGTACTTCTGGTAGTTGTTCGCAATTCGCTCTATTTCGCCGCTTCGAAGTCTTTCCGGCACTGGCCCAATCTGTTTAGCCGGAACACCGGCCCATAAAGTGCCTGCTGGTACTCGAGTTCCCTGGGTAACGACGGAACCTGCGGCGATGATGCAACCTTGTTCTACCGTACAATTGTCCATGACGATGGCTCCCATGCCGATCAGCACGTTGTCCTCTACCGTGCAGCCATGGACTACCGCGTTGTGTCCGATGCTCACGTTGTTTCCGATGACCGTCGGGAATTTCTCGTAGGTGCAATGGATGGTCGCATTGTCTTGAACGTTCACGAAATCTCCTAAGATGATGGCGTTTACATCGGCGCGGATGACGCTCCCGTACCAAAAGCTGCAGCCTTTTCCACATTTGAATTGGCCAATTATGACCGCATTCTCAGCAACAAAAGCATCTTTACTTACCTCGGGCGTGTAGCCGCGTAATGGTCGAATCAGAGACATAGACATTGGGGTATTTCGTTCCGGGTAAACTAGAATAAATAATTGGTTCCGCAAAAAATGGCCGCTCGTAAAAGACCGTATAGAAATCCTCTATCGAGTGAGCGATGAGATTGGACGGCCTTGATGTATTTTTGTTCCTTGAAAACAGCAAGCACTATGGACATCAAAAGAGTACCAGTCAGCATATACGCGGAAATGACCCCGAATCCAAAGGTCATGAAGTTTGTCAGCAACAAGCTGCTACTTCAAGCAGATTCCGTCGAATTCCGCAATATCGAAGAGGCAAAACCATCGCCACTCGCAACGAAACTGTTCCACTTCCCATTTGTCAAAGAGGTGTTCATCTCAGGAAACTACATCGCTATTGCAAAATTTGACGTGGTAGAATGGGACGACGTAGCACAAGAAGTACGCGTCTTTGTCACAGACTTCTTACAAGAGGGCGGCGTAGCGGTACACGAAGACCAGCTCGAAGCTCCGAAGGAAGAATCCAGCGAAGGTAGCGCCGTAGAACTGCGTGCAGAGGACGTGGGCGAAGTAGAGCAGCGCATCATCGACATCTTGGAAGAATACATCAAACCTGCCGTTGCACAAGACGGTGGAAATATTGCGTTCATCGGCTACAAAGAAAAAATTGTAGAGGTCCAACTTCAAGGTGCGTGTTCCGGTTGTCCATCTTCAACGATGACCCTAAAGAACGGCATCCTAAGCATCCTTCAAAAAATGCTACCTACTTTGGTAGACGATGTGGTTGCGATTAACGGCTAATCCGTTTCTACAACATCTCGAACACAAAAAAAGCGGCTCCCAAGGGAAGCCGCTTTTTTAATGCGTAATGGTTACGAATACCTGCGGATTATGCAGGATTCATTCCCATATATTTCAAGTGCTTAAAGTGGCCTTTGATCGCACCGATCGTTGTTTTGTATTCGTTGTAAGGCAACTTAAACTCATTCGCTGTATTGCGAACGATCTCAGCAATCTTAGGATAGTGAACGTGGTTGATCGTCGGGAATAAGTGGTGCTCCACCTGGAAGTTCAAACCTCCCGTGTACCATGTAACAATAGGATTCTTCGTGCTGAAGTTTGCCGTCGTTTTCAACTGATGCTCAAGCAATGAAGACTCTGCCGCTTCTTCCTGTGAAGGGAAGTCCGCCTTGTCTACTACGTGGGCAAGCTGGAAAACCATAGACAAGATAAATCCTGCAATCACGTGCATCGTCATATTTCCAAGCAACACCATGTACCATGGAATACCAATCGCCATAGGCAACACGTAAAATACTGCGAAGTGGAATCCTTTACCTACGATGAGCTTTGTCCACACCATTCCTAAACTTTGGTCGCGTGCTTTGAAAAGATCACTTTTGTTGTAGTTAATTACCTGCTTGAAGTCTTTTTCCAACAACCACTTCCACGTCATCAGCGTATACGCAAATGGTGCGTAGATGTGCTGGAATCTGTGCTTCGGCTTCAATTCTTGTGAAGGGTGGAAACGGAACATGCTCCCAGTTTCGATATCGTCATCGTGGCCATCGATATTGGTGTGTGTGTGGTGCTTCATGTTGTGCTGTACTCTCCATGTATAGGAGTTACCAGCAAGCATGTAAATCACCCCGCCAATCTTGCGGTTGATCCACTCACTACGTGTTACTGTATTGTGTAATGCATCATGCATTAAATTCATACCTACACCTGCCATACCAATCCCTGTGATTGACCATAAAACCACGGTCCATAACAGACTTGTGTAGCCCGAAAGGAACAATACGAATGGAACAAGGTACATCGCAAGGTTTGCGAATGCTTTAAGGTAGAATCTGTAGTCGGCTAAGCCTGACGTTCCTTGCTCTTTCAAGTACTGTCTTACCCTTTTGCGAACTTCACTTTGGAAATCACTGCTGCTTTTAAATCTTAACATGAAATTTTTGTTAATCCGTTGCCTAATTTACGAAGTATAACGCCAACTCCGACCACATAGTTTATTTTAGCAAATCATTTAGCAGTATACACCATGTTGAAAAATCAAAAGCCCCAAGAGCTGAACGCTTGGAAGAAGCTTCAAAAGAACTCCATCTACGATAAGCGCACCCTAAAAACTCGTTTTTACGAGGATCCTGAGCGCTTCGAGAAATACCACATCAAATGGGACGGAATCTTATTCGATTTTTCTAAAAACCACATGGGAAGCGAAACCTTCTCTTTGTTCCAAGAACTGTTAGAGGAGGCAGGAGTACGTGAAGCTATAGCTGCACAGCAAAGCGGAGAAAAGATCAACGTTACTGAAGACAGAGCTGTACTCCACACCGCCCTTCGCAACATGAGCGATGCACCTATCTACGTGGATGGGCAGGATGTAATGCCTGGTGTCCGTGAGTCATGGGCAAAATTGGCCACGTTCTCCAACCGCGTACGTTCAGGGGAATGGAAAGGACACACCGGCAAGCGCATCACAGATGTCGTGAATATCGGTATCGGTGGATCTGACCTCGGACCGCGCATGGTGATCGGTGCGCTAAAACCATTCGTAACAGAGGAAATGAACTTCCATTTTGTAGCGAATGTCGACGGTGCCGATCTGTACGAAGTGTTGAAAAAAGTCAATACTGAAACGACCCTATTCATCATCGCTTCGAAAACGTTCACTACCCAAGAAACGATGCAAAACGCAAACAGCGCGAAGCAATGGTTCTTGAAGAACGGAGGTAGCGATGCGGATGTAGCCAAACATTTTGTGGCCGTAAGTACGAATGCAGAAGGTGTTGCTGGTTTCGGAATCGATACAGACAACATGTTCGGATTCTGGAATTGGGTTGGAGGTCGTTACAGCGTTTGGTCGGCGATCGGTCTTCCAGTGATTCTAGCGATCGGGTTCCAAGGATTCCAAGAATTCTTGTCGGGCGCCCATGCTATGGACAACCATGTCAAAGAAGCAGACTGGAGCGAAAACATTCCTGCGATGATGGCCATGTTGGGCATCTGGTACCGCAACTTCCACAACGCAACGAGCCACGCCATCCTTCCATACGATCAGTATTTAGACCGATTCGCGGCCTACTTCCAACAGGGCGACATGGAGAGCAATGGGAAATACGTAGATCGCGCTGGTAACCGTGTGAACTACCCTACCGGTCCTGTGATTTGGGGTGAACCTGGAACGAACGGTCAGCACGCCTTCTACCAGCTCATTCACCAAGGTACGGATTTGATTCCTGCAGATTTTATCGCTGCTAAAGAATGCCAGCACAGCCTCAAGGATCATCACCCTATCCTTATGGCCAATTTCATTGCACAGACCGAAGCACTCATGAAAGGCAAGACGCGCACAGAAGTAGAAATTGAAATGCGTCAAGCAGGAGTTTCAGATACTCAGATAGAAAAAGTAGCACCGTATAAAGTTTTCGAAGGGAATCGCCCAACGAACAGCATCGTACTAGACGAAGTGAACCCCTACCATTTGGGCCAACTCATCGCTGCCTACGAACACAAAATCTTCATCCAAGGAGTCATCTGGAACATCTTCTCGTACGACCAGTGGGGCGTAGAGTTAGGAAAGGTATTAGCAAAAGCGGTACTGAGCGAACTCAGTGGCGGCCAAGGCAATCATGAGCACGACAGCTCAACGAGCGCACTGATCCAGTACCTCAAAAAATAAATTAAATCGCATCGCGTAAATGGTCCAGCAATTCATTGAGTTGCTGGGCTTTTTCGTTGCAGAAACCTGATACAACGGACTCCACAGCCTCTTCACCAACCAAACGCTCTACCAGTTCAGCACCCGCGTCGGTCAGGTACACATAGACCAGGCGTCGATCGTCCTGATCACGCACTTTCTCTAAATGTCCCATGGCCACCAAACGGTCAACCATTCTCGAGGCATCGCTCATCTTATCTAATAGACGCTCACGAATCTCCGAAGTAGTCGAGCCCTGATCTCCAGCACCTCGAACAATACGAAGCACATTGTACTGTTGCATCGTCAAACCTTCCTCCTTCAAGCGGCTCGCGATCTGCCCTTTCAGCTGATTATAAGTGTATATCAAATTCACGATCAGCTTCGACTGTTCGGACTTAAATGTGCTTTGTTTGATTTGGGCTTCTAAACTCATAGATAACTATAACAACACCTGTACAGGTATATGTTCAAACAATAATACTAAAAAAAAGAAACCCGTACCTAAAAAAGCACGGGCTCTCACTATATACTCTCGGCGGATTACACCTTCATGATGTCCACTTCCTTCTTATCGTAAAGCGAATCACACTTCGCGATGTAGTCGTCTGTCAACTTCTGAATAGATGCCTCGCTGTCTTTTCTCATGTCCTCACTCAATCCGTCGTTCCCCAACTTCTTCAGTTCATCCATCGCACTCTTACGTGCAGCACGCACCCCTACTTTCGCGTTTTCACACTCTGACTTGGCCAATTTTGCCAAATCTCTACGGCGCTCTTCCGTCAGTGCAGGAACACTAATAATCACGCTTTCCCCATTGTTCATCGGGTTGAAACCCAAACCAGCATTGAGAATGGCTTTTTCAATCTCAGGAATCAGCTGTTTCTCCCACGGCTGGATAGCAATAGTTCTCGCATCCGGCGTATTCACGTTACTCACCTGGCCTAATGGCGTGGCAGCTCCGTAGTAATCCACCATGACACCTTCCAACATCGAAGGGTTTGCACGACCTGCGCGAATCTTCACCATGGCTTTTTCCATGTGATTGATTGCTTTGTCCATGTCGTCTTTTGTCGCTTCAAAAACTAGATCTAACTCGTCTTGCATTGTATCTAAAACTTAGCGTTTTGTTTTTAATCTTTCACTAACGTACCTACGCCAGTCTCTCCACCCACAACTTTCATCAAATTACCGGGTGTATTCATATCAAACACAATAATCGGCAACTCGTTCTCCTTACTTAAGGTGAAAGCAGTCATGTCCATCACGTTCAAACCGCGATCGTACACTTCCTTAAAGCTCAATGTCTCGTATTTGGTAGCTGAAGCATCCTTCTCAGGATCTGCAGTATAGATGCCATCGACACGCGTCCCTTTAAGAATTACATCTGCTTGGATCTCCACAGCACGTAACGTTGCTCCGGTATCTGTGGTGAAATAAGGATTTCCTGTACCCGCACTAAAAATAACCACTCGGCCTTTTTCTAAATGACGGATCGCACGGCGACGGATGAAAGGCTCAGCCACTTTATCCATTTCGACAGCACTCTGCAAACGTGTTTTTACACCGGCACTCTCAAGCGCTCCTTGTAAAGCCAAACCGTTAATCACGGTAGCAAGCATGCCCATATGGTCAGCTTGCACACGGTCCATTCCGTTTGAAGCACCGCTGATGCCACGGAAAATATTTCCTCCACCGATCACGATACCGATCTGAACACCCGTCTGTGCTACGGCTTTAATCTCTTCTGCGTATTCAGCTATTCTTGCTGGGTCTATTCCAAATTCCTGGTCGCCCATCAAGGCCTCTCCGCTCAATTTGAGCAGCACACGATTGTATTTCATCTAGCGTCGGTTTGGATGCAAATATAACCCAACCTCGGGCCATCCGCAACGCACGGAACACAGAACCCACACTTTCGGGCAAAAAAAAGCCGCACGCTGCTTGAAAAGCAGGTGCGGCTTAAGCTATAATGCTTCGCGTATATTACAACGAGATGCGAGCGAAATCTACAATCTCCAAACCAGCTTGAACGCTAGTCAAGTACTTAGAAACGCTCAATTTGCTGTCCTTGATGAAGTCTTGATCTACCAAAGTATTCTCTTTGAAGAACTTGTTCAAACGACCTGTAGCAATCTTATCAAGCATAGCCTCTGGCTTGCCTTCTTGACGTGCCAAATCTTTACCTACTTCAAGCTCACGATCTACAACCTCTTGAGGTACTGCATCACGGTTCAATGCTACTGGGTTCATCGCTGCAGCTTGCATCGCAACGTCGCGACCTGCTTCAGCAGCTTCAGCTGTCAAACCTACCAATGTAGCGATCTTGTTACCCATGTGGATGTAAGAAGCAACGTAAGCAGCGTTCACAGTAGCTAGTTCAGCAACTTCGATCTTTTCACCGATCACACCAGTTTGCTCTTGCAATTTATCCGCAACAGTCAGGTCACCTTCGAAGGTAGCCGCTGCCAATTCTTCTTTCGTAGCAGCACCACTCGCCAAAGCAAGCTCCGCCAATTTGTTTGCCAATGCAACGAAGTCATCGTTCTTAGCAACGAAATCTGTCTCACAAGAAAGTTTTACGATCACACCTTTGTCAGCACCGTTCGTCTTTGCGATAACAGCACCTTCAGTGGCGTCACGATCAGCACGCTTTGCAGCTACTTTCTGACCTTTCTTTCTTAGGATGTCAACTGCAGCTTCGAAATCGCCTTCAGCTTCAACCAAAGCTTTTTTACAGTCCATCATACCAGCTCCAGTTTGTTTTCTGAGCTTGTTTACTTCAGCAGCAGTAATCTTTGTTGCCATGATATTGAGTATTAAATGATTGTTTTGTAATTAAAAAGAGAGCCGCAAAGGTATTCCCTACGGCTCTCTTGAACTTATTCTATTGCATTAAATTAACGAGACGTCTGGATTAAACCTGAGCCGCTTTCTTGTCAATTTTTGCTTGCTCAGCAGCAGCTTTGTCGCTTTTGCGCTGAGATAGACCACCTTTGATGCCTTCGGTTACGTGCTCCATGATAACTGCGATCGACTTCGATGCATCATCGTTTGCTGGAATAGCGTAATCTACACGACGTGGGTCAGAGTTTGTATCAACGATACCGAAAGTTGGGATACCCAACTTGATCGCTTCGTCTACAGCAATGTGCTCACGCTTGATATCAACGATAAACAAAGCAGCTGGCAAACGATTCATATCTGCTACAGAACCCAAATCCTTTTCCAATTTCGCACGCTGACGGTCTACTTGTAGACGCTCACGCTTTGAAAGAGTTTCGAACGTACCGTTTTCTTTCATCTTGTCGATGCTCTGCATCTTCTTGATGGCCTTACGGATCGTTACGAAGTTTGTCAACATACCTCCTGGCCAACGCTCAGTTACGTAAGGCATGTTTGCATCGCCAGCGTATTTCGCTACGATTTCTTTCGCTTGCTTCTTAGTAGCTACGAAAAGGATTTTACGACCTGATGCTGCGATTTTGGCCATGGCTTCTGTAGCCTCGATCATTTTCGCTTCAGTCTTGTGAAGGTCGATTACGTGGATCCCGTTACGCTCCATAAAGATGTAAGGAGCCATGTTTGGATTCCACTTACGGGTCAAGTGTCCGAAGTGAACACCCGCATCCATGAGTTTTTTAATGTTGTCTGATGCTGCCATTTTCTTGAGTTTACTTTCCTAGTAAGCAATGTACCAGTAGCCTGTATTAAGAGTCTGATACATTTGGATACTAAATCTCGATTAACGTTTAGAGAACTGGAATTTCTTACGTGCTTTCTTCTGTCCGAATTTCTTACGCTCAACCATACGTGGGTCACGTGTAAGTAGTCCGGCAGGCTTCAATGCTGTGCGGTTCTCGTTATCGATCTCAGAAAGAATACGAGATACACCCAAGCGGATAGCCTCTGCTTGACCAGTGATACCACCACCTACAACGTTTACTTTAACGTCGTAAGATCCTGTAGTCTCTGTCAAAGAGAACGGCTGCTCTAACTTGTAGTGCAACGGCGCAGTGTTGAAGTAGTCCTTATAGTCCTTGCCATTCACGGTGATGCTACCAGCACCTTCGTCCATGTAAACGCGGGCTACAGAAGTTTTACGTCTTCCAATTGCGTGAAACTTTGCCATTTATTATTACTTATTTGATTTCATTAATGTTGATGACCGTCGGCTTCTGAGCTTCGTTCTTGTGCTCAGGACCAGCGTAGACGTGCAAGTTGCGGAACAACTCTGCGCCTAGACGATTCTTAGGAAGCATACCTTTCACAGCTTTCTCAACAACGCGCTCTGGGAACTTCGCCATGATTTGCTCTGGGTTGGTTGTGCGCTGACCACCAGGGTAACCTGTGTGCCATACGTACGTCTTCTCTGTCATTTTATTACCGCTCAAAACAACTTTGTCTGCGTTGACGATAATCACGTTATCGCCACAGTCAACGTGAGGAGTGTAATTAGGTTTGCGCTTACCTCTAAGAAGCAAAGCAACTTTTGAAGCAAGACGACCCAAAGTTTGGCCTTCTGCGTCTACTACTACCCAGTTTTTTTCAACTGTTGCCGCGTTGGCTGATACTGTTTTGTAACTTAATGTATTCACCGCTAATGCGTTTTATATGTTTAAAGTGATTGTTCTCACAATCCCCAAAAAGGGCTGCGAAAATACACCTTTATTTGCCTAACAACCAAAAATCTATGCACAAATTGTTGACATTCCGAATTCTGCACGGTTTTTGTGTTGTCTCGTACCTATTAAATCCCGAAATTGCAGGCTATGCGAAACTACTCCCAAATACTCTTTACGGCAGCATTTGCCTTACTCTCAATCACTTCAACTGGCCAAGTCTGTGGCCACGATGCGCTCGAGGAAGAGGTCAAACGCTTGTATCCAAACTACGAAAGCGCCGAAGCGGAGTTCATTCAGAGCATAGATTTCGACAAAGATAACGCAACAGAGGGTACCGTGTACAAGATTCCTGTTGTCGTACACATTATATATGATACGCAGGACGACAACATCTCAGACAAGCAGGTGTATGATGCGTTACGCGTGCTAAATGAGGACTTTAGACGTCTGAATGCGGACACCACGGCGACGAGAGCCATCTTTAAGAACGTGGCTGCTGATATGGAGATTGAGTTTGAATTGGCAAAATTGGACCCGCAAGGAGAGTGTACAACAGGAATCACGCGCACGCAAAGTGCCTTGTCGGTGAATGCATCGAATAACGTGAAGGGCCTTGTTAGCTGGCCGAACAACAAATACATGAACGTTTGGGTGGTGAACAGCATTAGCCTGAGCAGCTCCACACAAGGGACCGTACTGGGATACGCATATAAACCAAACCCTGGACAGAGCACCACTTTTGATGGACTCGTAGTACGTCACGATCGCATGGGTACGATAGGCACCGGAGTGAGCCGTGGACGCACATTAACGCATGAGGTAGGTCATTATCTAGGACTGGACCACCCGTTCCGTGGAGGTTGTTTTCAAGGCGACAATTGTGCAGATACACCTCCAGCACTCGAGGCCAATTTTGGATGCGACCTCACCTCCAACAGCTGTTCTGTGGACTCCCCCGACCTCAACGACCAGATCGAAAACTACATGGATTACGCGGATGATGTATGTACAAACATGCTCACTCAGGACCAGAAAGCGATCATGCGCAACAGTTTAAACGTAAGCAACCGCAGAGGATATTTGATCACTGCTACGAACCAGACCAATACAGGTATTGCAGACGGTGCAGTTTTACCATGTGCACCTGAGGCAATGTTTAAAGCGAGCCAGTCGGTGATTTGTGAAGGGTCTACCGTACAGTTTGAAGACGCAAGTACTTTTGGAAATGCCACTTCTTGGAAGTGGACGTTCCAGGGCGGTACTCCTTCAAGCTCTACGGCGAAGAATCCATCTGTAGTGTACAACAACCCAGGAAACTTTAATGTAAAGTTGGAAGTTTCGAATGCTACTGGGGCAACTTCATTATTGCAAACGGGTTTTGTGAGTGTACGTAGAAACAGCGGCTATACCTGGTACAACACCTTTACATCAGGATTTGAATTTAATACCGTGCCGAACGGAACTTGGCATGTGGACAATCCGGACGGTGACCAGATCAAATGGCAGCGCAACGGGTTCAATTCTTCAGAAGGAAATTACTCTGTGAAGCTCGATAACTTTAATAATACAGCGAGCAATACTGATGCGATCATCACCGACAAGATCATTGTAGACCGTGCAACGGCGATGAACTTCACCTTTAAATATGCGGTAGCGAGCCGTCCGGGCGCAGGTACCGATCAGATTGTCGTTAGCGTGAGTGACGACTGTGGCGCAAGCTGGAATTCGGTACGTACCATCTTAGGTCCACAGCTGTATGCCGCGATCAACAAAGCAACCGCATGGAATCCGACCTCAGCAAGCAACTGGCGTACTGGAACGGCCAACCTAAACGACTACGCAGGTGGTGACCCGATCATGGTAAAGATCGATTTTATCTCTGGCGGTGGAAATAATGCCTTCTTGGACGAGTTTTCATTGAACGTTTCGTTGAACGAAGAAGAATTGGACGCAGAGCAGATTGCACTGTATCCAAACCCTTCGAATGGAACATTTACGGTGGACGGGCTTCCTACGGGAACGACCTACCAGATACTGGCCGTGGACGGACGTCTGCTTCAAGAAGGTCAGCTCGGCACGTCAGGAACGATTCGCACGAACGCAGCTGCGGGGTATTACATTTTCCAAGCAGGCACGCTACGTAAACCGTTCTTGATTCAATAATTGGACAACGAAAAAAGAGAGACCTCTCCTCATAAAAAAAGGCGCCCTGAACAAGAGCGCCTTTTTTTGTGCAGTTCATGAGCCTATCACTCAACGCCTGTCGGAACCATAAGATCCACTGGATGCGCTTGCAAATAGACCAATAGTGCTTTGTAGTCTTCTTCTAAGAACGTGTACACCGCTTCAGTGGCTTCTTCCGTACGCTCTTTTAACTGCGCATACAATGCCTGTTCGTTACTCTCCCAAGCGCGGTAGGAGCTGAGTAACTGCCACAGGGATCCACCCCACTGGTTCGACCACACCTCTGGTTGCTCAAAATATCCCTTGGTTTCTTTCTTTCCGAAAATACTCAGGCGCACTTCTTCCAAAGCCTTAGCCGTTGCTTTAACGGTGTCCGTAAGCGCCGTGTCTGAGGCATACGGTTCGCGTTGGAGCAAAGCTTGTAAACGCTCGATGTTTTCATTCGCCTGTGCGAGGGCTTGCACGGCCTTATCTAGAGGAACCTCGATGGCCTCAATACTTTTGAAGGCATCACGGCGTGCAGTAAGATCATCGCCGCTGACCCAGGATTCCATGCGGTAATCCTGACGCACTTCGATCGTTCGACTGGCGGTATACCCGTCCCAATTCATCGTCGCCTTATACGTCCCCGGCACTACCGGAGCTCCTCTTCGGTCGCTTTGTTCTTTTTTCTCATCACGTACCTTAAACTCTGGATAGTAGGTCCCTTTTTCCCACATTGCCCAGCGCCAATTCACCATACCAGCCTCTTTCACCTTCACATACTGCGTGTAGAGTGTATCGCCAGCATCGTTTTGATAGTCGATCCGAAGTTTCTTTTTGTTGTCCTTCGCTACCTCTGGTAGATAGGCCGCCTGGCGTGCGCCAAAACGGCGGTTCTCCCCTCTAAAGGTGGCACTCCCCGCAAAACGCACTCCGGGACTTTGCTTCCGCTCCCACTGGTAAGCCATGGGCGGCTCAAAAAAGTACGGCTTCGAAAGATCTGCGCCGGCCGCTAACACGCGTAAAGGTTCGATGTCGTCGATCACCCAAGCGCCGCGTCCAAAAGTCCCGAGAACGATGTCTTTTTCACGCTGGGCAAAAGCGATATCCATGACCTGAACGGTTGGAATCTCATCGGTCCATTTGCTGAAGTTTTCACCGCCATCTACGCTGCAATACAAGCCGTATTCGCCGCCTACCAGCAGTAGATTCGGCTCGATCGGGTCCTGCCAAACGCTCAGCACGGGGCCGAAAATATCGCCATCGTCGACAACGCGCGTCACTTTTTTTCCAAAGTCCTCCACCTTGTAGAGGTACGCCGACCAATTGTTTCTGCGGTAGTCATTCACCACAACCCAAGCTGTTCCTGCGTCATAGCTCGAAGCGCGGATTTGAGGAATCCAGGCACCTTCCGGCAATCCCTTCAGTTTTTTCGAAAGATCCAGCCACGTTGTACCCCCATCGCGAGTGACATAGAGTTTACCGTCATCACTGCCCGTCCAAACTACAGACGCATCCAAAGGACTTGGGGCGATGGCAAGGATACAGGTATGGTTCTCCGCACCTGTTACATCGTAAGTCAAACCACCACTTTCCAGTTGCTTTTGCTTTTCAGGATCGTTTGTAGTCAGGTCAGGACTTATGATGGTCCAATTCTTTCCATTGTCCGTACTCTTGTGCACAAACTGCGACCCAAAATACAGCGTCGTCTCCGGCTTGTGCGGATCCAATGCGATCGGCGCATTCCAGTGAAAACGCAACTTCTCCCCTTCTGGGTGTACCGGCTTGATCAGTTCACTGTATCCTGTAGTGGTGTTCACTAAGGCTACATTTCCTTCCTGACTTTGTGCATAAACGGCATCCGTGCGCCCGGGTACGGGAACCACATCGAAGCCGTCTCCAAAGAAAAGCTCCGACCATTCTTCATTTCTAATACCATCGACAGTTAAACTATAGGCCGGACCCATCCACGACCCGTTGTCCTGCATACCGCCATAGACGTTGTAGGGCGTTTGATCGTCGACATTGATGTGATAAAATTGGGCCAAAGGAAGGTTCTCTACAAAATGCCAGCTCTCGCCGTAGTCGTAGGAAATGTTCATCCCACCGTCGTTGCCTTCGATCAAATGTGCCGGGTTCGCCGGATCGATCCACAAGGCATGGTGATCGGGGTGAATGCGGTTGTACGGAGTGATCGTCTTCCAGCTCTTTCCGCCGTCATCACTACGCGTAACATAGGTCCATAAACTGTACACACGGTCTTCATTTTTCGGATCCACACGCAGATCGGCATAGTAGAATGGACGATTTCCCGCCTGCTCACTTTCAGTAACCTTGAACCAATTCTTTCCACCGTCCACACTCTTGTACACGCCGTTTTTCTTCTCCGTCTCCACAAGGGCATACACCACATTCGAATTTGAGGGAGCTATCGCTAAACCGATCCGCCCGAGCTCACCTTTCGGCAGCCCGTCTTCTTCTGTAAGTCGATCCCAATGCTCGCCGCCATCATAAGTAACGTACAATCCACTTTCCGGGCCTCCACTTTTAAAAAACCACGGCTCTCTGCGGTATTCCCACATGTTCGCGATCAACTTCTTCGGGTTGTTCGGATCCATCACTAAGTCCCCTGCCCCTGCTCTATCGTTCAAAAACAAACTCTTTTCCCAAGTCTTTCCTCCATCTGTGGTTTTGAAAACACCACGAGGACCATCGCCCCAAGCCGAGCCAGTTGCACCCACGAACACCTCGTCGGTCCGTTCCGGGTTGATCAAAATACGATGAATGGTGCGGGTGTCCTCTAGCCCTAAACACGTCCAAGTTTCCCCGCCGTCGTAACTTTTGTACAAGCCGTAACCGCTGGTTTGCGAGTTCCTAGGGTTCCCTTCTCCAGTCCCCACATAAATGACATCTGGATGCTTCGGGTCTATGGCGATTGCTCCGATCGAAGCCACACGTTCGTTCTGAAACAGCGGTGTCCAGCTCTGCCCGTTGTTCGTGCTTTTCCAAACACCACCACTGGCTGAACCGGCAAAAATAGTCGTAGCATTTTGCGGATGCACCGTCACACAAGTCACTCGACCACTCATTCCTGCAGGTCCAATATTCCGGGCATTCAACCCATCCATCACCTGCTCTAAAGGCGTATTATTTTCTTGTGCTTCGGCTGGGGTTCCCACCGCGAGGATTAACGCTGCGATCAGCCCTTTCATCCATGTCAACTTCATAACTGTACTTTGATTAACGAATTCTACCGGCTCGATAGATTCGGAAAAAGTTATGAATTTATCCTGTACCTTAACCCTTCTAAAAACCCAATTATGAAAACCCTCACTAAAACGTTCCTTATCGCTTGCCTAGTGCTCGGAAGCCTTCAGTCAAAAGCACAACACCGCGAGGTTGGAATCCAGAGTACTTCCTTGATCGGATGGTATGGACCGTCCTTCGATTTGCGTCCAAGTTTAAAATGGGGTAAAAGCTTCGAGAAAGTCTACCGCATGAGGTTCGACCGCACCTATCTCAACGCTTCGAACTACCAAGACCAATTCTACATGAGCTTCTCCACCGGGTTCTATTTCGGCCGTGAGACCCGTCGCGCAGTAAACGATAAATTTTACTTTGTTACGGCGCCCGAAATTGGCACCTACTACTCTACCAGTACGAACTACCAGAGCATCTCGCCTTCGTTCCGCTACAACTTCGGAGCCTTATACCGCGTCAACGAAAACTTCGTGGTCTCCTTAGAAGTACCGCTCAGCATCGGCATGGCCTTTTACCAAAATCAAGGCGAGTGGCAGAACAACAGCATGAACATGAGCCTCATGGGAGAAAGCCCGATCATCACGGCATCCTACACCTTTAAAAAGGTCAAAAAGTAAGCCCCAAAACGGCACTTAACTGCATAAAAAAAAGCCCCGCGATGCGGGGCTTTTTTTATGGTTTCTTGCGAACGCTTATTCCACGGTCACCGACTTCGCTAGGTTACGCGGACGATCCACATCACAACCGCGCATCACTGCGATAAAGTAGCTCAATAGCTGTAATGGTATCACCGTTAAAAGTGGCGTCAATGCTTCCAGGGTCTCTGGAATTTCGATCACGTGGTCCGCACTTTGCAGAATCTCGGTATCTCCTTTGGTCACGATAGCGATGACTTTACCGCTGCGCGCTTTGACCTCTTGTACGTTACTGACAAGTTTCTCGTAGTGTCCGTTATTAGGTGCAACTACAATCACTGGCATGTTCTCGTCGATCAGTGCGATCGGTCCGTGCTTCATTTCTGCAGCAGGATAACCTTCCGCGTGGATGTAGGAAATCTCTTTGAGCTTCAATGCACCTTCGAGCGCGATAGGGAAATTCACCCCGCGACCTAAATACAAACAGTTGGTTGCATCTTTATATAAGGCTGAGATTTCTTCGATCAAGTCGATAGATCCCAACGTTTCTTCTACTTTCTTCGGGATAACGCTCAACTCGTTTAGCAGGGCGCGGTATTCTGAAGTGGAGAATTCGCCACGAATCTTACCCAATTCTAGGGCCATCATCGTCAACACCGTTACTTGAGAGGTAAACGCCTTGGTTGAGGCCACACCGATCTCAGGTCCTGCGTGAGTGTAGGCACCTGCATGCGTTTCACGTGCAATGGTAGAACCTGGAACATTACATATCCCAAAAACCAT
Source organism: uncultured Schleiferiaceae bacterium (assembly GCA_965655695.1). Classification (GTDB taxonomy): domain Bacteria; phylum Bacteroidota; class Bacteroidia; order Flavobacteriales; family Schleiferiaceae; genus UBA10364. The sequence goes on along the minus strand of CBFHHO010000010.1, from coordinate 30,196 downwards.
AGCACCTGCCGCTTTAGCCATTTTGATGGCTGCCAGCGTATCGGCTGTTTCACCACTTTGTGAGATGGCAATCACCACATCATTTTTACGAATGATCGGGTTGCGGTAACGGAATTCAGAACCGTATTCTACTTCTACCGGTACGCGCGCAAACTCTTCAAAGAGGTATTCCGCGACTAGTGCACTATGCCAAGAGGTACCGCATGCAGTAATGATGATTCGATCCGCATTGCGGAAACGATCTGCATATTCCTCCAGCCCAGACATTTTAATCATGCCTTGCTCTGGCAATAATCGGCCACGGAACGTGTCGTAGATCGCACGAGGCTGCTCGTAGATCTCCTTCATCATGAAGTAGTCGTAACCGCCTTTCTCGATGCTTTCGAGATCCATCTGCAACTGGTGAATTTTTGCATCTACCGTTTGATCACTCTCGATCAAGCGGATGTCTAAGTCTCCACCGGCTGAAACGGAAGCCATTTCACCATCTTCTAGATAGATGGCATCTTTCGTATATTCCAAGAACGGAGTTGCATCGGAGCCGATGAACTTCTCATCCTTTCCTAAGCCGATCACTAGTGGTGAACCAAGCTTTGCAACAACGATTTCTTCAGGAGCGTCTTTGTCGTAAATACAAATGGCGTACGCACCGATCACCTGAGTCAACGCTAGGCGAACGGCTTTTCTCAATGTGCAGTTCTCTTCGGTCTGTATGTACTGAATGAAGTTTACAAGTACTTCGGTATCGGTCTCACTGTGAAAAGCATATCCTTTCTCGATAAGCAGCTCTTTCAGTGCTTGATAGTTTTCGATAATCCCGTTGTGCACGAGGACTAGGTTCCCGTTGTTCGAGATGTGCGGATGTGCGTTATGGTCTGAAGGCTGACCGTGGGTTGCCCAGCGGGTGTGTGCAATCCCGGTCGATCCAGAGACGTCATGCGACGCGGCGTGCGCCTCCATCTCTTTTACCATCCCTTGCTTTTTATACAGGGCGATCGTTCCATTTTGAGCGAGTGCAACGCCTGAGCTGTCATACCCGCGGTATTCAAGGCGCTTGAGTCCATTAACAAGGATCGGAAACGCTTTACGGTCGCCGATGTATCCTACAATTCCACACATAAGATAAGGTGTTAAGTTTGGTTGGTTTGGTTTGGTTGTTTCTCTATCCTAAGGTAAGACGATGCTTACTCAGATTTCGTGTAGTAGACATTAAATTCCATAGGAATGCTTGGGTGCATACCGCCGCCTAGTACTGCACGGTGTAAATTCCCGCTCGATGATGAAGGGATCAGCATAAGCGGAAGCACTTCACCACGTTCGTTCACAAAGTCATGCACGGTACGTGTAACGTTAAAACGGTATTTGTATTCGCGAATGTCTGCGCGCACTACTGTTCCACCGGTGGCATTTACCGAAGATGAATAATCACGAACCAGTTGCTGGGTAGTGTCGAGATCTTGCAAAAGCAAAAGACTGCTCGGTAACGTATAAGGACCTACAGTGCCCTGCAATACATCTGCGGTGAGTGTCGCACGGTTGATGCTGTAGTCTTTACCGATAAGTGTATCTAAGCCTGGAAAAAACAAAACCGTTCTTGCACCGCTTCCACCCTGAACATAGGTCAGTACCTCACCATTCACGGTATCCATCATATCCAGGTCGAACTGCGATGAAGTGTGGTCGTGGTTGTAGCTGTTGTAGCTTCCTACAGGATCGCCAAAGTTTTGTCCAAACGTCAGGTTGAATACTTTCGGCACGGTATCTTCTTCCCCAGTGTGGTAGTACAATTCGATCATCGAACCTGGATTGCTCAAGTTAAAGTAACCCGCTATTTCTGAACCTGAACCGATGTCGCTAAAATGCAAACCGGGAACTTCTTCCACGAAACTCTCATTGTCGGCCAAGAAATCTGCACCAGCCATCGATGGGTCAAACAAAATCGACTGGAAATAAGAAGGGTCCATATCGAACGACAGGTATCCAACCAAAGAATCTACACCGTTGAACAGGCGTGCAAAAGGGTCTAAAGCGACTACCGTGTCAGCAACGACAGCACCTAGTGGTGTCTGGTGGTTGGAGTAATAATTCGCAGTATCGATCAGCGCTTCGGTAAGTGCCTTGACCTGAACGTGTATCTCATCTCCTGGGATTCCATAGTAACCGCTGTAGGCCAAACGCAACTTCACGGAGTCACAAACGGTACCTTCACCGAAGTCAGGGCTGGTTTTCGACAATAAAAATCGTGTTGCGAAGGCACTCTGCGTGCGACCGAAGATCGGGTCTTCTAGATTTCCTAAAACGACCTTTGCCGGACTCTTGGTCGAAACACTGTCCCAAGGAATGGTATAGCTGACCACAGGGAACGTAAGTTTCTCGCCCAATTCAGGACGATCGTTTGTGAATTTCCCAGCACCGATAGTACCATTGCTTTTCTCACAAGAAGAAAATGCGGCAAGTACAAAAACGGCAGCGGCGAGGTAATGACTTAGTTTATTCAACGTCGGTAGTTGCAAGAAGTGATTCATAAATCTTGATGGCTTCTTCAGGCGTTTCTGCAAAGTTCTTGCCATCCACCACAGGAATATTGTTCTCCTCGCAATACTGTGCAACGTGCTCGGTATTCTCCTCACCTAAAATGACGATGTCTGAATATTTTGCTGCCAATTTTTGAAGGTCCTCACAAGTCGGCGCTTCCAACCCTGCAGTATGCGCTTCGTCTACTTCATCAAACTCTAGACCGGCCTTCAATTTTGGACCCAATGGTCCTTCAAAACCGTTATCGTACGCTGAGAATACAATTTTCGCATCCTTGAAAATAGGATTTTCATTCTGGAACAACTTCAAATACATCGGTACCAAAGCAGACATCCAACCGTGAACGTGAATCACGTCAGGTTTCCAACCCAATTTTTCTACGGTATCGATCGCACCTTTTGAGAAGAATAATGTACGCTCGTCGTTATCCTCGAACAAAGCACCATCCGCATCCGTATAGGTGAATTTACGCTTGAAGTATTCCTCATTATCGATGAAATATACCTGCATGCGTGCACCTGGAACGGAAGCAACCTTGATGATAAGCGGCATGTCCATATCATTAATCACAACGTTCATTCCGCTAAGACGGATCACCTCATGAAGCTGGTGTCTACGCTCGTTAATAACGCCGAAACGCGGCATAAAAACACGTACCTGATGGCCACTGTCGTTCGTTTTTTTAGCCAAGGCTAACGTTGAACTAGAAATGGTGTTTTCAGGTAAGTACGGATGGATTTCCTGTGAGATGAATAAAACTCTCTTGCTTTCCATAGAGGAATAGTGTGTGTTTAATAAGTTGCAAAGATACGATTTTATACCCTTGCTATCAAAGAATAGCCTAGTTTTGAAGCCCTTTGAGAAATTTTATGAAGGTTTTAAGATCCATTTCAGAATTGGACCTGTGGAAGCAGGAGAACAAACAGCAGCGCCTTGGTTTTGTGCCTACTATGGGAGCGCTGCACTCCGGTCACTTCGCATTAGTGGAAACTTCACAGGCAGAATGTGACCGTACTTTGGTCAGTATTTATGTGAACCCTACGCAGTTTAATAATGCGGAGGATTTGGAGAATTATCCTTCTACTTTAACCGCAGATTTGGACGCTTTGCGCGGTCTCAAAGTGGATGTGGTCTACCTGCCGACTGAGGCGGATATCTACCCCAACGGACCGGTTTCTCGATCGTTTGATTTTGGCACTTTGGGCCAATTCATGGAAGGCGCTGGACGCCCCGGACATTTCGAGGGTATGGCCACTGTAGTGACTCGGTTCTTTGAGATGATCACACCTGATGTTGCCTTTTTTGGAGAGAAAGACTACCAGCAGCTGGCCATCATACGCTTTGTCGTGGCACAGGAATCATGGCCCGTTCAGATCCAACCCGTTGCCACCGTGCGCGAGGAAGACGGCTTGGCCAAAAGCAGCCGAAATTTACGTCTCGATGCCGCACAGCGTGCGGATGCCGGCCGGATCAATGTGCTTATCGGGGAGTGGATTGCAAAGGGGAATTGGGCACAGCAACCGCTGGAATCGGCGCTGAAATCCCTGCGTGAACAGCTCGATAGAGTGCCTAGTTTGCACACGGAATATTTGGTGGTGGCCGATGCACATACGCTAACGCCGCTTGATCTTGTCGACCGCTCACAACAGGCCCGGATTTTTGTGGCGGTTCAATGCGGAAAAGTCCGATTAATAGACAACTATCCTCTTTTTTAAGCTACTTTTGCGACATGCAAATAGAGGTTGTAAAAAGTAAAATTCATCGCGTCAAAGTCACTGGAGCTGACTTGGATTATGTGGGTTCTATCACCCTAGACGATGAGCTTATGGCCGCCTCCGGTATTGTTCCGGGAGAGCGCGTATATATTGTAAACATCAACAATGGTGAGCGTTTTGACACCTACACCATTTCCGGAACACCCGGCAAAGGAGAAGTGATCCTTAACGGACCTGCTGCCCGCCGTGTGCAACGAGGGGATGTCATCATCATTATTGCCTACGCGCAAGTGACGCCGGAAGAAGCGGCTCAGCTTCAGCCAAAAATCGTCTTCCCGAACGAAGAAACAAACTTGCTGAAGTAGTGAAAACGGGAAACAAAAAAGCGCTGCAGTATGTGCTCTTTTTGGGTATCGGAACACTCTTGCTCTATTTCACCTTTAAAAACGTCAACCCTACTGAACTTTGGAGCAACATTCAAAGTGTAGATGGAGGAGGTTTGGCTTTGGCATTGGGGATTGGCTTTTTTGCCATCATTCTTCGAAGCGCCCGCTGGATCCAATTGTTAAAATCACTCGGCTATGAAGTTGCGCTTCCTCGCGCGATTGCCGCAGTTTCATTTTCTTACCTCGTTAATCTGGTCACCCCGCGCGTCGGTGAAGTGGCGCGGTGTACGGCATTGAATAAAACCGACGATGTTCCTTTCGATAAATTGTTCGGAACCGTAGTCTTAGAACGACTCATCGATACGCTGATGTTCGGCGTGGTGGTGGCAGTAACTATTGTCCTTCAGGCAGATGACCTAGCTGCATTTTTAACCCAAAGTGGGGCCGCTTTGCCCAACTTTGACACCGCCTTTTTCTTGACCTATGGCGCTTTGGCATTGGCGGGAATAGCGCTGGTCTATGCCACACGAAAAATCTGGAAACAGTGGGCGTTCGTTCAGAAAATATTAGCACTGGTCGAAGGCTTGGTTGAAGGTCTCAAGAGTGTACGCAAGGTGAAACACAAATGGCTGTTTTGGCTCTACAGCTTAGGCATCTGGACGTGTTACGTCGGCACTATTGTGGTCGGGTTCCAGATCGTAGATGGACTTAGTGATTTAGGCGTGGGTGCAGCATTTTACATTAGTGTAGCCGCAGCGCTCGGGTTTGTAATTCCGGTTCCGGGAGGAATTGGCGCGTATCACTATTTAGTATCCAAAGCGCTGACGGTGTTGGACTACACGCCGGAATTGGGCACGGCATTCGCAACGATCATTCATAGCGGACAGAGCTTAATGTTCATCGTTACAGGTGCCATCGGAATGATCTATTTATACGTTGCTCGAAACAAATAACGGCCATGGCGAAAAGTAAAAACATCTTCACCTGTACCTCATGTGGGACGGAACATTCGAAGTGGATGGGCCAGTGTCAAGGATGTAAGGAGTGGAATACGCTAGCAGAAGAAGTACAAACGAAAAGCAAACCTGATCCACGTGCCTGGAGCGGCGAAGCTGGAGCATCTAAGCCCGTTCGCATCCAAGAAGTCGTGCAGCAAACCATACAACGCTACCCCATCCGAGACGAAGAGTTTTCTCGCGTTCTAGGTGGCGGAATCGTTCCTGGATCTGTGGTGCTTTTAGGCGGCGAACCAGGGATCGGAAAGAGCACCCTCCTCTTGCAAATGGCCCTAGAATTCAGCGGAACTGTAGCCTACATTTCTGGAGAGGAAAGTCCGTCGCAGATCAAACTACGCGGCGAACGTATCGGTCCAGCACAAAGCGAACTTTTCTTGCTGAGTGAGACCAAAACCGAAGTGGTCTTCAACCACCTCAAGCAGATGAAGCCGAATCTGGTCATTGTAGATTCTATTCAAACCCTCCATGTACCGCACGTGGAAAGTACCCCCGGCTCTGTTGCTCAGATTCGTGAGAGCGCGGCAAGCTTCATCCGTTACGCCAAGGAAACTGGGGTACCCGTCCTTTTGATTGGACATATCAACAAAGAAGGCAGCATTGCAGGACCTAAAATCCTCGAGCACATGGTGGATGTCGTTCTGCAGTTCGAAGGCGACCCTAATCTATTGTACCGCATACTAAGAGCACATAAAAACAGGTTCGGCTCCACCCACGAGATCGGTATCTATACCATGGAGCAGCAAGGCTTGAAGGGTGTCGCAAACCCGAGCGATTTACTTCTTACCAAACAGCACGAAGGGTTAAGCGGGAACGCAGTGGCAGTGATGCTCGAAGGCGTCCGTCCGATGCTCCTTGAACTGCAGGCCTTGTGTTCTACGGCAGTGTACGGAACACCTCAGCGTTCGACGACTGGTTTTGACACGCGCCGCCTGAATATGTTATTGGCTGTTTTAGAAAAGCGTTGCGGCTTCAGACTGGGACAGAAAGACGTCTTCTTAAACATCACAGGTGGCTTACGCGTGGACGATCCAGCACTAGATTTAGCGGTGATTGCGGCCATCCTAAGCTCAAATGCAGACGAACCGATCCATGGCAAAGTATGCTTCGCAGCTGAAGTAGGTCTTACAGGGGAAATTCGTCCTGTGACCAAGGTCGAGCAGCGCATTCGTGAAGCAGAGAAACTCGGATTTAAACGCATCTATGTAAGTGGACATCATGCCATAGAAAAAGCCCACTACGACATCGCCATAGTGGGCCTTAAAAGAATTGAAGAGCTCGTTCAAGCTCAATTCTAACGCTTCTTTATTTTTCGCCTTCCAGTAGGTTGGCCAATTCTGTCAAGTCCGGTGTCAAAATGATCTCCGTACGACGGTTCACGGCCTTATTCTCCGGTGAGTCGTTCGCAACCAACGGCACAAACTCTCCGCGACCTGCAGCAGTAATACGCTCTGGCGACAATCCCGAACTCCCAGTTAAAATCTTGACCACGTTCGTCGCGCGCAATACACTCAGATCCCAGTTGTCTTTCACCTGACCTTGACCGCGGTACGGATCATTATCCGTATGCCCTTCAACAAGCACACTGATGTCCTCGTTATCCGCCAATACCTTTGCCAAGTTCTCCAAGGCCACCTGCCCGTTTGCTGCCACATTCCACGAACCCGGCGCAAAAAGCAAACTGTTCTCTAAGCTCACATATACCTTTCCATCGCGCATGTTCACCGTCAGTCCTTTGCCGTTAAAACCAAGCAATGCATCGGCTACTTTCTGGCGTACAAACGCTACGGTGCTGTCTTTACGGCGAATGATGCCTTCGAGCTCATCCACACGGCGCTGCCCACGTTCGAGCATTCTACGCTCCGTGTTCAAGCTGTCTTCTTTCGCTTGCAACCTGCTCTGCATGGTCGAGAGCTGATCCATCAAGGTCTTATTTTCTCTAGCGCTCGCCGCGATCAGCGAGTTGTTGTTGTCCAGCAAATAGTCGTACTGCTTCGACAAGCGGTCGTATTTCGTTTGCAACGCGCGCATCTGATCAAACTTCACAGTGGTGTCCTGTGTCAAGACAGATACTTCTTGACGCGCCTCAGAGAGGGTGCGCTGCAACTCTGAATTTTCAGCAATCCGTGCTTCGTTCTTCTGACGGAGCTGGTCGCTTTCATTCGCGAGCAGATCGTATTTCTCCTGCAACGTCTTGTGCACTTTTGTGCTCACACAAGAAGTTCCTAGAAAACCCGCTAGGGCAATAATGAGTAGCTTTTTCATGGTTTATTTTAATTCTAATGCGGCAGTACCGACAAGATACGCATCCGTATACACTGCGATCGTGTAAATACCAGCGGCCAATTCAACCGGCGCATCCACTGCTCTATTTGCAGCAACGCACACCTCAACTGCCTCCCCTTGGAAATCTACCTGAGCCTCGCCATTATATCCACTGCGCTCTCCACCGACAACGGCCATATTCGCTTCAGGAGCGTCTACTGGCTTACCGTTCGGGTCGATGATTTTCACATACAATGTACGGGTACCTGCAGGAGCAATTCTATTCTTCGCAAGCGTCAAACAAGCGTTGATGCGGTTGGTACGCTTTGCACGGCGCGTTTTGCGTTCTTTTCCTGAAGCCGTTACGCGAACCGCTTGAGTCGTGGCCGTTGCGATCACCAAACGCTCCCCTTTTTCTACCGTAGCACTCAGCGCATTGTTTTGCCCTGAGAGGTTGGCATTCGCATCCATCGCAGCATTCAAGCTGTCTGCAACGGCTTGTTCACGTAGCTTCAACATCGTGTATGCCTCGTTAGAACTGTCCAAACGCGCGACCAATTCCGCATTCTGCTTCTTCATCGAGCTAAGGCGGTAGCGGTAATTTGTTAATGACTTTTTGTTTTGAACATTGACGGCGTTGATGCTATCAATCACACTGCTCAAACGTGTCGTTTCATATTGAATGTAGGCATTGAGGCTATCGTTCTCACCGACTTGCAACAAGAGATCCTCTTTCATCCCCGACAATTCGATCGTCAAAGACTGCTTTTCCATTTCCAATTCATGGTTCGCTTCACTGCGTAAATAGAGCAATACGCCTAATGCAATGACTCCGATCGCCAAGACCGCTACTACAATTCCAAATTTCCCTTTTTTCTCTTCAGCTCCCATAACCTTCTGGTTTAACTTTATGTATAACGAAACTACCTTAATCGCTGTAAATAATGAATGCCCGCACCTTAAGTTTTTTAACACGTCCCTTTTTTCCGACGCGTTGCTTTCAATGCAATGGACTTCTCGGTCCCATAGAGCAAAGCTTGTGCCAATTCTGCCTTGCTTCCCTGCCCCGCTTGTCGACACTCGATAGGGAAAAATTGGTCCGCATAGGCACTACTATTCACAGTCATTTCCAGGCGTCACTCTTCTTCACAGAACCCGTACAAACGCTCTGCTACAGCCTAAAATATGGCAGTAATCCCACGCTGGCACGTACCCTAGGAGAACGCATCATCGCCCCAGATCTTATTACCTATTGGCGGAAAAACGGCCTCCAAACTCGCAACATCGTGCTGTGCCCGATGCCTATTCACAGCCGCCGAAAACTCAAGCGTGGCTACAACCAGAGCACAGAACTCGCCTTGGGGTGCGCTCGGGGACTGCGCAACTATGGCCTTCAAGTACAGGTGCTGCCCGTATTGCAAAAAAGCGGCCACCGAAAAAGTCAAATCAACTTCGGTCCTTTTGAGCGGTGGAGCAATACGGCGTCGGCTTTTCGTGTGAATGAGGCACAAAAAAAGCGCATCCCGAAGGATGCGCTTGTGATTGTAGTGGACGACACGGTAACGACCGGATCATCTATGCTTCATGCGGGGGAGGCGCTTAAAAAAGAATTGGGCACAGTACCCGTTCTTTTGCATGCCCTCGCCTTAGAAATCTAGTGACGAACAATCACTGATTTTTGGATCATACCACGCTCGGTTTGAATCTCGATGAGGTAGGCTCCACTCGCTTGTGCGCTCAGATCGTACGTCGTCGCTAAGCGGCCTGAATTTACCTGAAGGTCTTCTTCGAAGAGTACACTTCCCACGTAGTTCAAAATGCGAACGTGAAGGGTGGTCGCTCTGTCCACCGTTGCGTCGATCGTGATGAGACCTGAAGTTGGGTTCGGATACAAAGTCAATGCGTTGAGTCCGATGTGTTCTTCCAAACCAATTCCCGCCACAGAAACCGTGATCGACTGGCTGATGGTGTCACAATCACCGTACAAGGTCAAGACCGCATTAAACGTACCGTTACTTGCATACTGGTGCACTGCCGAAGTTCCTGAACCTGAAGTAGAGTTACCGTCGCCGAAGTTAAGTGCGTAGCTCGTGTAGTTCGAAGCCGAAGCCCAGTCAAAGTTTACCTCAGCGTAGTTAGACGTTACGTTCGTTACGGACGACGTCGGTGTCCCTGGTGCTATCGATGCACATGAATCTGAAGTGAAGGCAAAGTAGTTGTAGGCAGAAGTATCGCCTGCAGAACAAACTTGAGCTACCCAGAAGTCATAGCCGGTTGAGAACGCTAAACCTGTAAGATTTACGGAGGCCGAAGTGGTCGTACCGCTGGCCATAACGCTTGTGCCTTGCTCTTGGTATTTGTAAACGAAGTTATTTGCGGTACCTACCCATCCAACATTTGCCGTGGATCCTATTGCAGAGGTTAAGGCAAGTCCGGTTGGAACAGCACAGACGGTTGAGATACAATTGGCCAAATCTGAACCTGCAGATTGTGCCACAGTAAAGTTTCCTAAAGATACCGAAGCGACGGTAGAGCCGCTGTAGTCTGAAGCGACGGTGTAGCTCACTTCTGACGGATATGAACCCGCTGCACCGCTAAAGAATTCTACGAAAGAACCGCTACACACAGTAATAGATACGGTATCGTACGAACCGTTTGCAAAGGTGTAGAACGTTCCGCTCGGCACACCGTTCACGCTGTAGGTCATCGAAGCGCCGTTCCAGCCGTCACCGAAGGAATCTTCAAGAATGGCCGTGTAGGTACACTGCGAAGCCGAATCACATAAAGGCGTACAGAAATTTACTGGACCCAAAGTGTCAGAAACACCGTTAGCTCCACAGTTAGCAATCACGATCACGTCGTAACACATGCCAGGAGTTAAGCCTGAGATGGTCATCCCGTTCGTGGTGGTATTTCCGGTACCTGTGGCAACAGCACCGGTACCTTGACTCCATCCTGCTGGGCCCCATGCATAGTCAAAGGTGCCCGTATTTCCGTTCGTCATGAACGTTGCAGATGCGCTGTTCAAGGAAGGCGTGATAACAAGGTCCGAAGGATCTGGACAAAGCGTATTACAGCTCGTTACAAAAGAGGCCATAACTGTACCTGTTGCTGTGCTCGTGCTTGGAGCATAGGAAGCGATGACTGAGCCGCTCTTCAATACGTTTACCCCAATCTCGTACGCATAGCTACCTGGACTAGAAACTACGACGGAGTACGTGCCTCCAGAACAAAGCATCATAGGCTCTGTATAGGAGCTGCCCGTTGTAAAGTTGGAACCGAAGGTATAGATGATGTTTCCAGAGGCGTTCAATATCTGAACTTCCGCTCCGTTCCATCCGTCACCGAAAGAATCTACGAGCTCTAAGTCTAGCGAACACATGAGGTTAGGCGCACAAGAAAGCGTTGTGAAAGAGACTGGACCGAAAGCCGTACTGATCGTGCTGTCCGCACACATCTGGTAGACATAGACATCGTATGCAGAGTTCGAATCTAAGCCGGTCAACCAAGCTGGTGAGCCGCTTACCGTTACCAGCGTTCCTGTTCCCTGGTTGAAGGCAGGAATAAATCCGGTAGGGCCGTACTCTAAATAGCTCGCGATACCGGTCGAATTAAAGATGATTTCTGCAGAGTCAATACCTATCGTTCCGGTACTGAGCGCAGAAGGAGGCAAACATTGAGGTCCGTTATCGATCGTAATATCGTCGAGGTAGACTGCCGTGAAAGTGTTTGTGTTGGAAGAAGCGATGGCAATGTGCATGTCGCTCATATTGTAACCCGCAACTGCGTAGATGTACGACGTGTATTTGTTCCAATTTGAACCGCCAGTGATCGTCACAGAATCAATCACCTCAAAAGTGCTCGCGTCGTTCGGATCACTCATCGTACCTACAAGGACCTCAGCTGTTGCACTTGTGGTTGTACCTGCATAAAATTCAATCTGCTTGACCCCACTATCGAGACCTATGATGGCAGGACTGACGAGGATCTCACGGAACGAATCCGAAGAGTTGTAGAGGTAATATAATTGGTTTCCATTCTTAGGAGAAAGGGCCCAAGTAGAACCGCCGTTCAAATAACCGTATCCGAAAGCACCCGCATCTTCGGTGTAGAACCAGCACGATGGCGCGTTTGGATTGCTAAAGCTGCCCAAAGAGTCGTTCTCGAAACCTTCAAACAAGGGCGTAGAGGCAGGTACACACAACGTTTTGATGTAGTACGGGCCTACGTTTGCACTGTAGCCATTACCTGTACCAGAACAGTTGGTCTGGATGTAAAATTCATAGGCCGTGTTCGGCGAGAGGTTTCCAGCGGTAAGTGTCGTAGTACTTGCATATGCTACAGTTCCTTGCCCTACGGTAAAGCCTGGCGCACCGTATTCAATCACAAAGTTCGTATCGTTTGAAAGCCAATCCAGCGTTACTGAGCTATCCGTTGCACTAATACCAGAGAAGTACGGAAGGGAACAACCCGGAGCGTCTACGACTCTCGCCGTATAGTCGTGCACCTCACCATAGGAAAGGCTTGAACAGCTTTCAGTGGACTGGATCGTAGCTGAAAAGTTAGAACGGATGCGCATTCTGTACGTACCTAGAGCCGCAGTAGGCGGGACTAAAATACTGTCGCTTGCGGACCAATTATTATCTGCGGAAGACCAAAGAAACTCGTTTGCATCGTCAAAGTCACCGTCCTCGTTAAAGTCTACCCAGATGGCAAAGTATTGCGTAAAATAATTCGAGGTGAATCGGACCGTAGTAAACGCACCTCTTGAGATGTCTACCGTATCCCCAGTGGAGACCTGGTAATGGTTGGCAGAACAACCCGTGTTTGTGTCCTGAAAAGTTCCAATAAATACGTCATCGATATCATCGCCGACAGCACACCCTGTGGAGTAAACGGGTGTACAATACGTCTGTGCTTGAACGGCGAAAGCAGAACACGCTAAGACCAGGGAGAGTAGAAGTTTTTTCACGCTAGTAAATTTATGTAAAGTCTAAAGTAAAGAATATTGTGTGCACTAGAGATGAAAAAGGGTTTAAAGTAGGCCTTAGACCAAGTAAATGAGGGTTTTGATAAGTATTCGAACTTGGTTCTTTCGTGGTATTCACCAAATGGCTAGAAATCCTCAACTTTGAATCATGCAATACTCTATTCGTTTTATCGCCTTTTTAGCACTACTGGGCTGCGCCGTTCAGAGCCAGCCACAAGGCGGTGCCAAGGACGAGCAACCTCCGGTGATCCAAGAAATGGCTCCAGCGATGGGAGCATTGAACTTTAGCGGCAACAAGGCTGTGGTGGTCTTTGACGAATATATCGAAGCTCCAAAACTTCGAGGGGCCATGAAAAGTACACCGGAATTGGAAGAATTGGCTTTCGAAGTACAAGGGAAACGCCTCGAACTGAGCTGGTCGAAATCGCAGGAGCTTGAACCAAACACCACCTACCGCATAGATCTAGGAGATGCCGTTCAAGACCTCAACGAACGCAACGCGTACAAGCATTTGCAGTTGGTATGGAGCACCGGAGATTACATCGACAGCCTTCGACTAGATGGACAAATCACAGGGGCCCCCGCGGCACTCCATGAAAAGCTGACCGTAGCGCTGATTGACGTGCAAACAGACAGCACTTTGAACGCCCTATTCAAGACTTCCCCCAACAAGGACGGCGGATTTTCATTCACCTATTTGCCCGTAGACACCTTTCATATTCTCGCATTCGAAGACGTGAATTTTAACGGCAGCTGGGATACGACGGAACCGTTTGGATTTTCAAGACATCAAATCACGCTTTTGGACAGTGTGCCCGTGGAGATTCCATTTGTAGCAGCACCGTTCGAAGCGCCCACCTGGGATTCGGTCGCTGTGGATTCTGTGCAGCTGGTGCTCGATACCATGGCCACTTCTGAAGTAGCGGTGGTGAGTTATGAAATCCCACCACACCCGGCGCCGCTTGTGGTGTGGCTTGAACATAGCAGCGGATGGATGTCCAAAGAAGTGATGGCCGTAGCGCAAGACACGCTGACGTTGCCTGCACGGACTTTACTGCCCGGAACGTATGTGATGAGTGGTTTTGTAGATGCCAATGAAAACGGCGTTTGGGACGGGCCTTCGTTTGAAGAAAATCGCTTGGCGGAGGTTTTGTTGACACCGCAAAAATTCGAATTCAAAGCACACTGGGAAGTGAGCCAACCGGTGGCACTTCCTGAGGAAGAAATTAAAGAAAAGAATGAAGAAGATTAGTCTAGTAGCGATGCTACTCGTGCTGTGTACCCAAGTGACGGCGCAGAGTTACATCGCCCGTTTGTGGAATACCAAGAGCTACGATAAAATCATAGAATACGCACCAAAGGGAGCGAACCTGAGTGGACGCGACAACATGACGATCGGACGGGCGTTTATGGCGATCCAGCCGCCGAAAGCCGCTCAAGCATTGAACCACTACGATTTGGCGATCAGCAAGCGTTTGCAGAGTGAGGATTTGTATTATTTCCGAGCGGAGGCACATTATGAATTGGGCCAATTAAATGATGCGTTAGCAGATCTCGAAAAATGCCTGGAATTCCGCGAAAACTTTCAAAAGTACTTGCTCTTCAAAGCCGCCATCCAGTACGAACTAGGGCGTAAATCGGATGCCTATGACACGTATTTTACCTTGAGTGAACTCTACGACAAGCAGACCCCTTTTTACATGCTTGCCGTGATCAATATCGAGCGTAAAAAGCACTACAAAGCACGCGAGCAAGTAGAAGAAAACCTCCTTCGGTTCGAACGTGGCGAAGATTTTTGGCGACTCACTGCAGAACAACACGTCGAGCTAGAATGGCGTATTTTCAAAGCGTACGAAACTGCCCTAAAGACGCAAGAGGCGCTGCTCAGCTACAAACCGGCCAACGTAAACTACCTGATCAATCGCGTGGTTCTTCAGCGTTTGGCTGGGCTCGATAGCTTAGCGCAAATTTCTGAAAACGACTTGCAACGTCGCTACAACGACAATGAACTTCCGCTCAGCTTCTATAAAAAAGGGAGCATTAAGGTCGCCGAACAGAACCGCCCGAACGGCGTGGTGGAAGATTACCGCACGTTCCGACCGGGGCTATTCGAGAATGTGAAATATGCACGTTTTTACGTCTCAGAACTGGGCAATGTGGTAGGTAAACACACCGCTGGTCTCGTGGTGGATCCGCAAGACAGCACGGCTCGTTTGTGGGATTTCCGTCGCGGCATGGACCAATTCCTTTTACCCGCCGTCGACACTAATTACGCCGGATTCAACGCACTGTTCTCTCTGCCGGACAGCAGTTTAGTTCCTGTCGCTCCCGTTCGAATCAACGACTCCACGCTCGAAAAAACCTTGCGTGTCACTCCAGCTGCGGAGACGATCGAAGTCGGAGACTCTACCCAAGGAGCCAGTGAAGTAAAAATGGACTAGTGGTTGTCTAAAAGAACCTGAATGTCAGCGATCAGCTGATCCATTTGAACGTCGTCTGTACCGTCGTAGAATCCGCGAATTCGCTTGTTCTCATCGATCAAAATGACGTTTTCAGTGTGAATAAAATCGTGCTCATCAAAGCTTGCACCTTCTTCCATCACTGCAAAATACTGGCGGCGTGCAAGGCGGTAGAGTTCCTCTTTCTCGCCCGTTAACAAATGCCATTTGTCGCGTAAAGCGCCCATGCGCTGACCGTATTCGTACATCACTTCGACCGTATCAATCTCTGGCATTACTGTATGGCTGACTAGGGAAACACGCGGCTCCTTCTGGTAAGCGGCCTGAATCTTCTGGAAGTTTTTACCCATGTCGATACAGATGGAAGGACAGGTGGTAAAAAAGAAATCCGCTACGTAGATTTTACCTGACAGGATGGAAGAGTCCACCGGTCGGCCCCACTGGTCGGTGAGCTCAAAATTTCCGATGCGGTGCCCTCTTCCTACGCGCTCGAGATCGTCGTCGACCACCGCCGGGTTCAAGTCCGTCGGATTAAAGATGGGCAGGCGTGGTTTCGGCTTCAAAATCTGGTAAGAGGCTGTGGATCCAGCGGCAAAAACTAGAATCAAAACGAGGATTTTCAACCACTCTACGGGTTTGAGGTTTATCTTTATCATAGAATTCAAAATTAGCGCACAGGATGAGGAATCGCACACACTTTTATCACGCAATTTTCTTTGTACTCTTGACACTTTCCTTGACCAATTGTTCAGGCGGGAGCTCCGAAACTTCCTCGGCTCCAGAATACCCAGTCATGAAAAAACCCGCTAAAAAATCGGATGCCGTGGAGGTGCCTGCAGCGGTTAAAAAACTGCTAGCAACAAATACCTGCCTGGGCTGTCACAAAGTCGACAAAAAATTGGTCGGACCATCTTACCTCGATGTAGCAAAACGAGGATATACGGAGGAAGAACTGATCGCGTTGATCAAAAATCCAAAGCCAGAGAATTGGCCAGATTACCCACCGATGGCACCTATGGAATGGGTCGCTGACGAAGATTTAGCTACTATTGCAAGCTGGATCGTATCACTCAACGATTCCGAATAAAACACACACTTTTGGACGCAAAAAACCTGCTCTCTGTACATAAAATCTCCAAGTCCTATGGCATCAAAACGCTGTACAAGGACATCACCTTTGGTATTCATGAAGGAGAGAAAATAGCGATCGTAGCGAAAAACGGCGCGGGTAAAACCACCCTCATGCGCACCCTCCTCGACCCAGCCATAGCCGATACCGGAGATGTAGTTTTTCGAAATGATTTAAAAATCCGCTACCTCGGCCAGCAACCCAGCTTCGAAGACGGCTTAACCGTTCGCGAAGTGCTCTACCAAAGTGAGCACCCGGGATTAGCGGCCTTGCAGCACTACGAACAAGTCCTCGCCGACGGTGCAGATCCCGATGCTATGCAAAAAGCACTGGACCGCGTAGACATTACCGGGGGCTGGACGATAGAAGGACGCATCCAAGAAATGCATGGGAAGATGAACCTCCCGGACATGGACCGCAAAGTGGATCATTTCTCCGGTGGTGAAGTCAAGCGTCTCGCGATGGCACAGCTTTTCATCGAGGAACCCGACCTTATTTTGATGGATGAGCCGACCAACCATTTGGACCTGGACATCATCGAATGGCTCGAAGAATACCTCATCAGCTATAAGGGTGCCCTGCTCATGATAACGCACGACCGCTACTTCCTAGAACGCGTGTGTGGAACGATCTACGAGCTGGAAAACCTGCAGTTTTACAAATACGACGGAAACTACAGCTACTACCTCGAGCAAAAAGAAATGCGCGAGGCGAATGAGGCCGCAAACCTGCACAAGACCAAGCAGCTCTTTAAGAAAGAACTGGACTGGATGCGCAAAACGCCAAGTGCGCGAACGGGAAAGTCCAAGGACCGCATCGACCGCTTCAAGGACATCAAAAAAGTGGCAAAGCAGCGCATCGATGATCGTGAAGTCGCTTTAGAGATCAACAGCAGCCGACTCGGTGGTAAAATCCTCGAGCTTCACAAGGTGGCCAAAAGCTATCCTGACAAGCTCCTGATCGAATCCTTCAGCTACATCTTCAAAAAAGGAGAACGCGCAGGAATCGTAGGTCCGAACGGCTCTGGGAAGTCTACGCTGCTCAAGCTGATCATGGAGCTGGAAACACCGGACAAAGGAAAAATTGTCACTGGGGACACCGTCATTTTCGGACACTACACCCAGGACGGCATTATCGACAAGAATGAACTCAAAGTGATCGAGGTCGTTCAGGAGATCGGCGAATACATCACCCTGAAAAAAGGACAGAAGCTGACGGCTTCGCAACTGTGCGAGCGGTTTTTGTTCGACTCGCACCAGCAATACAGCTACGTCAGCACGCTAAGTGGTGGAGAAAAACGCCGCCTGTTTTTGCTTACTATTCTCATGAAGAATCCCAATTTCTTGATTCTTGATGAGCCCACAAATGACTTGGACATTCTCACCTTGCAAGCCCTAGAGGAGTTTCTTGAAGACTTCCCCGGTTGTTTGCTGGTCGTGAGCCACGACCGTTATTTCCTCGACAAGCTCTGTGATCACTTGTTTGTGTTTGAAGGCGGGGGCCGTATCAAGGACTTTAACGGCAGGTACTACGAATGGCGTGAGGATCAAAAAAGGATCGAAGCGATCAGTACGGCCGCTCCGAAGGAATTGGTTCCGGAGAAAGAGACGAAAAAGGAGAAGGTGAAAACCAAACTCAACTTCAACGAGAAGCGTGAGTGGGAAGAATTGCCCGAACAGATTGCTGCATTAGAAGCACGTCGTGATGCGTTGAATAGCGTCTTTGAAGGCACGGACCAGGACCCGGATGAGGTCCTTCGCGCTGCCGCAGAAGTGCAAGAAGTCATTGCGGAACTCGATGAAAAGGAAATGAGGTGGTTGGAACTCAGCGAATTTGCAGACGAATAGCTATTTTAGAGCTCCTAACCCCCATTAGACGACTATGTTGAATTCCACTGAAGCCATCCTCCAACTTCGCGATATTACCCGAGACTTTAAATTGGGCGCGCAAACTGTTCATGTTTTAAAAGGCATTGATCTAGACATTGCCAAAAACCAGTATGTCGCATTGATGGGGCCTTCTGGGTCGGGTAAATCCACCTTGATGAATTTGCTGGGTTGCTTAGACACCCCTACCGCAGGATCGTACAAACTGAACGGTACGGATGTGAGTTCGCTGAACGACAATGAATTGGCCGAGATTCGCAACCGTGAGATCGGCTTTGTATTTCAAACATTTAACCTCCTCCCCCGTTCTACGGCCCTTGAAAATGTGGCCCTTCCGCTGATCTATGCGGGAATGAATAAGGAGGATCGCCTCGCTCGAGCGGCGGAAGTACTAGAGCAAGTAGGCCTCGCAGACCGCATGGACCACCGACCGAACCAGCTCTCAGGGGGGCAGCGCCAGCGAGTTGCCGTAGCACGTGCCTTGGTCAACAAACCCGCACTGATTCTCGCGGATGAGCCGACGGGGAATTTGGACTCAAAGACTTCCGTAGAGATCATGAAGCTTTTTGACGACATTCAAGCGGCCGGAAACACTGTGGTGCTCGTTACACACGAAGAAGATATCGCACAACACGCCAAGCGCATCATCCGCTTGGTCGATGGAAACATAGATTCAGACATTTCAAAATAAACCCAAATGAAGAAAACTGCTTTTCTTATTGCTGCGTGTTTTGCAGCAATGACTGGATGGGCACAGACGGAGCTTAGCTTAGAGAGTGCTGTGTTAAAAGGACGCAACTACTACCCAAAGAGTACTCCGATGTTTAAATGGCTTCCTGAAGTGGATGCCTACTCTTTTAATGCGAAGGGGTATCAAGAATTGGTTATCGTAGATACCGATGGCGATACCGAATACCCGACCATCACCACAGAGCAGATCAATGCACAGTTGGGTGAGAAATACCGTAGCCTACCTGGGCTTTGGATGATCGACTGGCACGACGATTCCACCTTTTACTTCCAGAGTGAATACCAAATTTTCACCTACGACCTCAGCGGACGTCTTGAAGCAAAAACACATCTCGATCCAAAGGCCAGCAATGTCTCCATTCATTCGAGCACATTAAACGCCGCTTACACCGTCGCAAATAACGTGAAAGTCAGCTGGAACGACGGAACCACCAGCGAAGTCACCGCATTCGAAGACGAGAACATCGTTGCAGGAGCAGCCATAGCGCGCAGCGAGTTTGGCATCACTAACGGCCTTTTTTGGTCGCCAGAGGGAGATGCCATCGCATTCTATCAAAAAGATGAAAGCACGGTCGCCGACTATCCGCTTCTAGACATCACCGCTACGCCCGGGGCACTGAACCCGGTGAAATATCCGATGGCCGGTCAAGGCTCAGAATATGCCCGAGTAGGGGTCTACCGCAAAGGCATGGACGCTCCCGTGTATCTCGATACCGATGGCGAGCAGCGCGATCAGTACCTCACGAACCTCAGCTGGTCTCCGGACGGTTCCATCATCACTCTTGCCATCATTAATCGCGAGCAAAACCACTTTGATGTAGTAGCCTTCGATGCACGCAGCGGAGCTAAAATCCGTACGCTGTTCAGCGAAGACGACGAGCAGTGGGCCGAGCCAGAACACCCTGCATTCTGGATCGACAACAGCACATTTGTATGGATGAGCGAGCGCGACGGCTTCATGAACCTCTACCTCTACAACACTAAGGGTAAGCTTCTACGCCAATTAACCCGCAATAACTTCGTCGCTACTGGCATCCTCGGACGCGACAACAAGGGCAACATCCTATTTACCGCAACGGGTGCAGACCCGCGCGACCAGCATTTGTTCAGCGTTTCGCTTCGCGGCCGCCAAAAGCAACTCACCTCAGGGACGGGCTACCACAGTCCAGTGATTCAAGACGGTGGACTTTGGTTCTTTGACAGCCATCAAAGCGTAGATCTTCCGCGCGAGGAACAAGTACGCTTATATACAGGCTCCGCGAGCCGAATGTTGCTCAAAGCCGAAGATCCTTTCGAGGGTACGAACATTCGCAAGCCGGAATTGGGCACCATAGAAGGGCCAGATGGAAGTACACTCTACACCCGTTTGTACAAGCCTTTTGATTTTGACCCGACTAAAAAATACCCTGTGCTCGTCTACGTGTACGGCGGACCGCATGCTCAGATGATTACCCACCGCTGGAATGCTGGAGGACCGTTGTGGATGAACGAATTTGCCAACCGCGGCTACCTCGTTTTCACCCTGGACAACAGGGGATCTGCGCACCGTGGAACGGCATTCGAACAGCAAATCCACCGCCAGCTCGGAACTGTGGAAATGGAAGATCAGCTCGCCGGCGTAGACTACCTTAAAAGCCTACCCTATGTAGACGGTGACCGTATGGCTGTTCACGGTTGGAGTTACGGTGGTTTCATGACCACGTCGCTCATGCTGCGTCAACCAGGAACGTTTAAAGCGGGTATCGCTGGGGGACCTGTAACCGATTGGAAATATTACGAAGTCATGTACGGCGAACGCTACATGGATCGTCCAGAAGAAAATGAAGAAGGCTATGCTGCCAACCGTTTGCACAACCACGTGAACAACCTTAACGGCGAGCTCTTACTGATCCACGGAACGATCGACGACGTGGTCGTGATGCAACACAACCTCTCTTTGGTACAATCTTTCATCGAGGCAGGCATTCAGATGGATTTCTTCCCTTACCCGATGCACCCGCACAACGTGCGCGGCAAAGACCGTTTGCATTTGATGACCAAGGTGCTTGACTATGTCGAGGAGAGCTTGGAAAAATAACCTCTTTTAATGGACAAAAAAAACCCCGATCAACTGACGCTGATCGGGGCTTGATATTCGAGGAATACTAGATGAAATTACTTTCTTCTGTTCTTCTTTTTCTTCTTTTTAGACTTGCCTTTTACCACAGTCATCTCATCGATCAGATGCGAAGCACCTGCATATTTGTCGATGATAAATAGGGTGTAACGGATGTCTACAGAGATGGTGCGCTGCAACTGGTCTTCGAAGAAGATGTCTCCTGACATTGCTTCCCAGTTTCCATCAAACGCAGTACCGATCAACTCACCGTCACCATTAATTACAGGAGAACCAGAGTTACCACCTGTGATGTCGTTGTTCGAGATGAAGTTTACGATCAAATCACCGTTCTCATCTGCATACTGACCGTAGTCTTTCGCGTTGTACAACTCTTTGAGTTTCGCTGGCACCACAAACTCAGGGTTGCTCGGATCTTCCTTCTGCATGATACCTTCGATCGTTGTAGTGTAGTTATAGTGTACACCGTCTTTCGGCGCGTACGAACCTACCACACCCCAAGTCATGCGCAACGTAGAGTTTGCATCAGGAGCGAAGGTCTTCTCGGGCATTGCTTGACGCAAACCATCCGTAAACAAACGATATCCTTTTTCCATCTTCTCGTTGATGTCTTTGTTTCCGTTTTGAGAAGCGAAATAGGCCATGATAAAGCTGTTGGCTAGTTTACCGCCTTTATCTGCAGCAAGTACTTCAGCGTCCATCGTTTCCAACCACGCCTCTAGCGCCTCTTTCGAAGCATAGATCGAGTTGTCGTAGATGTCATTTACCAGCACAGACACATCGCCAGCGAGGCTGTCACGTACTTCTTGGAACGCTTGTGGCTGCTGCTCAGCAGGAACATTCTCCATCCACATCGACCACAAAGAAGCCGCTAGTTTACGGTCAACATCTGCTTGGTACTCTGCAAAATGATCGTCTGCATACGCCAAAACTGCTGCCTTATCGCCTTCTACATCTTCAGAAGATGCAAGTGCACCGAGCATGCGGTTCAAACGGAATGCGTAGAGCGGTAATGATGCACCGCGGATACCCGCTTCCATCAAATATACCTGACCCTTAACCGTTGCGTCTGTTGCAGCATAGGCCTCATTCAAAAGGTCCAAAGCGCCAGCGTAGTCTGCACGCGCCGCATCGCCATTTGCCCAAGCGAGGTAGCGCTCTTCGATCGACTCTTTCTTCGCCTTAACGCCATTTTTCTTCAACTGCTCGGTTTGCCCGATGAAGTATTTCCAGTAGTTCGCTGTAGAAGCATAGTTAGAAGCTAGAGCGATACGCACTGCTGCGTCAGCATCCATCGCCTCTTTCATAATCGCCAATTTCTCTTCGCGAATCTCAACCACAGTCGGGTTGTACAGATTGATGGCTTGCTCGATACCTGTTGAGGTCAAGAAACGGTCGGTAGAACCTGGGAAACCGAACACCATCGTGAAGTCGCCTTCCTCTACACCGTTCAAGCTTACTGGCAAGTGGTGCTTTGGAGTCAACGGAACATTGCTATCGCTGATGTCTGAAGGGTTTCCATCTGCATCTGCATATACGCGGAACATAGAGAAGTCACCCGTGTGACGTGGCCACATCCAGTTGTCCGTGTCACCACCGTACTTACCTACACTGCTTGGAGGTGCACCTACCAAACGTACATCCTTATACGTGTTAAACACGAACAGGTAGTATTCGTTGTTGTGGAAGAAGCTGCGAACGTATGCGTTGTGTACAGTTCCCTCAGTCGCTTCTTTCGCCAAAGCATCGCCTACTTCTTTCGCTTTTGCAGCGCGCTCAGCTTCCGTCATTTCGTCGGTCAATTCTGCCATGACCTTGTCCGTAACGTCTTCCATGCGCACTAAAATAGCCGCTGTAAGACCCGGGTTCGTGCGCTCTTCTTCGCGCGTCATCGCCCAGAATCCATCCGTTAAGTAATCGTTCTCAACCGTAGAGTGCGAACGGATCGCATCGTATCCACAGTGGTGGTTGGTAAGCATCAGCCCCTGGTCAGAGATCAACTCTCCGGTACAGAAACCTCCTAAAGAAACAATCGCATCTTTTACAGAAGCGTTGTTGATGTCGTACAATTCTTCGGCGGTCAAATTCAAGCCGTTTGCCTGCATCTCTGCCATGTTCAAACGCTTGATCAACATAGGCAACCACATCCCTTCGTGGGCTGTCGTGATCACGCTACTGAGAACAAAGGCTAAGGTCAATAAGCCTGCGGTAAATTTTCTCATGTTTTTATGTTTGGGTTTATCAAGAAAAAAGAGCCCTGCTATTGCTAACAGAGCTCTCAAATATACTGCTTTTCGGTGCTTTTTCTCCCGCAATACGGGACCAATTCACACCGCTATCCCTTTCTGGAAGTTGATTAGAGACCTAGCGCCTTACGAACGTTACCGCCCATCAAGATTTCCGCTGGGTTTTCCAATGCCTCTTTGATCGCAACTAAAGTCCCTACACTTTCACGACCGTCGATGATGCGGTGATCGTAGCTCAAAGCAAGGTACATCATCGGACGAATCACTACTTGACCGTCTACAGCGATCGGACGCTGGATGATGTTGTGCATTCCTAGAATGGCACTCTGTGGAGGGTTGATGATCGGAGTCGACAACATCGAACCGAAGACACCACCGTTGGTGATCGTAAACGTACCGCCGGTCATTTCATCCAAGGTGATTTTTCCATCGCGTACTTTCGAAGCCAAACGACCGATTTCTTTCTCTACACCTGCGAATGACATGTTCTCCGCATTGCGCAATACCGGTACCATCAATCCCTTCGGACCACTAACTGCGATACTCACGTCTACGTAGTCAAAGCTGACCATCTCGTTGCCGTCGATCATGCTGTTTGTAGAGGGGTACATCTGCAATGCGCGAGTTGCTGCCAAAGTGAAGAAACTCATGAAACCTAGCTTGACGCCGTGCTTCTCAAAGAACTCGTCTTTGAACTGATTGCGGAGGTCAAAAATTGGTTTCATATCCACCTCGTTAAAGGTCGTCAGCATCGCGGTTTCGTTTTTCACAGTAACCAATCTGCTCGCCAATTTTCTTCTCAAACTGCTCATCTTCTTGCGCTCAGAAGTACGCTCTCCCGATCCAGCCGACCCCATCGATGCTACTGCCTCGATCACGTCTGCCTTTGTGATACGCCCGTCCTTGCCTGTACCTTTCGATACTTTAGCACCCGTCTCGTCCATCATCTTTTTCGCTGCTGGAGAAGCCGTTCCTGTCGCGTAGGTCTCTGCCTTTGGCGCTGCTGGGGCTGCTTTCTCTGCAACCGGCTCCGGGTTTGGAGCTGCCGCTGCTGGGGCTGCTCCACCCTCTGGACGTGCTGCGCTGGTGTCGATCAAACAAACGACTTGACCTACCTCAACGACGTCGCCTTCCTCGGCTTTCAAAGTGATGATACCCGCTTCTTCAGCAGGCAACTCAAGCGTTGCTTTATCAGAGTCTACCTCTGCAATCGCTTGATCTTTTTCTACGTAATCGCCGTCACTAACTAACCATGTGGCTATTTCAACTTCCGTGATCGACTCGCCTGGTGAAGGCACTTTCATTTCTAACATATCTCTATGACTTAGATGCTAAATACTCGTTCTACTGTTTCGCGTTGACGTTGCAGTGCGACCTGGTTCGATCCACTTGCGGTTGAGGCGCTCGGCGCCGGTGACACCAGCGTCAACTTCTGGTGCATTTGCCACAACATGTACGTCCATGCGCCCATGTTAGCTGGCTCCTCTTGCGCCCAGATGTGCTGGGTCGCGTTCGGGTATTTATCGACTTCTTCTTTGATCGCGATGTCGTCCAGCGGATACAGCTGTTCGATACGGACCAGAGCAACGTCGTTTGCTTGCTGTGCTTCGCGTTCCTCCAAAAGCTCGTAGTAGAGTTTTCCAGAACAGAACACGACTTTCTTCACATCAGCGGCCACTACATCGTGGTCTGGAATGATCGGCTGGAAAGTTCCTTGTGCCAATTCCTCCATGCTGCTTTTCACCTTCGGGTGACGCAACAACGACTTCGGTGACATCACTACTAATGGGCGGCGGAAATGACGCTTCTGCTGTCTACGCAACAGGTGGTAGAAGTTTGCAGGAGTTGTGGCATTCGCTACCGTCATGTTTTCCTGAGCACAAAGCTGTAGGAATCGCTCAAGACGCGCGGAGCTGTGCTCGGCACCTTGACCTTCATAGCCGTGTGGCAAGAGCAACACAAGACCGTTTTGTACTTTCCATTTGTCTTCGGCTGCAGAAAGGAATTGGTCAATCATGATCTGAGCGCCATTCGCGAAATCGCCAAACTGTGCCTCCCAAATCGTGAGTGTATCCGGTGCTGCCATGGCATAACCGTAGTCAAAACCCATCACGGCGTACTCACTCAGCAGCGAGTTGTAGATCGCGAAACGACCTTCTTTGCCTGGGAATTCGTTCAGTAAGCTCACTTCCTCTTCGCTGTCTTCCACCTTCAAAATAGCGTGACGGTGTGAGAAGGTTCCACGTTCGACATCTTCTCCAGAAATGCGTACGTTAAAGTCCTCTGCGAGCAGTGATCCGTAGGCCAATAGCTCTGCCATACCCCAGTCTACACTATTCTTGGTAGCGACTTGTTCGTAACGGTCCTTCATCAAACGCTCCGTTTTGCGCAAGAATTTCTTGCCCTCAGGAAGCGTCGAGATGTACTTACCGATGTCTAGGAGTCGATCCAGCTCGAAAGTGGTGTCGACAGGACTCAACATCTCACCCGGCTCAGCGCCTGGGTAGTCGGTCCACTCTTCCTCCATAAACGGAGTGATGACGTTGCGTTCGATTTTCTTCGACTCGTCAAAGTCGACTTCAAGCATCGCTTTGAACTCGTCTTGCATTTCTTTCACCATCGACTGTGTCGCCACTCCTTCTTTCATCAGCTTTTCAGCATAGATTTCGCGTGGATTCGGGTGCTTAGAAATGGCTTTGTAGAGCTGCGGCTGCGTAAAGCGTGGCTCATCGCCTTCGTTGTGGCCGTATTTGCGGTAACACAATAGGTCGATGAAAATATCTCTTTGGAAGCGCTGGCGGTATTCTATCGCAAGGCGCATCGCGTGTACCAATGCTTCAGGGTCGTCGCCATTTACGTGCAATACTGGAGCGAGAATCACCTTGGCGATATCGGTACAGTACGTGGACGAACGGGCGTCGAGATAATTGGTCGTGAAACCAACCTGGTTGTTGATGACAATATGAAGGGTTCCGCCGGTCTTGTAACCGTCCAATGTTTCCATCTGAACCGTCTCGTACACAATACCTTGAGCGGCTATTGCAGCATCACCGTGGATGAGAATAGGCAACACTTTCTGACCGTTACTGTCGTAGTCTTTGTTGATCTTCGCGCGTGCGATACCTTCTACTACCGGGTCTACGGCTTCAAGGTGTGACGGGTTCGGCGCGATGTTCATTTTCACCTGCTTACCGTCGATCGTCGTGTGCATCGTGGTGTGTCCCAAGTGGTATTTCACATCACCATCGATGGTCACATCATCAAAAGCCTTGCCTTCGAATTCTGAGAAAATTTGTCTTCTCGGCTTGCCGAAAACATTCGTCAGTACGTTCAAGCGACCGCGGTGTGCCATACCCAAAACAAACTCGCTCACACCGTGTCGTGCACCGTGATTCACCGCTTCGTCTAAGCCAGGAATCATGGATTCTGCACCCTCGATCGAGAAACGCTTCTGCCCAACAAATTTGGTATTCAAGAACGACTCAAAGCTCACCGCTTGGTTCAGCTTGTGGAGTACCTGCTTCTTCTCATTAATGCTGAGTTTCGGCTGGTTATCGTCTTTGTGGATCCAATTTTTAATCCACGTCCGGCGCTCCGGATCACGGATATAGTTGTATTCCACACCGATGCTCTGGCAATAGATGTTCTCGAGGTGCTCGATGATCTTGCGCAGTGTTCTCGGTCCGCTAGCACCTACTTCAGTAGCTGCTTTAAATTCTGTATCTAAATCCTCTTTGGAAAGGCCAAAGTTTTCGAGCGCTAAAGTAGGCTTGTATTCACGGCGGTCACGAACCGGGTTCGTGTGCGTGAACAAGTGTCCTCTTGAGCGGTAGCCCTGAATAAGGTTGAGTACGTGAAACTCTTTGATGACCTCATCAGAAACGCCTGCACCTACTAAATCCTCTTCAGAGTACACTTCTTTCGCAAAGTCATACCCTTGGAAAAAAGCTCTCCAACTAGGCTCTGTGCCGTCTGGATTTTTGAGATAGCGCTCGTACTGCTCTTCGATGAAGTCAGCATGTACGCTACCTAAAAATGAAAATCTATCCATTTGAGTGTGTTGGAAATTCTTTCAAAAATACAACACAAAACTCTGCTGAGTTATGCATTGTCGCAATAATGCTATAGCTAAGATCGATAACCTCAACTGCATGCGGGATTGCTCCATAAAAAAAGCCCCGAACGGGGCTTTTAACTTAATATTCTTCTTCGTTCCAAAGGAAATCTTCCTCCGACGGATAGTCCGGCCAGATTTCTTCGATACTGTCGTAGGTTTCTTCTTCTTCCTCCTCAATCGCTTGAAGATTCTCTACTACCTCTAAGGGTGCACCTGTACGAATCGCGTAATCGATAAGCTCATCACGAGTCGCCGGCCATGGCGCGTCACTTAAATACGATGCTAATTCTAGTGTCCAGTACATAATAGTTCTATTGAACGTTTTTAATGCTTATTTCGTGCAAATGTAACTTTTCTTGGGACGTGTACAACATGCTTGCGAAATTTGTAAAAGTCTAATACTTAGGAGTCCAAATCACCTCGGAACGTCCTTCCGTATGGAGGATAAAACGAGCTGCCACAAAAAGAAAATCCGAAAGTCGGTTGAGAAAAACGGGGATTTCAGCGGGCACCTCGACCTGCTGAGAGAGTGCGATTACCAAACGCTCCGCTCTGCGACAAACCGTTCGAGCTACTTGAGCGTGTGCCGAAGCAACGGAACCTCCCGGCAGGATGAAATTTTTCAACTCTGGCAAGTCCTGGTTCCAAGCGTCGATCTGCTGCTCCATCTGTGTTACCAAGTCAGGATTCAGTTTAGGCATCGGGAAACTTGCCTCACCGTCCAACGCGAGATAGGAACCCATCGAAAACAGTTCGCTCTGCAACGCTTCGATAAACCCGAAAACGCCCTGAGGTGCTGTTGCAGCAATAAGGCCCAACCACGAGTTCAACTCATCGGTGGTTCCGTACGCATCAAGGCGCATGTCCGCCTTTGAAACTCGAGTGCCGGTGAGTAGAGAAGTCGTGCCTTTGTCGCCCGTTTTCGTGTATATTTTCATTTAATATGCGCGTTCTGTTCTTCCCTCAACGTAGAAGATGAAGCTCTTGTTCACAACGCGATTTCCACCCGCTGTAGGGTAGTTTCCAGTGAAGTACCAATCGCCAGGATGGTTCGGACAGCTTTTGTGCAAGTCTTCAATGTCCTGGTACACGATGCTCACCTTCGCCTGTACATCAGGAGGAGTAAGCAACTCTGCAATTTTATCGCTGATCTCTTCTGGAGTAAACGGCTCATAAATCTCCTTCACGTAGTTCTGAACTTCGTCGTCTGGGAGATTCACCTGTGCTTTACATTTCTGATACACCTCATCGATCAAATACGAACGGCCGCTTTCTTTCAACAGGGCAACGGCAGCACGGAAGGCAATAAAGTCACCCATACGCGCCATATCGATCCCGTAACAATCCGGGTAGCGGATCTGTGGTGCCGAAGAGGCAATCACAATGTGCTTTGGCGATAAGCGGTCAAAAATGCGGAGAATACTCTGCTTTAACGTAGTTCCACGAACGATACTATCGTCGATCGCCACAAGGTGGTCGTCCGAATTTACGGAGCCGTGGGTGATGTCATACACGTGACTCACTAGCTCGTCTCTCGAACTGTCTTCGGTAATAAAGGTGCGGAGTTTGACGTCTTTCCAAGCGACTTTTTCCACGCGTGGACGGAGATTCAGAATGCTTTGTAACTGCTCGTCGGTCGGCGTGTCAAGCGCTTTAATGCGATCAAATTTCATCGCGTTAAAATGATCTTCCATACCCTTTACAACCCCATAGAAGCTGACCTCAGCGGTGTTTGGAATAAAAGAGAAAACCGTTTTTTCAACCTCACCGCCTACTTTGTCGACGAGTTTCGGGATGAGTCTACGGCCCAATTCAATGCGCTCGTTATAGATGTCCTCGTCGTTTCCGCGCGAGAAGTAAATACGTTCAAAAGAACATGCGTTGTAGGGAAGCGGTTCCTTGATTTGCTCTACCGCAACCTCGCCGTGGTGCTTGACAATAATCGCCGCACCTGGAGGCAATTCAGTCACCTCGCTGGTCTTCAGGTTCATCGCACTTTGGATGACCGGGCGCTCTGATGCCACGACAACAATCTCATCGTCGTAGTAGTAGAACGCTGGACGAATCCCGGCAGGATCTCTCAAAACGAAAGAATCACCGTGGCCCATCATTCCAGCCATCGCGTATCCACCGTCCCATTTTTTGGATGCCGATTTCAACACGCCAGCAACGTCCAAGCGCTTGGCAATCTCAGCGGTAGCCTCCTTTTTCGTGAAGCCCTCTTCTTTGAGTTCGTAGTACAAACGGTCATTTTCTTCATCTAAGAAGTGACCAATTTTTTCCATGATCGTTACCGTATCCGCTTTTTCTTTCGGATGCTGGCCCAACTCCACCAACTCACCAAAGAGCTCGTCGACATTGGTCATGTTAAAGTTCCCTGCAACGATCAAATTCCTCGTCGGCCAGTTGTTTTGACGCAAGAACGGGTGACAGGCTTCGATGGTATTTCCTCCATAAGTCCCGTAACGCAAGTGGCCTAAAAACACCTCGCCGGTAAACGGCAAATTGCGCTTCAACCAAGGCACATCTCTGAGTTTTTCGGTATCCGTGCCGATGCCTTCTGCAATGCGCTGCTGCACTTTGCCGAAG
>CBFHHO010000009.1:4974-66105 GCA_965655695.1 uncultured Schleiferiaceae bacterium | reverse complement strand
ATAGTCTCTGAATTACAGGAGCTGCTGGGAGGGGGTAACCGAATACGGCAAAGCAAGAAGACATCCCTTGAATACAACACACAAAAAAGCCGCTCAGGACCTTCCTGGGCGGCTTTCTTTGGTTAAGGTATTACTGTAAAATTCTTTACAGTCTTAGTACCAATCGTCAGTGGATGCGCCGTTAACGCGCCTCTTTAAGCGCAGTAGTGGTCGGTTTGATCAGTAAGGTACACACAGCACTTAAGATTAAGAGGACTCCGGCAAAAGTTATAGCTTGACGCGGGTCGTTATCGAGGAAGTTGCGCAGAATGTATCCAAAAGACAGATTTTGGAAGATCATGGGTATAACGATCATCATATTGATGACTCCCATGTAAACACCGTAGCGCTCTTTCGGTATGTCATTAACGACCAAGAGGTAGGGAATACCCATCATACTCGCCCAACCAATCCCAAAGCCAGAGATCGCAAAGAATAATAGGTTTTTGTTTTCGATGTGCGGAAAGGCTAGGAAACCAACCGCGGCTAGGAGGAGACAAACGAAATGAACAGTCTTTGCTCCATAACGTTTTGCAAAGCCCACTAGGATGAATGCTGTGAGAAACGTGACAATGTTGTACCATCCGTTCACCAAACCTGTCCAGGATACGGCTTCTGAATAGGCTTCTGGGTTGTCCTTAGGTGTCGCTTTCCAGACGGATAAGGCAATGCTTTTAGAGCTGTTCTGCCAATAGCAAAATAGGGCGTACCATTGGAATAGATAGACTAAAGCTAGTTGCCACATGACTCGCGGCATTTCGCCGATGGCTAGGATAATGTCTTTGAAAGGATCTAAGAGTCGGAGTGGTTCTGCCTTTATCTTTTCAACTTCTTCAGGTGTCGGAGGGATTTCTTTGGTGGTTTTAATGCTCCAAAGTATAGTACCGATGGAACAGACAGCTCCTAAGAAAAAGGAAGCATAGACCCAGGTAGGTAAAGATCCGGTGGTCCCGATGAATATAATTGGGAAAATAAAAAGACTGAGGTTAGCGAGCGTTTGACCTAATCCCGTGAAGAAGCTTTGCATTTGAAAGCCCATAGGTTGCTGCTCCTCTATGAGAGTATCAGCTATGAATGCGCGGTAAGGTTCCATTGCTGTATTATTTCCCGCATCTAGGATCCATAATAGGCCAGCTGCCATCCAAAGTGAGCTGCTAAAGGGATATAGCAGTAGCGCAAGACTGCAAAGAATAGCACCGATGAGAAAATAGGGTTTTCTTCGTCCCCATTTCACACTCCATGTTTTATCGCTCATTGCTCCGATGATTGGCTGAACCAATAGACCTGTCATTGGCCCGGCTAAGTTCAGAAGAGGGATTTCATCCGGGCTTGCGCCTAATAAGTCATAAATAGGGTTCACGGCACTTTGTTGGAGTCCAAAGCTGTATTGGATACCAAAAAAGCCGACATTCATGTTCAGAATTTGAGAGAAACTGAGCTTGACTTTACCTAACATAATGTTTGTAGTGAGTTGAGTTAACGAGTAAGTGTCAAAGTAACACTTATTTTTGACTCACTGGGGTATAAGCGCTTAGAGCGTTTAAGATTTTTTGTAAACCCTCATTTAATTCTGCCATGGTGATCGGTAAAGGAGGCGAGATGCGTATGGCATTTCCTGCAAACAAGAAGTAATCTGTAATGACGCCATGATCTTCCATATGAGCAATTACGCCACCACCGTCGATATGGTCGTGTAGTGTCACGCAATACATGAGTCCTGTTCCGCTCACTTTTTTAATGGCGGGGTGTACCATCATTTGTTTGATCAGTGCGCTTTTTTCTGGAATGTTATTGAGCCATTCAGGATGCGATTCAATGATCTTGTAGGCGGCGAGTGACGCAGCGCAGCTCACTGGATGTCCTCCGAAGGTGGTGATGTGTCCTAAGATGGGATTTGCTTTGAGAACGTCCATGATGTGTTTAGGGGCGATGAAAGCACCTAATGGCATACCGCCACCGAAACCTTTAGCTAAACATAAGATATCTGGACAGAAGCCATAGCCACTATGGGCATACATGGTTCCCGTACGTCCCATACCCGTTTGAATTTCATCTAAGATGAGCAATGCACCTACCTCAGTACATTTCGCGCGAAGTGCAAGTAGCCATTCTCGTTGTGCCGGGATGTAACCGGATTCTGCTTGTACGCATTCGGCGACAACGGCAGCGGTTTTCGTTGTGATGTGGGCAAGGACCTCTGGATCGTTGTAGTCGAATTGGGCAGTATCAGGGAGGAGGGGATAGTAGCCCTGTTTAAATTCTTCAGAGCCTTGAATGCTAAGGGCGCCATGTGTGGAACCGTGATAGCTGTTTTTAAAGCTGATTAGACCGGTGCGACCCGTGTACTTTTTGGCCAATTTCAACGCACCTTCAATGGCCTCAGTCCCACTATTCACGAAATATACGCTGCCCATACAAGGGCTTAACGTGCTGAGGACTTTCTCGGCCAACAGCGCTTGAGGAGTCACGGCGAATTCACCATAGACTTGCAAGTGCATGTGTTTGTTGATCTGTTCAGTCACGGCTGAGATGATCTCAGGATGGGAATGCCCCACGTTGGATACAGATATGCCACTGATCAGATCAAGGTATTTTTTGCCGCTTGGATCGTAGAGATAATTGCCTTTGGCGTGGTCGATGACCAGTGCAGAAGGTTGGTCGACGACTTGGGCGACGTTGGATAAGAAAAGGTCTTTGATGCTTGCCATAGCCACGAAGATACGGCGCAGTGGTGGTTTCGATTTAACAAAAACGCCCGTGGTATTTCCTTACGGATCCACGGGCGCTTAATCTTAATACTGCGTTGTTGGGCTTAACGCATTGGGCGAGCTCCCCTAGGGTGCGGTGCACCTTCTTTCTGACCGCGATCTTTTGGACGGTCGCCTCGGTGAAGTCGTTCCATGACTTTACGTCCAAACTCACGTTCCGCCTTGAAGAGCTGTGCGGTTTTTTGGGCGCCAAGAACTCCGATAAAATCATCGATATACGATTTCCGAAGTTCTTCTAAAGCGATATGTCCATCCGCCATATCATACATGGCTTTTTCTAGCGCTTTGTCTGAGCTTTCGTTTCGCAAAGATTCAAGTGTGGAACGTTGTCCTTCTCGAAGTTCGATTTCCTTTTTTTGGAGTTCATTGTAGACCGGCCAAAAGGCTTGGCTTTCAGCTACGGTGAGCTCTAATTCTTCGGTGATGTAGGCCACTTTAATGGCTTCAATTTTTTCACGACGGTCTTCATTTTCGCCGCGTAAATGTGGCTGTGCAAAACCGGTAACGGTCCCTAGAAATAGGGCAATTGCGAATAGCTGTTTCATAATTCTAATAAATAATTGTCGTTGTCTTCATAATACTGGTAAAACAAATCGGCATCAAAACTGCCGCCTGCAAATTCGAGGGAGTCGGGTTCTATAAAATCATAGAAATCCTCCTGATCGACAAAGCCTAAGCTATACAGTTCGTCGATCATGTCTTGCGCTAAAATGCTCGAGTCCTCTACGTTCTGAGCGGGCCAAAGCAGCGCAACGATGGCAACAGATGCGGCCAAACCGACAGCAGTACTCATCCATCTAAGGCGCAGTCTTTTCGCAACAACAGGGCCTGTGGTCCGGTCCACTGGATGTTGCTCCGGAATGCGATGCAACTGTGCTTTGATGCGGTCGAGTTCCTGTTTAGGGATGCTGTTTTGGGTATCTGTTTTCATCTAATTCTTGGACGGCTTTACTTCCATGAGGTTTAATGTATGAACCAATTTTTCTTGAACCTTTTGTTTGGCGTGGTGGAAATTGGCTTTTAGGCCACCTTCAGAGATTCCAGTGATTTCATGGATTTCTTTGAATGAAAGTTCCTGGTAATAGCGCATCTCGAACACCATTCGTTGCTTCTCAGGGAGATCCTTTACGACCTTTAATAGTTCTTGTTCTATTTGATCTGAATCCCACGGAAGGGAAGTGGTTTGTGCACCGGCTAATAACTCGAGAACATCCGAGTCGTACCCAGAGGAGGGTTGCCTTTGGGCTTTGCGCAATTCATTTAACGCACTGTTTCTAACGATAGAATAGCACCAAGTATACGGCTTTGAATCGCCTTTAAAGTGGTGTAGATTTTTCCAAATACTGATCAAGGCTTCTTGCAAGGCATCTTCTGCAGCAACGGGATCTTTTAGGATTTGTAGGGCACAAACCATCAGCCGTTCGCTGTATTGCTCAACGATCTGAAAAAAAGACGCCTCCCACTGCTGTTGCAATAGAAGGCGTTCTATGTTCGTGTTGTCCTTCATTCTAGAGTATAGAGTAGGAGAAGGTACAAAAGGTTTAACTGCGGATGTGAATTACGCTTATTTTCTAGCGATCACTTTTTTCGCCGCAGCTTCGATTGCTGCTGCATTAAGTCCGTACTTGTCCATCAGTTGAGCCGGGGTACCACTCTCTCCGAAGCTGTCATTAACAGCCACGAACTCTTGAGGTACTGGGTGGTTTGTGGTGAGTGTTTGTGCCACACTTTCTCCGAGACCCCCGAAGCGGTTGTGCTCCTCTGCGGTTACGACACAACCTGTTTTTGCAACCGAAGCAAGGATGGCTTTTTCATCCAACGGTTTGATGGTGGCCATGTTCAATACTTCTGCGCTAATGCCCGCTTGCTCGAGAGCTTCTGCGGCTTGGATCGCTTCCCATACTAGGTGACCTGTTGCAATGATGGTAACGTCGGTTCCTTCAGTCAAAACATCGGCTTGACCGATCACGAATTTTGTGTCGGCAGGTGTGAAATTGGCCACTTTTGGACGACCGAAGCGAAGATATACAGGTCCTTCGTATTCTGCGATTGCAATAGTTGCCGCTTTGGTTTGGTTGTAATCACACGGATTGATAACGACCATGTGTGGCAACATTTTCATCAAACCGATATCTTCAAGTATCTGGTGCGTTGCGCCGTCCTCTCCAAGAGTAAGTCCCGCGTGTGAAGCACAGATTTTCACATTTTTACCTGAGTAGGCAATGCTTTGACGAATTTGATCGTACACACGACCCGTAGAAAAGTTTGCGAAAGTCCCGGTGAATGGAATCTTTCCACCGATCGTAAGACCAGCAGCAATCCCCATCATATTTGCCTCAGCGATACCGATCTGGAAAAAACGATCTGGATTTTGATCCTCGAAGGCGTTCATTTTTAATGAACCGGTAAGGTCAGCACAAAGTGCTACTACGTTTTCATTCGTCTGTCCTAAAACTTCTAGACCAGCACCGAATCCTGAACGCGTGTCTTTACTTCCTGAATCTGTGTACTTTTTCATTCTAATTGATTTTCACTATGGTTGATGAGCCTGGGCTCACTCTAAATTCTTTGCTTTTACTGTATGCGGTTTCTTGGGCGAATTTGCTGCGGAAGACGACTTTATATTTTCCCGGTTGGAGTTGGAACACTTGACGTTCACTACTCGTGCTTAGGTCGATGACCCACTCGTAGCCCGATTCGCGTTCGATGAAAATCGCACCGAATCCGCTAACACCTGCCTGAATGGTCACCATACCCGGTGGAGCTACGGCAATGGTCGTCGTAGCACTTGCCTTGATGTGGACGTTTTTCTGAACGATGCGTGGAAGCGTAAGAATCTCCAAATCATACGTACCGCTCAAATAACGTTGAGTGGTCCCGAAGTCTTGAACGTGCAGAATTTCTTCGCGTCCCGCTGGCTTGACAATACAACGCACATCTTGAGACGAGCGTGGAGAAGCTCTTAACTCTAGATCGCCTTGTGGAGTATTTGCGCCGATGTGTGTGTGTGTGCCGGGGTAAATGACGATGCTATCGACACGAACGGGAGGAACGGTGTGTACCTCCATATCGTAGACCACTAGTGGATCTAAAATGAGCGTATCGGGCTGTCCTTTATAGTTCAAGGTATGTACGATACTCTCTTTTACTTTGCCGCTGGTATGGTCGTAAAGAAGAATAGGTACATTCGTTTCCGTCGGTTTTCCGCGATGATCGAGCAAGTTGATTTGAGCTGTGGTATTGTCCAAGGCTTGAGAAATGACCACGCCAAGAACGTTTTTAAACGTATTTTCATCAGACGCATCGAAGTAGGTACCCACGCATTCGAAGCTGTTTTTAAAGCTTTCGTCGATACCAATTCCAATCACAAAGGGTTTGAGAATGATGCCTTTTTTCTGCAGTCTTCTTGATACCACGCAAGGATCTCCATCACAGGCTTCTACACCGTCAGTGATGAGAATAACAATGTTTCGACAATCTTCACAGGGCGGGAAATCATCCGCTGCCTTCATCAAGGACCCTGCGATGGGCGTAGTCCCTTTGGGCTTGATGGTCTTCAGGACGCGCTTGATGCGGTAGATGTTTCCCTTACTAAACGGGACTTCGAGACGCGTATCGGAACAGTCCTGTGGTGGCACTGGTTTTTGATGCCCGTATACCCGCAATGCCAATTCGAAATTTGTTGCATTTTGAATGCCCTGCAAGCTGTCGAGCATTTGCCCCATCAAACGCTGTGCTACATCAATTTTAGCACCGCTTTCCCAACGTCCATACATGCTTTGGCTCCCGTCGAAGACGAATAGGATTCGCGTTAACGGCGCCTTTTTTTCTACCTGCTTCTGGGGTTGTCCGAAGACACTCCAGGAGAGGAAGAAAGCGAGTATGGCGGTGAATGTTCTCAAGGCTTACAAGTGTCGACTTAGTAGTCTCCTAAAGTTTCTGGATTCTGCGCTAGTGCTGCTTCGAGTTGCTCATCGTTCGGAGCTACACCGTGCCATTTGTGCGTACCCATCATGAAGTCTACACCATTTCCCATCTCAGTTTTAAGCAAGAGACAAACAGGCTTTCCGTGACCGGCTTTAGATTTCGCTTCAGTGATCGCTGCGCTGATCGCAGTAAGATCATTTCCACCTGCCACTTCAATCACGTCCCAACCGAAGGCTTCCCATTTAGCTTTCAAAGAGCCCATGGCAAGTACGTGGTCTGTGGTACCGTCGATTTGTTTTTCGTTCACGTCAACTGCGGCAATGAGGCGATCGATTTTTTTAGCAGAAGCGTACATAGCAGCTTCCCAAATTTGTCCTTCTTGCAATTCACCGTCACCGTGAAGGGTGAAGACGAAAGAGTCATCGTTGTTTAGTTTTTTAGCCTCCGCTGCTCCGATGGCAACGCTAAGACCCTGGCCTAGTGAGCCCGAAGCAATACGGATCCCATCAAGACCTTCGTGGGTGGTAGGGTGTCCTTGAAGACGCGTATTGAGTTTTCTGAAAGTTGCCAATTCTTGTACTGGGAAGTAACCAGCACGAGCGAGCACGGAATACATCACTGGAGAAATGTGGCCGTTCGACAAGAAGAATAGATCTTCTCCGACACCGTCCATGGAAAATTCCTTGGCGTTGTGATTCATGTGCTCAAAGTAGAGCGAAACGAGGTATTCTGCACATCCCAAAGATCCGCCTGGGTGACCAGAGTTTACGGCGTGAACCATTCGAACGATATCTCTGCGTACCTGTGATACGACGGCTTGTAGGTCTTGTTGTGACATGAGCTTTATTCTGTTGCTTTAATTGGGTCAAAATTACGGATAAATACGGCGAGCGCACATTTTAAACTTCTCACATATATACACACGTTGCTAACAAAGAATAGAATTATCTTTGCCGCCTTAATACGAAGATTATGAAGTGTGGTATTGTCGGTTTGCCGAACGTCGGAAAAAGTACATTGTTTAACTGTCTTTCAAGCGCTAAGGCGCAAGCAGCGAACTATCCGTTCTGTACTATTGAACCCAATGTTGGGCAGGTGACTGTTCCTGATGCTCGTTTAGAGCGCTTATCGGAACTCGTTAATCCTCAGAAGGTTCAGCCAGCAAATGTCGAGATTGTTGACATCGCAGGTTTGGTACGTGGCGCCTCGAAAGGGGAAGGTCTCGGAAACCAATTTTTAGGAAACATTCGCGAGACCAATGCCATCATTCATGTCCTTCGTTGTTTCGAAAATGAGAACGTGACACACGTTGACGGTTCTGTAGATCCGATCCGCGATAAAGAAACGATCGATACGGAATTGCAGTTGAAAGACTTGGACACCGTTGAAAAGCGTCTCGATAAAGCCAAGAAAATGGCGAAAAGCGGTGAAAAGGAAGCTAAACTCAATGTCGAGACCTTGGAGCGTCTTATTGCCTACATTATGGAGGGTAAGAATGTGCGTGGTTTCGAGCGCAGTGAACGTGAGAACGACCTAGTTCGTGAGATGCAACTGCTTACCGATAAACCGGTATTGTACTTGTGTAATGTAGACGAAGGTGCTGCCAAGACCGGTAATGCGCATGTGGATCGTGTTCGTGAAATGGCGGCGGCAGAAGGCGCGGGTTGTTTGCACATTGCAGTAAGCACAGAAAGCGATATTGCTGACCTTGAGACTTATGATGAAAAGCAAATGTTCCTAGAGGAGTTAGGGCTTGAAGATGCCGGTGTGAACCGTGTGATTCGTGCAGCGTATGACCTTCTCGAACTTCAAACGTACTTTACTGCGGGTGAAAAGGAAGTTCGCGCTTGGACGATCAAACGAGAGTTTACGGCGCCTCAAGCAGCAGGTGTAATCCATACCGATTTTGAGAAGGGTTTCATTCGTGCAGAGGTCATCGCTTATGCGGATTTCAATGAATTGGGCAGTGAAGCAGCTGTGAAAGAAGCCGGTAAAATGCGTGTAGAGGGGAAGGAGTACATCGTCCAAGATGGTGATGTGATGCACTTCCGTTTCAATGTGTAAAACGTGTGTATAGAAACCTAGGGCGAACCTTTGTTTCTCTGCTGTGCCTTTCTAAATTAGAATCTTTCTGATTTCAACAACTTATGGCACAAGAATCCAATTATACCGAGGATAATATTCGGTCCTTAGAGTGGGACGAACACATCCGCTTACGCCCTGGTATGTACATCGGGAAATTGGGCGATGGTAAAAGTCCGGATGACGGTATTTACATCCTGCTCAAAGAGGTGCTCGATAACTCCATCGACGAATTCGTCATGGGTGCGGGTAAGACGATTGAAATTAAAATCGCCGACGGCCAGGTCGTTGTTCGGGACTATGGACGCGGTATACCTTTAGGAAAGGTGGTCGATGTAGTTTCGAAAATCAACACCGGAGCGAAATACGACAGCAAAGCCTTTAAAAAATCTGTAGGATTGAACGGAGTAGGTGCGAAAGCAGTGAATGCCCTTTCCACGGAATTTATCGTACAAGCCTACCGAGACGGTAAGACCAAAAGAGCGGCCTTCCACTTCGGGAAATTAATCGAGGACGATCCAATCACAGACTCCTCACAGCGCAAGGGAACAAAGATTTCCTTCCGTCCGGATCCAGAGATCTTCTTGAACTACCGCTTCATGATGGAGTATGTAGAAAAGATGTTGTGGAATTATGCCTATTTGAATCCGGGTTTAACCTTGTATTTAAACGGTGAGAAATTCTACTCTGAGAACGGTCTTAAGGACTTGCTCCAAGACAACCTCGATGGGAATACCCTTCACGATATCGTACACCTTAAAGGCGAGGATATCGAAGTTGCGTTTACTCACAATGAGCGTATGCAAGGTGAACAATACTATTCTTTTGTTAATGGCCAGCATACCACCCAAGGGGGGACGCACCAAAATGCGTTGCGTGAAGCGTTCGTAACGGTGATGCGCGATTTTTACGGGAAGAATTTTGATGCTGCTGACGTTCGGAGTTGTATCATTTCTGCTATATCCATAAAAGTGGTAGAACCGGTCTTTGAATCGCAAACCAAAACAAAATTGGGTTCTTTGGAAATGGCCCCGGGCGAAGTCCATGTGCGCACATATGTCGTGAACTTCATGAAGGAGAAGTTAGACAATTTCTTGCACCGAAATGCCGACGTCGCGGATGCCATTCTGAAAAAAATCCAACGTGCCGAGCGCGAACGCAAAGACCTTCAGGGGATCCGTAAACTCGCAAGAGAGCGTGCCAAGAAAGCCAGCTTACACAACAAGAAATTAAGAGACTGCCGAGCACATTTAAGTGACGCTAAGGCAAGTCCTAAGGGAGATAGAAGGTTAGAGACGACCCTGTTTATTACAGAGGGTGATAGTGCTTCTGGTTCGATCACCAAGAGCCGCGATGTCAATACGCAGGCGGTATTCTCACTGAAAGGGAAGCCGTTGAACTCTTTTGGACTCACCAAAAAGGTGGTGTACGAAAATGAAGAGTTTAACCTACTTCAGGCAGCCTTGAACATCGAGGACGGGTTGGATGATCTGCGCTACAACAATGTGGTGATCGCAACGGATGCGGATGTTGATGGTATGCACATACGTTTGTTGCTCATCACATTCTTTTTACAGTTCTTTCCAGAATTGGTCAAAGAAGGGCATTTGTACATCCTACAAACGCCGCTTTTCCGTGTTCGTAATAAAAAGGAAACACGCTATTGCTATACTCCCGAGGAGAAGAACGATGCGATTTCAGATTTAGGTCCCAAACCGGAGATTACCCGATTTAAGGGACTTGGTGAAATATCACCCGATGAATTCAAACATTTTATAGGCAAAGATATCCGCTTGGAACCGGTGATGATCGGGAAAGACTACCGTTCAGAGGATTTGCTGAATTTCTACATGGGCAAGAACACGCCGACAAGACAGGAGTTTATTATCGATAACCTGCGCGTAGAAAAGAATATTGAAGAAGAACTCTTAAACTGATGAGTGAAGATCTCGACCCAAAAGAAGAACATTTAGATCCAGAAATGCAGCCGGAACCGGTGCATGAGGAGGGGACACGCATCACTCGCGTTTCAGGGATGTACGAAGACTACTTCCTGGATTACGCCTCTTATGTGATTCTCGAACGCGCCGTTCCAGCACTTAATGATGGATTAAAGCCTGTACAAAGACGTCTGTTGCACGCCATGAAAGACATGGACGATGGGCGCTTTCACAAGGTGGCAAACATCATCGGACAAACGATGCGCTTCCACCCCCACGGTGATGCTTCGATCGGCGATGCCCTCGTTCAGATGGGACAAAAAGACCTGCTGATCGATTGTCAAGGTAACTGGGGGAATATTCTAACGGGTGATGGAGCAGCAGCACCGCGTTACATCGAAGCTCGCTTGACTAAATTTGCGTTGCACGTAGCCTACAGTCCGAAAGTAACACAATGGCAACTGAGTTATGACGGTCGTGCGAACGAACCGTTGCATCTGCCCATGAAGTTTCCGATGCTCCTCGCTATGGGCGTTGAGGGTATTGCGGTAGGTCTGAGCACTAAGATTTTGCCCCACAACTTCATTGAGCTTGTAGATGCTTCGGTGAAGGTGCTGCAAGGCAAGTCGTTTAAATTGGTTCCGGATTTCCCGACGGGAGGGATGGCAGATTTCTCGAACTACAGCGATGGTGTTCGAGGTTCACGTGTTCGCGTACGTGCCAAAATTTCACAGTTGGATAAAAAGACGCTGGTCATTACTGAAATTCCGTTCAGTACGACCACGCAAAGTTTGATCGATTCCATTCTCAAAGCGAATGACAAGGGGAAGATCAAAATCAGAAAAATAGAGGACAATACCGCTGAGCATGTGGAAATCCTCGTGCATCTACCCGCAGGTATTTCTCCAGATAAGACCATAGATGCGTTGTATGCGTTTACGAATTGTGAGGTAAGCATCGCTCCACTTTCGTGCAGTATTCACGAGGATACTCCATTATTTATAGGCGTACCGGAAATTCTTAAGCGAAGCACGGAAGCTACGAAAGGAATACTGCAAACAGAGCTTGAAATCAAGCTGAACGAATTACAGCAGCAGTGGCATTTTGCTTCATTGGAACGCATCTTCATTGAAGAGAAAATTTATCGTGACATTGAGGAGGCTGAGACCTGGGAGCAGGTGATCGAGTTCATCCGTAAAGGATTGCAACCGCATATAGGACACCTCATGCGTGAGGTGACGGACGAGGATATTGCGCGCCTCACAGAGATTAAAATTAAACGTATTTCAAAGTTTGATAGCGACAAAGCGAACGATAAGATCTTAGAGATTGAAGGCAAGATCGAGCAGGTTAAGCACGATATCGATCACATTGTAGACTTTGCGATCGACTACTTTAAGGACCTCAAAGAGAAGTTTGGTAAGGGCCGCGAGCGTAAAACAGAAATTGCTACGTTCGATAGTGTGGAAGCTTCTAAGGTGGTCATCCGTAATCAAAAACTGTACGTCAATAAAGAAGAAGGTTTTGTAGGTACAGGCATGAAGAAAGACGAGTACGTTGCGGATTGTTCCGACATCGACGACATCATCGTCTTCCGCCGTGATGGTAAATACAG
Source organism: uncultured Schleiferiaceae bacterium (assembly GCA_965655695.1). Classification (GTDB taxonomy): domain Bacteria; phylum Bacteroidota; class Bacteroidia; order Flavobacteriales; family Schleiferiaceae; genus UBA10364. The sequence continues at coordinate 53,734 of CBFHHO010000009.1, read as the reverse complement.
CGTCAGTAAAGTTAAAGACAAGGCCTTTTTCGGAAAGGACATCATTCATGTTGCCGTTTGGAAAAAAGGCGATCAGCGTACGGTGTACAATACCATATACCAAGACGGCGTAACTAAGGTGAGTTACGTAAAACGTTTCGCTGTACAGAGCATTACGCGCGACCGTGAATATGATGTCAGTCAAGGTAGCCAAGGTTCTGAGTTGACCTATTTCACCGCAAATCCGAACGGAGAAGCGGAAAAAGTACAAGTACACTTGCGTCAGCTTGCGAAGCTGAAGAAGCTTAAGATTGACTTGGATTTTGCAGATATCGCCGTGAAAGGCCGTGCTTCGAAAGGAAATATCGTTACAAAATTCCCAGTGAAGCGCATAGAACTCAAAGAGCGCGGTGAAAGTACGCTTGAAGCTCGTAAAATTTGGTTCGACGAAACAGTACAACGACTCAATAGCGATGAACGTGGCCGTTTATTAGGCAGTTTTAAAGGCGAGGATAGATTACTCGTTGGTCGCAAGAACGGTACGCTGAAAGTGGTGATTCCTGATTTGAATTTGCATTTTGATTCGGACATGATCTACTTGGAAAAGCTCGAGGTAGAACGACCGTTAAGTGCCGTATACTTTGACGGAGAAAAGTCCCGCTATTTCGTTAAACGCTTTGAATGGGAGGGTGGTGAAAAAGAGGAGAACATTATTACCGCGCACCCTAAAAGCGAGTTGAATTTCTTGTCGAACGATTCTTTCCCTAGAATCGAGATGATTTTCAGAAAGCAACCCGGCGGAACACAACCTGAACCTGAAGAAGTGGTACTCCACGAATTCATTTCTGTGAAGGGAATCAAAGCGAAGGGGAATCAGTTAACGACGGAAACACTGAATAAGATTAGTCCGTTAGATTCCTTGGCAGAGCCTGTAACCGAAGTCGAGGTGACAAAGGAAAATGAGGTTTCTGAGCCAGCAGTAGCGGATGGCTCGGTAATTGGTGCTGTTTCACAAGCAAATGATGCCGCTGGGTCTTCTTCAGAAGAAAGTTATGATGCGGACGATGAAGCACCTCAAATCACACTTGATTTTTAATTGATGAAAAAATACGGGTACCTCCTAATAGTGGCATGTTTTACGCTGGTGACGCAAGCACAATCTAGTCTGAACATGAGTCTCCTTGGGAGCACCACATATCAGAATGATAACAATGATATTTGGGGGTATACCGATTCTTCAGGTGTTGAATACGCATTAGTGGGCACAACTGCTGGTGTGAGTATTGTGGACATCACTGCCAGTCCGGTTCAGAAAAAGCAATTCATTCAAGGGCCCTACAGCATTTGGCGTGATCTTAAAACCTGGAGTCATTACGCCTACGTTACCCATGACAATCCTTTTGTTTGGAATACGGCTCCAGATCAAGGGTTGTTGATCATAGATCTAGACAGTATAGATGCTGTGACACCCCGCTATAAAGCGATGACAGCTGCGATACCATTAGACACAGGAGGATACGATACGTTAAGAACAGCGCATAACTTGTACATCGATGAGAATGGATACTGCTATGTTTTTGGTGCAAACGTCGGTGTAGGCGGGGCGCTCATTTTCGATCTAAACGTCGACCCTTGGAATCCTCAGTACGTCGGTATGTTTGACGAGCACTACTTTCACGACGGAATGGTTCGAGGAGATACCCTTTGGGCAAGTGCAGTTTATGACGGATATGCATCGATCGTAGATGTCTCCAAAAAAGACAGTACGGTGCTTATGGCTACCCAAATCACACCGAGCTCATTTACACACAACACGTGGATTAGTGATGACAATACGGTCCTGTTTACTACCGATGAGCGCAGTAATGCGTTCCTTGCCGCGTATGATGTTACCGATCTAAACAATATTACAGAACTAGATCGAATTCAAACGTCCCTTTCCACAGACGTCATTCCGCATAATGCACATGTATATGGGCAGTGGGTGGTTACTTCATACTACACCTCAGGGGTACAGATTGTAGACGCTAAATTCCCAGAACTCTTAGTAGAGGTCGGGTATTATGATACTTCTCCTTCATTCAGTGGGAATGGTTTTAACGGGAATTGGGGAGCGTATCCATATTTTGAATCTGAACGTATCATCTGTACGGATATTGAAGAGGGGTTAGTGGTGCTGGAACCTACCTACGTTGAGGCATCTAGAGTGCATATAAGTGTAACCGATAGTGCTGATCAGTCTTTACTGTCGAATGTCTCAATTGAGTTTTCTGAAACAGGATTAACGGCAACGACCAATCTCGACGGCGTATCTAATGTAGGTACGCATACTTCGGGAGCAGATACTGTAGAGATTAACCTTGCAGGGTATGTATCACAGGAGATTCCATACGATTGGTTAAGTGGTGCGTTTGACACACTTCAAGTTGCTCTTGTTCCCGTGACGAACATTGGTAGTGAAGAGTGGGGAGATAAGGTCATCGAGATTGCGCCAAATCCTTCTAAAGGAGCTTTCCGATTATCAGGAATGCTAAATGGCTCATATACGCTCGTAGAGCTTAGCGGAAGAGTATTAGAGCAGGGAACGATTAAGGATGAACGTGTCCAGCTTGAACAGGTCTACCCCCAAGGCAATTATATTCTGATTGTGGAGGATAAGGAAACCATCCAACGCTTACCGATAGTACTACTTCCTTAGAAGTTCGTGGTAAACCCTTTTCCCTGATAGAACTCCTCTATAATACGTAGCACCTCGTCTGTGCTATCCGCAAGGTAAAGGAGGTCAGTGTCGTTCGGTGAAATTTTACCGGTCTTCTTTAAAGTTCCTTCAATCCAATCCTTGAGTCCTTGCCAGAACTCTGTACCAAACAAAATGATCGGGAATTGGTCAATCTTTTTGGTTTGTACTAAAGTTACAGCTTCGAAAAGCTCATCTAATGTTCCGAATCCACCTGGCATGACAACGAATGCCTGACTATATTTTACGAACATCACCTTACGCGCAAAGAAGTAGTCAAAGTTTAGACTCTTGTCACTATCGATATAGGGATTGTTGTGCTGCTCAAAAGGCAATTCAATATTGAGTCCGACAGAAGGACCTCCACCGAGTTGAGCTCCTTTGTTTGCCGCCTCCATAATTCCTGGACCACCCCCGGTAATCACACCAAAGCCTTTTTTTGTGAGACCTTCCGCGATATCGGTTGCCGCTTGAAGCTCCTCTTGTGAAAGCGCCGAAGTACGAGCTGAGCCGAAGATACTCACGCAGGGACCTATTCTACTGAGCGATTCATAGCCATGAACGAATTCTGACATGATTTTAAAAAGGGCCCAGCTGTCCTCAGACTTGATTTCGGTCCAAGTTTTACGCGAGTGTATTTTCATAGTATTGAGATAGGAAGGTTATAATTCCAATTTAAGGAATTCCCCGGTAATACTTTCTGATACGGTCACGACTTCTTCGGGTGTGCCTTGAGCGACGATTCGTCCACCGCCAGAGCCACCTTCAGGACCCAAGTCAATCACATGGTCGGCTTGCTTAATCACGTCCATGTTGTGCTCAATGATCAGCACCGTATTACCATGGTCGACCAATTTCTGAATAACTTCCATCAACACTCGAACATCTTCAAAATGCAGACCTGTGGTCGGTTCGTCCAAAATATACATCGTATTCCCGGTGTCCTTCTTGCTCAGTTCACTGGCCAATTTTACCCGCTGCGCTTCACCACCACTAAGCGTGGTGGAAGGTTGTCCGAGGCGGATATAGCCAAGCCCGACATTCACAAGCGTTGCTAGTTTTGCCTTGATTTTAGGAACAAGCTCAAAGAAAGGAAGCGCATCTTCGATACTCATGTCAAGGACATCACTGATGCTTTTTCCCTTGTAGCGAATCTCTAGCGTTTCACGGTTAAAACGTTTTCCTTGACAGGTTTCACAGTGCACGTAGACATCTGGTAGGAAATTCATCTCAATCACACGCAATCCACCACCTTCGCAGGTTTCACAGCGTCCGCCTTTGACATTGAATGAATAGCGACCCGGTTTGTAGCCGCGAACCTTACTTTCAGGCAGTCCCGCAAACAATTGTCGTATTTCAGTCCAAACTCCAGTGTAGGTGGCCGGATTGCTACGCGGCGTTCTTCCAATAGGACTTTGGTCGATATCAATGATTTTGTCGATCTGTTCTATACCTTCTATGCGCTGATACGGCTGAGGTTTAGCGACCGCTCTGAAAATTGCATGGTTCAAAATAGGGTAGAGGGTACCATTGATCAAAGTCGATTTACCACTACCGCTAACTCCAGTGACACAGGTGAGTATACCTAAAGGAATCTCTACGTCGACGGATTGGAGGTTATTTCCGTTCGCACCGAAAAGTTGGATAGTTCCGGTAGGTTTTCTTCGAGACTTCGGTACGGGTACCTGACGTATTCCTTTAAGATAGTCCGCCGTGATAGAGCCGGCATCTAAGATGTCTTCTAATTTCCCTTGTGCTACGATAGCACCGCCATGTATTCCTGCTTTTGGCCCGATATCTAGTATGTGGTCGGCAGTTTCAATCATGTCTTTATCGTGCTCTACGACCAGTACGCTATTTCCAATGTCGCGAAGCTGCTTCAAGGAGGCAATGAGTCGTGCATTGTCGCGTTGATGCAAACCGATCGAAGGTTCATCAAGGATGTACAAGACATTCACGAGCTGAGAGCCGATCTGTGTAGCTAATCGAATTCGCTGCGCTTCACCACCACTCAGACTCCTTGCACTGCGGTTCAGGTTTAGATATCCCAATCCTACATCAAGTAGGAAATTTGTGCGGGCATGCAATTCCTTTACAATCTCCTCGGCGATCATCCATTGCTTTGCCGGAAGTACGTCTTTTAATGAGGTCACCCATTGGTCGAAATGAATCAAGCTCATTGTACTGACGTCGGAAATGCTGCGGTCGGCTACTTTGAAATGAAGACTTTCCTTTTTTAAACGTGCACCTTTACAACTGCGGCATTCTACGTTGTCCATGAAGTCGTCGGCCCAGCGCTGAATGGAGCGACTTTTAGCTTCTGCGCTTTGCGTAGCGATGAAGTTGATGACGCCTTCAAAATTGACCTTATATTCCTTAGTGACACCGATCGCTTTGTGGTCGATGGTCATCACTTCGCTGGTTCCATTTAAAATAATCTCGAGTGCTTCTTTCGGGATTTCTCCAACAGCAGTGTCGAGGGAGAATCCATATTTAAGACCGATGATTTCGAGTTGGTTGAAGATCCAATTCTTTTTGTATTCCCCGATCGGAGCAAAACCGCCTTTGCGAATGGTGACACTTGGATCCGGCATGACTTTATCGAGATTGACTTCTTTAGTCGTACCCAATCCATCACAGGTCGAACAAGCGCCTTTAGGGCTGTTAAAGGAGAACGTATTCGGCTCTGGTTCTTGGTAGGCGATGCCTGAAGTAGGACACATGAGCTGACGTGAGAAATAAGCGATTTCCTCGGTATCCAAGTCAATCACGGCAATAGTGCCTTTTCCATGACTCATCGCGGTCTCGACGCTTTGGCTTATTCTATTTTCTGAAGTAGCTGCTACGCGAATGCGGTCGACAACTATTTCGATGTCGTGGGTTTTATAGCGATCTACTCGAAAGCCTGAACTGATTTCGACGATTTTCCCGTCCACTCTTGCCCGAACAAAGCCCATTCTGACAATCTGTTCGAAGAGTTCGCGGTAATGCCCCTTACGTGCGCGAACCACAGGAGCGAGCACCGCGATTCTGCGGCCCACGAAACGTTCGCAGATCAATTCAACGATCTGCCCGTCGGTATAAGAGATCATTTCCTCCCCAGTTTTATAACTGTAGGCGGTGGAGCCTCGAGCAAATAGCAGTCGCAAAAAGTCACTGAGTTCAGTGACGGTACCTACCGTAGAGCGTGGGTTTCGCGAGGTGGTCTTCTGTTCGATCGCAATTACCGGTGAAAGTCCTTCGATCTTGTCTACTTCAGGACGTTCCATGCTACCGAGAAATTGGCGGGCGTAAGCGCTGAAGGTTTCCATGTAGCGCCTTTGACCTTCGGCATAGATGGTGTTAAAGGCTAAAGAACTCTTTCCAGAGCCACTTAGTCCGGTGATGACCACTAAAGAATTGCGAGGGATGTTGACATCTATATTTCGCAAGTTGTGCGCCTTGGCACCGTATACTTCTATTTGTTCGCTCATTACTTCTTGGGAACCAAAATGTGATAGGTTTTGTTTGAGCTGTTCGTGTTTTTCGTTCCTCGAATCCAAGGATTGTAGGTACGAAGCAGTTTATAATTGGTCCCGTGTGCTAAGGCCCAGTCAATCCAATTTTCTACACGCCCGGATACGGGAACTGTGTCAAATTCAGGCAAGGAATACCCAGCGGTCGGGTGGTAGACGTATCCAAAGTCTTCCAAGTGCTCATGAATGTATTTCACTGCAGCGATGCGGTACACGTAACGAGCGGTTTCAGGGTTCAAGCGTAGATGGTAATAGGAGTCCACTTTTTGTTCTTCCAAGCGTCGTGCTGTACCGGACATGCCCATGTTGTATGCGGCGGCGGCTAGGGTCCAGCTGCCCAATCGCTCGTGTGCTTCTTTTAAGTAGGCACAAGCGACGCGAGTGGCTTTTTCCATGTGGTAGCGCTCGTCGATCTCATTGTCAATTTCTAATCCCTGCTCTTTGCCCGTTGCCTTCATGATCTGCCACGGACCCGCTGCACCGGCCGGGCTTACAATATTTTGAAGACCACTTTCGATCAGTGCGAGGTATTTGAAATCGTCAGGAATTCCTTCTTCGCGAAGGATGCGTTCGATCAGCGGAAACCACTTGCTACTGCGCTTGAGCATGAGTAGGTTATTGCTCTGCCAGTAGGTGTTGACGAGAATCTCACGATCCAACCGTTCTGCCACATCGAGATCGTCAAGGGGCATAGGCTCTCCTGCTATAGTGAGCGTACTAGGCAATTCAAACGGTTTGACTACCGAAGGGCGCGCTTCGACCGGGTGGTCCACATCGCTCTCGGCGGAGGTGAAAAAGAAGGTAAGGGCAACGAGGCTCGCTGCAATAAGGGAAGGATATAGAATCTTACGGCTCATAGACAAAAGGAGAATCAAACTCTACAAAGTTAGGTCCCTTTTGGTCTTTTTCACTGAGTTTCGGCGACTTTACTTGCCAATCTATCCCCAATGTTGAATCGTTCCATAAAATGCTTCCTTCATGCTCCGGACTGTAGGTGTCGGTGCATTTGTATAGGAAAACAGTGCCGTCCTCGAGCGTTGCAAATCCGTGCGCAAAACCTGGTGGAATCCACAACATCTTTTTGTTTTCCCCGCTAAGTTCGATACTGAAATGTGATCCGTAGGTCGGCGATCCTTTACGGATGTCTACCGCAACATCTAGCACTTTGCCCTTTTGCACACGGACCAATTTTCCTTGTGCCTTATCAGGTGCCTGAAAATGCAAACCACGCACAACCCCGGCGCTCGAGAAACTCTCATTGTCTTGAACAAATTCAGCTTCGATGCCGGCTTGCTCAAAAATGGCTTTGCTGTAGCTCTCGAAAAAATAGCCACGGTGATCGCCAAAAACGCGAGGTTCGATAATGAATAGGCCAGGAAGGTGTGTAGGAATCAATTTCATGTCCCAAAAATAGCAGGATATCGCTATATCAGGACGGGATCTACTTTTTCTTTCAGTAGCGCCGAAATTTCTTGACTATGTGTTTGAAAACTCATGTGCGTGGCACCCTTTAAGATCCAAGTGCGTTCACGGGAGGTTTCGAAAACCGGAAAAACGGGGTCGAATTCACCTTGAATGAAATCTACCGGACATTTTGGCGCGTCTGCAGACCAAGCCAAAACCTTGTCCAAAACCCAACGGTAGTAATCGCAGTCGAATTGTTCCATGACCTCTAGGATAAGATCAAGATGTCGACTCGGTTTGCTGTTTAGGCGCGCCATGAAGAAGATCAAACCACGGATGAAACCCTTGGGTGCCCAAGAGAGAACATTGGTCTTTGCCAGTCGGCGAAATAGTGGTCGAATTTGTGCTTCGTGATGCAAGCTGTTGAGCAATACTATACGTTGCACGGGATGCTTTGTAGCCCATTGCTGAGCAACGATACCGCCAAAACTGTACCCGAAGATGAGGTCTTGAGGTTGGATATCGTAGTCCGAGAGCATACGCTCAGCATACGCCTCGAGCGTCTCGTCGTCGAGAGGAGTGATCCATTCTAAAAAAGTTGCTGCCCAAGGGAATTCGATGTTTCGAAAAATTCTCGAATCAGCTCCCATTCCCGGTAAGACCCATACTCTAGGTGCTCGCATTGCCCATGTTCTTTTCTACTACCTCGAAAACAAGGCCATGGATGCTTTTGTTCGCGGCGATTATGCTTTCAGAAGGCACGGGGGTGGTATGGTTATTAAAATTGGTAACGGATCCACCGGCTTCGCGTACCAAAAGGACGCCTGCAGCAACATCCCAAGGGCTGAGGCCGTACTCAAAATATCCGTCGAATCTTCCTGCCGCTGTATAGGCAAGGTCAACTGCTGCCGTCCCGATGCGACGAACACCCCGAGTGTGCTGGTAAAAATGTGCTAAGGTGTCTTGGAAACCTTGGAGCTTGGAAAAATTGTAATACGGGAATCCTGTGGCTAAAAGAGTATCCTCAAGACGCTCGGAACGACTTGTATGTATGGGTAGACCGTTTAAATAGGCACCGCCATCTTTGTATGCAGTAAAGCATTCCTGTAAGCCGACTTCATAAACGATGCCAATAACGGGCCAGTCGCCGCGTAACAATGCTAGTGAAACGCTGTAAATAGGCAAGCCGTGCAAAAAGTTCGTCGTGCCGTCTAAGGGATCAATCACCCAGGTATATTCTTTATTGAGATCTTGGGTGGTGGTTTCTTCTTCGGTAAGGAATCCAGCTTCAGGAAGTAGAGCGCTTAAGCGTTCTACGAGCAGGCGTTCTGTATTTTGATCCACTTCGCTCACCAGGGCATTTAAGGACTTAGAGGTGATGGTATCGGTATTAAAAGTAGACTGGCTTTCTCGAAGATAAGTTCCTGCTTCTTTCGCTATGTCAGCTACTTTGGAAGTCAGGTCTTTAAGGTCGATCATATAAGTTCTTTGGTGTTGTATTTCATTCGGATGGACTTGCACAAGGACTTTAGATTAGTGCCTTCTTGTCCGGTATCGCCATAGATGGCCATGATTTCTTCTCGGTTTTTCGGATCAAAGTGAATCATCCCTAAGAAGAGTCCTTCTCGAATTTTGAAAAGGCGGCTTTCGTGGATCGTACCGTCGTTTTTTTGACCTTCTGAGATGAACTCCCAAAAGCGCGTGAACTCACGTTCACTGCAGAGCGGCTTATATTCTAGAAAAATCAGTGGCATTTTTGGCGGCGTTTAGTTTCCCTAAGGTAACAAATCCCTCACCATTCAATTCTTTTAATTGCATTGTTTTCGTTTGGTTCGCCCATTCCGGGTTCCAAAACGTTTTCACGCGAACGTAATTGTCCGTGTAGCCTAGCATGTAGCCTTCTTTGTTCTCTCCTTCAAAAAGTACTGGGCGTGATTTTCCAAGCTGACTTTCGTAGAATGCTCGTTTTTTCTTTTCACTGAGAATTCGAAGCATTTTATTGCGCCTTTTACGCTCAGGGATAGGAACAACACCCTCCATTTCTGCGGCGGGCGTATTTGCTCGTTCGCTGTAAGTGAAGACGTGGAGGTAGCTGATGTCCAATTCATTCAGGAAATTATAGGTTTCCAGAAAGTGTTCTTCCGTCTCACCTGGGAAACCAACAATGACATCGACACCAATACATGCATCTGCGTTCGCAGCTTTGATGGCAGCTACACGTTTGCGGTAAAGAGCGGTCATGTAGCGGCGTTTCATTTTTTTCAAAATGTCGTCACTCCCGCTCTGTAGGGGCAGGTGAAAGTGTGGTACGAATTTTTTAGAGCTACCCGTGAAAGCGATGATCTCATCACGCAGAAGGTTGGGTTCGATCGACGAGATGCGCATACGTGCTACGGGAACGTTTTGATCGAGTGCTTCTACGAGCTCCATGAAGGTGTTCTCGTGTTTTTTGTTTCCAAATTCGCCTTTTCCGTAATCCCCCACATTTACACCGGTTAGCACGATTTCGGGAATTCCCTTAGCGGCAATTTCCTGAGCATTTTTCACGACGTTCTCCAAAGTATCGGAGCGAGAAATACCGCGTGCAAGTGGGATGGTGCAGTAAGTGCATTTATAGTCACAACCGTCTTGTACTTTCAAAAAGGCTCGAGTTCGGTCTCCAGCGCTGTAGGAACTGACGAAGGAATTGGCCTCAGAGATTTCACAACTGTGGATAGCCGCGTCTCCGTCGACTTTTTCAAGGGCTCCTAAAAATTGGGTTACATTGAATTTTTCAGTCGCGCCTAAAACCAGATCAACGCCTGGCATTTGCATGATTTGTTCGGGCTTAAGCTGTGCGTAACAACCTACGATAACGACGAATCCGTCTGGATTAGCACGAAGCGCACGGCCGACAATATTGCGACATTCGCGGTCCGCATTTTCCGTTACTGAGCACGTGTTAATAACATAGACGTCAGCAGCTTGAGAAAATTCGACACGCTCGAAACCGCTCTCACGGAATTCTTTGGCGATCGTTGAGGTTTCTGCAAAATTCAGTTTACAGCCTAACGTATGGAATGCTACTGTTTTGTTGCTCATATTAAGTTGACTTCTGCCTCCAAGCGAATTCCAAACTTCTGGTGGACATCATCCATGATGTGTTCTGCGAGTGCATAGACTTGACTTCCAGTGGCCCCTCCGTAGTTGACCAGAACCAGTGCCTGTTTTGCGTGTACGCCCGCGTCGCCTTCTCGGTGTCCTTTCCATCCCGCTTTATCGATGAGCCATCCTGCAGCAATTTTTACACCTCCTTCTACCGCGTAGGTAGGTAGATCCTCGTAACGCAGCTTCAATGCCTGTGCAGTTTCTTCGTCCACGACGGGGTTTTTGAAAAAGGACCCGCTGTTTCCAATCTCTTTTGGATCCGGCAATTTGCTTTTTCGAATGGCAATCACGGCATCACTGATCTGGCTAGGAGTGGGTTCTGTAATGCCCAACTTCTCTAGTTCTTCCTGTATCGCACCGTACCCGGTGTTGCGTTTGTGGTTGCGTTTGGACAGCGCTAGGGTGACGCGGGTAATGATGGCCTTGCCTTTCCACTCGCGTTTGAATAGGCTGTCGCGGTATCCGAATTGGACCTCGTCTTTTGTCAAACTAAAGTGCTCACCAGTATCGATACGAACGCCCTCGCACTGAACGAAGACATCCTTAAGCTCTACGCCATAAGCGCCGATGTTTTGAACGGGCGCAGTACCGCAGTTACCAGGAATTAAGCTCAGATTTTCCAAGCCGCCAAGCCCTTGATCGAGGGTCCATAAAACCACATCGTGCCAATTCTCTCCAGCTCCCAAACGAATATGTACGGTATCGTCGTCTTCGAAAACCACTTTTCTTCCGTGCACATCCACTTTGAGTACATCGCCTTCCACATCCTTAGTCAGCAACATATTCGAACCGCCGCCCAGTACGAGTTTCGGCGCGCCGTGGTGCTTCACATAATGCAGAATTTCGTCCGCGCTATGTGCCCAGATAAGTCTGGAAGCTTTTTGGTCGATGCCAAAAGTATTGAGATGCTTTAGGCTATGGTTGATTTGTACAATCACTAGTGTTTCGCTTTCTAATTAACGGGTGGTGTATGGATACACTTTTAGCGCCTCGCGCAATATTTCAACGCAGTCTTTGAGTGCTTCTACATTCAAAACGTAAGCGAGACGTGCTTGTTGTGCGCCCAATTCTGGTTTCGCGTAAAAGCCCGCCGCAGGTGCCATCATGAGTGTTTTGCCTTCATGATCGAACTCGCTCAGTAGCCACTCTGCAAAATGCTCAGTGCTCTTCACTGGGAAGGATGCGACGGCATAAAAAGCGCCCTTAGGCTTTGGACAAAATACGCCTTCAATGCTGTTAAGTCCGTCGACAAGTACGTTCCGACGTTCGACATATTCCTCATTCACCTGATCAAAATAGCTTTGCGGTGTTTTTAAAGCCGCTTCACTCGCTATCTGAGCGTAGGTAGGAGGGGAGAGACGCGCCTGAGCAAACTTCATTGCAGCGGCCATAAATGCAGTATTCTTGCTGACCAAACAACCGATTCTAGCACCACACATGCTGTAGCGTTTTGAGAAGCTGTCGACAACAATCGCATGTTCCTCTAAGCCTTCCATGCTCAAGACACTGTGATGAACGGCGTCGTCATACGTGAATTCACGGTACACTTCGTCGGCAATCAAATACAAATCGTGCTTAATGACCAATTCCTTCAACTGCTCTAACTCCTCTTTGCTGTACAAATAGCCCGTGGGGTTGCCCGGATTACAAATCAGGATACCTTTCGTGCGCTCGGTTATTGCGGCTTCAAATGCGCTGATCGGCGGCAAGGCGAATCCATTTTCTATGGTAGCTTCTACAGGCACGACCGTTACGCCACTCGCCGTAGCGAATCCGTTGTAGTTGGCATAAAACGGTTCCGGAATAATAAGCTCATCGCCTTCATCCATAGCAGAGCCGAAGGTAAATAACAACGCTTCTGAGCCCCCGGTAGTGACTATAATATCCTCGAGTGCAACGGGCAGTTGTTTGCCATTGTAGTAACGAACAAGCCCCTCTCTGAGCGACTGAAAGCCAGCGCTGTGGCTGTAGGCGAGCACAGGTACATCCGCTGTTTTGATAGCTTCTTGTGCCTCAATAGGCGTCTGTATGTCCGGTTGCCCGATGTTCAAATAGTAAACAGAATTTCCCTTCGCCTCTGCTTGTTCTGCGAATGGGACCAATTTGCGAATCGGGCTAGACGGCATGCGTTGCCCCTTTTTTGAGATCGTTGGCATATGTTGTACGTGGGTATGTGACTAAAAAAGCCCCGCAAAAATACGGGGCTTTTCTTAAATAGTTCGCTAAAAGTGTCTTCGCTTACTTCGCGATCACACTACCGCCTTTTTTAGTAGGCGTAGTATTCTGGGCTGCAGGATTCAATACCTGTCCTTTGATGGTTAAAACAACCGTTTTGTTGGATGCATTGGACTGAACAGTAACGGTTTTGTGGAAGTTACCGATGCGGTTCGTGTCATATTTTACGTTGATTTCACCTTCTTCTCCTGGAGCGATTGGCTCACGTGTCCACTTTGGCGTGGTACAACCACAAGATGCACGAACAGAATTCAAAACTAACGGCTCAGTACCTTCGTTTTTGAATGTAAATACACGAGTACCGTTCGCACCCTTGTCGATCTTACCGTAGTTGATCACTTTCTCTGCAAAGTTAATTCTTGCTCCTGATTCAGCTTCTTGCGCGTAAGCCGTAAATCCGAATAGCGCCACGGCTAGTGTTAAGATGAATTTTTTCATGTTCTTTTTAGTTTTCTAGTCTTTCAAAAGTATATCGAAGATTTTCCGATTCAAAGGAAATTAACAATCTCTTAGCGATAGGGTTCGCTGAGTGAGGGAAGGCTTGTATTTTTGCGTTTTAATCAATCATTGCAACGATGCGCGAGATAGGGAAATACACCCCAGGTGAAATAGAAGCGAAGTGGTACCAGAATTGGCTTGATGCCAAATACTTTCATGCTGAGGTCAGCGAGAAGGAGCCGTACACTATTGTGATCCCGCCGCCTAATGTTACGGGTGTTTTGCACATGGGCCACATGTTGAACAATACGGTTCAGGATGTACTGATTCGTCGTGCGCGCATGCTCGGACTTAACGCTTGTTGGGTACCCGGTACAGATCACGCGTCGATCGCAACGGAAGCTAAAGTGGTGAAGCGTTTGCGCGAGCAAGGGATTAAAAAATCGGATCTCTCGCGCGATGAGTTTTTGAAACACGCTTGGGATTGGACCGATGAGTACGGTGGGATTATTCTCAAGCAGTTGCGCCATTTGGGCGCTTCATGTGACTGGGACCGTACGGCATTTACCTTGGATGACAAACGCTCTGAGCAGGTGATCGATGTGTTCATCGACTTGCACGAAAAGGGCATGATTTACCGCGGTTTACGCATGGTGAATTGGGATCCAGTGGCCCAAACAGCGGTGTCCGACGAGGAAGTGATTCACAAAGAAGAGAACAGCCGACTTTATTACATGACCTACCAAGTGGAGGGAAGTGAAGAGTCCTTGCAGGTGGCGACCACACGTCCTGAAACCATTTTTGGGGATACGGCAGTTTGTGTGAATCCAGAAGATGATCGCTACAAGCATTTGCACGGAAAGAAAGTGATCGTGCCATTGGTAGGACGAGCGGTACCCATTATTGCAGACGATTACGTAGACATAGAGTTCGGTACGGGTGCATTAAAAGTCACTCCAGCGCACGATCAGAACGACAATATGCTCGGTGAAAAATACGAGCTTGAGGTGATCGATATTTTTGACGACCACGCTGCGTTGAACGAGCACGGAGGTGAATTCCAAGGTTTGGATAGGTTCGATGCACGTAAAAAAGTAGCCAAAGCATTAGAAGAAGCAGGCTTATTGGTAGAGACCAAGGATCTGCGCAACAAAGTAGGTCGTAGTGAACGTACAGATGCAGTGATCGAGCCGAAGCTTTCGATGCAATGGTTTTTGAAGATGTCAGAATTGGCACAGCCAGCAATAGATGGAGTGAAGGAGAAAGACATCACCTTGCATCCGCCACACGCGGAAAAAACTTACCTGTATTGGATGGAAAACATCAAAGATTGGTGTGTATCTCGTCAGCTTTGGTGGGGACATCGCATTCCTGCTTGGTACGATAACGCGGGTAATGTAACGGTTTGTAAAACACGTGAAGAAGCCATTGCAGCCTTGGGTACAGAAGATGTGCGTCAGGACGAAGATGTGATGGATACGTGGTTCAGCTCATGGTTATGGCCGTATAGTGTGTTTGCTGGCAACAAGGAAGAAGAGGACTATTTCTATCCGACCAATACGTTAGTTACGGGACAGGACATCATCTTCTTCTGGGTGGCACGTATGATTATGGCAGGGTATGAGTTTAAAGGAAAGCGTCCATTTAAGGATGTATACTTTACCGGTATGGTCCGTGACAAGAAGCGTCGTAAGATGTCCAAGTCACTCGGCAATAGTCCGGATCCGTTAGATTTGATCGAAAAGTACGGTGCCGATGGGGTTCGCGTGGGAATGCTAATGACTGCACCTGCGGGGAATGATCTTCTGTTTGATGAGGATTTGTGTTCTCAAGGCTCCTTCTTCGCTAATAAGGTTTGGAACGCCTTCCGTCTGGTGGGTATGTGGGAACCGAAACAAGAGGCGATGAGTGCTTCAGAAAAGCTCAGCGTGGATTGGATGACCAATCGTATCGGTGAAGCGTTGCTCGAGCTCAATGTGAGTTTCGAGAAATACCGTTTGTCTGAGGCGCTGATGACCACCTACAAGCTGGTTTGGGATGATTTCTGTTCCTGGTATTTGGAGATGGTGAAGCCGCTGAAGGGCGAGCAGATTTCGTCAGAAGCGCTCGGTGCGACCAAAGAGATTTTCAATACGTTGTTAGAGATCATGCATCCGTTCATGCCATTTATCACTGAAGAGTTGTGGCAAAACTTGGCGGAGCGCAAAGAAGGGGAGACCATAAACTTTGCTGCTTGGCCGACGAAGCAGATTGAAGACCAGGCCATTTTGGACCAATTCGCTCAGTTCGCCGCAGTAGTCGGAGGCATTCGCACGGTTCGCAACGAGAACGGCATTGCCCCGAAAGAGGTCTTGACCGTAGAAATTGAGAAAGGGACGACGCACAATGCTGGTTTCGATGCATTGATCAAGAAATTGGCCAATGTGGAAGCGATTATAGAGGTGGATGCCATCGATAAATCCGCATTTAGCTTTGTTGCTGGCGGTATCAACTTCACCATTCCAGCAGATGCATTCGTAAATGTGGAGGAGGAGATCGTAAAACTTGAAGAGGAACTTTCGTACAATGAAGGCTTCTTGAAATCGGTTCAAAAGAAACTCAGCAATGAGCGTTTTGTGAGTAATGCACCCGATGCGGTGGTGGCTTCCGAACGTAAAAAAGCAGCAGACGCACAGAGTAAGATTGAAATCATACAAGAACGTCTAGTCGCCTTGAAGCAAGGCTAACAGCGGGATTTATATCTATTAAAAAGCCCAGTTCTTCGTTAGAGGGACTGGGCTTTTTTGAAGTTCAGGGGTACAGAACTCCAGGTTTCACCTGCAACGGGTATCGCTAACAACAACAAACACTCAAAATCAACACGTCGTTGCGGGTGGCTTTGGTTAATTGGCTTTTACGGCTAAGGTGTATACAGCTTTACAAACACGTCGAGCGGGCTTCCCCTTTTCACGTTTGCTTACATAAACTTTGAGATCAATTTCCTTTTTACCCTTTGCGGCAAAACTGCTTTCGATCAATAGTGCATCACCGAGCGAGGCATTTTCGTACAACTTCAGGTCGATGTTCTTGATCGCCTCACTGTAGCGCTCGTTCAGCTTAAGCGCTTGTATGCGATTCGACTTGATCTCGTTCATCGTATCCATGAGCTTCCAGAGTGTAAGTTCACCCTGAGCATCGACCATGTCCTGATCAATACCTACCTCATATCTAGTTCGTAACGGGCCTGCTTTGCGTACGGTAGTAAAGAAATTTTTCATGCTGGGGTATAAAAAAAGCGCCCTCACATAGTGTGAAGGCGCTTTGTATATTTTTTGGTTGTCTATCTTTCGTTTAAGCCTTCACAGTAGTATAATAGCAACCCTTCCACATATTCATGCGGTTATTGATCATTGCGTTATGGTTGTACTGCTTTTGCATAGTATAAAGGTAGTTTAATTTCCTAGGGTTCGACAAAAACGTCCGAAAATTCACAAAAACTTTACTTTTTGTGGTGAATTTGACGGAATTCGGTCCAAATCTGCCACATTTTACTCGGAGAGGCTGCATTCAATTGTTCGTGCAACTTCCGAGTTGCATTGCGCGGTTGTTCTATCCTTGCGAAGGCTTGGAGGGTTTTCAACGCTTCTGGTCGGTAGCCCGGTAAATTCTGGAAATTGTATTTAGGACTGATGTCAACCAGTGCATCCATCGCTCCATAAACATTGCCCAACGTTCGTTCGCTTTCCATCAATCCAAGCAGCGCAGTGGTATTGTGAGGACTCATCGTGACGACTTCTTTGTACAAATCCCTGGCCAATTTTACCTGCCCCTTCATACGATGCACCTGTGCCATTTGATTCATCGTCAGCATATGGTAAGGGTGAATCTCGCGTGCACGTTCCAGCGTATTTAGCGCAGCATTGAGCTGTTTTTTACTGGGACGTTGTCCGCCTTGTTGCAACTGCCCCAGCCCCTCAAAATATGCTATGGGGTTGTTGTAAATGTCCATCTCAAACCACGAGCTCTCCGCCCTTCTAGCTGCTTTGACCATTGCGGGAGCCTGTTGTCTACCGTACGCGGTGAGCACATCTTGGGCCTTCACTTCACCCGCATTTCGTGCGTTACTGACATAGGCGCCAAATACGCCCAGGATTACAGCTAAGCCTCCAATAGCGGCGCTTGGCAGTTGGAGCAGCGCCGTACTCCTTGAATGTGCATAGCCTAGTGCAAGTCCTAGTGGAAGTAGCATGGTGGCACGTTCCAATGGGAATTCGGCGAATCCGTACACCGTAAAGGCGACTAGGATAAGGGCAAGAGGGAGTTGGCCTCCTTTACGAATGCTGATGAAGAAACCGCCCGCGAGTAATGCAATGAAAAATAGCGCGCCAATCCCCGTTTCGCTGAGCATCCATAGTACATCGTTGTGGGGACGTAAAATAGCTGTACTCCCATTCATCACCGCTTCATTCGTTCCCGCAAGACCGGTGGAAGGGTAGAAAATCTTCCATTGTCCAGCGCCAACTCCTGTGATGGGGTGGTCCACAAACATTTCCCAGGACGCATTCCAATAGTGTAAACGCGTTTGTATGGTGCTGCTGTTGAATATTTTTTCCTGGCCTCCTAAACCAATTGCCGCCAAAAGCCCCACAGCCAAAACTCCGAATACGATAAGGTTACTTCTCAAGTTCGCCTTACGTTTCAACAACCCATAATAGGCCAGCGAAACCACGACCATCACAATCGCAGCCATCCATACCCCGCGAGTGCGCAAGAATACGACCACTAGCAAGCCGAGAATCATAGCTGCAGTACCCGCAATATCAAGTGATTTTGATCCATTGACATGGGGCAGTAGTCCTAAGGGCAACAGCATCAAAAGAGTCGCTGCTGCATAGTTTTTATGAGTGAACAGGCTGCCTTTCGCCAGGTAAATGTTCTCCGCTTGGTAGGCCTCCACAAGCGAAGGAACAAGGCTTACCGAAGCCAATAATACAGCCAGCTGTCCACCGATCTTGAGAGCGGCAAAGCTTCCCTCTTGGTCTTTGTTAAACGCTGCACTACTCCCTAACAGAATGCTAAATAATACACTAATACGTGCCATATGTCCCCACCATTCGCTCGGCGCTGGCACGTTTGAAAAGTTCAATAACGGCCAAAGCAGAAGTCCTAATGCAAAGAGTAGGATGGGAGTGAATTTTGCTTCGATGGATTTCCAATACCATGCGGTAAGTCCTGCACCGTAGGCGCCCAAAACGCTCATTCTCAGCCAAAGGCCAATATCCATTGCAGCACTATTGATAGCGACAAGGACAATGATAGGGAGGTAAAATAAAGGAGACTTCAAGGCCTGCATAAAAATCGGTTTGCTTCAAAGGTAGCAAAACCATTCATTGAGAGATTCTATCCTATCTTTGAGGGACCAAATACATCACAGAAACATGGAAAACCCAGCACCGTACATTCCACAACATAAAGTTAGAATCGTAACCGCAGCCTCATTATTTGATGGGCATGACGCCGCAATCAACATCATGCGACGCATCATTCAAAGCACCGGTTGCGAGGTGATTCATCTCGGCCATGATCGCTCCGTAGAAGAGGTGGTAAATACGGCCATTCAAGAGGATGCAAACGCCATTGCCATGACCAGTTACCAAGGCGGGCATTTGGAGTATTTTAAATACATGTACGACCTCTTGCAAGAAAAAGGGGCCGGACACATCCGCATTTTCGGTGGAGGTGGCGGTACTATTTTACCGGAAGAGATTGAAGAATTACACGCGTACGGAATTACACGAATCTATCATCCCGATGATGGCCGTAAAATGGGATTGCAGGGCATGATCAATGACCTCGTTCAGCAAAGCGACTACCTTGTTGGTGAAGAGTTGCCTGGAGTTTTGGATGCACTACCCAATGCTGAGAACCCGGAAATCGCACGCTGGATTTCTGCGGCAGAAAACTGTGGTGACAAACACGAGACCGCGCTTAAAGAAGTTGCTGAACGTGCAAATGCCATTCAAACGCCTATTCTTGGAATCACAGGTACCGGTGGAGCAGGAAAGAGCTCTATGGTCGATGAACTCGTTCGCAGATTTACTATCGATTTTCCTGAAAAACGTCTTGCGGTCGTATCCGTGGATCCTTCGAAGCGCAAGACTGGTGGGGCCCTTTTAGGTGACCGTATTCGTATGAACGCGATCAAGCACGGCAATGTGTTTATGCGCTCTTTAGCCACTCGTCAAAGCAATCTTGCATTGAGTGCTCACGTGCAGAAGGCACTAGACATCTTGAAGATTGCCGGTTTCGATTTGATCATTTTGGAGACTTCGGGAATTGGTCAAAGTGATACGGAAATTTTAGACCACAGTGATGCATCTTTATATGTGATGACTCCGGAATACGGGGCTGCAACACAGCTTGAGAAGATCGATATGCTGGACTTTGCGGATCTTATTGCCTTGAATAAGTTTGACAAACGTGGCGCCTTGGATGCACTACGTGATGTGAAAAAGCAATACCAGCGCAACCATAATTTATGGGAAAGCGATGTAGATACCATGCCCGTTTTTGGTACGATCGCAAGCCAGTTTAATGACCCTGGTACGAACAGTTTGTATACAGCGATCATCGATAAGCTCAATGAAAAGAGCGCTGCGAACTTGCAAAGTTCTTATGAGATTACTGGAGAGATGAGCGAGAAGATCTTCATCATTCCGCCCAACCGAACGCGTTATTTGAGCGAGATTTCAGAGAATCATCGTATCCACAGTGAAAAAATAGCCCAACAGGTGGAGGTTGCTGACAAGCTGTATGCACTTCACCGTTCGATGGAGACGTTGGACGACGAGGAATTGGTCGCCCAGCTAAGGGCGTCATTTGATCGTATAAAAATGGATCTGAATCCGCACCATTGGGAGAAGATCGAGCAGTGGGAGGCGACGGTCAAGCGTTATAAAGATCCGGTCTATACCTTCTCCGTTCGTGGACGCGATATCAATATTCAGACTCATTCCCAGACGTTGTCCAATACGGAAATACCAAAGGTTTCCTTACCGAAATACAGAAGTTGGGGAGATATCTTAAAGTGGATTTTAACCGAAAATGTACCTG
Source organism: uncultured Schleiferiaceae bacterium (assembly GCA_965655695.1). GTDB lineage: Bacteria > Bacteroidota > Bacteroidia > Flavobacteriales > Schleiferiaceae > UBA10364. Next base: position 33,187 of record CBFHHO010000009.1, on the reverse strand, counting down.
GCGAATTCCCGTATACCGCTGGGATTTATCCGTTTAAACGCGAAGGAGAGGACCCTACGCGCATGTTTGCTGGTGAAGGTGGTCCAGAACGTACGAACAAGCGCTTCCACTACGTTTCTTTGGGCATGCCGGCGAAGCGTCTGTCTACAGCCTTTGATTCGGTGACACTTTACGGGAATGACCCCGACCGTCGACCTGATATTTATGGGAAAATCGGGAACTCTGGGGTGAGTATTTGTTGTTTGGACGATGCTAAGAAATTGTATTCTGGCTTCCGATTAACGGCTCCGACTACTTCCGTTTCGATGACCATTAACGGACCTGCACCGATGCTGCTCGCCTACTTTATGAATGCGGCCATCGATCAGGAATGTGAGGTATACATCAAAGAGCAGGGCCTTGAGGCTAAGGTCGAAACTGCACTTCAAGCAAAGTATGAGGATAACGGATTACAACGTCCACGCTACCAAGGCGATTTGCCAGAAGGAAACGATGGATTGGGTTTGATGCTCTTGGGAATCACTGGGGCTGAGGTGTTGCCTGCTGAGGTGTATGCTGAGATCAAAGCGCGTACCCAGAGCACGGTTCGCGGTACCGTTCAGGCCGATATTCTCAAAGAAGACCAAGCGCAGAATACGTGTATTTTCTCCACCGAGTTTGCACTCCGATTGATGGGTGACGTACAGTCGTACTTTATCGACGCTCAGGTGCGTAATTTTTACAGTGTGTCTATTTCAGGGTATCACATTGCGGAAGCGGGGGCCAACCCGATCACCCAGCTTGCATTTACGCTAGCAAATGGCTTCACCTACGTAGAATACTACCTCAGTAGAGGTATGGACATCAATAAGTTTGCACCGAACCTGAGCTTCTTCTTTAGCAACGGTATCGATGCTGAATATGCGGTGATTGGCCGAGTAGCTCGCCGTATATGGGCGAACGCCATGAAGAACAAGTATGGAGCGGATGCACGATCGCAAATGCTGAAATACCACATCCAAACTTCGGGACGCAGCTTGCATGCACAAGAGATCGACTTCAACGATATCCGAACGACACTTCAAGCGTTGTATGCGATTTACGACAATTGTAATTCACTACATACGAATGCCTACGATGAGGCCATTACGACGCCTACTGAGGAAAGTGTTCGTCGTGCAATGGCGATTCAGTTGATCATCAATAAAGAATTGGGCTTATCGAAAAATGAAAATCCGATCCAAGGTTCCTTTATCATTGAGGAGCTTACGGACCTTGTTGAAGATGCAGTATTGAAAGAATTCGATCGAATCACGGAGCGCGGTGGCGTTTTAGGTGCGATGGAGACGATGTACCAGCGCGGTAAGATTCAGGAGGAGAGTTTACATTATGAGATGCTCAAGCATACCGGTGAGTTCCCAATTATTGGTGTCAACACCTTCCTTAACAAAAATGGTTCGCCGACCATTACACCCGCTGAGGTCATTCGTGCAACCTCAGAGGAAAAAGAATACCAGATAGGGATGCTCGAAACCTTGCACGAGAGCAAGGCCGAAATAGCGCAACAAATGCTAGCAAAACTTCAAGAAGCTGCCGTTCAAAATGGCAACATCTTCGAGGTAATGATGGAAGCAGCGAAGCATTGTTCGATAGGTCAAATCACTGACGCACTCTTTAAAGTGGGTGGTCAGTATAGAAGAAATATGTAATGAAAGTACTGTCCTTTAACGTGAATGGCGTTCGCGCCGCTGCGGGTAAAACTTTGGTTGAAGATCTTACACGCCTAGATTGCGATGTGGTCGGCTTGCAAGAAACCAAAGCAACGCCAGAGCAAGTCAAAGAAGCCCTAAAAGATTTAGAAGGGTACCACATTTATGCTTTTAGTGCGGAAAAGAAAGGGTACAGCGGAACGGCCATCCTCTCGAAAAAGGAGCCTATTTCAGTAGCCTACGGCATCGGCATTGAAGAGCACGATAACGAGGGACGAGCGATCACCGCGGAATACGATGATGTTTATGTAGTAACGACCTATGTGCCGAACTCAAGCAGCGGTTTAAAGCGCTTGGACTACAGAACGCAGTCCTGGGATGTCGCATTTTTAAACTACTGCCAGGGTTTGGAGGCTAAAAAACCAGTGATTATTTGTGGTGATTTAAACGTAGCTCATGGTGCAATAGATCTCAAGAACCCAAAGTCCAATTACAATAAAACGCCAGGATATACCCAAGCAGAGATCGACGGAATGACAAGAATGATTGATGCAGGATTTGTAGACACCTTTAGAAAGCTTTATCCAGATACGATAAAATACAGCTGGTGGAGTTATCGTGCAGGCGCTCGTGCTAAAAATGTAGGCTGGCGCTTAGATTACTTTATGGTCAGTACAGCTTTGATGGATCGCGTTGCAGACAGTGAAATTCTGAACGATGTCCTCGGTAGTGATCACTGCCCAGTATTACTTACCTTGAAATAAGTAGACTGCTTAGGAGTTCTTTTGCTCCATTTTACGGTCTATTTCATCTAAATTATCGAGTTGTCCTTCGCGTTCTTTGCGCTGCGATTCCTTGATGGCTTGTTGAAATTCAGTCATCATGTCACCCGCTTTTTGGAGTTCGTCGGCGATGACCGTAAGGCGATCTTTATGTTCGTCCTTCAGGAGCATGGACATCACTTGAACCTGAAGAGTGGCTCCGGTCAAATGGTTTTTTACGTCGTGTGCGAATTTTCTGAATTCTTGTAGCTCCATGGGTAAGGTATGTTTTCTTAAAAGTTAAGGAAAATGTGTATGTATCTCGAGAAGTCTATAGGATTCCTCAGTCAAACACATTGCGCTTACTGTTGGGCTATTTTACGATTTGGAAAGAGGCTTGCCAAGTTTTGTACGAAAAGATGTACGATCCGGGGCTTAGATGACTGATATCAAGTGTCTTAATCCCTTCATCTTGGTTAAGCATACTTGAAAGTTGACGCCTTCCGGTAGCATCGTAAATCTGTACTTCGGCCCCATTATTCTCAATGCCTTCAATCTTCAACACTCCTTTCGATGGATTCGGATAGATTTTAATCTGGTCCAATTCCTTTTCGTCTTGTTTCAACGGAACTAAGTTTCCAATGCGATAATGCGCAAAAAGTCGATCGGGGGTGAACGTTAAATTCCCGACTCCGAAATTTCCGACGGTTTGATTCGCAGTGCCTGGAACAGGTGTGCCGTAGAAGACATCACTACCCGGTAGTCGAACTACCGTCATACTGTCTCCTTCAAAACCCTTGAGGTTGTAGTCAAGTCCTCCTTGCGTCTGGTTGGTGTTGTAGCGCAGCGTAACCTCAAATGGAAGTGACGTCGCCTGTGCTAAGGGTGGATCATGGCTGCCTTCGTAGCCGATAAAGTAAAAATGATGTGGACTGACCCAGTATTCGCCGTTATACATCCCTTCGGTCCGGTGATGCCAAACGTAAAACTGACCATTCATACCTGCTGTATTCGGCTTTGGGGTCACTTTGACACCTGTATTTGGAAGAGTTTTCGTTCCTGAAAGTTCTGACCATGTAAAGGTGTCGTATACTGAGGTGCCTAGGGATTCAGCACTGTCGTTCACACTCGTCCAATACGTTCCACTGCCTAGATCTATCGAGGCTGAATGAGCGGTACCGTTTGAGGCATTGGGCGTATAGTCCCCGAGGTGACCAAGTTCTACTTTACCTTGATATCCATAGTTGGGACTGTGCTTATACACATGCACCGGAGTGGAATGTCCTGTAGCCAATGAAGAAGGCGGCACATTACTTCTTAAGGGAACGATCACAACGGGTTTTACCGCTGACGCAGCAGACGTCGAGTTTTGATCTATGTACACGCTGGCCCCATGGTATCCTGGGCTTGTGATCCAGTCGTTCCAGAACGTATCGAGATTGACGCCCGTTCCTGCTTCAAATGCGGCTTTAAAGGTCAAGAAGTCATAATTCCCAAAAGTGTTAGACGCAATAAGGTGTTTCACGCCGACACTGAATAGACTGTCTCCGAGAAACTCTCTGAGGTTGTGAGCGACCATAGCTCCTTTTTGATAGGTATGTGTGCCATAGGTTTGGTCCTGGTTGACACCGCTTAAGGCGAGGTGCCCTCCGTCATTTTGTGCAGCACTCTTCAATACCACTGCCTGATTACGCTGAACGGTAGTCACATATTGGGCTCTTCCGTAGACCTTTTCCTCGTAAAAATGGGAACCGAATTCTGCAAAGCCTTCGTTGATCCACATGTCCTCGGCGGTTTTTGTGGTCACGGCATTGCCAAACCACATGTGTGCCAACTCATGTGCAATGATGTCTTCTCCTTGAAGGGCGGCATTGGCTAAAGTTCGAGGCAAATGAATCATACCGGCATGTTCCATAGCGCCAGTAATGGTGAGTGCGTATCCAACTTTTTCAAAGCGGTACGGGCCGAATTCATCCACGAACGCATCATACATGTCGTTGAGATGGACGAACCCTGCGCGCATGTTTGCGGTGTCTTGTGCTCTACCGTAGATTTCGAAGGTCTTCCCGTCGTGCGTCCAGGACTGTTTGAAATAGTCACTTACTGCGAGACTGACCAGATAGGAGGGGAGGGGAGCTTGGCCTTCCCAATGCCAAACAAGATCTCCAGTGGTAAGTGTATCCACTGAAGTAAGGAGTCCATTGCTTACGCCAACTTTTCCTGCTGTGGTTGTGATGTTCATTTCCTTGAGAGTGGTCTTCTCGACAAAATTGTCAAAGCAAGGAAAGAGGCTTCTGCCGTAGACATGAGGATTTGCAGCGAATCCAACGCCTAGATTGTAGTGGTAGGCGCCGTCGTGGTGCATTCCTCCCCATCCACTTCCGTCCTTGGTGGTAGTACCGCTGTAGTAGATGGTCCAGTGCAAGATGGATCCTTGGGTTGCCGCTTGATGCACGGTCAGAATTTCGCCTTGCTGGCTAAAGCTTAGCGCGCCAGATGGAGCGACCACACTATCTACGGTGTACCCCAAAAGATCAAACCGAAGTTTTGTAAAAGCCAATTTTGCACCGATCTGATATTCTGCCTTTCCTTGGAGCTGTTTCGAAGAAAAATTGCGCGTATCCAGGGACAATTTCAGGGAGACAAGATCGGCGGTATCGCTGCGAGAATTATAGTCAAGTGGTACGGTGCTTTGCAGTGCCACCGGAGCCAATTTTGTGGTTTGACAATCAAATTGACCCCAGAGTGTGGTACTCGTAAGAAGGAATATACCGACTAAAATTCGTGCATTCATAGATTATGATTTACGTTGACGTACCGCCTCGTAGAGCAATACCCCGGTGGCGACACTTACGTTTAATGAGTTGATCTGACCCGACATTGGAATCAAGGCTTTGGCATCAGCAAGCTGCAACAAGCTTTTATGCACCCCCGTTTCCTCATTTCCCATGATCAGCATACAAGGTTCACCTAGCGGCGCTTCGTACATGCTAGTTTCTGATTTTTCAGTGGCTGCAATGATTTTAAGTCCTAAAGATTGCGCGATGAATACGGCATCTTTCATGTGGGCTACTTTACAAACAGGGACTTCGAGAAGTGCACCCGTAGATGTGCGAACAGCATCTGCGCTGACAGGGGCGCTGTCGTTTTTCGGGATGACGATGGCATCTACACCTGAACAGTCTGCCGTACGTGCGATAGCTCCAAAATTGCGTACATCGGTGATGCGGTCTAAAGCGAGAATGAGCGGGTTGCGATTTTCATCCAAGGCTTTGGCGATGATTTCTTCGAGATCAAAAAAGTCGATTGGACTCAAATAGGCCACGGCGCCTTGGTGGTTTCCACGCGTGACACGGTTGAGTTTTTCAACCGGGACATACTTGGGCACAATGCCTGCATCGCGAAGTGTCCCTTCTAATTGTGTGTACAAAGTCCCGCCAAGGCCTTTTTGTAGGAATACTTTATCGATAGTCTGACCGTCTTGAACCGCTTGGATGATCGGACGTAAGCCGTAAATGAGTTGATCGTTTGCCATAATTTTAAGATGCGGAGGATTCTTCCTCGGTATTGCGGTCGGAAAACTCTCCAAGACTTGCTTGATCTACGAGTTTTACGTCCAATTCTTTTTTCGTTTTACTGCCCAATTTTTTCAATCGGTTCACTTGTGAGATGAGATTACCTCGTCCATCCACCATTTTATTCATGGCATCATCGTAGGTTTTTTGGGCGGTGGTAAACTGACTGCCCAATTTCTTCAAGTCCTCACTCAAGCCTACAAATTTATCGTAAAGCTTGCCACCAGCCTCAGCAATGTCAAGAACATTCTTCGTTTGTTTTTCTTGACGCCAAGCCATAGCGATCGTTTTGAGCGTAGCAAGGAGCGTAGAGGACGAAACGAGAATGATTTTATTGGAAAATGCATACTCGTACAGACTTCCGTCAAATTTGGTGGCCTCCATAAATGCGGCCTCAATCGGAATAAATAAAAGGACAAATTCAGGTGTGTCGGTGCCGTACAATTGCGGGTAATCCTTTTCGCTCAATCCTTTGATATGGGTGCGAATGCTCGCGCTGAGCGCTTTCATACTTGCGACGGCAGCCGTGGAGTCCTCGGCGTTGACATGGCTGTCCCACGCGACCAAGCTGACCTTGGAATCAATGATAATTTTCTTGTTCTCAGGGAGTTGAATGATCACATCAGGTTGCAGTCGTTTCCCGGTTTCCGTGGTCTCGCTGTTTTGGATGAAGTACTCTTTCTCTTTGGTCAATCCGCTCATCTCAAGCGCTCGTTCCAGAACAAATTCACCCCAATTTCCTTGCTTTTTATTGTCACCTCGCAACGCTTTGGCAAGTCCGCTCGCTTCCTCCGAGAGCTTGTCGTTCATGTCTTTGAGCGATTTGATATTCTCCATCAAAGCCGATGTGGACTTCACTTCTTTCTCGTGGTTGTCTCGAACGGTTTTTTCGAAATCCTCCAATTTTTGCTTGAAGGGTGCCAAAAGTTTATCCAATTCTTCAGAATTCGTCGTTTTAAATTGGCTTGATTTTTCCTCCAAAATCGACTGTGCCAACACTTTGAATTCATTCTTCATTTCCGACTTAGACTGCTGCGCTTCCAGTTGTTGCTTTTCATGCAATTCCTCTGTGCGTACCAATTTCTCTTGGGCATTCATCAGCGCCCCTTCCAATGTTGCCTTTTCACGAGCATGCTCAACGCGAACGCGCTGCAATGCATCGCGCTGCTCATCGGCCTCAGCTTCCAGCTCTGACACCTTTGCCTTGAGTTCTGAGATCTGTTCACTGGCCCATTCTGGCACCTCGTTAGAGACTTCGGGAGTTTCTAAGCCGGCTTTGTTCGTATTCATTTTGTAAATGAGAAAGCCAAACAAGAGCAGATTAAGTATCGGAAAGATCAATTCAGTTAAGGACATCTAAGGAGTTGTTTTTAGTCGATTAAAACATTCGTTTTTGGCCACTTTCGGGCAATTCCCAAGGTACGATTTCTCGACCCTTGTTCTGCTGTTGGGCATTAAAAGTTGTGAATGGTCGCGACCCGAAAAAACCGCGGTACGCGCTCAACGGCGAGGGGTGTACCGTCGAAACAATAACGGGATCGGAGTGGTCTGAAATTTCTACCGCCTGCAGCGCAATGCGGTGCGCTGGTTTTCCGAAACACAAAAAACCGGCATTGCCGTTACGCTCGAGAACAAACCGCACGGCATTCAATACGAATTCTTCCCAACCCTTTTTACCATGTGAACCTGCCTCTGTAGCACGTACGGTCAATACGCTATTCAGCAAGAAAACACCCTGTGACGCCCAAGGTCTCAAGTCTCCGCTCAAAGGCAAATCAACATCCAAGTCGGAACTGTATTCTTTAAAGATGTTGCGTAGAGATGGAGGTACTTTTACGCCCTCACTAACGCTAAATGACAGCCCCATAGCCTGATTCGGACCGTGGTACGGATCTTGACCCAGTAGAATGCATTTTATTTTTTCCGGTCGAACCGCGTGGAAGGCGGCAAATATTTCCTCTTTTTTGGGATGTACTGTTTCATGGCGGTATTCCGCTTCCACAAAGGCGGATAGCTCCTTCCAATAGGGCTTCTGAGACTCGGCTTGAAAGAAGTCGTGCCAACCCTCTGGAGCTTTTGTGAAAAGGAAAGTGTCCATTCTGTAAGATGTTTGCGCTGTGAGCGTTATTTTTACAATTCGCAAAGTACGCGAACAACTTAATAACTCACTATGAAAAAAGCAGTTACCATCGCGATAGTAGCCGTAGCGGCCTTAGCCCTTTCCTCTTGTGGAACGGCAGAAAAATGTCCATCGTACTCTCATGTTGAGCTTTCTACGCAGCAAGGATAACGAGGGCGAATCTCCGAAAGGAATTCAGTTCGAACACCCGCAGTCTTTCGAAGAATTAGCGGGTTTTCTGCGTTATAAAGGCACCACCTTTATTTACAAGCACAGCACTCGGTGTAGTGTAAGTTTATTTTCCATGCGCCGCTTGAATCAGGTGAACTCCATTGAGAATGAGCAGTGGCTGTACATAGATGTGGTGGCTGATCGCAGCATGTCTATGGCGCTTGCTGAAGAGCTGGGTATTCGACATGAAAGTCCACAACTCATCATGCTCAAAGACGGCAAAGTGATCGCACATACTTCTCATCAGGAGGTGCATGAAGACACCGTTGAAGCGTGGCGGACAACAACGAGTTAGAATTGGTGAACAAACCACCTAGAACAAGGTTTTAATGATATGGTAGATCAACCCGATATTCAAACAAAAGCCAAGGTTAAAGAGCGTGTCAAGAAACCGAAATGGTTGCGCGTGAAGCTGCCTACTGGCGAGAATTACAAGAACGTAAGAGGACTTGTAGATAAATATAAGCTCCACACCATTTGTGAATCAGGACATTGTCCGAACATGGGCGAGTGTTGGGGCGAAGGGACCGCAACGTTTATGATTCTCGGGAACATTTGTACCCGTTCGTGCGGTTTCTGTAATGTGGCTACTGGCCGTCCGCTGTCGGTGGATTGGGAAGAACCGGAAAAAGTAGCGCGTAGTGTGAAACTCATGAAAGTGAAGCACGCCGTATTGACATCGGTAGACCGTGATGATCTCGCGGATGGAGGGTCCATTATTTGGGCAGAAACGGTGAATGCGATTCGTCGAATTTCACCGACCACGACGATGGAAACCCTCATCCCTGACTTCAAAGGTGAGTTGCACAATGTAGACCGCATCATCGAGGCAAACCCGGAGATCGTGAGTCACAACATGGAGACCGTTCGTCGTTTAACGAGAAAAGTACGTATCCAAGCCCAGTTCGATCGTTCACTAATGGTGTTAAAATACTTGAAGGACAACGGTATACACAGAACCAAGAGTGGTATTATGCTCGGGTTAGGGGAGACAGAAGAAGAAGTCATCGATGCGATGAAGGACCTTCGTGGTGCAGATGTAGATGTATTGACATTGGGTCAATACCTTCAACCTACTCCCAAACATTTGCCGGTGGTCGAGTTTATTGAGCCTGAGGTGTTTGATCGACTCAAACAGATTGGTCTTGATATGGGCTTTAGATATGTAGAAAGTGGACCGCTCGTAAGAAGCTCTTATCACGCGGAAAAGCACTTGGTATAATGCCGTCTAGGCACTATTTTTAGCAATTAGAAACAGAGTTACACAGTTATATATGAAAACAGGATTACGTTTTGCCCTTTTAGGCACAGTGCTAACCGCCGCCACTATTTCCTTGATTCCGTCGAAAGACGCATCGTACCAGCCGCGTGTAAAAGAAGAAGCTAGTGCCTCGGGTGCTGCTGCCTATTTACACAGCCTGCGTGCGAATCAGGTTACAGGAAAAATCAATCAAGAGGATATTCAAAGCGCCATTGAAAGCGTAAAGAATATGCCTGAAAGCTCGTTAGGGCTTACTTGGGAAGAACGCGGGCCGGACAACAGAGGAGGACGTACCCGTGGACTTGCAATCAATCCTACCAACCCTACAGAAATGTATGCGGGTGGCGTTAGTGGTGGATTGTACTACAGCGATAACGGTGGACTAAGCTGGTCAGAGGTGAATCCTGAGCAGGAAAACTTGGCAGTAATGACCATCGCCTATTCGAAAGATGGTGATGTCTATTACGGAACAGGGGAAGGGTTGTACAACACCTGGACCACAGGCTATGGAGCATCTACCTCTTCTGGATTCCCAGGAGCAGGAGTGTTCAAGAAAGGTGCCAATGAAACGCAGTTTACGCAGCTTTCGTCAACTTCAGCATTTTCTTCGATCGGAGCGATTGTAACGGATCCTAACGATAACAGTAAGGTCTTCATGGCGACAAGCTCTGGTATTCGTCGCTCTACAGATGGCGGTGCTACTTGGACCAATCCTGTGTCAGGTACTATCGGATCTAACGGTACGTGTTGGGACATGCACATGGATGCCGGAGGTAACCTTTGGGGAACTTTAGGCGGTCGCACGATGACTTCGACAGATGGCGGTGCAAACTGGACGGAAGTGAGTAAGTCGAATGCGGGTGCAACAGATCTTCCACGCAGTGGAGGCCGTATCATGTTCGCTTCTGCGAGAAATGATGCAAACTACATCTATACAGTACACATCACTTCTGGAAATGCGCTTTCTGGCGTATACCGTTCAACAGATGGTGGAACTACGTGGTCTAAAATTGGCCAGAAATCTACTTATTTTGATCCGTTCTGTTCGTCACAATGTCAAGGTGAATACGATTTAGCTGTTGCTGTAGATGCAGCGAACAAAAACCGCATTATTGTCGGTGGAATTACCGTCTGGGATTGGGAACAAGGTCAAGGATGGAACCAAGTAAATGGTTTTGGACCGTATAACATTCACGCAGATCAGCATGATGTTGTTTGGCATCCGACAGACGATCAAAAGGTATACATTGTGAATGATGGAGGTATCTTCTTCTCTCGCGATGGAGGAAACACGTGGACGACCTTAAACAAGAATTACGCGACTACGCAATTTTATAACATAGGAATTTCTGCAGATCGTTACGTAGTAGGTGGTACACAGGATAACGGAAGTTTCGTCATGGACGGTTCTGGAAATACCCCGAATACAGGACGTTCTTTGGGACCAGTAGATAATTTCTCTGGCGACGGTGGTTACTCAGCCGTATCATGGTTAGTACCGAAAATTTATTTTACAGAATACCAAGGAGGTCGTATCGGTCGCAGTGAAAATACAGGTCAAACGTTCTCTTCATTCTGGGACGATCGTTCAGCGAATGGAGTAGGTACTTGGATGACACCATTCTACCTCTATGAAAACAGCGCTGATTTAAACAGTACAGACTCTGTGTTATTCAAAGCAATCCCGGCGATTCGTTCCTTAGGTTTTGCTTCTGCGGGGCAAGATTCTTTCAGCTCAAACATCAAGCCGCTTCAAGAAAGTGCGATTATGGACGCTTCTACGTTCAAAATCACGAGTGGAACGATGGCTGTGACTTCAGATGCATCGGGTAACCTTACGGGTAACGGTACGGGGATATTTGACGCATCCACTGGTGACTTCACAGTAGAGTTTGACGCTGTACCTGCCGTAGAGATTGTTGCTACAGTAGATGTGAGCTACCCGAATGGTGCAGAGCTAACACTCGGTTCGAATACGAACGGTCTGCCGTTCAAATACACACTTGGCAATGCTTTGGCGAAAGGCGACAGTGTTACCGTACAGGATCCAGTAAGCAGCATGTTTATTGTAGGTTTCAGCGGTTCAGTATGGATGACGCGTGGTGCGTTAGACTTCTCGGACGTTCCCACATGGTACAAACTAGCCAACATCGTAGGTTCTGCACAAGCAGTAGAAGTTAGTGCTGATGGTAACTACGCATGGGTCGGTACAGAAAGCGGACGCATCTACCGTATTGCTGGATTGAACGCAGCTCGTTCTTACAAGACGGCCGATCTAGACAGTGGTGCGACCGCTGTACAGGTTGATTTGGTACAAACTATCTCTGGTCGCAACGTGACGAGTATTGCAGTCGATCCTAACAACAACGACCGTGTCTTGGTTACCTTGGGTAACTACGGGAACTCGAACTTCGTGTACTACAGTGGAAACGCAACAGATGCTTCACCAAACTTTATCGTCAAAGACGGCAACTTAGGAAACTTCCCAGTATATGCTGCGACCTTTGATAAAGGCGATGCAGCTAACGCAATCATCGGAACGGAATACGGTATATTCAGCACGGACAACATCAATGCTACGATGCCGAACTGGGGAGCTGATAACAGCGGTCTAGCACGTGTTCCTGTATTTACCTTGAAGCAGTACCGTACCAACAAGAGCAGTACCGCAGACAACGCCGTTATGGAAGGCGATATCTTCGCAGGTACGTTCGGACGTGGTACATTTGCAACAGGAAGCTTGATGAGTACGCGTAGCATCGGTATCGATGAAGCGAGCTTGGAAAGCGATGCAGCTTCTAGTATGAAGTTGTTCCCGAACCCAGCACAAGACTTCACGACACTAGAGTTGGATGTAAATGCTGGTGACTATACGGTTGAGGTGATTGACCTGAACGGACGCACAGTGCTCGCGAAGTCAATTAACGTTGCAGACAATGGTGTGCAGCAGATCAAACTAAACGTAAGCGCATTGTCGAATGGCATGTACGTGATCGGCGTACAAGGCAAATCTGACAGCTACACTAGACTTATCATCGCGCACTAATAAGCGATATTGATAGATCCATTAGCGCCCTGCCTCAACCTTGAGGTAGGGCGCTTTTTTTTTGCGCAACTCCCACTTGGACAGCAGCCCTAAAGGGGGGTATCTTTACGCTATGGATTTAGAATTTTTGAAGTACCCGATCGGTAAGGCAACGATCGAGGAAAAACCGGGTGATGAGCGAATAGAAGGTTGTATTGCCGTTATCGGACGTATGCCGAAGCAACTGATGGAATATGCAAAGGCATTAACGGAGGAGCAGTGGGATACGCCGTACCGCGAAGGCGGTTGGACCATTCGTCAAGTCGTACACCACCTCGCAGATTCGCACATGAACGGATTCAACCGTCAACGGTTAGCGGTAACCTCGGGTGAAACACCTAAGGTTCCGGGATATCCTCAGAACATCTATGCTGTTCTTCCAGACTATTCCGCAGATCCATTCTTGAGTGTAATTCTTTTAGCAAGCCTCCATGAGAAATGGGTAAGCTTTTTGAACGGCATTACTGAAAGCGGTTGGGAGAAGAAATACTACCACATGGAAGATGAGCGCACCTATACTATGGGCGAGAGCGTTCAAATGTACGCGTGGCATTGCCAGCACCATCTTGCCCACATCCGTATCGTACTGGATCAGAAAAAATAGCAGATCGTTGCTAGTCTAGGTCTACTAAGCTTGAGACGCGTTGAGTGATGATTCCTTGTTCTACTTTGAAATAGAGCGGTAATTCATCTACGCCTAGTGTGGAAATGATAGCGCTACGAGAGCCCTTGAGATCGCTTAGGTGACGTCCGGGTTGAAGCTGGTCTTGTTGTATCGCTTCATACCACTCACCTAGGGGGCTGCGCTGCTGTGGGAGACCGTCAATAGAAAGCAAGGTCATATTGCTTAGGCTGTGGTTTTGTGCGTAGCCTTTGAGTTCTCTACGGCACTCGTTGCACCATGATGCCCATACCGCGACAATCTCGTTTTCAAGTCCTAGTTTTGGGAGGTGTACTAGTTTTCCCTCGGGTGTCTCGAGCGTAAATTCTGGGAAGGGATGACCGGGAATGAACTTGATTGCGGCTTGTTTGACACCAAGTGAAAATTGGTACGATTCCTCAAATTCATCCACCCAGAGGCCAAAGGCGGCAACATCTGGGCTACCGGGATAGGTGCGTTCAAGAGCTTCACGTGCAGCCAGAAATAGAGTGCGATCCACGATATAATCGACCACTGGATTTTGACCAATTCTATGGTAAACGAGCATCATATTGGCGAGCAACTCCGGGCGAGACTCTAAAGAATCTAGTACGCGCTTGCGGTAACTTTCGGCGTATTGATAAAAAGCACTGTCTAAGTATTGCAGTCCTTTGAATGTGCTGCTGTCCTGGTAAGTGGCACGAATCACATCTAGGCTATCGATAAATTCCAGCAGGTCCAGTTGCATCTTCCGTTGCGCACCGAGCCAATTATTTTCGGTATCCCCGGCGAGAAATCCATCCTTGTTGACGCTAAGCTCGGTGGTAGTAGGACCTACCACGGCATGTACGACGGGCAACTCGCCTTCAAAAGGCACAAAGCTGACCATACGAGTGGTATCAAACCCCACTTCAAAGACATCATTACCCTGCATTTCAAGGGTGTCGACTATGGTAAAAGTGCCATCTGCATTGCGAAGCTGTACGCTGTAGGATCCGGTTTGCTCACCTTCAAAGTGGATCGTAGAGACCCCCGGTTCAGGTGTACAAGCATTCCACAAGGTAAGGCCTAACAGGAGTGCGCTACAGAGTGATAATCTCTTAAGCATCGAGGCGTTCTCTTAGCATCGCACTGGCTTTTTTCGGATCTGCATTTCCGCGGCTGTATTTCATGACTTCACCCATGAACAGTCCGATAAGTCCTTTTTTACCACTGCGGTATTCTTCAATCTTATCCGGGTATGCGGCGAGCGCTTGATCGACCCACTGTGCGAGCTGATCGGTATCGCCTTGCTGAATCCAGCCCTCTCGTTCACAAAGTACTTCTGGATCGGCCGTAGGATCCTCCAAGAGTGCTGGGAACAATTTTTGGTTGGCAGTAGTCGTAGAGATTTTTTCCTCGTCCACTAGCGCGATAATTTTCGCAAGTGATGTTGGAGCAATCGGGAATTTTTCGATGGCAACGCTCTGATCGTTGAGCCAACTCTTCACAGGGCCGATCATCATGTTGGTTGCAGCCTTATAGTTGCTGGTCGCCGCAATGAGCTCTTCGAAGAACAAAGCGAAAGCCTTGTTGTCAGTCAAGATGAACGCATCGTATTCGCTTAATTCGAGGGTCTTCGTGTATTTCGTAAACAACTCGTGTGGAAGCGGAGGCATCACCTCGCGAACGGCGTTTACGTAGCTTTCCGGTACAATAACGGGCACTAAATCTGGTTCAGGGAAGTACCGGTAGTCGTGTGCATCTTCTTTGGTACGTAGACCGATCGTTTTATTCTTGGCAGCGTCATAGGTCCGAGTTTGTTGCTCGATCACCTCACCCGCCTCAATCATATCGATCTGACGGATGATTTCAAAGTCGATGGCCTTCTGGACGTTTCTAAAGGAGTTCATGTTTTTGACCTCGACCTTTGTTCCGAATTTTTCGACGCCTTTTTTACGCACTGAAATATTCAAATCACAACGCAACGATCCTTCCTCCATGTTACCATCTGAAATCTCGAGGTAACGAACGAGCTTTCTAATCTCACTCAGGTAGCTATAGGCTTCTTCACCGTTTTTAATTTCTGGTTCGGAAACAATCTCTAGCAAGGGAATACCCGCGCGGTTTAAATCTACAAGGGTATTGAATGGGTCGATGTCGTGAATGCTTTTTCCCGAATCTTCCTCCATGTGGATACGTGTGAGGTTGATGTTTTTGTCCTGACCGTCGGCCGTTTTGATACGAACGAATCCTCCGGTACAAATAGGCGTGGTGTCTTGTGTGATTTGATAGCCTTTCGGCAAATCTGCGTAGAAGTAGTTTTTACGTGCAAACTCATTGCGCTCACGAATGGTACAGTCGCAGGCGATTCCCAATTTCACGGCGTAATTCATGACCGATTTGTTGAACATCGGTAGCGTTCCCGGGTGACCCAAGCTGATGGGACTGACCTGAGAATTGGCCGCGGCGCCATAGGCCGTAGCATCGCCACAATAGGCTTTACTGTTTGTGCTTAACTGCACGTGAACTTCAAGACCGATAACCGGTTCGTAGGTATCGTAAATACTAGACATCACGAGGAATTTAGAGCGCTAATTTACGCTTTTTGTTCGCCTTTTGAAGTGCGTTGGGCATACACTTCTTTTATTTTACCCTGGAGCGCATCCAAGAGCGGTTGCATGTTAGAAATTGGGTGAAGTTCGATGTCCCAAACACTCAGGATGATAGGGCTTTGGGTGCTCTCGATAAGAGGTGCGAGCTTGACGGCGTCTTTCGCCGTACAATGAGCGCGGTACTCCATCTCCTCTGCGGCATTTTCGATCCGTTTAAGGTCAGAGGAGGTGTAGTTATGGTGATCGGAAAACGAGAGGTGCTTATGGGCTCCGTCTATTTGAGTTTGAACGGCTTGAAAAAAAGAAGCGTTGTTAGCGGTCCCGCCGACCAAGAGACCGGGTGTCATAGTGCCGCTGATCAGCCTGGTCTTGCGCACAAAACTATATTCGGGAATATGTTGCCAAGCTGATCTAGGTGTTGGATGACTTTCGTCATACTGGGTAATGACCGCGTCGATACGTTCATGCGGTATTTCACGCAGACGCCCGTGGGGCAGGAGTGTGTCATTTTCGAATCGGATCGATCGTTGACATACGATGTTGAAATCCTTAAACAGCGGATAGTGCTGAAGGCCGTCGTCCAAAACAAACACCGAACGCTCGGTGGCGATGGATTCCGCGATACGCGAACTTTCAACGCGGTTTTTTCCGACCACGGTAGGGAAGTGAGAAGCGTGCAGTAGCGCTTCATCGCCATAGCGCTCCGGTTGATGGACGGTGACGAGCTCGGAGGATTGAATGTTTCCCTTGTACCCACGCAGTAGGATGATTGGGGTATAGCCCAATTCTTTCAAGGCACGAGCGATCCAAAGTGTAGCGGGTGTTTTTCCGGTTCCTCCCGCTTGAAAATTGCCGACACAGACGACGGGATAGCGTGCACGCGTAGGGTGTTGACCGCGTCGAAAACGATCAAAACGTTGCCCACAGACATAGGCCCATTGCGCTAGTTTCCATAGCGGGTGAGAAGCCCAGTAACGTTTCACGATAGTACCTCAGATTTCCGTAGGGATTCCTCCTGCGCGTTGATGTCGTTCGGATTCAACCACAAGGCCTTATCGAAACGCTTGAAATACGTGAGTTGTCGTTTTGCGTAGCGTCTGCTGTTTTGTTGGATGAGTGCCGTAGTACCCTCTAGGTCCTGCTCACCGCGGAAATAGGGCCACCATTCGCGGTAACCTACCGTTTGTAAACTGACCAATTCTTGATGCTCCTTTAGTGCAGCGGCTTCTGCTTCAAGACCATTGTTGATCATCAAATCTACCCGGCGGTTGATGCGGTCATAAAGTTCATTGCGGTCCATATTGAGCACCCAGTTCACGGTGTTAAAATCGCGTTCCTTGGGCTCGGAGTTGAGTTGCTCTGAATACGGCTTGCCGGTACATTCGATCACCTCTAGAGCACGAATCACGCGACGTGGATTGCGAGAGTCGACTTTAGCGGCATGTACTGGGTCGGCGTCCTTAAGCTCCAGAAACAATGGGCTAATGCCTTCAGCTTCTAGACGATCTTCGAGCTGTGCTTTGACTTCTGGGTCGCTCGGCAGTGGATCCAGTCCGTGCAACAGTGCGTCGATATACATCCCAGAACCTCCGACAGCGACTACGACATCGTGCGATTTGAACAGTTCAGTGAGCGTGGCGATGCCAAAATGTTCGAATTCTCCAGCCGTAACGGGCTCAGTAATGCTTCTGTCGGCAACGAAATAGTGATCGACTGCGGCCAATTCTTCTTTGGAAGGAGGCGCAGCACCGATGGCTAATTCGCTGTAGCATTGACGGCTGTCTGTAGAAAGGATGGGGCATTTGAAGCGCTCCGCCCAATACATGGCAACAGCAGTTTTTCCTACGGCAGTAGGGCCACAGATATTTAGAAGTGTTTTAGTCGACATGTTCAGGGAGTTTAGTGCCACAATTGCAGCAAAAATGTGCGTTTATAGTAGGGGATGTTTCGCCACAGTTTTCGCAAGTGCGTCGTGTGGCCTTTGTTTCAAGCGGTACGGACCGTGTTAGATCAACTGTCACGATTCCGGTCGGTACTGCGATGATGGCGTACCCAAGGATCATGATGGCGGAAGCAACGAATTGGCCCAGCACGGTATGGGGCGCAATATCGCCATAACCTACCGTAGTTAAGGTAACAATCGCCCAATAAATACTCAAGGGAATCGAGGTGAAGCCGTTTTCAGGCCCTTCGATCACATACATGACTGTGCCCATAAGGACGCAGAGCAGCAATACGGTAAATAAAAACACGCCAATTTTACGAGAGGAGCGCAATAAGCTTTGCCAAAGCATGTTTCCTTCGACCAGGAATCGGCTCAGTTTCAGGACACGAAAAATGCGCAATAATCGGAGCGAACGTATGATGGCAATCCCAAACGTACCTCCAGGTAAAATGAGTGAAATGTAGAGCGGAGCAGTCGCGATAAGATCGATGAGTCCGTAAAACGAACGCACATAGCCCAGTGGTTTCGGACTGCACCATATCCTTAGAAAATACTCTAAGGTAAAAAGTAGGGTAGTGACGAGTTCAATCGAAAAAAACACCGCTTTATACGATTCGGAAATCTGGGGAACCGTCTCTAGCATGATGGATAGAACACTAATGCCGATCAGGAAAAACAGTGCAACGTCAAAGGCCTTGCCTGCGGGGGTATTCGCTTCAAAGATGACGTTGTAGATCTTCTTTCGAATAGAGTTATAGTGCATCATTCACCGAATTTACGTATTTTAGGACAACAGCCTGAGCCTTCTATGACCTTACTACCTGAAAATATCACCCGCCTTGAAACTGCTGAAATTCGCTTTTCTAAAGGGGAAGTACTCGCCACGTACAATGATATTTTGAAGCGTTCTCAAATCATTCATAAGGCTACTTATTTGGGAAACATTCAGCACAAGAAAGTCACCATCACCTTTGCGGCTGAAGGACCCAAAGTGTATCAAATCATCACGACGATTTGGCTGCACTACGCAGGATACATCTATTTAAAGGGTGATATTAAAATCCCTGTAGAGCGCGTACTGGCAATTCACATTCCCTAATAGTACGGTTCTTCGTAGCCTTGGTCGTCGCCTTCTTCCTCTCCCGGTAGTTTTCCTGCGTCCAAGTCCTCTAGTCCATAGATCTCGTTCAGTTCAGCTTCACTCATCGCTTCCGGATTTTTACTCGCTGCAGCAGGAGCATCAGCGTTGTTCGCCGCCTGTGTAGGGAGTTCACCTACGCTTGAGAGTATCACAAAGTCTTCAAACCCTTCCTCTTCATCGATACGTGTTTTTTCTACGTAGAAGATGTTCATATCGAGGAAGTTGTAGACGTAGAGTGCGTGGCTCGATGTAGAAAAGAAGTCGGCCACAGTGCGGTTTTCCATACTTTGACTGTCCTCTTCCATGGCAAACATCGGAAGTTCTTCGCCTTGATCCCAGTCGGGAGTGCTTTCAAAAAAGCTGCCCATTTCACCCGGTAATAAGCCGAATGAACTGAAGATGTGCTCGTGCAATGACAGCATACTTGCGCTGCCCTTAATGCGCATTTCTTTGAGTACAGTATCGTCGGTGTCCGCTATAACGCGTAGAAATATTTCCATAATTATTTCGTCAATCCTAGGTCTTTAGCAATCGCCTCCATTTTTTGAAGGGCTGCCGATTTATCGTTTGGAATCTCGCCTTCCAAAATAGCTTCCTTTAGTGCTTCTTTGATTTGACCAATCGCCCGACAAGGACCGATGCCAAATGCTTCCATAATCTCTTCACCACTCACAGGAGGTTGGAAATTACGAATGTGGTCACGCTCTTCCACCTCTTTGAACTTCACGCGCACTTGCTTGAAGTTATTGAGGTATCGACGTTTTTTCTTTTCGTTTTTAGTGGTGAGATCTGCCTCACACAGCTTCATAAGATCTTCTACGTCTTCACCAGCATCAAAAAGTAATCTACGCACTGCGCTGTCCGTGACATGCTCATCCACAAGGGAGGCCGGTCGGGAACTCATCTGTACCATTTTGATCACGTATTTCATGCGTGCATCGGTAGGAAGGTGCAGTCGCTTAAAAATTTTAGGGACCATTTTACCGCCCAAAAATTCATGACCGCGGAAGGTCCAGCCTTGTGGTTTGATAAAGCGCTTGGTGCGTGGCTTGCCGATATCATGCAACAGAGCGGCCCATCTGAGCCAGAGGTTGTCGGAATGTCGCGCAAGGTTGTCGACCACCTCGAGGGTATGGTAGAAATTGTCCTTGTGTTTGTGTCCTTCTTGCTCCTCAACCCCTTGTAGATCTTGGATTTCCGGAAGTATGTGCTGGAGTAAACCCGTTGTAAAAAGGAGTCCTAATCCGTAGCTCGGGCGTTCCACCGCCATGATTTTGTTCAGCTCTTGACTCACGCGTTCTGGGGCAACGATCTTGATTCGATCGGCATGTTCGCGAATACTTAAGAGCGCTCTAGAATCAATTTTGAACTGTAGCTGCGCCGCAAAACGCACCGCCCGCATCATGCGCAAGGGGTCATCGTCAAAGGTTTTGTCTGGGTTGAGCGGTGTGCGAAGTAGTTTGCGCTCGATGTCTAAGACCCCATCGAAAGGGTCGATCAGTTCACCCCAATTTGCCTTGTTCAGGCAGATAGCCATCGCGTTGATCGTGAAGTCTCTACGGTTCTGATCGTCTTCCAAGCTTCCATCTTCAACGATAGGATTTCTGCTGTTGCGCTGGTAGCTTTCTTTGCGCGCTCCTACAAACTCCAGATCAACCCCTCGGTAATTCATGTGGGCAGTTCCAAAGCTTTTGAATACGCTCAGCTTGGGTTTTTTATCCAAACGCGCTCTTGTGGCTTTCGCTAAAGCAATCCCGCTTCCTACGGCAACAAAGTCCAAGTCCATTTTCCGAGGACGGCCCATGAATTGGTCACGGACGAAACCGCCAACCACGTAGCAGGCTATGCCCAGCTCATCCGCAGCAGCACCCACTTCGGAGAAAATGTCTTGGTCTAAGTAATCTGTGCGGAGGGCCATTTAATACGGGTTACTAGGCAGTTTTGAGAAATAAATACCGGCGAGTAAGAATAGGATCAGCAAAAAATACATAGCGATATTCGTACGCTTGATCTTCGCTAGCCATTGGTCTTGCGTCGGCTTTCCGGTCATTACCACCGGGTAGAGCAAGGGGAAGAGCATGATGCTCTCGCGCCACCATTGCTGGTCTTTTTTGTGGATGAAATTTCTCTTATAATAGTCCATCCAGTGCCCCGGCTTCTTTTTGTTTTGAACTCTGAGGTATTGAAAATGTAGTGCCCATTTGTAGCTGTAAACAGCGATCATAATGATCATGAGACTGATGATAACTGCTGTGCTCATCGCATTCGAAGTTTTTCTAATTCCTGGTACCTCCACCTCACCGCGCGGTACATCCATACGCTGTAGTCCAGTCCTTTTCGACCGTCAAAAATACCGCCTTTTAACACGTAGTGCTTGAAAAATCGGAAGGAAGGTTTAACAATTTTATGCCACGCAGAAACAGCTCCGGTTTTAGGGTCGTAATCTATGGCTTGTCGCTGGGCATAATGCCTCATTTTTCCGGCCCAATGCGCCTCGCTTTTATACGTGTAATGCACCAGTTCACCACTGAGTCTGCTCGATCTACCGTGTACTTTTTCATGAACAAACAGTGTTTCGAACCGCGTTGTTCGCGGCATCAGACGGATGATCCAGTCGTTTTGAAGTCCACTATATTTCATGCGCCGGTCCATAAATACATGCGAACGCTTGAAGCTGTAAAGTCCTTCTGTAGGAGAACCGGCTTTAAATGATCGTAGGCTCTGTACCAATTCTTCACTGAGCACCTCGTCACAATCTAGCACCAACACCCAAAAGTTCGCGCACTGATCCAAAGCCCAGTTGCGCTGTGCACCCCAGTTGTCCAAAGGACGCGTAAAGAGCTTCGCGCCAAAACCTCGCGCTATATCTAAGGTACCATCTGTTGATCCGCTGTCCACCACCACGATTTCATCCGCTACATCCGCTACAGATTGCAGTGATCTACCAAGAATATCTTCTTCGTTAAAACTGAGATAAACGACCGACAGCTGAACCGACATTAGACCGCTACGTTGTGGGTTCTAAGTGCGTCGTTCAGGGATGTTTTCTTGTCCGTAGAAGCCTTTCTTTGACCGATGATCAGCGCACAAGGCACCTGGAACGTACCCGCTGGGAATTCCTTAGGCATCGTGCCTGGAATAACGACTGAACGTGCCGGTACAACCCCGCGGTATTCTTTCGGAGTATCGCCACTTACGTCGATGATTTTAGTAGAAGCGGTCAGTACAACATTCGCTCCTAAAACGGCCTCTTTTTCTACCCGGACGCCTTCCACTACGATGCAACGAGAGCCGATAAAACAATCGTCTTCGATGATCACGGGTGCGGCTTGTAACGGCTCTAAAACACCGCCAATACCAACACCACCGCTCAAGTGTACGTTTTTTCCAATCTGCGCACAAGAACCCACGGTTGCCCAAGTATCTACCATCGTACCCGACTCCACATACGCACCGATGTTGATGTATGAAGGCATCATTACTACACCGCTTTCGATGAACGCTCCGACGCGTGCGACAGCATGAGGTACCACGCGAACGCCTTTAGCTGCGTAGTCTTTCTTTAACGGGATTTTATCGTGAAATTCAAACGGGCCTACCTCGATCGTTTCCATTTTCTGGATCGGGAAGTAGAGCACTACTGCCTTTTTTACCCATTCGTTGACCTGCCAGTCCTCGCCCACAGGTTCTGCAACTCGAAGGGTTCCTGCATCTAGCGCTGCCACTACGGAGCGGATGGCGTTCTGAACTTTTTCTTGTTGCAACATGTCGCGGTTTTCCCACGCACGTTCTATGATTTTGCGTACTTCTTGCATGCTGTTTCTCTAAATCTTAAACCAACCACAAAGCTACGGCATTTCAGGGGTAAAGACTACCTTTGTGACATGGCAAAAATACTCGCACTAGACATCGGAGGTAAGCGCACTGGGCTGGCAGAAACGGATCCCTTACAAATGATGGCGTTCCCCTTGAAAACTGTGCTTACTGCGGATTTAATGCCCATTTTAGATGGCTACATCCAAGAGCATCAGCCGGAAATCATAGTCGTAGGTGATCCTTCGGAGTTTACGGAGGTGGAGACGGACAGCACGAGATTGATTCAGCAATGGGTCGCAAAAATTTCGGCCCGTTTCCCAAAAATTCAGGTCGTACTCGTTGATGAGAGCGACACGTCAAAATTGGCTTCTCAAACCCTGATCGCAGGTGGGATGAAAAAAAGCAAACGCCGCGAAAAAGGTGCCCTAGACAAAGTAGCAGCCTCCCTGATTTTAGAGCGATTTTTAGCACAGCGATAACTATCTTTGCCGCTCACAACGCACAATATGATTTTACCTATAGTTGCCTACGGCGATCCTGTTTTAAATAAAGTGGCCGACGAGATTGACCAGGAATATCCAGGTCTCGATGCGCTGATCAAAAACATGTACGAAACCATGTACAACGCACAAGGCGTGGGTCTTGCAGCGCCTCAGATCGGTCGCGGCATTCGTTTGTTCATCGTCGACGCGAGTCCATTCGCAGAGGAAGGGCAAGAAGATTATGAGCTGCTCAAAGGATTCACCAAAACCTTCATCAACCCCATCATTATCGAAGAAGATGGTGAAGAATGGGGCATGGAAGAAGGCTGCTTGAGCATTCCCGATGTTCGTGAGATGGTCTACCGCAAGGAGAAAATTGTGATTGAGTACTATAACGAGAATTGGGAACTGGTAGAAGAAACCTATTCAGGACTCGCTGCACGCGTGATTCAACACGAATACGATCATATTGAGGGCGTATTATTCACCGAATATGTGAAGCCGCTACGTAAGCGTTTGATCAAGGGACGTCTAGGAAGTATCGAGCGCGGTGATATCAAGATCGATTACCCAATGAAATTCCCGAAAAAACGATGAGATTAGCACTGTTGTGGATGGTCGTTTTGGGCGCATGCAGTGCTGCTCCTTCAGAGCCGGTAGCGCAAGAAAGTGAAAGCCAACAAGCACCTCAGAGCGAGGTGGTGGCCTTAGATTCAGCGCAGTGGTATCTCAACAAGATCGACAGTGCGGTTGCGACGGAGGGGGATCTTGAGCGCGCTCGCCCGTTTTTGATTGCGGCCTCGGATTATATCGGGAGTGATCCAAAGCGTTTAATGCAAGCAGGTCTGGTATTGATGAGTGGTTCAAAGGACCAATTGTACGGAGTCAACTATTTGATACTTTTGACCAGCAAATTCCCAGAGCATCGTTTTGCTCCGGAGGCATTAATGCAACTTGCGTTGTATTTTGAAAATACAATAGCAGATACAGAGCGATCTACGGCTTTTTTAGAGGCCCTGATCAAAAGATATCCTCAGCACGAATTAGTTCCAAATGCGCTCGCGCTCTTGGAGTTGAATAGTGGGGGGAAAGACAAAGAGTTAGAAACCGTCAAAAATTGGCTAAATAAAAACTAATGGAACTAAGAACCGTATTATCCATCGCAGGAAAACCAGGATTATTTCATCTGATTGCACACCGTAAAAATGGCGTTGTGGTGGAAAGCTTGATCGATGGACAGCGCACGTCCATTCCTGCTACGGCAAACGTCAGCTCTTTAGGAGACATCGCCATCTATACGTATGAGGAAGAAGTGCCTTTGCGTGAAGTATTCAAAGCAATGGCTGAGGTTACAGAAGGCAAAGAAGCACTATCGCACAAGAGTTCAAAAAATGAATTGGAAGACTTCTTCGGTGAAGTGTTGCCGAAGTTTGATCAAGAACGCGTGTATGCTAGTGACATCAAGAAAGTCGTACAGTGGTTCAATATCTTGGTAAAGAACGACCTACTGTCGATCCTCGACGCAGAAGAGTCTACTGAAGCGACGGCAGAAGAAGCCGAATAAAAAAACGCTTATGAGCCAGCATACCCGAGCAGAGAAAATGGAGGCCTTTGGGCGTTTATTAGACATCATGGATACCCTACGTGCGGAGTGTCCGTGGGACAAGAAACAAACGCTCGAAAGCTTGCGTCACCTCACTATTGAGGAGACCTACGAGCTAGCGGATGCTATTGAGGGAAATGATCTAGAAGAAATCAAAAAAGAGCTCGGCGACCTCATGCTGCACATGGTGTTTTATGCCAAGATCGGTAGTGAGAAAGGGGCTTTTGACGTTGCTGATGTTCTGAACAGCGTTTGTGACAAACTCATACATCGCCATCCGCACATTTACGGAGATGTAACGGCAAATACGGAAGAGGAAGTCAAGGCGAATTGGGAAGCTATCAAGCTCAAGGAAAAAGGTACCAAGAGTGTGCTCCAAGGCGTTCCTCGAGGCCTTCCTGCGCTTGTTAAGGCGATTCGCATCGGTGATAAGGCGCGAGGTGCAGGTTTTGACTGGGACAAACCAGAAGACGTTTGGGATAAAATCAAAGAGGAGCTCGGTGAGTTTGAACAGGCGCAAAAGTCTGGTAAAGAGGAAGATATCGAAGGTGAGTTGGGTGATGTCCTGTTCTCATTGGTCAATTTCTCTCGCTTAAGCGGATTGGATCCAGAATTGGCACTCGAACGTACCAATAAAAAGTTCATTTTCAGGTTCACCTACATGGAGTCTAAGGCCCGAGAGCTGGGTAAGTCGCTAAGCGACATGAGTTTAGAGGAAATGGAGGTGCTTTGGAACGAAGCGAAGACTGCTCAGCGCTAGGTAACCTCTGCTTAAATTTTCTGTTAAGATTTATGTAACCTGCATTAGGGGTTGGTAGAACGTGTTGAAAATCTGTATTTTAACTACATGAAAACACTCTACCTAGTTCGACATGCCAAAAGCTCCTGGTCGCTTGATCAAGTGGATGACAGAGACCGTCCACTGAAAGGTCGCGGCATACGGGATGCCCATCTAGTAAGCACGTATGTAGAAGAACTCCTGCCTCAGAATGCGCATTTTAAAATGTTCAGTTCTCCCGCCACGCGTGCGGTGCATACCGCCCTTATTTTTGCCAAAAATTTCCAAGTACCAGCTGCGGAAGTCAAAATGATTGACGAGCTCTACCACGCGGGTGTACAAACCTTGCGCTCGCACATTGCCAGAACGGCGGATCACATCGACACGGCCATCTATTTCGCACACAATCCAGGCATCACAGATTTTGTGAATGATATGACCGATGCCCACATCTCCAATGTACCCACGACGGGCTTGGTATGTTTACGCTTTGATGTAGGAAGCTGGCGCGAGATAGGACCGGGCGCGGAATTGATCACCTTTGAATATCCTAAACGACTTAAGACCAAAGAATGATAGCAGATAAACAAGTCTTTAGTAATCGTGACATCAGTTGGCTGAAGTTCAACGAACGTGTGTTGCAAGAGGCTGAGGACCCTGAAGTGCCGCTGATCGAGCGCATCCGCTTTTTGGGAATCCACTCCAACAATATGGATGAATTTTTCCGTGTTCGGTATTCGTTCATACGTCGCCTTAAATTAAGCGGTGTAGAGGAAGAGGATGCAAATCTCGAGGGCTTTGCTCCAGGGGATCTGCTTAAGATTTTGAGTGAGATGGTTACCGAACAGCAGGGAAGAAGCCAGCGCATTTACGATGCGTTAAAAAAGGAGCTCAGTACCTACGATGTTGAGGTGATTTCGGAAGGAAAATTGACCACGAAGCAGTCGGTGTTTGTGAAGGAGTTTTACCAAGCGAAGATTGCTTCGGCGTTGACAACGTTAATGCTGAATCAAACCCGTGAATTCCCGTACTTGCGTGATAAGAGCATTTTCTTGGCATTGCGATTAATCAAGGGGAAACAAGAGCAGTATTCCATCATTGAAGTGCCCAGTGGGGCCTATGGGAGGTTTGTGGTCTTGCCGAAATACGGTAAGCAGTTCATCATGTACCTCGATGATATCTTGCGCCACAATCTGGGCAGCATTTTTCACACCATCAAATACGATCGAATCGAAGCGCACACGGTGAAAATCACGCGCGATGCGGAATTGTCTTTGGATGATGACGTGAGTAAATCCTTCATGGAACAAGTTCAAAAAGGGTTGATGAATCGTAGAGAAGGGGATCCAGTGCGGGTCGTGTACGATCAGCAGATATCTGGACAAACGTTGGGTGAATTGATCAAGGGTCTAGGCATTACGGAGTTTGATACGCTTATTCCTGGTGGACGCTACCACAATAAGAAGGACTTGGTGAAATTTCCGCAGGTGGGACGTAGAGAATTGGAACATCCTAAACTTCCGCAGATTGCACATCCGGATCTCGATGTGGACCGGAGTATCATTCAGGTTTTGCAGAAAAAGGACGTATTACTCTTTACGCCGTACCACGATTTCGGACATGTGATTCGGTTGCTTCGTGAAGCGGCAATCGATCCTAAGGTGCGACAGATCAAAGTCACGCTGTATCGATTAGCGGACGACAGTAAAATCATATCCGCTTTGGTGAATGCGGCTAAAAATGGAAAGGCGGTTACGGTATTCATCGAGCTCCAAGCGAGGTTTGATGAGGCCAACAATATCAAATGGACCAATAAACTCCGCTCCGAAGGCATCAAGGTCGTGAGTGGTGTTCCGGGGCTCAAGGTGCACTCAAAATTGACCTTGATTCGTCGTGATGAAGGCCAAGAAAAGCTCGTGGATTACTGTGTCATAGGTACAGGAAATTACCACGAAGGAACGGCCAAAATCTATACCGATTATCACTTGTTGACCTCCGATAAGCGCATCGCCAAGGAAGCTCGAAAGGTGTTTGCATTCATTGAGTCGCCCTACAAGCACTATAAATTCAAGCATTTGCTGGTCAGTCCAAACAGCACCAGAGAAGGATTGTATGCCCTGATCGATAAGGAAATTGCGTTTGCGAAAGCGGGTAAAGAAGCTAAATTTTGGGTGAAGATCAACAGCGTTTCGGACCACGGTATGATTCGCAAGCTCTACGAGGCAAGCGCTGAGGGTGTGCAAGTAAGAATGGTGATCCGCGGGATCAATTGTATGCAGCTCGAGCACCCCGAATATTCCGCAAACATTCAAGCGGTCAGCATCATCGATCGTTTCCTTGAACATACCCGTGCATTTTGCTTCCACAATGGAGGCGACGAGCAATATTATATTTCCTCAGCCGACTGGATGAGCCGAAACCTGAACCGTAGGGTAGAAGTCACGGTTCCTATCTATGACGAGCAGTTGAAGCGACAGCTCAGAGACCACTTTGA
>CBFHHO010000009.1:0-4876 GCA_965655695.1 uncultured Schleiferiaceae bacterium | reverse complement strand
ACATTCTTTGGAAAGACAATACGAAGTCCAGATGGTTTGATGGGGGACAGACCAACGCGTACCGCAAGCTCAAAGGTCCTAAGATCCGAGCGCAGGTCGAACTGCACAACTACGTGCAAAAACAACTCCTGAAGGGGTAAAACTATGATTGTAACAAAAATTGGAGCCATCGATATCGGGTCAAACTCGGTACGGTGCCTCATTGTAAATGTCATATTCAAAGAAGGCTATACGCACTATAAAAAGGTCAGTATGGTCCGCTTACCCATTCGCTTGGGTCAAGATGTCTTTGCGAGCGGAAGCATAAGTGAAGCCACTCGAACCAGATTTTTAGAAGGGATGCAGGCTTATCGACACCTGCTGAATGTTCATGGCGTTCGAGCATTTCGTGCCGTAGCTACTTCTGCGATGCGCGAGGCTGAAAACGGCCCTGATCTTGTGCAAGAGATTCAAGAAAAAACCGGCATCGAGATCTCCATCATCGACGGAGAAGAAGAAGCTCGATTAGTATTTTCTTCAAAAATTTATGACGTCATAAAAGCACCTGTGACCAATTTCGTCTACATCGACGTGGGCGGTGGGTCTACGGAAATTTCCATCATCGAAAATAAAAAAGTGATTACCAGTCGCAGTTTCAAAGTTGGTGGTGTTCGCTTGATGAATGGATTGGTCGAAGATGCACAGTGGGAGGAGATGAAAAATTGGCTGCAAGAGCATGCAGCGAAGCTCCAAGACAAGGCCGCGATTGGGGCGGGTGGAAACATCAACAAGATCCACAAGCTCAGCATGAAGTCCGTTCAAACACCATTAACAAGGAGTTATGTGCAAGAGCAACTAGCGATGATTTCCGAGTTGAGTGGGGAAGAGCGCGTTACAGAGTTGGGCTTGAATTTAGATCGTGCGGATGTCATCACCCACGCACTCCCGATCTACCTGCGCGTCATGCAATGGGCGGGGACTTCTAAAATTTACGTTCCAAAAATAGGGGTATCTGACGGCTTAGTTCGCGACCTCTACCATTCGGAATTCAAAGCAGAGATCGAATCGGATGCATTCCTCGAGGGGTAAGCCTATAGCATCTATTGCGAGATAGAAACCTTCAATGTGTATTCATATTGCATTAGGTATTCTCTATGTATTTTTGAAGTATCACTAACGAAAACTAAAGAACAATGGCAGTACAAATAGCAACAGATTCGGACTTCGAGCAAATCCTTAAAGACAACCCACGTGTCGTAGTGAAGTATTTCGCGGACTGGTGTGGTGCATGTAAAATGTTTGCACCAAAATACAAGCGCGTATCGAACGAGGAAGAAATGTCTGATGTCGTGTTTTTGGAAGTAAACGCAGAGCACAATGAAGTAGCACGTAAAGCTGGAGGGGTAGATAACCTTCCGTTTTTAGCTTCGTTTAAAAATGGTGTCTTAGCGGAAGGTTCGGCAGCGAGCAAAGAAGAATACTTGCGCAAACTGATCGATCTCACGAAATAGGAAACACAATAGCCAAGAAGGCTAGAACTGAATTCAAAAACCTGCTGGCTGAAAAGCTTGCAGGTTTTTTTATGCTTTGAGCATACGGTCTACAGAAGGGGTGTAAAAAACGAAAGGGAGCCGCCAAGCTCCCTTTCTACCTAAACCGCCATGAAAATCTGCTTGCGCAGAATGTTCCATGTAGTATTAACCTCGAAGTGTGCCTGTGGTTCACTCACATTGCAAAAAAAAGATACTTTTTTTGTAAGCCCTGATAATAGGCGGTTGATGCGCCGTAAATGCAAGATTCGCGGCCTGTTAGATGGTTTTATTCTCACGGGTAAGCCATGGATAGCACAAAAAAACGCCTGTCTTGGTATAGACAGGCGCTTGATACATGTAGTGGAGTATCTAATCAAAGGTTGATTAGTTGTTGCTCAAGTAATCTGCAACACCGTCATGAGTAGCGTTCATTCCTTCTTGACCAGGCGTCCAGTTTGCAGGACAAACTTCACCTTTTTCTTCAAAGTACTGAAGGGCATCTACCATACGCATCGCTTCGTCTACCGAACGACCCAATGGGAAGAAGTTCACCAACTGGTGCATTACCGTACCTTCTTTGTCGATCAAGAACAAACCGCGGTAAGCGATCATTTCTCCTGTCGAAGTAAGGTTGCCTTCCTCGTCGTACGACCACTCACCGTCCAATACATCGTAGTTGTGCGAGATCGTCTTGTTCGTATCTGCTACGATCGGGTAGTTTACACCTTGGATACCACCTTGGTCTTTGGTCATTTGCAACCAACCCCAGTGACTTTGTTCAGTGTCAGTAGATACAGCGATCAACTCTACACCTTTCGAAGCGAACTCTTCTTTACGTGCCTGGAATGCATGCAATTCTGTTGGACATACGAAAGTGAAATCCTTCGGGTAGAAGAATAGGATCACGTACTTGCCTGCGTAATCTGAAAGTTTGAAGTTTTCAACGATTTCCTCACCGTTGATTACTGCTGCTGCAGTGAAATCTGGTGCTTTTTTGCCTACTAATACAGCCATTTGTCTTTGTTTTTTAATTGTTATTCAAATGTAGAACTACCTCCGTCTATTAACGGATAATTCTATTCAGTTTTATCTATGAACGGTGTGTGAATGTTTATCAATCACAAGAGCAACAGCAAGCTTAGTCCAATCCCTGTTCCTACAGCCAGTAATTTGTAGGCATTGAACTGATGATTTGCTGAGCTTTCAAAGAGAATTGTAGTGCTGACGTGCAATAACAATCCCGTCGCTAGGCCTAATATAGGTAAGGTGTAAGCCGTTAGTGTACCCGCGGCGAGGCTCCCAAGCGGAGTGCTTAGTGCAAAAAGAACCAGGCTTGTGATGACCAGAGGCGTCGAGATTTTGGCATTGCGTAAGGCCGAGGTGACCAGCAGGGCGATAGGCATCTTGTGCAGGACGAGTGACCATAAAAGTCCAGGGCCGTTGTGGGCGTGATCGTGCGCTGCGTGTTCCGCGAGCGGCATGCCTTCGATGAACGAGTGTATGAATAATCCGAGTAACGGGAGGAGGGGAAGTTTGTTCCCGTGCGCGTGGTAGTGTCCGTGTTCTAGTCCTTTAGAGATGAAGTCCAGAAACAATTGGACACCGAAGCCCAGCAATACCCATACACCGATCGAATGCGCGTTTCCCTCGAAGAGCTCCGGCAATAGATGCAGCATTAAGGTACCAAACAAAAATGCCCCGGAAAATGCTAGGCTCAATCTGAACGCCAAGCTGTCCGTTTTAATGAACCAGGATGCTCCGCCTCCGAGGAGGACGCTGAAGAAAAGGATCAAATAGGCATCGTTCATTACTCCGACTTTTTGGCAATAATAATCATTCTGTTGCTCTGTTCTGCTTCGAAATCACTCAGGTTGTAATCCCCTTTGATGTGCTCGACCTCAAGACCGGCACGTTCCATAAAGGTGCTCATCTCCGTGGTGGTGAAGGCACGAACGCGCTCCTCAAAATGTTGGATTTCACAATCTTTGTGCACGCGAATTCGCTTTACGATCGTTCCCCCTTCGATGGCTCGAGTCACTGAATAGTGCGCAAGCTCAGTTTGAACTTCACTAGCTGGAACCAAGTTCGCCGCGATCTTTTCGCTGTTCATATAATCCAGCACTAAACGCCCACCGGGTACTAAGGTCTCGGCCATTCGGTCGATCGCTTGCTGGTGCATTTCGTCGTTTTCGAAATAGCCAAAACTGGTGAATAGATTGAACACCCAATCAAAAGGTCCAAACGGCAGCTTCTCGAGCATGTTGCCGGTGGTAAACTTTAAGTCGTCGTGTTCGAATGCTCGCGCGAATGCAATGCTTTCCTCACTCAGGTCCACTCCCAAGACATCAAGACCTTGATCGGACAGCACCTTGGCATGTCTGCCACGACCGCAGGCCATGTCTAACGCCGTCTCACCTGGTTGAACCCCAAGATTTTCGCACAGTTCACGAATAAAGCCTCGAGCTTCGTGCTCATCGCGGTGCTGATAAAGATCATGATAAAACGAGGTGTTGAACCAAGTAGCGTACCAAGGTTGTTGCATAGGATTCTAAAAGATTTGTGGAAGATACGGTTCGAACATTTTAAATATCGCGATTAATATCACAACGATCAGCACCTTTCTAGTGATCGCGTTTGCCTTGGGATGTTGAATGATTTTCTTGGTACCCAAGCGTGCACCCAGAGTTGTCCCAACGGCCAGTGACAGGCCGTACATCCATTCGATCGACCCGCTCCATGCGAATATGAGAAAGCTAGGAATGGTCATCAAAAATGCGGTGAATAGCTTCATAATGTTCCCGTCGCGAAGTGCGTATTTCGCCATAAGCACAGCGAGTGACAGAAAGAAAATGCCAAATCCCATCTGAATGAACCCTCCGTAGAATCCAAGACCCAGGAAACTGAGCCAAGTACCTACCGTCTTGCGCTGTTTAGAGCCGTCTGTTTTGATCAACCACTTTTTAGGATTCAAGATCATAGTGACCAGCAGAACAATCATCAAACAACCGATAGAAATACGCATCAAATCCTCTGGGATGTCTACCGCAAGCATGGCGCCTAAGGAGGCTCCGATAACGATAGGAGGGATGATGAAGTAGCTTTCGCGAAATAGATATTTAGTGCGTTGGGTCTTGGGTAAGGACACCATGGCACTACTGGTTTGAAAAATGGCCCCTACGCGGTTAGTGGCGTTTGCCGTATTAGGGTCTAAACCTACCCACATCAGTAGAGGCAACGTGATGGCCGATCCGTTCCCAGCAATAGTATTGATGAGTCCTGCGGCAAAACCTCCAAAGACTAAGGCAATTAATTCCGGCCATTCATTCATGCGGCCAAAGTTAGCGTACATTTGTGCTTTAAACAGC
>CBFHHO010000008.1:0-72367 GCA_965655695.1 uncultured Schleiferiaceae bacterium | reverse complement strand
TCCCAGCGCTCATCGCGCGGACCGATCGTGCACTGATCCGAAAGCTTGCGGTTGAATACCACGACTTTTTCGGGCGCATGTGCAGCGAGCTCCATGGCTTCATCGACCATGGGTTTGTAATGAATAATGCGGTTGACTTCGACGCCAGCATCTGCGGTAATGAGCAGTTTTGGCTTGGCATCATCGGTACGAATGGCCAATTCTTTCGGCGCAAACCCGCCGAACACGACACTGTGCACGGCGCCTAATCTCGCACAGGCCAGCATCGAGATGGCAGCTTGTGGAATCATGGGCATATAGATCAGTACCGTATCGCCTTTTTCCACACCCATCGCACGCATCCCCGCAGCAAGTGCACTGACTTCCGAGAGGAGCTCGATGTAGGTGTAGGCGATCGTCACACCCGTTACGGGACTTTCATAGATCAGGGCGGTTTCACTCCCTCGTCCTGCGTCGATGTGCGCGTCCAAGCACAAGGCACTGGTGTTGAGTTCGCCGTCCGGGAACCATTTCGAGGCTCCGTTTGCTTTGCGCTCGAGTGCAATGTTCGGTGGGGTACTCCAAGCCAATCGCTGGGCTTGTTCCATCCAAAACGTTTCCGGATGTTGAATGCTCTGGTCAAAAGCAGCTGTGTAGGCGGTGTTCATGATGGTTCTAAGGTTGGTTTAAGCTGTGATAAGATTTAAAATTCGTGCGCTGAGTTCTTTGGTAGAGAACGGTTTTACGATGTAGTCGGTCGCGCCCAGTGCCATCCCTTTTTCGATGTCACTTTGCTTGCTTTTTGCGCTCAAGAAGACCACATGCGTTGCGGCCCAGTCTGGAGTGTTTTTGATCAGCTGGCAGATCTCATAACCGTCCACATCGGGCATGGTGATGTCCAGTAGAACGAGGTTAAAACGCTTGTTTTCAAGCTGCTCTATCGCTTCAGTTCCGTTTCGTGCGATGCTCACGTCTAGTCCGTTCGAGCGCATCAAATACTCTAAACTCATGACGATGTTCGGTTCGTCGTCTACAATCAGAATGCTATTCATTAGTGTTAATTTTTGGTAGGGTGAATGAAAATGTAGTAGGTCCTTCTGGCGGGTTTTTGGCCAATTTTAGCTGCCCCCCATGTGCTTTTATGATATTGTGGCTGATCGCCAACCCAAGCCCAGTTCCCAGTCGCTTTTTTACGGTCTGGTCCCGACTTTGATAAAACTTCTCGAACAAGTGCGGCACATCAGATTCAGGCACACCGGCCCCGTCGTCACTGAGCTCCAAGCACCACAATGCCTTGCCCTTATTCGAACACTCCTGCAATGCGATCTTGATCTGGTGGTCGGCATGTTTGATGGCGTTTGAAACCAAGTTGACCAGCACCTGCTGCATGCGGTCGCTGTCGCCATTCACTGTGGCGTGCTCTGGGCCCGAATAGCTGATCTGTACGCCCTCGTTCAGCGCAAGTGCCCAATGCGTTTCTAACACACGGTCGATCATTTCTTTCAGATTGAGCCGCTTTAAGCTGAGTTGCTGGTTGCCGCTCTCAAATTTTTCGATGTCGAGCACATTAGAGATCAGGTGGGTCAAACGCACCGATTCCTCGATGGTGGCGTCCAAAAAATTGGCGCGAACTTCCGCCGGCATCGCATCGCCTTCCTCTCGAATGATCTCAATCTGCGCACGAATCGCCGTTAAGGGGCTGCGTAGCTCATGCGTTACGGAATACAAAAAATCGTCCTTGATCGTACTGATGGTCTTAAGCTGGTCATTCGCCGTGGTCAATTCCTTCGTCAATCTCGCCAGTGCATCGCTTTTCTCCTGCAACTCCCGGTTCAATTTCTTCGTCTCCCGCGTCTCTTCCAAAATGTCCTGAATGTCAAAGGTATTGATCGTATCGCCCTCCATCTCCCTATTCAACACGATCCGTGCTGTGGCCGGTCCCATCATTTGGGTCAACAAGCGTTCCGCATAACTCACCACTTGCGCCGGCGCCTCTTTAAACGGTTCTGGCTTGATCCGATCGATCGTATAGCGCTTGTACAGCGTTTCATGCATCATGTTGTCCGGTAAAAAGCGCAGCAGCATTTTTTCCAAGCGCTCGAAGGTGATTTTTCCACTGGTCACCGGGCTACGATCGTAGTGCTGGCTTGGGATAGACATGATGTTGTAGAAAATCTCCGCTTGGCTTTTTTCCAGCGGATGTTGTGTGCTCATCAAACTCACACCAACCATCACAAGGCTGTTCATCGCTAGTGAAATGAAGGTAATATTGGCCATCGGTGACCAATTTTCAAACACTCCAAACAGTGCCAATTCCCCCGAGCGCTCGCCCAACCATTGCGGTACGCCAAAGGCCGTCAACCACAATCCAAACCCGACAAGCAATCCCAACAAAACGCCTAGGGAGGTACCGCGTCTCCAGAACAGTGCTCCCAAAAACCCCGGAGCGAGCTGCGCTATCCCAATAAAGGAAATCATTCCAATGCTCACCAGTGATTCCTGCTGCACGATGAAGGCATAATAGAAATACGCTATGGCAAAGATCAACACGAGCGCTAAGCGTTTGGTGATGATGGGGTTCAGATCGAATCTCGGCGTTCCGTCACGTTTGAGCGTTGCTGGAAGTAAAATATTGCTACTGACCATCGCCGAGAGCGCCGAAGCACTGACAATGATCATCGAGGTACACGCAGCGAGTCCACCTAGGAAAATGATTCCAGGTAAAAATTGGTATCCTTGCGCTAAGGCGAGGGACAGAAAGTGGTAATCCGGGTTCGTGTCACTTCCTAGCGAAAGGTTTCCCGCTAAGGCGATGGGAACCACCCAAAAGTTCATCAGTAGTAGAAAAAGAGGTACAATCCACAGCGCTTTTCGCAGATCGCGTTCGCTGCGGTTGGAGACGACAGCCATCTGGAATTGGCGCGGGAGTAAAAAGAAGGCAAATCCGCTCACGAGCATCATCAACCACCAGTCGTTCGGGTTTTGAATCACAAAAAGTTCCGACATGCCGGCGGCCTCAGCACGCTCGAACACTTGGCTACCGCCCTCGAAGTCTCCTTGGATGATTACCCAACCGCCTAGGAATGCGGCCAGTACTTTCACGATGCTTTCGAAGCCTATCGTAGCGATCAGTCCGTTGCGCTGGTTGGCATCAAACGAAAAATGAACGCCGTAGATCAGCGTAAATAACAGCAGTAGCCCCGTGGCGACGATGTCCAGATCGATGTAACTGGTTCGCGCATCGCTCAAAAGCACATTCGCACTCGAACTGATGGCTTTGATCTGCAAGGCGAGATAAGGGGTGATGGCCATCACGACCAACAGCGTCACCACCAAACCGAGCGACCAGCTCTTTCCATAGCGGGCCGTGATGAAATCTGAGAGTGAATTCAAATGTTGCGCCTTAGAAATGCGAACGACTTTTTTCATGACAAACCACCATACGGGAAGGAACAATACCGGTCCGATATAAATGGCGAGAAAGTCAAGTCCATTCGTTGCCGCACGGCCGATACTTCCGTAAAACGTCCATGCAGTCGCGTACACGCCGAGCCCCAAACCGTAGAAGTAACTGCTGTACTTCTCGATAAGTAGGCGTCCAAGGCCCTTCCCCCACCGCGCTACTAAGAACAGTAGGCCGAGGTAACAGCTGGTGAGCGCTATGACACTGATCGCATTCATCGTTGCGCTTTTCTATAACGTGAGAAACTGAACGACAAAAGGATCACTAGGATCCAGCAGAGGAATAGAAAAAGTAAGGATACGGGGACTCCATGCCACAGCG
The DNA here is from genome assembly GCA_965655695.1 of uncultured Schleiferiaceae bacterium. Lineage (GTDB taxonomy): Bacteria > Bacteroidota > Bacteroidia > Flavobacteriales > Schleiferiaceae > UBA10364. The sequence continues at coordinate 68,604 of CBFHHO010000008.1, read as the reverse complement.
TTCCTTTATTGTAAAGGCTGAGCACGGGCATGTTAAAGACCAGTGCAAGGACCGCTGTGAAAAAGATTCCTACGTAAATAATTCTACTCATCGGGGATAAGGATAAAAACCTCCCGAACACAGATGCTGCGTCCGGGAGGTAAGTTGCTTCACTTAAGGTGTAGCGGTTTAATGCGCTGAAGCTTCACCCGCTCCTGAAGGAATACGGATTGTTTCAACGAGTTCTTGAACGTCTTGTGGCGTTTCAGGTGTGAATTTGCTTACGGTGAAGGCAATCACGAAGTTTACAATCATACCGATCGTACCGAAACCTTCCGGAGAGATGCCGAACCACCAGTTGTCAGGACCTGAAGTAGCTTCATCACCGATCCAGTGCAGCTTAAAGCGTGCGATGTAGTAGATGGTGATTAATAGACCACTGATCATTCCTGAGATGGCACCTTCCTTGTTCATCTTCTTGGTGAAAATCCCCAATAGGATGGCCGGGAAGAACGATGCTGCTGCAAGTCCGAACGACAAGGCAACTACCGAGGCAACGAACCCTGGAGGGTTAATACCGAAGTACCCTGCAACAACTACTGCGATGATCGCAGCGATACGTGCCCACATCAGCTCTTGCTTGTCCGAGATATTCGGTGCGATCTGCTTTTTCAACAAATCATGCGATACGGAAGTAGAGATCACGAGCAATAAACCGGCGGCGGTAGAAAGGGCTGCAGCAAGACCACCAGCTCCGATCAGGGCAACTACCCAGTTTGGAAGGCCAGCGATTTCTGGATTTGCAAGTACCATGATGTCACGGTCTACAGTGAATTCGTTTTGCTCTGCGTCAGCTACGTATTGAACGATGCCGTCGCCGTTTTTATCTTCCCAAGCAAGTAGACCGGTTTCTTCCCAGTTGTCTACCCATTCTGGAAGCGACTCACGCGGCTGCTCAGAAATCGTTTCGATCAAGTTTACACGTGCAAATACAGCAACTGCAGGAGCAGTAGTGTAGAGAATCGCGATAAAGAGCAATGCCCAACCTGCAGACTTACGTGCGCCACTTACCTTAGGTGTGGTGAAGAAACGTACGATCACGTGCGGAAGACCTGCGGTACCGACCATGAGAGAGGCCGTGATGAAGAAGACATCGATCGTGGATTTACTTCCCGAAGTGTATTCGGAGAAGCCGAGTTCGCGATGGAGGCCGTCGAGCTTTTCAAGAATTGGCATGCCGTTATAGTCACCACCAAAACCAAGCTGAGGAATAGGATTTCCAGTCATTTGGATCGAGATGAAAATGGCCGGAACCATGAACGCGAAGATCAAGACACAGTACTGCGCCACCTGCGTGTAGGTAATCCCTTTCATACCACCGAGAACGGCGTAGAAAAATACAATCGCCATACCGATGTACACACCTGTATTGATGTCTACCTCTAAGAAGCGAGAGAATACAACACCAACACCGCGCATCTGCCCAGCTACGTAAGTGAATGAAACGAAGAGTGCTGCGATCACAGCCACCGTACGAGCGGTGTTCGAGTAGTAACGGTCACCGATGAAATCTGGCACCGTGAATTTTCCAAACTTGCGTAAATAGGGGGCCAGCAGGAGTGCTAAGAGTACATATCCTCCGGTCCAACCCATCAAGAAGACGGAACCGTCATAGCCCATGAAGGAGATGAGTCCTGCCATAGAGATGAACGATGCTGCCGACATCCAGTCAGCTGCGGTTGCAAGTCCGTTTGCTAGGGGGCTAACACCACCACCTGCAACGTAAAAGTCCTTTGTAGACCCGGCGCGTGACCAGATCGCAATCCCGATGTACAGGGAGAAAGTTAATCCTACAAGGATGTAGGTCCAAGTTAAAATGCTCATTGTCTTAAATATTATTCGTTAACACCGTATTCTTCGTCCAGCTTATTCATCTGGAAGATGTAAATCCAGATCAGGGCGACGAACGTGTAGATTGCGCCTTGCTGTGCAAACCAGAAGCCTAGTTTGAAGCCGCCGATTTGGATGGCGTTCAGCTCATCTACTAATAGGATTCCAAAACCGTAGGAAACCGTGAACCAGATTGCGAGTAAAGTCAACACCTTGCGGATGTTTTTCTTCCAATACTCTTTCATGTTTTTATTGCTCATAATGGACTGATTTTAGAGGAAGATCATGGCTTGAGCCGTCAGCATGTTGCCGCGCGTTCCGTCCGTTCTTCCTGTACTTTTAAATTCTAAAGAGAGTTTACTGTTGTGGCCATTCATCAAGAAATTGGCACCAAGTCCAACCGTATTTGCCGTTCCTGCAGCGTCAATGTCTTTCGCCGTGAAGCTACCGTAAGGCTGCACACGAACATTGTCGTTAAAGTCAGGAAGCACATAGCCGGCCTGTGCGTAGAATACGCTCCCAGAGAATACGTCTTCTGAACCTCCACCGAGCTGGTAGTTGTCCCCGTAGTCGTTGATCTGGTATTGTGCGTAGGCCGTTACCGCAGCGCCGTTTTCGCCAAGTCCTTTTTCCATGAAGGCATCTACTGCTACGATATTGACGTTCTGTCCTACCGCATCTCCGTTTGCATCTAGGAGTACTGCGCCATTTGCGTGAGAGAAGAATCCACCACCGATGTTAAATACATCTTTCGCACCGAAGTATGTTCCTACGAAATACGGAAGCTTGTTGCTTTCCTGATCCCAAAACTGGTAGTTCACATAACCTGCATACACGTTAGCGGCAGAAGCACCGAGGTCGCGACGACCAGTGTAGCTCGCTGTAGTGGTGGTAGCTGCAAGGCCTGCGTTTGCATCGACACTGTTTAAAAGCGGCTGGTTCCAAGCAAGGCGGTAGTCTAGTTTTCCGAGCTTACCTTTTGCATAGACCCCCATGTGACGAGCGAACTGATCCGAGGTACCGATCGTTGCCCAAGCGTGACGCGAGTTGTCCAGCGCAAGCATGTTCAAGGTACTTTGATTGTTGAGGCGGCTGATCCCGTTCCAGTAGTGCAAACCTGAACCGATGTACAGGTGCTTGTTCACTTTCCACTCTGCCCATGCATCGTGCATGAAAAGCTGAGCTGCGGCACTTTGACCGGTTGGGTCCATTTTTGCAGCGTTCAAACTGTTTAGACCGAAGTGAGTAAGGATGAGGAATCTGTCGTTGAGTTGCGCGAACATGAGCATTCTCGAACGACGTAATGAAGGAGTGACATTTCCTGCATTGCTGAGGTCGGTTTGTAACCAGGCCTGATGCCAGGAAATGAACCTGTAGTACTTACTTCCGTCTTCATTGAGACTCACCTTGAGTCCAGATCCGTACGGAGTTGCGTTCTTTTGTGCAAACAAAGCCGAGGTGGCGAACGTTAGCATTAGAACAACGATTAGTTTTGTTCTCATAAAACTGGGTTTTTGGATTAAACGATTTGGGTAACTTGTCACGGTCTCCCAATTCAAAAGTTCCAAAAACCCTTTTTTTATGAAAATCGGCTATACATTCTAGTTAAGAGGTATAGCTACCCTTTTATTGAAAGCAGTGTTAATTGCGGAATCGTTCCCATTTGATTAGCATGAATTTATCACCAATCTCAGTGATAATCATGCCTGAGCCCTTAATGTTCTCTTTTTCTGAAGTGAATTTTGCAAGCTCCTCGAACGTGAGAATCTTGTAGCTCGGGTGGTAATTGTCGTTGTGTTGTGGCCTTTTTATCCCGTAGGTTTTGACCCAATTCATGACACTGACGTGCGAAATTCCCAGCACGCGCTCTATTTCTCGATAACTCACCCCTTCAACGTAGAGCTGTAGGGCTTTGGTCACGTAATAATCGTCAATGCGCTTCCCTAGCTTCTGTACGGTGAAATAGTAATTGCAGTTCTTGCATTTAAAGCGCTGACGGCCTTTGATAATGCCACTTTTGACGTAGTCTTGACTTTGGCATTTCGGGCAGAATTGATCTTTTGACATGTTGTTTTGGCGTTCTGTATAGGTATTTAGCAAAAGAATATCAATTTAGCAAAAGATAGTTCTCAGTGCTTCGGCTACCCCAATATAGAAAATCATCACAAATGCGAGTGAAATAAATTAGATGTCGTTTTTATTTTCTGAAAATGAATGGAATACTGTTGTCAATCAAGGCTTTCAGGGTCTTTTTATTCCTGCTAGCTTAAGTCGCTTTTTCCAAAAGTTAAAGAGATATAGCTTTTGTGGAAGGATCAATTTCCGAACGCCGCTTCCTAAAAGTGCTTCGTTTTCAGGTAGCTAGGGGAGGTGCGAGTGCTAAATTGGGATGTATAGTAAATCTAGAGGCTATAGCTCCTCCTTCGAAAGACGCAGTTCTTGTGTGATTCCCTGGATCTTATCGAGCGTTTCGAAAAACGTACTACGCTGCTCTTCACCTACCACTGCTTGCACGGCTTGGTTAAACTGAAGCACTGCCTCACGGCTGAGGTTGCGCTTATGTACGCCTTCTTCAGTGAGCTTGATCAAGACACTTCTCTTGTCAAGCGGATTCGCTTCTTTGAACACAAGCCCTTGCTTCTCCATGGATTTGAGCATTCGAGAGAGTGACGTGGGTTCCATACCCATCTTTGGCCCTAGAGCGGTAGAAGGAGTCCCCTTTTTGACATCGATATTGAGCAATGCGAAGCCCACTGAGGTGGTAATGCCGTGGGGCTGTACCAGATCATTGTACATTTTCGAAAGACTGATCCAGCCTTTACGGATTTGAAAATCGAAGGTTTCTTCGGGACGCATAGTGGGTCTTGTTGCGTTTAGCACTACGTAAATATACTATGCGCGCATAACAATATCAATACCCCAAGCTCCTTTCTAGTTGTGGAAGAATGAAGAAGTGGATGTTTTCACTAAAGGTGTGTAAGGCACTGTTGCGAGCGGCGTCCTCGCTTACGCTAATCGCGCTGTCTTGGATGCGTTGCGAAGTCCAAATGATTTGTTTGGTTCCGCTGTATTGCAACACAAAGCGACCATCGATCGTGGCTTTGTATCTATTTTTTGCCATCCGAACAGTGCTGAGTTCCCCAGTAAATTCCAGTAGTAGTGGCGCATCATCGCTCGTGCCAAAGCGCCCAGCTATACTTCGAGAGATCTCACCAGCCAGCGGTTTTGGCGCAAGCACTTGAACATTGGTGTTTTGGAAGTACAACGTAGTCGCATTCGACCAATTCATCTGCTCTTTCAACCAATTCCTCCCCACATTACTTAGCGAAGGAAGTTGCGTTTCGACGTTTAGAACCATCGAGAGTTGCACCGTGTTTTCTTTGCCGGTAGTCGTGCAGTATACCGCACCATTTTCCGGGTTGAACTCAAAGTCTCCTGCACTGCTTTGAAGGAGTAGGTGTGGTGCTAGCGATGGACTTGCGGGGCGGTAGGCCGCGGAGAATTGGTCCGGGAGGCCTAAATAACGCACGGTTTCAGGAATCAAAAATTCACCCGTCATGTCTTGTTCGATCTCGCGCAAGGTGGTGATCAGTACACTTTTAGTCTGCACAGAAAATTTTGGGTCCACTAAAAAATTGCGAGAAATGGCCTTGTCTACGGCATCTCCGAGCAGCATCCAGCGGTAGGAGAGGTCCTGGTCGTGAGCACGCGCTTTTTCTGTACGTTCTAGGATCCACGCTTGCGCCTGCTTGTCGGCTAGTGCCTTGGTTTCAAGAAATTTGGGCAAGTCCAAACGGTAGAGGGTGTAATAGCGCAACTGGTCCGAATAGGAGTCCAATTGCGTGTAATCTTCCAATTTCACGTGCGAACGCGTCAGCGTCTCTGAAGAGAAAGAAGTTCCAAACCCCCCGGCATCTTCCTTTTGCAGGAATCGAGTTTCATCATAAATCTGGCTCTCCACTTCCTGGGCAAGATCCGCTAAGGCATTCGAGCGAGCCGCCTGCTGGTAGGGCGCATTCGGGTTAACATAACTCATCCCTACGCCATAGACATACTGCCCCGAAACATCGATGGGTTTGGCCGTTGTCCAAGCTGGAGCCAATTCTTTTTTCGACCCACAGGCCATCAAAACAAGCGCACTTACTACGCCGATCACAAACTTTTTCATGGGGTCAATTCTAAGGCGTGAATACTTTTAGCCGCGTCAACCGCAAATTCAGCAACCGCTTCCTTGCGCATCGCCGCAGTACTTTTGGGCGAATGACTCGCTTTGCGCATCTGCGCTAACGTTCTTCGTCTGCTCTCACTGAGCTGCGGACGGTCGCTCGAATGGGCCCTGTTCTGGTATTTCCAATTCCCCGGAAACAGCTGGTCGTTTCCGTAGTCGATGTAATTCACACTCGAACTCCTTGAAAAATCAAAGCTCTCTACCTCCAAAATTTTCGAGGTTGCCCGATCCGTTAAGGTCAATTCCGCCGTGTAGTGTGCACTATTTTCCTTCCAGTACTCTGTATAATACACCTTGCGGTATTTCGCGGTCTTTACCGTTTTGCCTTCTGCATTTTTTGAACTCACGTAATAGCGTTCATAGCCTTTTTTACGTTCGCTGCGCAGCTTGCCTTTGTTCTCGTCCACTAGCGTGATCACCAGTTTCGCATAGGCATTCGCTACAAGAAGTTCCTGTGTGAGTGCCTCATCTGTGGTTTTACCTTCGATGATGGCCTGTTGTTCGTCTTGCAACAGATCAAAATTGGTCCGGTCCAAAAGCTCTAAAAACGGATCGCTTTTCTGGTGCAATTCGCGAATCAGTCGGCTTTGAACCGCTGCAGACATCGACGCTTCACTTCCTGTTAACCGCGGATCAGCCACAATCCCGAGGTAATATTTACCCCGTGTAAGCGCCTCTTGCTGCAGTTTGATGAGCTCCTCTTGTTCCGGATATTTCGAAATCATATCCGCTAAAACGCCATAAGTTTCGCGGTAGTGGCCTTGCTCAAAAAGAGCGAGTGCTTTCGTATAAATGGGCTCCACCTCACTAAAGCGCAACAGTGCCTGAACGTCCTTATACGCCTTATCCAAACTTGCCAATTCTTCTAAGCGCACCTTCGCCTTCTCGTAGTTTTTAGCACGTATCAAACGCTTACTACGGTCGTACACGCGCTCCATATACCTGCTTTTTTGCGCCTGATAATCCTGGTCATAAAAACCGTTGTAGCGGTCCGTACTCATGTAACGACCGAGATACGTCGTCCATTTTTCAGCTTCTAAAAAGCGATACACACTCAAGCTATCGTTCCCGTCTGCAAATCGATAATTCGTGTACAATTCCTCCAACAATGCATTTCCATAATTTTCCATGGCAAGCACATACTTCACCTTACCCGGTTTACGATCTAACGCCTGCTTGTATTCCGTTACCGCGTTTTTCAACGAACGTGCCTCCGCGTATTTATTTCCTTGGGTATAATGGTACCTCGCGCCGTGGCATCCGCTAAGCAGCAGCAACAAAGCGAGTATCGAGAGTAATTTTCCTTTCATAGCGGTAGTTTGAGCTGTTAGAACAAAAGCCGTGCCTTTGGCCTTAAAGTTAGGACACTCTATTATTTTTGGAGCCATGAATTCGCCACTTGTCTTATTATCCCCTTCCAAAGGAATGGCTGCCGAGTCGCCTTTGTTGCCTTGGTCGCATCCTACGCTTCCGCATTTCCCTACGCGCACAACCGCTGTTGTTCAGGCCGTTCAAGCGCTAGATGAGGCCGAGCAGAAGGCGCTTTTTAAGGTGAGCGACGCCTTGTTTGAAACCACTACGCAGCTTTGGAACCCCGCTCCAAAGGAGTTCTTAGCACCTAAAGGACATGGTGTGCCTGGAGTATTCGCCTACACGGGAGAAGCCTTCAAATCTTTGGATGCATCCTCCTTATCTGCTGACGCACTGAACCGTGCAAAAGATGCGCTGGTGGTACTAAGCGGCTTGTACGGCGCAGTTACAGGTGGTGTGAATGTTCGTCCATACCGCCTGGAAATGCAGTCAAAGATAGCGGTGGAAGATGCTCGAAATTTATACGCATGGTGGAAACCTGTGCTCACTGAATGGCTGGACGCCCAGGGCGCGCCGTTCATTATTAATGCATGTAGCGGCGAGTACAGCAAAGCAGTAGACTGGAAAAGTGTGCGCAAACCGGTTATACATGTGGATTTTAAGCAGATGAAAAATGGCACCATGAAGTCGATCTCCGCCTTTTCGAAGCAGGCGAGAGGCACCTTTGCACGCTGGGTATTGCAAGAGAATGTGCAAACTATTTTTGGCTTAGCTTCGTTTACTAAAGATGGATACCAGCTCCTTAGTCACGAGGATGATAAAATGGTATTTTTACGACCATGATTATGAAGACACGATTATTTAAAAACGCGGCAGTGCTTATGGTACTGATCAGCGCCTCCGCTTTTGCTCAGAAACGCCCGACGTCATTTTTAGAATTGGGCGGTTACGGAATGACCCAAAACTACATCGGGAATGTGAACGGCTACGGTTTGAGTGCACTTACGCAAGAGGCCCGCTTCGGTGCTGGTGCGCAACTGAAGTACAACTTTAGCAGTTTGGTCAGCGTCGGAGCAGACGTGAACTATGGAAGTGTCTACAGCCACGACAACCTGCACGGGAACCCGGACCGCGATTATCAGGTGGATACGGACCTCTTGAACATCGGGGTATTCACAAACATTCATTTCATTCCTTTTGGAAAGTACAATCTGCGCAACGGACACACGCCGTTTATTCACGCAGGAATTGGTGCATTAACCTACCAAGCGAACCTGAATACGAACGCGCAATATCCGGACGGCGTCGAGCTCTACCCGGGGACTGGACACACTTACGCTTATAATTTGGGTTTTGGATGGCGCATCCGTAAGAACCTCAAATCGTTCTACAACCTGGGCATCTATTACAACGGTTTTGGTGCATCGAATATCGAAGGTTTTAACTACTCCGCGGAATATTCTGAAGCAAATGGCGTTAGAAATACGCTCGATGGGAGTGTGACCTTTAAATTTGGGATGAGCCTAGGATTCTTCGAACAGTAAGACTTCGGCATACCATTTGAACTTACTATAAGGCCCCCCGAAAAAGGGGCCTTTTTTTACGTAGTTATGACACCCTGTCGGGGTTTTAGCTGCCACACGTGTCAAGAACAGAAGATTATGGACAGTTTGTCATTAAGTGATATTATGAATGAAAACACGGAATTTATTCCGTTGATGACTTCCGACGATGAGGCGGAGATTAACCAGGAACAGCTTCCTGAATTGTTGCCAATTCTACCGCTGAGAAACACCGTTATTTTCCCCGGCGTTGTAGCGCCCATCACCGCGGGTCGCGACAAGAGCTTACGTTTGATTCGCAGCATCACCGAGGAGCCGAAGTTTGTTGGGATGATTGCCCAAAAAGATGGCGATACGGAAGATCCAGGTGAAGGCGATGTGTTCCCGACCGGTACGATGGCGCAGATTGTCAAAAGCTTTAAAATGCCCGACGGCAACACTACGATCATCATCCAAGGAAAGAAGCGATTCCGCATCTTGGAATGGGTCGAAAGTGAGCCGTACAACAAAGCACGCGTAGAGTTCCTGCCCGAATTCGTTCCTGCAGAGGACGACGTTGAATTCCCGATTCTTATGGAGAGCATCGGTGATATCGCAGCGCGCCTCATCGCAGAAAGTCCGAACATCCCCTCTGAGGCACAAGCCGCTTTAGACAACATCAAAAGCAACACCTTCTTGTTGAACTTCATCGCTTCGAACAGCAGCATGTCGCTCGAGAAAAAGCAAGAAGTGTTAGAGCTCGACAGCCTAAAGGACCGTGCCATCAAGGTGCTCGAAGGACTGAATCTAGAGTTGAAAATGCTCGAGGTCAAAAACGAGATTCACGATAAAGTGAAGCATGAATTCGACCAGCAGCAGCGCGAATATTTCCTGCACCAGCAGATGAAGACTATCCAAGAAGAATTGGGCGGAAATAGCAGCGAGTCGGAGATAGAAGACATGCGCGAACGTGCCAAAGCCAAAACTTGGGACGAGAAAAGCAAAGAGCACTTTGAAAAAGAGCTGCGCAAGCTTCAGCGATTGAACCCGCAAATGCCGGAATTTTCGATCCAGCGCAACTATCTAGACTTCCTATTAGAGCTTCCGTTCGAATCCCAAAGTGATGCTTCCATCAACTTAAAGAATGCAAAAAAGACCCTAGACAAGGACCACTACGGCCTTGAAAAAGTCAAAGAACGCATCCTCGAACATTTGGCCGTCTTGAAACTCAAGGGGGATATGAAAAGCCCGATCATTTGTTTACATGGCCCTCCAGGGGTGGGTAAAACCTCCCTCGGAAAGAGCATCGCTGAGGCGCTTGGTCGTCCATACGTGCGCATGTCGCTGGGTGGACTTCGTGACGAAGCGGAGATTCGCGGTCACCGAAAAACCTACATCGGAGCGATGCCAGGTCGCGTACTTCAGAACATGAAAAAGGCGGGTTCAAACGATCCTGTTTTTGTGCTTGATGAGATCGATAAACTCAGCAGCGGACACGGAGGCGATCCTTCTTCGAGTTTGCTTGAAGTACTCGATCCCGAGCAAAACGACAGCTTCTACGACAACTACCTTGAGATGGGCTATGACCTGAGTCGTGTGCTGTTCATCGCTACGGCAAACACCTTGAATACCATTCAGCCGGCACTTTTGGACCGTATGGAGATCATCAACGTGAACGGGTATACCACAGAGGAGAAAGTAGAAATTGCAAAGCGCCATTTGGTGCCGAAGCAGCTTACAAATCATGGTATTGCTAAGGACCAATTCTCTATCGGCAAACCTGAGCTCAAATCTGTTATTGAAGGCTACACGCGCGAAAGCGGCGTACGCTCCCTGGATAAGAAAGTGGCGAAACTCGTACGCAATACGGCCAAAGCCATCGCCTTAGAAGAGGTGGAGCAGGCCAAAATTGGTAAAGAAGACATCGCGAAAATTTTGGGACCCTCCCGCGAACGTGACGTCTACGAAGGCAACGAGCATGCTGGGGTCGTCACCGGACTCGCTTGGACCTCGGTCGGGGGCGAAATACTATTCATTGAATCGTCACTAAGCCAAGGAACCGGTCGCGTTGCTGCCACGGGAAATCTAGGCGACGTGATGAAGGAAAGTACCACCATCGCCCTTGCTTGCCTCAAGGCTAACGCAGATAAACTAGGAATCGATCATCGCTTGTTTGATTCCTATGATGTGAATATACACGTACCGCAAGGCGCTATACCTAAAGACGGTCCTAGTGCTGGTATCACTATTTTAACGGCGTTAACCTCCCTCTTTACGCAAAAGCGTGTCGCACCAAAATTGGGGATGACAGGGGAAATCACATTGCGTGGAAAAGTGCTTCCTGTAGGTGGAATCAAAGAAAAAATTCTCGCTGCCAAGCGCGCTAAGATCAACACGATCATACTGTCAGAGGCCAACCGCAGCGATATCGAAGAGATAGAAGACCACTACCTTAAGGGCATGACTTTCCACTTTGTCGAATCGTTTGAGCAAGTCTTAGAAAAAGCGATCTTAGACAAGAAAGTTAAAAACCCGAAAGTGCTGGTTCCTAAGCCGGCTAAATAGTGTGAAAAAACACCTCTTCATAGCATTGCTGAGTTCTGCGTCCTTGTGGGCGCAGAGCGGTGCTAGTGGGGTATTCACCTTCTTAGATCGTTCGATTTTTGCCGGGGCTTCCGCATTAGGCAATACGGGATATGTACATCCTGGCCGTGTAGGCGCATACGCCATTCAGAACCCCTTGCTGCTCAGCGACAGTTCCATGCATCAGATTGAACTCTCACGGGCAGGACTGGGCGAAGGTATTGCCCTGACTGGCGCGAGTTACGGTTTTAAATGGAAGGGACGCCACCTGATGACTGCGATACAAAGCGTGGGTTACGGAACGTTTGAGGGTACCGATGTTTGGGGCAATCCACAAGGCGAATTTCAAGCGTCCGATCTTGCCTTAACCGTTGGGACTTCCCTTTTTTCGTACCGCGATTTTGAGCTTGGTACCACTTTGAAGTGGGTGTCGGGGACGTACGAATCGTATCAAAGCAACGCTGCTGCCTTTGATCTCGTAGCGATGTACCGACATGCGGACCGACCGACCATTGCTTTTATTGCGAAAAATGTTGGGGCCCAGATCACTACATTTTCAGGTACTCGAGAACCCTTGCCGCTGAACCTCTTACTGGCTGTAGGCAACAAGCTGAAGTACGCACCCTTTCGCTGGACCTTCGTTGTGGATCAGCTCCAGCGTCCCAACTTAGGGTATGATGACCCCACGCTTATCGAAACGGATCCAGTTACCGGCGAACAGACCCAAGGTCAACCCTCGTTTTTAAATCTAGCCATGCGCCATGTGAGCGGTTCTATCGAATTTGAACCCACGCAGCGTATGCATTTTATGATGGGCTACAGTTTCCGCCGTCAGTACGAGATGGGGCTGCCCGATCGCCGTACTTCTGGTGGATTCACTTTAGGTACAGGACTCTATTTTAGTAAGTTTTCGTTGCATTATGCGAACGAGCTAAGAAGCGTTGCAGGGCGAATGAATACCGTATCTTTGTCCGTGAATTTATAACCAAATCACCGCGATCATTCATGTCTAAGCCGCTTACCATCGCTATCGATGGGCACAGTTCCACGGGAAAAAGTACACTTGCAAAACAACTCGCGAAAGCGATGGGCTACGTTTATGTAGATTCCGGAGCTATGTATCGTGCTGTGGCATTATTTGCGAAGCGCGCAGGTTGGGTGAGTAAAGAAGAAGGATGTGATGAAGCTCAGATTGTCGCACATCTTGATGAGGTATCGATCTCTTTTGTCTTGGATGCACAAGGCATCAACGCGACGCATTTAAATGGTGAGCGTGTGGAGGAGGAGATTCGTACGATGGAGGTGAGCAATGTGGTTTCCCACGTAGCAAAATTGATTCCAGTACGAAGACGATTGGTCGCATTGCAGCAAGAAATGGGCGCGCAAGGTGGAGTGGTGATGGACGGCCGAGACATCGGCACGGTGGTCTTCCCAGAAGCGGAGTTAAAAATCTTTATGACCGCCTCTGACGAAGTACGCGCCGAGCGCAGAAAAGCAGAACTTGATGCGAAAGGTCAGCACTGGAGTTTTGAAGAAGTTCTAGAGAATTTGAAGTCTCGCGACAAAGCGGATACCGAACGTTCGGATTCGCCACTGATCGCAGCGAAAGATGCACGTACTCTCGATAACAGCACGATGGACCGTGAGGCCCAGTTTGAGCTTGTAATGGGCTGGACATCTAGTCTTATCGACGCGTAGCTAGAACGGTCGTAGCACCCTTTACAACATCACCTTCTTTGACTGTAATGTTACAGTCTAGCGGGAGGAAAATGTCCACTCGAGAACCAAACTTGATAAATCCGAATTCAGCACCTTGCTTTGCGAGTTGGTCTTTCTTTGCATACATCACAATGCGGCGTGCAACGGCACCTGCAATCTGACGGAACACTACAGTACCCCAAACGGTATTTTCCAAAGCAACAGTGGTTCTTTCATTCAACGTCGAGCTCTTCGGATGCCAAGCTACCAGGAATTTACCGTGGTGGTGGATGGCTTCTACCACTTTACCTCCGATCGGAAAACGGTTCACGTGCACATTAAAGGGCGACATGAAAATAGACATTTGGATACACTTGGTTTTCAGAATCTCTTCTTCGTAAACCTCTTCGATGGTCACAACTTTTCCATCTGCCGGACAGATGACTGCATCCGGATTTACGAGCACAGTGCGGGTAGGATTGCGGAAAAATTGGAGAACGATGGCATATAAAACGATGCTCAATCCCAAAGTGAGGAAATGTGCCCACTGCACATCAGTGCCCCATTGTACAAGCGCATTGATTGCAACTAAAACGATGAATGAAAGTCCTAATGTTCCTTTTCCTTCTCTATGGATGGTCATATCAAATAACTATAAATGAGTACTGAAATGGGAGCGGCAGTCAGAAAGCTGTCTAAGCGATCTAAGGCACCTCCGTGTCCGGGTAAAAATACACCCGAATCCTTTACATCGGCCTCACGTTTTAACGCGGAAGCTATTAAATCTCCAAAAGGCGCAGCAATACTTACTGCAAGCGCCATGGATAGTGCGATTTCATTTGGAACCAATTCCCAATAGTAATTCAATACCGCTCCAGTAAGCAACGTTCCGATCACCCCACCTGCAAAGCCTTCCATCGTTTTTTTCGGAGACAGTTTCGGGGCAAATAAGTGTTTCCCAAAGCTTCGTCCCGCTAGATATGCGAAGGTGTCCGACGCCCAAATCATCACAAAAATGAATAGAATCAGCTTCGGAAATTCCCAACTTTTTTGAATAACAAGAACCATCGGTGCCCAGATGTACGCGATCAAAAACAATCCGCGTCGTATTTCCTTCGCGGGTTCCGCCGCACGGAGTAGAGTAAAGGAAACAAGCACGCTCATTCCTATGGTCGTTAAAACAACTTCCTCCGTAGCGCCAAAATTCATGGAGGCAAGCACGGTCATCGCAACACATGCGAGCGCTAGGACCGGAGTCGTGCTTTCCATTTTTAAGATGGTGGCGCCTTCGCGCAGCATCAAGAATGTAAAAAGAACTAAGATGATGGTTCCGTAAGAGGTGAAGCCTAAAAGCCCAATCAGCGCAGCGGCATATAAGCCGCCGAATAGTGCACGTTTTCCCATGTTGCGTTTTATGCTTCGTCTTCGATGAGGATCAAAAATACGGTCCGGTCCTTGTTCGGATCTGCCGCAGCGAGTTCTACCGCTTGATCATGCGGAGGGCGAATCACGGCAATATTGCCAGGACGATTGTCGCGGTATTTCTGGTTGATCGCTGTCATTCCATCGCGCAAGTTCGCTACGATTTGTGAAGTATAAGCAACAAGAATGTGATGTTTGGGTAGATCGGCCAATTTTCTTCCGCCCGTATGATGCCCATGCACCATGATCCCGCCATTAAACGCGATCAGTGCTTCACACGTACTGAGCACCACCGGGAACTGTCCGTCATTTTGAAACGTAGTTTCGATGGTGATGTCGTTCTCCCAGTCGGCGATGCCCGGTGCAGAAATGAATACGCCTCTCCAGCCATGCTCTGCGCAGTAGTGCTTCAGCGCGGTTACGCCGTCGGTTTTGTCTGCGCAATACACGAAGTTTCCTCCGCCTTCAGTGAACTGACTCACGAACTTCTCGTCCAGCGGCAACACGTTTTCAGGCGCAAACTTACCCTTAGCAGCACTGCTGCTAGAGTCTTTTTTAAGCCCTAATCCGAGTCTAGATAAAAAACCGCCGCCTTTGGCCATGTTCGTGGATTTAATGATCAAAAATAGAAAGCATCCGTCAAAGTTTACGCCTTGTCGCTTAGAGCTTTCAACAAAAAAGCCACACCTGAACAACAGATGTGGCTTTTTACCAATTCTATGAATCGCTTATTCAGCGCTAGGCTTTGTTTCTTCTGCAGCTTCAGTAGCATCTGCAGCTTCATTTTCCACCGTCTCTTCAGTAGCAACCTCTTCTGGGGCAGGAGCTTCTTCGGTTTCCACGATTTTCGCTTCTTCGATTTCTTCCTTCACCCACGGGCGTTTTCCGAAAATCTCTTCCACGTTTTCCTTGAAGATGACTTCTTTGTCAAGCAACAGCTGCGCAAGTTCATCGAGTTTATCACGGTTGTCTTCCAAAATTTGGATGGCGCGCTCGTACTGTCCTTCGATGATTTTACTGATCTCTTTATCGATCACAACGGCCGTCTCCTCGGAATACGGTTTGTCCATCTGATATTCGTTCTGACCTTGCGAATCGTAATACGTTACATTGCCCAATTCATCATTGAGTCCATACACCGTAACCATCGCACGTGCCTGCTTCGTCACCTTTTCCAAGTCACTTAGCGCACCCGTTGAGATCTTTCCGAACACCACTTTCTCTGCAGCGCGACCCCCCATCGTAGCACACATCTCGTCGAGCATCTGCTCTGAAGTGGTGATCTGACGCTCTTCTGGAAGGTACCAAGCAGCGCCTAAAGAGCGTCCACGCGGTACAATCGTCACCTTCACAAGCGGTGCTGCATGTTCGAGCAACCAGCTCGTTGCCGCATGCCCTGCTTCGTGATAGGCGATAACCTTCTTCTCGGAAGGAGTGATGATTTTTGTTTTCTTTTCCAAACCTCCAACAATACGGTCAATCGCGTCATTGAAGTGCTGCTTATTCACTGCAGTGTCTCCACGACGTGCGGCGATCAGTGCCGCTTCATTACACACGTTAGCGATATCTGCTCCAGAGAATCCTGGTGTTTGTTTCGCAAGCAAGCTCACGTCCAAACTATCGTCGTTTTTAATGCCTTTCAAGTGTACGTTGAAAATGGCTTCACGTTCGCTGAGTTCTGGCAAATCAACATAGATGATGCGGTCGAAACGACCTGCACGCATCAACGCGCGGTCTAGAATGTCTGCGCGGTTGGTCGCAGCCATGATGATCACATGCTCGTTTGTACCGAAACCGTCCATTTCTGTCAAGAGCTGGTTCAGCGTGTTTTCACGCTCGTCGTTACCACCGCTGAAGTTATTCTTGCCGCGTGCACGACCGATCGCATCAATCTCATCAATAAAGATGATACACGGTGATTTTTCTTTGGCTTGTTTGAACAGGTCGCGTACTCTCGAAGCACCCACACCTACGAACATCTCTACGAAATCTGAACCGGAGAGTGAGAAAAACGGCACTTTCGCTTCACCAGCAACGGCTTTCGCTAGTAATGTTTTACCCGTTCCCGGAGGCCCTGAAAGCATAACACCTTTCGGTATACGCCCACCGAGGTCGGTATATTTCTTTGGATTTTTCAAGAAGTCCACGATCTCCAATACTTCCTCTTTGGCACCGGTCATACCAGCCACCTCTTCGAAAGTGGTTTTTACTTCGGTGTCTTTATCAAAGACCTTCGCCTTCGATTTTCCGATGTTGAAAATCTGGGAGCCACCACCTGCACCCGGAGCGCCGCCACCGGACATTCTGCGCATGATGAACAGCCATACAGCGATCATTAGCACGAGTGGTAAGATCCAGGAAATGATGTCTCCGAGGAAGTTGTCTTGCGTCTCGTAGTTTACTGCGATGCGTTCGCCTTCTGAGCGTTCGTCGTAGTAGTTGTTCAAGCGGTCTTCAAACGAGGTCAGCGGCATTTCAAACACATAGTGCGGGCCAGGATTGACCGCGTCACTGAGGTTGGAGTTTTTGACTTTCTCGTAACGTTCGTTCGAAAGCAGGCTCTCTTCTTTGATGAAGACCTGAATTTTCTTCTCGTTGACGATGTTTACACGATCCACGTCTCCTAGGTCGAGCGCTTGCTCAAACTCACGGTAGTTGGTGGATTCTGCTCTGAAGCTCATGGCGCTGAAGATTTGCATCCCGATGAACAGGGCAAATACGATCGCGTAGATCCAGTAAAAATTGAACCCGGTTTTCTTCGGGCCACCTGGACCTTTGCCCTTGTTGTTCGATCCGTTGTTGCGGGCAAACTGCTGCTTGAGCTTGTCTATTTGTTTTGGATTTTTTTGGTCTGCCATATGTTCATTAGAGGTTTTCAATGTGGCTTACTTCAGCATCTCCCCAAAGGCCTTCGAGGTCGTAAAACTCTCGGATTCCTTTTTGGAAAATATGAACAACCACATTTACGTAGTCCATCAGTACCCATTCTGCATTATCGCGGCCTTCCACGTGCCATGGTCTATCTCCAACATTCTCACGGACACTTTTGTGCACGCTTTCTGATAAAGCATTCACTTGTGTATTGGAATTTCCTTCTGCGATGATGAAAAAATCGGTCACGGCGTTTTCAATCTCTCTTAAGTCGAGGACAGTGATGTTTTCGCCTTTTATCTCTTGAAGTCCATCTACGACAAACTTTTGAACGAGCTCTGATGAAGCTTCTGGTTTCGTATGCATTAAATCTATTTATCTTTTGTGAAGTGTAAAATACCAAAACATGTGCCATATTTAGGCTTTACATGCAGAAGCGGCACAATGGCACAAAGCTACCCACTTTTTTCCTTTAAAACTATTGATTCTACACAGAGTGAAATCAAGCGCAGGCTCCGTGATAACGGGGCTTTGGAGGATTTTACAACCGTCGTTTCGGATGTGCAAGGAAGCGGAAGAGGTCGTGGAGTGTCAGTTTGGCAGGACGAGCCTGGAAAGTGCGCGCTGATGTCCATTTATGTCAAATGGGAGCATCCAGTCGTTCAGAGTTTCGATGTGAACCGGTGGGTCTGCCACTGTTTGGGTGCCATCTTGCCTTTTCGTGTCCAATTCAAATGGCCCAATGACCTGATGGTGGGCGATAAAAAATTGGGCGGACTTTTGATCGAAAATCATTGGGGAAGTGACGGCATTCGGACCTCAACCATAGGCCTAGGAATGAATGTCAAGGCACTAGAAAATGGACCTGTGCGGTCGATATCGTTGGAAGAAATAGGCATGGATATAACCCCGAGCGAAGTGGTGGATGAGGTGGTGCAAAGTTTGCGCAGTCAAAAAATGGCTATCGCGAATCGTGCGCTACTCGAGCGTCGTTATACGCAGCTACTGTGGGGGAAGTTAGAGGCGCGCATCTACACGAGTGACTTGGGCGAGGAGTTCGAGGGGCGAGTGGTCGGGGTGAATGACCGGGGACAATTGTTATTGGAATTGGCCACAACAAAAAACGTCCAAGCCTATGACTTGGACGCTATACAATGGAAAAATCCACTTGTGGATTGAGTAGCTTACTTTCCCCAAACAGATGGGTCTTTACGCCATTCCTTTAAAATCTCAACGCTATTCTCACTAATCGAACCTTGGTGAACGGCCTGCTCCAACAGGTGGTGGTAGTCACTCAAGGTATGCAAGCGCACTTTGGCGGCTTCAAAATTTTCCGTAGCGATCGGGAAGTCGTAGGTGAAAATGGCCATCATGCCTAACACACGAGCACCAGCCTCCTTGAGAGCTGCTACCGCTTTGAGCGATGAACCTCCTGTTGAAACGAGATCTTCGATCACCACCACGTTCGACCCTGGTTCGAAAAATCCTTCGACTTGATTCTGGCGGCCGTGACCTTTTGCTTTGTCACGTACGTAAATGAAAGGAACTCCAAGAAACTCAGCAACTAGGACACCTATTGCGATGGCTCCTGTTGCTACTCCAGCGATGTAGTCAGGCTTGCCGTAGATTTCCTCGATTTGCTTCGCAAACTCCATTTTCAGGTAGTTTCTAATGGTCGGGAAACTTAATGTCAGCCTGTTGTCACAGTAGATGGGACTCTTCCAACCGCTCGCCCATGTAAATGGATTTTCCGGTTGAAGTTTTATGGCTTTAATTTGCAATAAGCTCTCGGCGGTTCTGAGTGCTGTTTCTTTGTTCTGTATCATGCTGCAAAACTACACCAAACTTTTTATTCATCGCTCGGTTTTGATCCCTGTTCCTGGGAAGAATGCACCCGAGTTTATTAACACGTTATCTACAGTGAAGAAGCTGCGCAAGTGGCTCAAGGCAGTGTATGAGGGGTCTTTTTCTCAAGTGCTGGAGATCGGTTCTGAGCATCCGTTTTGGGATATATTTCTAACGCAGCACCACCACATCATTGCCGGTGGAGGTTGGGTGAAAAACGCTTCGGGCGAACTGCTGATCATCGAGCGCAATGGCAAGATTGATATGCCCAAAGGGAAATTGGATCCGGATGAGACTATTGAAACATGCGCTGTTCGTGAAGTGAAAGAAGAATGCCGCGTGAAACGACTAAAAATCACTGGACCGGCGGTTAAAACCTATCATTGCTATCCATACAAAGGCGATTATGCTTTGAAGACCACGTTTTGGTACCCGATGACTACGGAGTACGAAAAGAAATTGAAACCGCAGATTGAAGAAGGGATCACGGCCGTGTATTGGGCCACCCCAGAAATGCTTCGAGAACGGATGGAGGTCATGCCGGTGTACAACAGTTTGGAAGACGAGCTGCGCCGTTTCGCTCGATACAGCGAAGAGTAACTGTTATTCTGGACGTACGCTTGCAGGTACAAATTCTGCAAAGTTCCCACCGTGCAAATACACTTCTCGTACAATGCTCGAGGAAATGTAGGCATAACGCGCACTGGTGAGAAGAAAGACCGTCTCTAGAGTAGGTACCAGCTGTCTGTTGGCCTGAGCGATTGCTTTTTCAAATTCGAAATCTGCTGGGTTTCTCAATCCGCGCAATAAGAAATCTGCTCCTGAGGACTGTGCGAAATCTACGGTTAGGCCGGTATAGGTGACTACCTGAATTTTTGGTTCGTCTTTGAACGCTTCTTTAATCCAAGTAAGGCGTTGCTCGAGTGTGAACATGTATTTCTTCGCAGAGTTGGTCCCAACAGCGATGATGATCTTGTCAAAAAGTGGCAGCGCACGTTCGATGATGTCCACGTGGCCTAAAGTGATGGGGTCAAATGAGCCCGGAAATAATGCAATGCGTTCCATCTTCGAAAGATACGTTTATTGTGCTAAAGCTTCATGTACCATAGTCTCGAGCACTTTGCTGAGCGACCAGCCTCGGTGTTGCAACTGCTGCGGTACGATCGATGCAGGACTGAGTCCCGGAATGCTGTTGACCTCGATGAGCACTGGCGTTCCTGCGCTAGTAATGATGTAGTCGATGCGAATGATGCCACGTAGGTTGAGGTAGCGGTAGACTTCGGTCGAAAGTTGCTTTATTTTTTGGTCCAATTCCGCCGAAATCCTCGCAGGCGTAATTTCCTGGGACTTCCCTTCATATTTTGCTTCGTAGTCAAAAAATCCCGCCTCAGTAGGAACGATCTCCGTGATGGCGATCGACTGCGGATGCGCCTGTTCCAGTGTTGTGCCTTGTTCAAAATCAAAGGCTGTGGACAAGACTCCACAACCTACTTCTGTGCCAGAAATTCCCTCTTCGACAAGCACTGCGCCGCCCTCGCTCTGTGCGTATTCAAAAGCCGCTTCAAGTGCTTCGGCCGCTTCGACTTTGGTGACCCCAAAACTCGAGCCGGAACAGTTCGGTTTTATAAACAGTGGAAAATGCCACGATTCAAAGGCTTCGACGCCAGGGAATGCATGAAATAATTGGCCTTTGGGCACTTCAAATCCACCCAATCTCAAAAGCTGATTGCACTGCGCCTTATTGAATGTAAGTGCGCTTTCAAAGGTGTCACACGTGCTATGGGGGAGTTGGAGTACGTTGAGAAATCCGCTCATGTGACCGTCCTCGCCAGGCGTGCCGTGGATGCAGTTAAACACGTAGTCCGCTTGGAGTTCACCGATGTGCACTTTTTCCTCTCCGTTGAAGAATCCTTCTTTAGTTAAGACAATAAAAAGTGTGTTGAACCCAGCTTCCAAAAATGCGGTGTAGGCCGTCTTCCCAGAAGCGACGCTGATGTGGTGCTCGGAAGAAAATCCTCCGGCCAATACGACGATGGTTTTTTGAGCGTTTTCCATAGATGTAAATGTAATGCACAACGGTTTTCGCCAAAGGGTGTATAACAAGTATCTTTACACCATGAAGCACTGGCTACGATATCTCTTTTCGAAGACGTTTTTGAAGACCGCTGCCGCCGCGATTGTGGTGGTAGTCGTGTCCATATTCGGGAGTTTGTATTGGCTGAAATCGGTGACCCATCACGGGAAAACGGTGGAAGTTCCGAACCTGAAACTCCTTCAACTTGAACAGGCTATGGCCCAGCTAGACTCGCTAGGCCTGCAATACGAGGTGATTGATAGTACCCACTATGTTCCCGGTATTGCAGAAGGTGCGGTGGTGGAAAGTTTCCCGAGGGAGTACCAAAAAGTGAAATTGGGCAGAACCATCTTGCTTACGACGAACCCCGCCACGTTGCCAAAATATCCGTTGCCAAACTACCGAGATCAGCTCGTGAGTTATGTGAGCGGAAAATTCAAAACGAAAGGCTTTTTGATCGACAGTGTCGTGATGATTCCAGATTTAAGTCATGATCTTGTACTAAAAGTGCTCGATGAAAAGGGGCTTGAAGCAGAGGAGCAACAGCCGTATCCTACGGGATCTTCGTTCACGCTTTATGTGAGTGCAGGACAAGACGGTCGAACAGTATACTTGCCAGAATTGATCGGATTAACCTACGGGGAAGCCAGAACCACTTTAAGTTCTTTCAGCTTGAACGAGGGTGCGCTCATTTTCATGGATGAGATTGAAGATACTGCTGGGGCATTCATCATGAAGCAGTTCCCTGCCTATGACCTCGAAGTGGAGGTAGGTGCAGGTAGTGCTGTGGATCTGTGGCTAGTGGCTGATAGCTCGAGAGTACCCGTTCAACCGGTGTTAGATTCGTTAACTATAGATACGCTCGATGTACTCTAGATACCTATTTCTACTTCTAGTTTTTAGCTCGCAATCGCTTGTCGCTCAGGTGGTCGAGACTTCCGAGGTGCTCACTAGTGCCCCGCTCGAATGGAAAGGAATTGCAGAGTCTACAGATACGTTAGTGCCGCCTTTTGTCGATGATTTTTCGTACCCGAGTAAACGTCCTAATCCGCGCCTCTGGCAGGATCAAAAAGTATTGATCAATGACGAATATGCATTGTTCCAAAACAGCATCGGCGTTGCCACTTTTGATGGACTGAATGCCTATGGCTTTGCTTACAAACCGGGGTCGTTAAATTCGGATAGTTTAGCGGATGTGTTGACCAGCGCATATTTGAATCTGAGCGGAATGAATAATGTTTGGCTCTCTTTTCAGTACCAGCGCGCCGGAACAGGAGAAGCTCCTTCTGCCAGCGATAGCTTAGTCGTTGAGTTTTGGTCGCCAGTGACGCAAACCTGGAGCTATCAGTGGGGGATTACCGGCACAGGCGGCAGTACACCTTTTCGGTCTGCCATCATGCCTGTAACCGGGCCTGAATATTTACAAGATGGATTTGCATTTCGCATCGGCAGTTACGGTGCACGTTCGGGTGCCTATGACATCTGGAACATTGACTACGTTCAGCTGGACAAGGACCGTTCGGACAGCGATACCATCATCACTGAGCCTACTTTCGCCCGTGCCCATCCCTTGCTTATCGGCATCGGTGCTTACACGAGCTGGCCGTGGTGGGTGAGTTCAGCAAGTGCAGTGAATAACTCTCCGACGACTTTAGAATACGTGTACCGCAGAAATGGTGTCGTTCCGCCGGGAGGATGGAGTTTAAACCTCGGACAATACCGCTGGGAAGAAAATGGCGTAATCATTTCTCAAAGTGCATCGGTTGCAGTAGTGACGAATACCAGCCACAACATAGACCAGACCTTCACGTTGGACGTGCCGAACAATGCATTAAGCTTTTTGAATGGACCGACTACCGTGAAGTCAAAGATTTGGTTTGACGGTTCTGCCGCTGGATTCCGTTCGAACGACACCGTGTATCAAACGTTGCGTTTGGACAACTATTTGTCGTTAGACGATGGTTCGGCTGAACGCGCCTATGCCGTACAAAATATTAACGGTGGTCGTGTCGCTCAGCGCTTTCAGACGGGGGGACTAGGCATGACCGACTCTCTTATGGGGGTTCGATTAAACTTTGTCGATGCAGGCAATAGATATACTTCGACCTTTAGACTCGCTGTGTGGGGCCCTTCCGATTCTGTGGGAGCACCGGGGGATTTGATCTATCTCAGCGATAGCTTGTACGAACCCAATTGGGGGTATTACCGCGATGATATGATCCCTTATGAGCTGGATTCAGCGGTGGCAATCGCGAGCTATCCGCACATTTGGGTCGGCTATGTTTGTACGAGTGCAGATCCCTTGTATGTCGGTTTTGACGTGCAGCGCGAGCTGCCTACTTCGATGCCGCGTTTCTATGGGGATGGGTTTAATTGGTATCCGTCCTTAGAGCCTGGAGTGCTGCTGCTGCAACCGTATTTTAATTACACGCAGAACGATATGGGATCAGGCGAGCACGTACCCGCTCCAAAAATGTATCCGAATCCTTCGAATGGAATGCTCCACATCGACGCAGCCGGAGCAAATATTCAACTTTTTGATGTCCGAGGGGCAAGTGTTTTTGAGGGACGTTGTCCTAAGCAGCAACCCTTGGATTTCACACACCTGCCTTCCGGGATGTACACAGTGGTGTGCACAGGATCGAAGGCTATACACCACCTTAAGTGGATGAAACTTTAATATGTCAGAATACCCTACACACGACGAAGACGTGCAACTCGATGAAATATTTGTACACCATCGCTTGGTTGCAGAAGAAGGTCAAGAGCTGCTTCGCGTAGATAAATTTTTACTGAATCAACTGCCGGATACCTCGAGAACGAGAATTCAAAAAGCGGCCGAAGCAGGCACCGTGACCGTTAACGGTAAAGTGGTGAAGAGCAGCTTCAAGGTGAAGGCGGGTGACGCCATCGAGATCGTGCTGGGCGATGAGCCGAGAGATTCAGATATTCGTCCTGAAGAGCTGCCTCTTGAGATTGTTCACCGCGACGAACATGTGATTGTGTTGAATAAAGCACCCGGTATGGTGTGTCACCCAGGTCATGGAAATTACACGGGAACCTTAGTGCATGGACTTGCGTTTTTGGCGGAGAATTTACCGATCGGAAAGCAAGGAGAGGAACGCCCAGGGTTAGTACACCGTTTAGATAAGGACACTTCGGGCGTTATGGTGGCAGCCGCGTCTGAATTGGGCATGAGTAGTCTTGCAAAACAATTTTACGACCGTACTACTTCACGTGAATATGTTGCGATTGTTTGGGGAGACCTCGAGCAAGAGGAAGGTACCATCGAGGGACACATAGGACGCAGTTTGAAGGACCGTTTGCAAATGGCTGTATTCCCAGACGGCTCGGAAGGAAAGCACGCGGTTACGCACTACAAGGTGCTGCAACGCTTCGGATATGTGACAGTGGTCAGCTGTAAGTTAGAGACCGGACGTACGCACCAGATTCGTGCACACATGCGATTTTTGGGACACCCGCTCTTTAATGACGAGCGTTACGGCGGCGATAAAATTTTGAAGGGAACTTCATTTTCGAAATACCGCCAATTCATTATGAATTGTTTCAAAGCTTGTCCGCGTCATGCACTCCATGCAAAGACGTTGGGCTTTACGCATCCGCAAAGTGGTGAACACATGTCTTTTGATACTGTTATTCCAGAAGATATGATGGAGGTAATTCGTAAGTTCGAAAACTACACGAAATCAGGACCTACATTTAGTGAACAGTCGTAAGTGGATCATAGTATTAGGAGCATTTGTGTCTATGGCGGTAAGCTGTGGACCAGATGAACCTGTGCAAGAACCTACGCCACTAACCCTTGACTATCCGTCGCATTTTCCAACACCTGATCTTCCAGCGTCCAACCCACTCACCGAAGAAGGGGTACGTTTAGGGCGTCATTTGTTTTATGAAGATCGGCTCAGTGGCGACAACTCGCAGAATTGTGGAAGTTGTCATTTTCAAGAGTCCAATTTTGCTGAGCCCATGCGCTTTTCTATCGGTATCGATGGGATTAGCGGTGATATCAACGCCATGGTCTTGTCGAATATGGCTTGGCAGCAATTTTTCTTCTGGGACGGTCGCATGACCACCTTGGAGGAGCAGGTCAAGGATCCTATCGTTAACCCGATCGAAATGCACGCAAACTGGCCGGATGTTTTGGAGAAATTGGCACAAGACCCGAGGTATTTGGAGATGTTTACTGATGCTTTTGGAGATGATGAAATTACGGAGGAGCGCACGGCAAAGGCCTTAGCGCAGTTTGTTCGTACGATGGTGAGTGGATCTTCTAAACTCGATCAGTATGTTCAGGGCACTTATACATTTACGCCAAGCGAGCAAATAGGTTTTGATATTTTCAATAACGAACAAGGCGATTGTTTTCATTGCCACGGTTTAGCCACCACGGGGTACCAGATGGGTGCTTTTGGCTTATTGCAATTCTCTAATAATGGTTTAGATAGTGTGCACGAAGTAAATTCAGGTCGTGAAAGAGTGACCGGTTTAGCCAGTGATCGTGCCAAATTCAAGGTGCCGAGCTTGCGCAATGTGGAATACAGTTTCCCTTACATGCACGATGGTCGTTTTCAGACCCTTGCTGAGGTAGTGGAGTTTTATAATGAAGGTGGTCACCCCAGCCCGACCATCGATCCTAATATGAAGGCGGCTGGTGTCGGTCGAAATTGGTCCGTGGCTCAAAAGCAGGGATTGATCGACTTTATGAAGACGTTTTCTGATCCAATTTTTCTCACGGATACAGCGTTTTCAAATCCTTGGTAGTGATGAAAGAATTGTACCGGTTTGATACCGTGATGGAAATGCTCGACCCGATCAAGGGCGGCTATCGTTGTGTATTTTATGATGCCAAAGTGGTGGATCGTTTTCCGAAAGGACGAAAGACCCGTGTCATTTTGCGTATTGATGATGTATTAGAACTTCAGTGCGGTTTGCAGTCGAACGGCGATGGACGCTATTTTTCGATGATTGGTCGTGGCCGCTTGGAAGGACATACCTACGAGTTGGGACAACCGATCTCCGTTGTGGTGTACGAGGACCCCAATCAGCTCGGGGTCGAGTTGCCGGAAGTTCTTGTGGAGTTGATCGCACAGGATGAAATCATTGAACGTGTTTGGAATAAGCTTTCAGACGGCCGCAAACGCACGCTATGTCACACGTTACACCGCATCAAGGATGTCGACAAGCAGGTTCGTAAAGCGATGGATTTCCTCGAATTGGAGCGCGAAAAATTAGCAGATAAGGGTAAATGGTAGGAATTTGGCACGGCCTTTGGATATAATCTTTCGAGTGGATCCGTACCTTACCTAACTCAACCTAATTAACACCTACAAACTATGAAAGCAAGATTCCTATTTGCCGCAGTCCTAGCATCGAGTTTAGCGCTTGTGAGCTGTGGTTCTAAAACCAAAGTGCCGAAAGGGGAGACCGAAATGGTACTTCCATGTTCTGAATTCAAGAGCGATAAAAAGACCTTCCGTGTATACAGTTTTGGCGAAAGCGCTGATATGAATGTTGCAAAGAAAAAGGCCCTGAGCAATGCGAAAACTGAGCTTGCTGGGATGGTTCAAAGCACTATGAAAGTGGTTGCGGACAACTACGTGAAGAGTATCGAAGTGAACAATGTTGAAGAGGTACTGGAGCGCTTTGAAGAAAACTCAAGAACGGTCATCGACCAGCGTCTAAGTGGTGTCGTTGTAGCTTGTGATCGAGTGACTCAGGTTGCTGCGACCAGTAAATTCAAATACTATATCGCGTTGGAATTGGACGGTGAAAAAATCGTAAAAGACTACTACAAAGCGCTCAGTAAAAACGACAAGATCATGGTAGACTACAACTATGAGAAGTTTAAAGAGACGTTTGAAAAAGAGATGGAGCAGGCCCGATAAACCGGCATTCCTTTGACGTTGTTTCCTTAACGGTAGGCCTCGTCAATCTTTTGACCTATTTCATCCCAAGTATAGTTTTCGAACCATGCTTGGGATTTTTTTGTGCGCGGTTTTTCCTGAGCTAGCTCAAATTCTATAACGCTTTGAGCAACATGTGGGACCTTAAAGTCTGTAAACTCGGCCACAGGGGCCAGCGTTTCAGACATGTCTGCTACCCGGTTTGCAACCACAGCCATACCACGCGCAGCGGCTTCCCACGCGACAAGCGAGTATGATTCAAAAAGTGAGGGTACGATAAATACTTTGTGCTGGTCCATCAATCGGACGATGTCCGTAGTGTTTTGAAACGGTAGGAATTTCGTAAGAGGGCCGGCCTCAGCAAGGCAACGCTCGTAATACTCCTCTTGATTGATGTTTTTATCGCCGACTACCGTGAGGGGCCAGTCCATTTGTTTCGCCCACTGGATAACAGATAATTGGTTTTTTAGATACTCCAAACGCCCGACCATAAGAAGTCCTTTACGTTCCGCTGTATCCTGTGGCGTATGAATAAAATCTGAGTCGATACCCAGGGGCACTAGACGGTGACGATCACGTAAAGATTTGCCTGGAAGTTTTGCCCAAGTGCTCATGCGCTGTAACTCGCTCATCGAAGAAGTGATGATTCTATCGCAATGATTCAATAGGTACATCATGCTTTTACGCTGCCCCTTGAGCAGGTAGCTGAGCTCCGGCCATCGATCGGTCTTATTCCGCGCGCGGGCTATCGTTTTGATGTATTCCATACCGTGCTCGCCGAACAAGGAAAACAAAAACGGAAAACGCTGACGGTCGGCGGTTGCATACTCCACATACACCGTGCTTATCACCTTTTGTCCCTTAAATCGCTCGAAATATGGCAAGGCGTCTGCCGGTCTGCCTATGTTGAAGAAGTGCAAAAGATCCAGTTCCTCAGGCAGCGGATCGCCAGCTTTTATGATGAATGTTCTATGGCCAAAGCGCTGCAAGGCTTCTGCGGTATGTACCACTTGAACCGAATCCCCTCCCGGTTGAGAAAAGAGTGTTTTGCGCGCGAGTAGGCCGATGTTCATTACTCCACGGTCATATTAAATTTCTCCAACACATCGAGGACATCATCTACGTCAATCTCATTGTCAAAGGTGAGAGGCTTGTTGGGTTGGGTGGTATCCACCGACCAATTCCCAGAACCGCACAACGCATCCAAATCTCCTTGAACTTTCGCGATGCATCCTCCGCAATTTATTTTACTATCTATTGTCATCTTACCATCTATTTTTTAGTCGTACAGAATTAAAAACTACCCCCAGCGAACTTACGCTCATAGCGATACTGGCCATCATAGGCGTGAGGCTTATTCCAAAAGTAGGGTAGAGCAAACCCGCAGCCAAGGGAATCGCGAGTATGTTATAGCCGAATGCCCACCAAAGATTTCCCTTGATCGTAAACATGGTAGCGCGTCCAAGTTTAAAGTAGTCTTCAAGCTGGCCGAGTCCACCTCTGGTAAGTACAACATCTGAATTTTCCTGTGCGGCGGAAGTACCCTCAGACATACTCACTCCGACTGCGGCACGCTGCAGTGCGACGGTGTCATTGATCCCATCTCCGATAAACAAGGTCACCCCTTGGTCGCTGTATTGCTTGACGAGCGCATCTTTTTCAAGCGGCATCAAATGGCTGTGGTATTCACGAATCCCAAGTTCATAGGCTACTTTCGCTACGGCAGCCTCAGCATCTCCAGAAAGGATGATGGGCTGTACGCCTCTTTTTTTGAGTCCATCAATCAAGGTCTTTGACTCCGGTCGGAGTACATCTTCAAATGTAATGCTCGCAATCACTCCTTTTTCGGTAAAGAGTAAGGAGGTGGTTTGTGTCGGGATAGGCCACTCTCCTGCAGTGATCTCTTTGTACCATTCGATAGACCCTAGATAGTAGAGCGTTCCGTCGATCTTTCCTTGGATGCCTTTTCCCGGTAGGGCT
Source organism: uncultured Schleiferiaceae bacterium (assembly GCA_965655695.1). Classification (GTDB taxonomy): domain Bacteria; phylum Bacteroidota; class Bacteroidia; order Flavobacteriales; family Schleiferiaceae; genus UBA10364. The sequence goes on along the minus strand of CBFHHO010000008.1, from coordinate 39,255 downwards.
TTGAATCTTTTGACGTTCGCTTGTGGCCCTTCACCGGTGTGACGTTCAAGCGCACTATTGAGTGGGTGACTGCCTTTTGCATTTAAACCCATCAACACTTCAGGAAGTCGCTCCCCTTGCCAACTCAAACCCTTCACCACAGGCTTGCCCTGGGTGAGTGTTCCGGTCTTATCCAGCAGGGCGAAATCTATCTTATCGGCATATTGCAGCGCTGCAGCCTTTTTGACCAATAGCCCATTTTTTGCACCGACTCCGGTAGCGGCAATCACGGCAAGTGGTGTCGCTAACCCTAATGCGCAAGGACATGCGATCACCAGAACATTAATGGCAAACAAGAAAGCTTTGGGTTCCCCTAAACTTAGCCACCATCCACCGACCACGGCGCTGAGAAGTATAATGGTCGGGACAAAATATTTTGAAACAGTTTGCGTGAAAGCCTCTATCGGCGCTACAGTTGCACGACTTTCTGCAATAGTTTCTGTGAGCTTGCCCAGCGCGGTGGCCCCTCCAGCCTTTGTAACTACGACAGTTAGTGCACCGGAGCCGTTCAGGGTTCCGGCCCATACAGGGTCATTTTCCTGCTTATTCAGCGGCATGGGCTCTCCAGTAAACGTACTTTCGTCAATCGTAGAGAAACCCTCGATCACCGTCCCATCTACTGGAACACGCTCACCGGCTTTCACGACAATATGGTCGCCTTCTTCTAAGGTTGTGACATGTACTTCAACTAGTGAGCCATTCACTTGCTTGAAGGCGGTTTGAGGCTGAAGCGCGAGTAGTTCACCAAGTGCCTTGCCGTTCTGTAGCTTCCCGCGATCCTCCACGTATTTTCCAATCAGAATGAAAAAGACAATGAGTCCCGCACTCTCGAAGTAGTTGTTATGTGGATGTCCATTGAGGAGTTGTACTATACTTAATAAAAACGCACTCAAGGATCCTAGACTGACCAAGGTGTCCATATTCGTACTCCATTTCTTGGCCAATTTCCAAGCCTTACTGTGGATGTTACGGCCAAAATAAAAGGAGACGATCATTGCGAGCAGCCCCGTTGCAACAGGACTCCACCAGTAGTGCAGATGCGCCATACCGATCAACAGTAGTGGCAATGCGAAAAGGCCCGCGAAGAGTAACTCGGTTTTCGAGCGGCGCAATTCTCGTTTTTCACGCGCTATCTTTTCAGCAGGAGAGACATAGTCGGTCTCAAGTTCGTACCCGGCACTTTTCATGTCTGCGATCAGCGCGGGAAGATCTAAAACCTCGGGGTCAACCTGCGCGGACATGGTCCCGTTCGCGTAACGTACACTGACCTGTTGAATCCCGTCATGCCCAGCTGCAATAGTATGCGCGCTGTGTGCACAACCGCTGCACGTCATGCCTTGAATTGACCAATTCACTTTTGATTTTCCCATACCTACAAAGATATGCGAAGCGCAGCATAATGTATCTTTGATATCTATACTATATACTAACTCCAGATCGATGAATCCACTTATAGATTTCCCTCAGAGTGTGCACCAAACGCTTGCTTTTGACCAGATAGTACCAGAGCATTTTATGCAGGCAGCAACCCACTGGATGAAGATTGCTCGAGAGCGTCAAGATGCCATTGTATCGAACCCCGCGAAGCCTACGTTTGAAAATACATTAGAAGCTTTGGAGTTTTGTGGGACTGAGCTAGGAATGGTTACCAGCTGCTTTTTCAACTTGAACAGTGCAGAAACCAATGAAGAGATTCAAAGCATTGCCCGTGAGCTGAGTCCGATGTTGACGAAGTTTAGCAATGAGACCTTATTGAATGAAGGACTGTTCTTGCGCATTAAAGCGGTTTGGGAACAGCGCGATACAGAAACACTTACTGCGGAGCAGCAGCGATTGTTAAAGGAAACCTATGAAGGCTTTGTACGCAATGGTGCACTTCTTCAAGGCGAGGACCGCGTGGCACTACAAACCATTAGCGAGACCCTTTCTCGCGCCGGATTGCGGTTCGGTGAGAACGTCTTGAAAGAAACCCAATCTTTTGAATACACAACGACCGACGTAGCAGAACTACAGGGGTTGCCAGAAGGGGTGATTGCAGCAGCAGCCGAAGCTGCCAAAGAGAAAGGTCTAGAAGGTTATTGGATGGGACTAGATATGCCTACCTATATCAGTGTCTTGAAGTATGCGGAACAACGCACATTGCGTGAGCACTATTACCGCGCTTATGCTTCCCGTGGTGCTAAGGACAACGAACACAATAATGAAGAGGTTATTGCCACCTTGGTGAATCAGCGCTTGGCAAAGGCAAAACTGTTGGGATTTGAGTCTCACGCAGCATTGACCTTGAGCAAGCGTATGGCGGGCACACCGCAAACCGTTCTATCGTTCTTGGAAGATTTGAAAAAATTGGCCAAGCCTGCGGCTCAAAAAGATTTAGCTTCTGTGGAGGAGTATGCGAGCACAAACGGAGCAACTTTGCCGTTGCAGCCTTGGGATTTCAGTTTTTGGTCAGAGCGCTTGAAAAAAGCAACCTTGTCTTTAGATGACGCCGTATTGAAGCCCTACTTCGAACTTAATAACGTGCTACATGGTGCCTTTGAAGTAGCTGGTCGCTTGTTCGGCCTGCGCTTTGTGAAGAACGATGAAATTGCCACCTACCATTCAGACGTTACCGCCTACGAGGTGTTTGATAACAACGGCGATTTCCTGAGCGTATTCTACACGGACTTTTTCCCAAGATCAGGCAAGCGCGCTGGTGCTTGGATGACCAGCTACCGTAGCATGTACCGCAAGGACGGCGTTTCAGTACGTCCACACATTAGCATTGTTTGTAATTTCACAAAACCGACATCCTCTGAGCCGGCGCTATTGACCTTTAACGAGGTAACCACTTTATTCCATGAGTTCGGACATGCGCTTCATGGCATGATGGCCCGTGGCACCTATCCTTCGTTGACAGGTACTAGTGTGTATTGGGATTTTGTAGAATTGCCTTCTCAGATTATGGAGAACTGGTGCTATCAACCCGAAGCCCTCAAGCTCTTTGCGCATCACTATAAAACAGGTGAAGTGTTGCCGGCAGCGCACATCGATCGAATCGTACAAAGCCAGCAATTCATGGAAGGTTATGCCACTCTCCGTCAGCTAAATTTTGGATTCCTGGATATGGCTTGGCACCATGCCACTGAACCATTTAAAGGAGGCGTTTCGAGTTTTGAAGCGAGTGCTACGGAAGAAACTCAGCTCTTTGAAAAAGTATCTGGAACGTTGTCCTCCACAGCATTCAGCCATATTTTCCAAGGCGGCTACAGCGCAGGATATTACAGCTACAAATGGGCTGAGGTCTTAGATGCAGATGCGTTCGAGCGCTTTGAAGAAGAAGGGATATTTTCTGAGGGTGTTGCAAACGACTTTGCCGAGATCTTGAGTAGTGGTGGTACCGTTGCTCCGGACGTTTTGTTCGAGAAATTTAGAGGCCGCGCGCCGAAGGTAGACGCCTTGTTGCGCCGCGCAGGAATCGCGGGCTAATTCCAAAAACGTCAATATCATCTAAAACGCACTGTTTCGGGGAGGTTAATCCTCGAGGCGGTGCGTTCTGTTTTGGAATCTATAGTACAAGGCTATCGAGGCAAGGACTAGTCCGACCGTTAATCCGATCCATACGCCTAAAGGTCCTACTTCGCGATACACCCCGAGGTAGTATCCGAGTGGTACTGCGATCACCCAGTAGCTGAAAAAAGCGATGATCGTGGGGAGCCTAACGTCTTTGATTCCTCGCAAGGCACCAAGTGCTGTAGCTTGAAGACCGTCCGGAATTTGAAAGATGCCCGCTGCGATGATTAGAATCGTAGTATAGCCCAATACCTCAGGATCAGAACTGTAAAATTGAGGTAGAAAGCCACTACATGCGATCAGAAGCCCCATGGTGAGTACCATTAAAAAGAACGTAAGATGGAACGTACTTTGTGCAGCTAATCGGAGTAGTTTGAAGTCTCTTCTTCCGAGCTGATTCCCAATGCGGATCGTAGCTGCTGCACCTATTCCACCAACCATCATGTAGCTGATCGATGCGATGTTCAAGGCGATCTGATGCGCTGCTTGTTGCACTGGGCCGATCATTCCTACGATTACTCCGCTCATGGCAAATGCTCCTGCTTCGAACACGTATTGCAAACCGCTCGGCACTCCGATACTTAATATTTCACGGATGGTCGACCAGTCTACCTGTACTGAACGCCAATGCTGCCAGTAGCGTTGGAATTTCGCTTGCTTCCGGATGTACCATGCCATTCCACCAAGCATTAAGAATCGTGTACTTAAAGTACTTACAGCCGCACCCATCAGTCCAAGCTCAGGGAAGGGTCCCCAGCCGGTGATTAGCGGATAATTCAAAATGATATTCAGCAGATTCGCCGCTAAAGACACTCGCATTGCAGCTTTCGTATCGCTGAGACCTTCGGCGAATTGCTTAAACGCGAAAAAGGACATCATCGGTATGATCGAAAATCCGACAACATGAATGTAGGGAAGGGAGGCTTCAACCACGCGCGGGTCTTGTCCTAATAAGTGCGCACCTTTAGCAAACAGGGCGATCGCTCCATAGATGAGCAACCCTAATACGCTGTTCAGTACAAGGCCATTTTTAAAGTATTTCGTGACCAATTTTTCATCGTCCGCACCATCCGCACCTGCAATCAGTGGCGTAAGGCCGTAGGCTACACCGATCGCGAATACCATAGGGATGATCAGAACGCTGACCGCTAAGGAAATTGCGGCGAGAGGAATGGTACCGAGGAATTTACCGACCATAATAGAATCGGCAACACTGACCATGATTTGACCGAGCTGGCCGATCATCACGGGATAAGCGAGGGTAAGACTAATCTTATACTGTTCGCTGTAGGTACTCCATCGGTAGCCCATCTTGATTAGACGTTATAACGCTCTACTTCGCGCTGGTAAAAGGCTTCAGCCTCTGCAATCAAGCCCTCTAATGCTTTGGTTAAATCGCCTTCGCTCTCATCACTGATATCGTCCAACCATTGTACGTCATCGTTCTCAAGATTTAGTACGAATGCCGGGAATTCAGTGTGAACGATAAATACAGCTTCTGGAAGATCGGTATTGTCACCAACCAAGAATTTTGGGAAACTCATAATCTCTAAAGATTTGTTTCCGCAAAAGTACGCTTATTTCCGTGCGAATTTCTCTACGCAGGATTTACTAATCGGGTTCCCGCTTAAAATGTGCAAACGCTCCATCACATTGCGAAATTCTCGAATATTTCCCGTCCAGTCGTAGGCTTGCAACGCCTCTATCGCATCTGTAGCCAATTCTTTCTTCGCCGCCCCATATTCGGCCGCCACATTTTTCAAGAAGTGCTCGCCCAGCAACGGAATATCCTCCTTGCGATCATTAAGCCCGGGTACCTCAATAACTATCACGCTAAGTCTGTGGTACAAATCCTCACGGAATCGACCTTCAGCAATCTCATTGCGCAAATCCTTGTTCGTAGCCGCCAACACGCGCACGTTCACTGAAACACTTTTGTCGCCACCCACCGGGGTCACTTTATGCTCCTGTAAAGCGCGTAACACTTTCGCTTGTGCGCTCAAACTCATGTCCCCGATCTCATCCAAGAACAGCGTCCCACCGTTGGCCAATTCAAATTTTCCCTTTCGGTCCTTTTGTGCACCGGTAAATGCCCCTTTCTTATGTCCAAACAGTTCGCTTTCGATCAATTCAGCCGGGATCGCAGCACAGTTGACTTCAACCATAGGTGCGCTTGAGCGCTCGCTCTGCTCATGAATCTGATGTGCTACCAATTCTTTTCCAGAACCGTTCGGTCCTGTGATCAATACGCGAGCCTCAGAAGGAGCTACTTTTGCGATCATATCGCGCAACTCATCCATACCCCCGCTCTCGCCGATCATTGTATATTTCTTACTGACCTTCTTTTTCAGGGTCTTCACTTCCTGCACCAGCGTCTTGCGCTCTAATGCGTGACGCACCGTAGAGAGCAGGCGGTTCAAATCTGGTGGCTTCGGCAAATAGTCGAAGGCCCCTTTCTTTAAACAATCCACAGCGGTATTGATATCGCCATGCCCGCTGATCATAATCACGGGCACATCGGCATTCACGCTCATCATGTGTTCGAGCACTTCCACACCGTCGACATGTGGCATTTTAATATCACAAAATACCAGGTCCCAATTTCCTTCACCGAAGGTTTCGATCGCAGATTTGCCATCAGCAGCCTCTACAATCTCGTTGTTCCTGTCTTCTTCTAAGAGTATTTTTTTCAAGACACGACGAATCGCCTCTTCATCTTCGATCAGTAGTATTCTGCTCATGGTATTGCTTTTTTAGGGTTACACAGCGCCGTTATCGCTCTCATCACTCTGCGGATGTACCTCGCCAGCTCCGACGATACCGTCGCCAAACTGCGTGATGCGTTCCGGACCTTTCCAAACCGTTCTTTGCGGGAACGGAATAATGATGTGTTGTTCGCGGAACTGACGGTCAATCTCAAAGCGAAGTTCACTTTTGATTTTCTCCACGAAGAAGAGATTTCGCGTGTAAAAGTTCAATTCAAAAATCAATGCACTATCCCCAAAGTCCTTCAAAACCACAAGCGGCTCATGGGTCGGGTCAGACTCTGGATGATTCAATGCAATGTCATTCAAAATTTGGGCCACCTTTTGGGTATCACTTCCAAAAGCGACACTTACTCCCACTGCAAAACGCGTAGTTTCCTCACTGTGAGTCAGGTTAATCACAGTTTCGTTGGTCAATTTAGAATTGGGCACGATCAACAAAATATCATCCCGAGTACGCACCGTAGTCGTTCTCAGCCCCACAGCTTCCACCTTACCGATCTGGTCCTGCATCTGTATGATGTCACCCACGCTTAACGTGCGCTCAATCAAAATGATCACCCCGGAACTCAGGTCCTTGAACGCGTCTTGCAAACCTAAACCCAAACCTACAAACAGTGCGGTCGAAGCGGCCAGCAGCGCGGTGACTTTGATGCCCACGGTCTCTAGCGCCACCACAATCACTACGGTGTAAATCAGATATTTTGAAATCTGCAAAATGGTGTAGCGGCGACCTTCGTCATAGGAGGTGCCCATCTTGCTGCGCATAAACACACGGCGTAAAGTCCAAAACCCGAAGCGTGCTGCAGCAAAGAGGAAAATGACTTGAAGAACGCCCTTTACTGAAACGCGTAAAAAGTCATTGGTCCATAAGCGGTAGCTCAGTAAATCACTCAGCCATTCCGTGATACTCGTTAGTATTTCAGCCATTTATATAATTCTTTCCAAGTCACTTTTTTACCATACATCAAAATTCCCACGCGGTAGATCTTACCTGCTAGTCCAACCACTGCGAAGAAGGTCGCGATGAGAATGGCTCCGCTTAAGAGCACCTGCCAGATCGGAATACCGAACGGAAGTCGAATCATCATGCTGATCGGGGAGGTCAGTGGGAACATGCTCATCCAAAAGGCCAAAGGTCCGTTCGGCTCTTGAATCACATTCATAGCGGTTACAATCGCAATAATCATCGGCGCAGTTACGGGCAACATAAATTGCTGGCTGTCCGCTTCTTGATCGATCGCGGATCCCAGGGCCGCAAACAGCGCACTGTACAAAAAGTAGCCACCAAAGAAATAGAAGGCGAAACCACCCAAAACAAGTGGGAAGTTGATGCTGCGAATCATGTCAAAAATCTGTAAACCTGCCACATCACCCATGTCTGGGGCGCCCATTCCCGGGGCTCCTGCGCTTTGAGCGAGTAAGTCGGGGAAAATAAATGTGCTGACCACGCCATAGATGGTGGTGCAGAGGATGATCCAAATAAGAAATTGGACCACACCCACTAAACCGATTCCTAAAATTTTCCCAAGCATCAGCTGGTAGGGACGTACACTCGAGATAATCACCTCCACAATACGGCTGGTTTTTTCTTCAATCACCCCACGCATCACTTGAACAGAGTAGAAGAAGATGAAAAAGTAAATGAGCATACCGGCGATGTACCCTAGTCCCATTTTAAGCGGCGTAGCACTGGTCTCCTCGCTTGCATCGTCCTCGCCAAGGGTGAAACTTTTTATCGAAACGAAGGTCTTTGCCTGTTCCACAACCTCTGGATCTACGCCTTGACGCAGCAGCTTTTGCTTGTTGATGCGGTCCTCAAGTAGATTCTCCACAAATCGCTGAAGCTCAATGCTGATGTCCTCTTTACCGTACAACAATATGTTTTTACGAATAAAATCGGGATCCCAACCTTCCCCAGAAGGAATGTACAGCAGTGCATCTTTTTCAGAATTGCGAAGAAAATCTTTGGCCAATTCCAAATCGAACTCCCCCGGATTCAAATAATCCAAGGCATATTGCTCAGTACCTTCCTCAGGAATAAGCAAGGAGGGTTGGTCAAGCACTACAATGCTTTTATGATCCTCAGGCATGCTAGCGAGCAGTCCTGGAACAATCATTAGCGCAGCGAAAAGTACCGGTGCAATAAGGGTAACTAGCAAAAATGTTTTCTTGCGTACGCGCGTCAAAAACTCGCGCTGTATGATCAGTAGTATGGGGTTATTCATGGCAATTAGGCTTTAGGTCCGTTTTCAACGATGTCAATAAATATGTCACTTACGGTAGGCAATATCTCTTCGAAGCCGACCAAAATTCCCTTGGCTGCGAGATCAACTACAAGCTGCGTAGGATATTCATCCAACTTGAGTACGTAAGAAAAACCCGTATGTGACACATCGTTGTAGACTAAGGCATCTCCTTGGTAATCGAAGGGTTCACTTGTTACGATGGAGTAGGTTCCGTTCTTATAATGCTTGCGTATATCGAGCAATGCACCCTCGACCATTACTTTACCATTGTTGATCAAACCGATGTGATCACAGATTTCTTCCACGCTTTCCATACGGTGCGTGGAGAATACCACTGTAGCACCTTCACTGTTTAATCGTTTGATTTCTTTTTTAATCAGATTTGTGTTGATGGGGTCAAATCCCGTAAATGGCTCATCGAAAATCAGCAATTCAGGCTCGTGCAGCACGGTCGTTACGAATTGTACTTTTTGTGCCATCCCTTTACTTAAATCTTCGACTTTCTTATCCCAAAACGATACCATGTCCAAGCGTTCGAACCACATGCGTGCACGCTCTTTGGCTTGAGAGGCAGTTAAGCCCTTAAGCTTGGCTAAATACAACACTTGTTCTCCGACTTTCATCTTCTTGTACAAACCACGCTCTTCCGGCAGGTAGCCTATACGCGCAATATCAGATGGTTGTAGCGGTGAGTCTCCAAAATATACTGCACCCGTGTCTGGTGCAGTAATTTGATTCATGATGCGGATAAATGATGTTTTACCCGCGCCATTAGGGCCAAGAAGGCCATAAATACTTCCTTTTGGGATGTTGAGATTGATCTGGTCAAGCGCAATTTTCTTGCTGTAATGCTTGCTTACCTTTTTTGCTGTAATCATATGCTTGCTAGGTGGTCTAGTAGTTGTATTCTTTCATTTTTCCACCTAACTAAAGGAGAAGGCAAAAAAAACTCCCGCTTTTAACGACGGGAGTTTGAAGATATAAAAATGTCAGTTAAGAGAACATCTCTTTTACTCGATCAAAGAATCCTTTATCAGATTTCCCTGGGTTTGGCGTAAAGTTTTTACTGTCTTTCAACTTCTCTACGGTTTTCTTCTCTTCTGAGCTTAAACTCTTCGGTACCCAAACGTTCACGTGTATGAGCTGGTCTCCTCGGCCGTACCCTTGAACACTTGGTAGCCCTTTATTCTTCAAGCGTAAGATTTTACCCGGTTGCGTACCACCGTCGATAGACACTTTGACCACACCGTTTACCGTAGGGATTTCCACGGCTGTTCCTAATGTTGCATCTGGAAAACTGAGGTTCAATTCATAATGCAAGTTCTCACCGTCTCGGGTTAAATGTTCGTGCTCAATTTCTTCGACCAGTACAATCAAATCTCCTGGTACACCGCCTAAGGCGTCATTTCCTTTACCTCCCACGCGCAGTTGCATTCCGTCTTGAACACCCGCTGGGATTTTAACGCTGACCACTTCTTCTTTACGCTCTAGTCCGTCATTACCCACTCCTGCAGGTTTCTTGTCTACAGTTTTTCCAGCGCCGTTACACGAAGAACAGGTTGCTGCAGTACGCATCTGACCTAAAATGGTATTCGTTACTTGTTGGACTTGACCTGCACCGTTACAGGTGGAACACGTCTTGAACGTAACCCCATCAGCAACCTTGGCTCTGCGGATTTTCATCTTCTTTTCGACACCGTCGGCAATCTCTTCTAGCGTGAGTTTAACTTTGATTCGCAGATTACTGCCCTTCGCTTGACGACGACCACCGCCGCCACCGCCGCCGAATCCACCGAAACCGCCGAAACCGCCGCCGCCACCTTGACCACCGAAGATGTCTCCGAACATGTCAAAGATGTCGTTCATATTTCCTCCAAAGCCACCGCCGCCGCCTGCACCAGCGCCAAAGGCTTGGTGTCCGAACTGGTCGTATTTTCTACGCTTCTCTTCGTTGCCTAATACATCGTAAGCTTCAGCAGCTTCCTTGAATTTATTCTCTGCCTCTGTATCGCCCGGGTTGCGATCGGGATGAAACTTCATGGCAACCTTACGGTATGCTTTTTTAATTTCATCTTGGCTAGACCCCTTGCTTACGCCGAGGACATCATAATAGTCGCGTTTTGCCATCTTATGCTTCTTTACCCACTACCACTTTTGCGTAGCGAATTACTTGTTCACCGATCTTGTAGCCTTTTTCTACCTCGTCAATCACCTTTCCTGCTAGCTCAGGGCTTGGCGCTGGAATTTGTGTGATTGCTTCCATTTCTTCGACATCGAATGCTTTTCCGATGCTGCTTTCCATGGCTGAAAGACCTTTACCTTTTAGGGTTTCACTCATTTTGTGTTGAATCAAACGAAGGCCTTCTAATACAGAGGCATTTGCTTCCGTTTCTTCAGTATTCTTTAAAGCTCTGTCAAAATCGTCCATTACTGGCAGCAAAGCGGTTAAAGTGTCTTTGTTTGCACTTTCCATAAGCTGAAGGCGCTCCTTCGCAGTGCGACGACGAAAGTTTTCAAACTCGGCATATAAACGTAAGTTTTGATCTTTAAGATCCTTCACTTCGGCTTCCAGCTTTTCGATAGGATCTAGCTCTGAGTCCTTGTTTTTGCTAGCTTCAGAGGAGTTGTTCTCTTGTTCTTCAGCTGTGGCTGCTGTCGCTTTTTCGTGCGTTTCTTCGTTCTTGTTCACCTGTTCTTCTGACATGATGGATGCTCTTTTATCCTTGTTTACTCTAGTACTTTGCAAAATGCTCGCCAATCTGAGCTGTGCTGACAGCTTGTCAGCGGAGCGCAAAAATAAGACCATAAAAAAAGGGGGCCGCATTGCGGCCCCCTTTTTTAAGAAAGTTGTTTCTCCTCGTGATTATCTCTTCAAGGAAGCTAATGTGTTTTCTAACGCTTTTCCGCGCAAGTTCTTTTTGATGATGATGCCTTCTCCGTCGATCAGGAACGTCGCTGGTATGCTGTTCACTCCATAAGTCTGCGCTGCAGCATTTCTCCAATACTGAAGATCACTTACGTGGTTTTCCCACACGAGACCGTCTTGAGCGATGCCCTTTTCCCAAGCGCCTTTGGCTTGATCGAGACTTACCGAAAATACCTCGAAGCCGTCTCCGTTTCTAAAAGCAGCATCTTTAAATTGCTTGTACGTACGAACTACGTTCGGGTTTTCCATTCTACATGGACGACACCACGAAGCCCAGAAGTCAATCAACACCACTTTTCCTTTTAGGTCAGAAAGCTTGCGAACGTTTCCTTGCGGGTCACGCATGGCAATCTCAGGAGCTTTGTCTCCTACAGTAAGCGCCGCCATTTGTGCGGTGGCCGCTAAATCTGGACGTGCCGTAGAGTAGTGAGCCTGCGAGCTCGTTATGGTGAAGCCAAGTGCTGCTATGGCTACTAATGCAAACGTTTTTTGTAGAAATTTCATGGGTAACGGGTTTTATTGTTTTGAGCTTACAATCTAACAATATCTGCACCAATCGCTTTGAGTCTACCGTCAATGTTTTCATAGCCACGGTCGATCTGATTGATATTGTGAATGGTTGAGGTGCCTTCTGCACTCAATGCAGCAATCAGCAAACTCACACCTGCACGAATATCAGGAGAGGTCATGGTAGTCGCGCGAAGTGGTGATTGCTTATCTAAACCGATCACAGTGGCACGGTGCGGATCACAAAGGATAATCTGTGCGCCCATATCGATGAGTTTATCCGTAAAGAATAGTCGGCTCTCAAACATTTTTTGATGGATGAGCACTGAACCGCGGGCTTGCGTGGCGGTCACCAGAATAATGCTCAATAGATCTGGGGTGAATCCAGGCCATGGTGCATCTGCAATGGTCATGATCGATCCGTCGATAAAACTTTCGATCTCGTAGTGGTCGTGAGAAGGGATGTGTAGATCGTCTCCTTTGAGTTCGGTATGTATTCCTAATCTGCGAAATACGGTAGGAATGATGCCCAAATCCGGATAGCTGACGTCTTTGATGGTAATGTCAGAGCCGGTCATCGCTGCAAGTCCGATCCAAGACCCGATCTCGATCATATCCGGTAAAATTCGGTGTGTTGTTCCACCTAATTCACCCACGCCTTCGATGTGAAGCATGTTCGATCCTATACCGTCAATTTTGGCACCCATGCGAACGAGCATTTTACATAACTGTTGCAAGTACGGCTCACAGGCGGCATTGTAAATGGTGGTTTTGCCTTTAGCCATTACTGCAGCCATGACCACATTTGCTGTACCGGTCACTGACGCTTCGTCCAAAAGCATATAGGTACCCTTAAGTTCAGAGGCATCGACGCTGTAGAAGGTGTCTTTAGAGTCGTAATTGAACTTGGCTCCTAGCTTTTGAAAACCTAAAAAGTGCGTGTCCAAACGACGACGTCCGATCTTGTCTCCACCTGGCTTTGGGATGTAGGCCTTACCGAAGCGGGCCAATAGCGGTCCAACAATCATGATGGATCCACGTAAACTTGCCCCTTTCTGCTTGAAGGTGTCACTCGTTAGATAATCGAGATTGACATTTTCCGCCTTAAAGGTGTAGTCGCCGTGTCCATTCTTTTTCACGTAAACGCCTAAATCACCGAGAAGATCGATGAGCTTATTGACATCCACAATGTCTGGGATGTTTGTTATTCTAACCTCTTCGGGGGTTAAAAGCACAGCACAAAGGATTTGCAAAGTTTCATTCTTTGCGCCTTGTGGTGTGATTGTTCCGCCTAGCTTCTTTCCTCCAGTAATTTTGAACGTTCCCATCTATTAGTATCTCCTTTTCTTTTTCTTCTGATTGTGATTATTGTAGCTCTTCTTCTTTGCTCCGAGGTTGCGCTCTGCGGCAGTTATGTTGAAGGCTTTTGCATGCGGTAACTCAAACTCTGTCAAGGCCAATTCTCCTTCGCTCATCTCGCTCAAATCTGCAAGGATGGTTTCATCACTGACGGTGTCCTTATTGAACTTCAGGTAGCTCCGTTTCATGGCATAGGCAATCCCGTAAGTGAGTGCTTCTTTTTCTTCGCCGGACTCCATTGCACGAGCTTGGGTGATCATGGTTTTTACAACTGAACCATAGTGGCGAAACTTTCGACTCTTTTTAGGATACGGTACTTCATCTGGCCGCCCATCGAAACTTTCCTCTGTAGGGATAGGATAGGGGCAGTCCACGTCTAGCTTGAAATCGGACATGATAAAGAGGTGATCCCAAAGTTTGTGCGCGTAGTCCGGCGCATCACGAATCGCAGGATTGAGGTTACCGATCACATCGATAATGCTTTGAGCTACCTTACTGCGGTGTTCTCTGTCCTCTATAGTAAGGCAGTAATCCACCATGCGTTGTACGTTACGCCCGTATTCAGGTATTTTGAGCAACGATCGCTCGGTATTGTATTCCATGACTTCAATTAAGTAAATTCTTTGATTAGACCGCCCGCACCTTTGCAAATTTTAGCAACAATCGCTTTTCACCTGCATTGTCGAACGTGATGATGGCTTTCGCATCCGCACCTTCACCTTCAAGGGCTTTGATGGTACCCAAGCCGAAGCGTCCGTGCACAACACGCATACCCTCTGACATTTGTTCGCGCGAAAGGTTATCTCCGCTGGCTTCAAAACTTGCGCCAGCCCTGTTCACAGGAGTGAGTTCCTTTCCGCGCAAGGTAGGTTTCTTCTTTGGAGTCTCTGCGCCTGGTCCAGTATTCTTGACTTTCTTTCCTTGTCCAGAATTTTTCGAACCCCAATTTTTATTACTCCCCTTATATACGGTTTGTCCCTTCTGGCTAGATCCACCTCCGAAACCACCGCCAAATGCGCTATCCAAGGCTGAGGAAGAAAAGGAGGTGGGTGCAAAATCGGGTACCTGGATGTCCACAAACTTTTCATCGATCTCGTCGATAAACCTCGACGGTTCACAATCGATCAATTTCCCCCAGCGGTACCTCGTATGGGCATAGGTCAAATGCGCGCGTTTCTCCGCCCGAGTTAAGGCAACATAAAACAATCGGCGTTCTTCCTCAAGCTCACTACGCGATCCACTGCTCATCATCGAGGGGAACAAATTCTCTTCCATCCCCACCACATATACATATGGATATTCCAACCCCTTCGCGAGGTGAATGGTCATCATGCTCACTTTCGGTGTGCCGTCGTCCACTTCATTATCTCGATCGGTAAGTAGTGCTACATCAGAAAGGAAATTCGCTAGAGAAGGATCTCCATCGGCCAATTCTTTTTGCTGCTCCGTAAAGTCCTTGATTCCATTCAAGAGCTCCTGCACGTTCTCGTAGCGGGTGACACCTTCTGGTGTCTTGTCTTCTCCCAACACCTTGATCAGTCCCACACTTTTGGCCACGTGAGCCACCACGTCAAACGCCTCATGTTGCTTCGCTAAAACGGCAAAGGAGTTGATGAGAATGGTAAAATCATGAATCTTCTTGATCGTCGGCTTGTTGAGTCCCGTGGGCAGTGTCTGCAACTTTTCACAAGTTTCCCAAAGCGACAACCCGTGTTGCTCAGCGGCAAGGGTCAGCTTTGCGAGTGTCGTTGCACCTATCCCGCGCGCCGGATAATTGATCACACGCCTAAAAGCTTCTTCATCCTTCGGATTAATCACCAAACGTAAATAGGAAAGTACATCTTTGATCTCCTTGCGCTGGTAAAAGCTCAGTCCACCGTAAATCTTATAAGGAATGTTCTTTTTTCGTAGCGCATCTTCAAAACTCCGGCTCTGCGCATTTGTTCGATACAGAATACAGAAATCATCGTGTTTCGCACCTTCATTCATGGCGGTCTGCCATACGTTCGTCGCTACATAATTCCCTTCATCAGTATCCGAGATGCTTTTATGCACCACAATTTTTTCTCCACTCGTATTCTGCGTCCAGACATTTTTTTGAATCTGGTCTTTATTCTTCGCGATGATGCTATTGGCAGCCTGCACAATGTTATCAGTAGAACGGTAATTCTGTTCCAATTTAAACAACTTCGTATCCGGATAGTCCTTTTGGAAATTGAGTATGTTTCTAATGTTAGCCCCGCGAAAAGCATAGATACTTTGGGCATCATCCCCCACAATACAAATGTTCTCGAACTTCGCCGCTAACGCTTTTACAATCAAATATTGACTGTGATTCGTATCCTGGTACTCGTCCACTAAGATGTACTTGAATCGTGCCTGGTACTTCGCAAGCACATCCGGAAACTTATACATCAGCTCATTGGTCTTCAAGAGCAAATCATCAAAGTCCATACACCCGGCTCTAAAACACCGCTCGCAATACGCCTGATAGATTTCCCCAAACATGGGCATCTTCGCTGAACTGTCCTGTGCCTGTAATTCTCCGTTCTGGAAATAGGCCTTGGGCGTAATCAGGTTATTCTTCAACGAACTGATCCTTGAGGTCACCCCCTTCGCCTTATAAATCTCTTTGTCTAGATTCTTCTCCTTAATGATGTTGGTGACGACCTTCTTGGCATCATCTGCATCATAAATCGTGAAATTCGTAGGATAGCCCAATTTTTCCGCTTCACTCCGCAAGATCCTCGCGAACACGCTGTGAAACGTTCCCATCCAAAGGTTCTTCGCCTCACTGTCGCCCACCATCTTACCGATACGCTCTTTCATCTCACGTGCGGCCTTATTAGTAAAGGTCAAAGACAAAATATTGAAGGCATCCACGCCTTTCTCTAATAAGTAGGCTATGCGAAAGGTCAGCACACGGGTTTTGCCCGATCCAGCACCCGCAATCACCATCACAGGTCCTTCCGTTTGCATGGCAGCCTTACGCTGTGCTTCGTTGAGTTGATCTAAAAAATGTGCCAAGGAATGTTGCTGTTAAATAGACAGAACAACAAAGTTACCTAATCCGTTCGCTTATACAATAGAAAGCATATACCATCGACGAGTATTTATCCTCGCTTTTCAACACAAAGCTTAATTATTTCATTCTTAGCCAATTATTTTGCTCCCGCTAAGCTTGGATGTGGAAATATTTCCACTACATTTGCAGTCCCCAAAAAATGGGGTAACTGATTATTGGAATAAACTAGAAATCAAAAGGTACGTATGCCAACGATTCAACAGCTTGTAAGAAAAGGTCGCAAACAGATCAAACAAAAGAGTAAATCTGCTGCGCTGGATTCCTGCCCACAACGCAGGGGTGTATGTACTCGTGTCTACACAACGACGCCGAAAAAACCAAATTCGGCAATGCGTAAGGTGGCAAGGGTGCGTCTCTCAAATGGAAATGAAGTTAATGCCTACATCGGTGGAGAAGGGCACAACCTACAAGAGCACAGTATCGTGCTCGTTCGTGGAGGTCGTGTCAAGGATTTACCAGGGGTTCGCTACCACATTGTACGTGGCGCACTCGATACTGCAGGTGTAGACGGAAGAACTCAACGCCGCTCGAAGTACGGAGCTAAGCGTCCTAAAGTCAAAAAATAATACACTCAGACATAAGAACTCATGAGAAAAGCAAGAGCTAAAAAGCGTCCGTTACTACCGGATCCAAAGTTTAACGACACGCTAGTAACACGTTTCGTAAACAACTTGATGTTAGACGGCAAGAAGTCAATCGCCTTTAACATTTTCTATGATGCTATCGATATCGTGTCTGAGAAGACAGAAGGAAATGGTCTAGAGACTTGGAAAGAAGCCCTGAACAATGTGATGCCGCACGTAGAAGTACGTAGCCGTCGCGTGGGTGGTGCAAACTTCCAAATCCCAATGCAAGTTCGTCCAGATCGTAAAGTCACCCTCGGAATGAAGTGGATGATTTCTTACGCACGTGGTCGCAACGAGCGCTCAATGGCACAAAAGCTAGCCGCTGAGATTATCGCTGCTTCGAAAGAAGAAGGTGCTGCAGTTAAAAAGCGTACAGAGGTACACCGTATGGCTGAAGCAAACAAAGCATTCTCACACTTCAGATTCTAATAGTAGATTATCATGGCTAAAGGAAACAGAGATTTAAAGTTCACTCGTAACATCGGTATTGCTGCTCACATTGATGCAGGTAAGACGACTACGACTGAGCGTATTCTATATTACACAGGTGTAAGTCACAAGATTGGTGAGGTACACGATGGTGCAGCTACCATGGATTGGATGGAGCAAGAGCAGGAGCGTGGTATTACCATTACTTCGGCTGCAACACACTGTGAGTGGCGTTACAATAATCAAGCGTACGAGATCAACATTATCGATACTCCAGGGCACGTTGACTTTACTGTAGAGGTAGAGCGTTCATTACGTGTGTTGGACGGTGTTGTTGCATTGTTCTCTGCGGTTGATGGTGTAGAGCCACAATCTGAAACTGTATGGCGTCAGGCGGACAAATACCGCGTACCACGTCTTGGTTTTGTAAATAAGATGGACCGTCAGGGTGCAGACTTCTTCAATGTATGTCGTCAGGTAAAAGAGATGTTGGGTGGTAACCCGGTTGCTCTTCAAGTACCTATCGGTGATGAAGCTGAATTCAAAGGGGTTATCGATCTGATCAGCAAGAAAGCGATCGTTTGGAACGAAGACGACATGGGGATGACCTATGAAGAAATCGAGATCCCAGCTGATCTTCTTGATACTGTAAATGAAAAACGTGCAGAGCTTATCGAAGCGGTAGCTGAGTACGATGAGACATTGATGGAGAAGTTCTTCGAAGACGAAGACAGCATCACTGAAGATGAAATCATCGCTGCTCTACGTGCTGCAACTATCGATATGAGCATCATTCCTATGATGTGTGGTTCTGCATTTAAGAATAAAGGTGTTCAGGCAATGCTAGATGCAGTAATGCGCTACTTGCCGTCTCCATTGGATGTTGAGGCTATCGAAGGAACTGATCCTGATACAGGTGATGCAGATACTCGCCAGCCATCAGTTGACGAGCCGTTCTCGGCTTTGGCATTTAAGATCGCAACTGACCCGTTCGTTGGTCGTTTGTGTTTCTTCCGTGTCTACTCTGGTTTCCTTGATGCTGGTTCTTACGTGAAGAACACGCGTTCAGGTAAAAAAGAGCGTATCTCTCGTATCTTCCAAATGCACTCTAACAAGCAGGAGCCGATCGATCAGATCACTGCTGGTGATATCGGTGCAGGCGTTGGTTTCAAAGACATCCGTACAGGTGATACACTTTGTGACGAAAAAGCGCCTATCGTTCTTGAGTCTATGACATTCCCTGAGCCGGTGATTGGTATCGCTGTTGAGCCGAAGTCAAAGGCAGATGTAGATAAGATGGGTACTGCACTTGCAAAGCTTTCTGAAGAGGATCCTACGTTCCGTGTTCAAACGGACGAAGCATCAGGCCAGACCATTATCTCTGGTATGGGTGAGCTTCACCTAGATATCTTGATCGACCGTATGAAGCGTGAATTCAAGGTAGAGGTGAACGTTGGTGAGCCACAGGTAGAGTACAAGGAAGCTCTTAAAGGATCTGCTAGCCACCGTGAGGTTTACAAGAAACAAACGGGTGGTCGCGGTAAATTTGCTGATATCGTATTTGAAATCTCTCCAGTGGATGAGGATTTCGAAGGCGAAGGTCTACAGTTCGTAAATGAAGTAAAAGGTGGTAACGTTCCTAAAGAATTTATCCCTTCAGTTGAAAATGGTTTCAAAGCTTCATTGTCTAACGGGCCATTGGCAGGATTTAACATCGATAGCGTGAAAGTGGTATTGAAAGATGGTGGTTTCCACCCTGTGGATTCTGACCAATTGTCTTTCGAACTTGCTGCGAAACTAGGTTTCAAAGAATCTGCTAAGAAAGCGTCTCCAGTCATCATGGAGCCTATCATGAAAATTGAGGTAGTTACACCTGAAGAGTACATGGGAGATATCGTTGGTGATTTGAACCGTCGTCGTGGTCAAGTAAACGACATGTCAGATCGTAACGCTGCTAAGGTTGTTAAAGGCGATGTGCCATTATCAGAAATGTTCGGTTACGTAACCACGTTACGTACGTTGAGCTCTGGTCGTGCTGCATCTACTATGGTGTTCTCTCACTACGCAGAGACTCCAAGCAGTATTTCAGAGAAGGTAATTGAAGAATCAAAAGCTTAATAATAGACTACAATGAGTCAAAAAATTCGCATCAAGCTTAAGTCGTACGATCACAATCTAGTAGATAAGTCTGCTGAGAAGATCGTTAAGACTGTGAAGAGTACCGGCGCAGTAGTAAACGGGCCAATCCCGCTTCCTACAAACAAGCGTATTTACACGGTGCTCCGCTCACCACACGTAAACAAAAAATCACGCGAGCAGTTCCAGCTAAGCAATTACAAGCGTTTGTTGGACATCTACTCATCATCATCTAAGACCATTGATGCATTGATGAAGTTAGAGTTGCCGAGTGGAGTAGAAGTAGAAATCAAGGTCTAACAGTAGACTAAATTTAAATTCCAGAAAAGATGCCAGGATTAATTGGTAAAAAAGTCGGAATGACCAGCATTTACAGTTCAGAGGGTAAGAACCTTCCATGTACCGTACTAGAAGTAGGTCCATGTGTGGTTACTCAAATCAAGACTGAAGATGTCGATGGTTACAATGCTGTCCAGCTAGGCTGGGGCGAGGCGAAAGACAAAAACACCTCTAAAGCATTGCAAGGGCACGTACAGAAAGCTAGTACCTCTGCTAAGAAAAAATTCGTTGAATTTACAGACTTCGAAGGAGAAATCGTTTTGGGCCAAGTGCTCAGTGCTGATCTTTTTGAGGAAGGCGACTTCGTAGATGTTGCTGGTACTTCAAAAGGTAAGGGTTTCCAAGGGGTAGTTAAGCGTCACGGTTTTGCCGGTGTAGGTCAAGCGACCCACGGTCAGCACAACCGTCTACGTGCGCCAGGTTCGATTGGTGCAGGTTCTGACCCTTCTCGCGTATTCAAAGGCATGCGCATGGCCGGTCGTATGGGTGGCAAGCGTGCTAAAGTTCAAAACTTAATGGTTTTGAAAGTTGATGCAGAGAAGAACTTGCTCGTAGTTAAAGGCTCTGTTCCAGGAGCTAAGAATTCAACCGTAATTATCGAGAAGTAATGGATTTCAAGGTATTAGACATCAACGGTAAAGAAACCGCAAAGAGCGTCAAGTTAGACGCGTCTGTATTCGGTATTGAAGCAAACGATCATAGCATTTACTTAGACGTAAAGCAGTTCCTCGCGAACGCACGTCAGGGTACGCACAAATCTAAAGAGCGCGGTGAGATTAACCGTACTACGAAGAAGCACCACAAGCAAAAAGGTACTGGTGGCGCGCGTGCAGGTTCTATGAGATCTCCAATCCAACGTGGTGGTGGTACAGTCTTCGGACCTCGCCCTCGCAACTACGGGTTCAAATTGAACAAGAAAGTGAAGCAACTCGCTCGTCGTTCAGCTTTGTCACTCAAAGTAAAACAGGAGAATTTGAAGGTGGTTGAGAACTTCACGTTCGAGACTCCTAAGACGAAAAGTTTCCAGAACGTATTGGCTGCCTTAGGTTTAAACAATAAAAAGTCGCTCTTCATACTTGGAGATTACGATAAAAACCTATATTTGTCATCCCGCAATTTAGAAGGGGTTAAAGTTGTAAACTCTTCAGAATTAAGTACTTACGATATAATGAACGCTTCAACAGTGGTTATGTCAGAAGGTGCAGTTGAAAAAGTAACAGCGATTTTAAGCTAATTGAGCTATGAATATTTTAGTTAAACCAATCATTACTGAGAAGGCGACTGCGCAAAGCGAAGACTTAAATGTGTACGCTTTCGAGGTAGCTCGATCAGCTAACAAGGTTGAGATTAAGAAAGCTGTAGAAGCATTCTATGGCGTAAGTGTAGAGAGTGTTCGCACTGCAATCGTTCCAGCCAAATTCCAAACGAAGTATACAAAAGCTGGTTTGGTACGTGGAAGAAAGCCTGCTTATAAGAAAGCAATGGTGAAGGTAGCAGGTGGTGAGACCATCGATTTATACGGTAATATCTAATTACAATGGGTGTAAAGAAATTAAAACCAATTACTCCTGGTCAGCGTTTTCGTGTAGTCAACGACTTTGAGCAAGTTACGGCAGCGAAACCAGAGAAATCCCTCGTGAAGGGTAAGACCAAGAGCGGTGGTCGTAACAACAGCGGACGCATGACTATGCGTTACGTTGGTGGTGGCCACAAGCAAAAAGTACGTACAGTAGACTTTAAGCGTGACAAGTTCGGTGTCCCTGCTACTGTCAAATCAATCGAATACGATCCACTACGTTCTGCGTTTTTGATGTTGTTAGTGTATGCTGACGGTGAAAAGCGTTACTCAGTAGCTGTTGCTGGTGTTAAGGTTGGTGATAAACTAGTGAGCGGTGAAGGCGCTGCCCCTGAAGTAGGGAATGCACTTCTTCTAAGCGAAATTCCACTAGGTACTATCATCTCTAACATCGAGATGCGTCCAGGTCAAGGTGCAATCATTGCACGTTCGGCAGGAACATTCGCGCAGCTGGTAGCACGTGAGGGTAAGTATGCGATCGTTAAGTTGCCGTCAGGTGAGACTCGTATGATTCTGACTACATGTATGGCAACTATCGGTACCGTAAGTAACTCTGAGCACATGCTTCAAGTTAGCGGTAAAGCTGGTCGTAGCAGATGGCAAGGTCGTCGCCCACGTGTACGTGGTGTAGTTATGAACCCGGTTGACCACCCAATGGGTGGTGGTGAAGGCCGTGCGTCAGGGGGTCACCCTCGTTCGCGCAACGGTATTCCAGCTAAGGGTTACAAAACTCGCGCGCCTAAGAAGGCTACAAATAAGTATATCATCGAACGTAGAAAGAAATAATCTGAAAGTATATGGCACGTTCGCTTAAAAAAGGACCTTACATCCACTACAAACTCGAGAAGAAAGTTCTCGCTAATGTGGAAAGCGGTAAGAATACTGTGATCAAAACTTGGTCTCGTGCGTCAATGATCTCTCCGGATTTCGTTGGGCAGACAATAGGAGTTCACAATGGAAAGACTTTCGTACCTGTTTACGTAACAGAAAACATGGTAGGTCACAAGCTAGGTGAGTTCTCTCCAACTCGTAACTTCCGTGGTCACGGAAAAAATAAGAAGTAATAAGAGATGGGAGCTAGAAAAAGACAAGCAGCTGAAGCGCTCAAGGCAGCGAAGAAAGCAATTGCAATTGCCAAGCTTAATGATTGCCCAACTTCTCCTCGCAAAATGCGTTTGGTTGCAGACCAGATTCGTGGCGTTGAGGTAGAGAAGGCATTGGCCATCCTTAAGTACAGCCCAAAAGAGGCGTCACTTCGTTTGGAGAAACTTCTCCTTAGCGCTATTGCCAATTGGCAAGCTAAAAACGAAGGAGCTAACCTCGAAGAGGCTGGTTTGATAGTTCAAGAGATCAGTGTAGACAGCGGCCGTATGCTCAAGCGTATCCAGGCAGCTCCACAAGGTCGCGCGCACCGCATTCGCAAGCGTAGCAACCATGTGACATTGATTGTTGGTAGTAAAGAATCTTAAGAAGGGAAACATGGGACAAAAAACCAACCCTATTGGCAATAGATTGGGAATCATCCGCGGCTGGGATAGCCAGTGGTACGGTGGTCGCAACTATGGTGAGAAAATCGCTGAGGATGCCAAGATCAGAAAGTATTTGTACGCACGTCTCGCCAAAGCGAGTATCAGCCGTATCATCATTGAGCGTACACTTCGCTTAGTGACTGTTACAGTTACTACTGCTCGTCCAGGTGTGATCATCGGTAAAGGTGGTCAGGAAGTAGACAAGCTGAAAGAGGAGTTGAAAAAGCTTACTGGAAAGGAAGTTCAGATCAACATCTATGAGATCAAGCGTCCTGAGCTTGATGCTAAATTGGTAGCAGATTCGATTGCGCGTCAGATTGAAGGTCGTGTTAGTCACCGTCGCGCTATCAAAATGGCAATCTCAGCAGCAATGCGTATGGGAGCAGAGGGAATCAAAGTATTGATCTCTGGTCGTGTCAACGGTGCTGAAATGGCTCGTTCTGAAATGTACAAGGACGGTCGTACTCCATTGAGTACTTTCCGTGCAGATATTGATTATCACCTGAGTGAAGCTCACACTACATATGGCCGTTTAGGTATCAAAGTGTGGATCATGAAAGGCGAAGTTTATGGTAAGCGTGATCTTAGCAACCAGTTAGGTTCTACCAAGTCTGGTGGTGCTCGTGGTCGTGGAGGTAAACGTAATAACCGCAAATAAGATTAGAGATGTTACAGCCAAAACGCACAAAGCATAGAAAGGTCTTTAAAGGCAAAATGAAGGGCAATTCTCAGCGTGGAGCGGAGTTGAGCTTCGGATCTTACGGATTGAAATCTTTGGATTCAAAGTGGATTACCGCCCGTCAGATTGAAGCTGCTCGTGTTGCAGCAACCCGTTACATGAAACGTGAAGGTCAGATGTGGATTCGTATTTTCCCAGACAAGCCTATCACGAAGAAGCCTCTAGAGGTACGTATGGGTAAGGGAAAAGGTGGTGTAGAATATTACGCTGCAGTTGTTAAACCAGGTCGTATCATGTTCGAAATCGATGGTATTCCTTTTGAGGTAGCGCAAGAAGCTTTGCGTCTAGCTGCTCAGAAGTTACCGGTACGTACCAAGTTTGTAATTCGTAGAGATTTACAAGACTAACCTAAGAGTCATGAAGTACAACGAGATTAAAGAATTGACGACTGCTGATTTGGCAGCGCGTTTGGCTGAAGAGAAAGCCAGCTACACAAGTCTTAAGCTTACTCATAGCTTAAGTCCTTTGGAGAATCCATTAACGATTCGTGAGGCTAGAAAAACAATTGCTCGTTTGAGCACAGAATTGAGTACTCGCTCAACTGAAGAATAAGAGTATCATGGAAAACACAAGAAACTTGCGTAAAGAGCGTGTCGGTGTAGTATCAAGCAATAAGATGGATAAGTCTATTGTGGTACGTGTCGAGCGCAAAGTAAAGCACCCGATGTACGGGAAGTTTGTGAAGTTCACGAGCAAATTTCATGCTCACGACGAAGCTAACGACTGTAACATAGGGGATACAGTAAGAATTATGGAAACTCGTCCACTGTCCAAGACTAAGAACTGGAGATTGGTTGAAGTTATCGAAAGAGCTAAGTAATCATGGTACAGACAGAATCAAGATTAAGAGTAGCAGACAATACAGGAGCCAAGGAAGTTTTGGTCATTCGTGTATTGGGTGGTACGAAGAGAAGATACGCTAGTGTCGGAGACAAGATCGTCGTTACTGTAAAGGATGCAACTCCTGCAGGTAGTGTTAAGAAGGGTCAAGTTTCCACGGCAGTAGTTGTTCGTGTAAAGAAAGAAGTACGTCGTCCGGATGGTTCATACATCCGTTTCGACGATAACGCATGTGTATTATTGAACACAGGTGGTGACATGAAAGGAACTCGTGTATTCGGTCCTGTAGCTCGTGAGCTACGTGACAGACAATTCATGAAGATCGTTTCACTCGCACCTGAGGTTCTGTAATCTTAACGACAATCCATTAAGATGGCAAAGTTTAAAGTAAAAAAGGGAGATACTGTGAAGGTATTGGCTGGTGAGAGCAAAGGCTCAACTGGTCGTATAGTTCGCGTCATCCCTAAGATGAATCGCGTTGTAGTTGAAGGTGTGAACATGATTAAGAAGCACCAGAAGCCTAGCGCAGCAAGCCCACAAGGCGGTATCGTAGAGATGGAAGCGCCAATCCACATTTCAAACGTGGCATTGATCGATCCTTCAACAAACGAAGCGACTCGTGTAGGTAGAAAATTGGATGATAACGGTAACGTAGTTCGTTACGCTAAAAAATCCGGTGAGGTTTTATCATAATGAATATGACACCTAGATTTAAAACTAAGTACAGCGAGGAAATCATCGCGAAGTTGAAAGAAGAATTCAACTACGCTAACATTATGATGGTTCCTAAACTCGAGAAAATCGTAGTTAGCCAAGGTATTGGTGAAGCTGTTGCAGACAAGAAATTGGTCGATCAAGCGATCGCTGAGATGACAACGATTACGGGTCAGAAAGCAGTACCAACAAAATCAAAGAAGGACGTTGCAAACTTCAAACTACGTAAAGGTATGCCTATCGGTGCACGTGTTACGTTGCGTGGAGATCAGATGTACGAATTCTTAGACCGTTTGGTAAGTGCGGCACTGCCACGTATTCGTGATTTCCAAGGAATCAAGGCTTCTGGTTTTGATGGTCGTGGAAACTACACGTTCGGTATTACTGAGCAGATCATCTTTCCGGAGATTGACATTGACAAAGTGAATCGTATCACTGGTATGGACATCACATTCGTAACCTCTGCTCCAACTGATAAGGAAGCAAAGGCATTATTAACAGCATTTGGTTTACCATTTAAAAAGTAATTATACAATGGCTAAAGAATCAATGAAGGCCCGTGAGGTCAAGCGCGCAAAGCTAGCTGCTAAATACGCTGACAAGCGTGAGGCACTCAAAGCTGCGGGTGATTATGAAGGCTTGCAGAAGCTTCCAAAAAACGCTTCGCCAGTACGTGGTAGAAACCGTTGTAAACTAACTGGCCGTCCTCGTGGATACATGCGTCAGTTCGGACTTTCACGTGTAACATTCCGTGAAATGGCGAACCAGGGTCTGATCCCAGGAGTGAAGAAAGCAAGTTGGTAATTTTAGAGTAGAAGATATTATGTATACAGATCCAATTGCAGATTTTCTAACCCGTATTCGTAACGGCCAACAGGCTGGTTTGCGTGTGGTAGAAATGCCTTCTAGCAAGACAAAAGTGGCTATCTCTGAGATCCTTAAAGATCAAGGTTACATCCACGATTTCAAAGTAGAAGAAGTAGCTCCTCAAAATGTATTGAAGGTAGCACTTAAGTATAACAAGATGACTAAGATTCCTGCGATCCGTGAAATCAAGCGTATTTCAAAGCCAGGTCTACGTCAATACCTTTCAGGTTCAGCTTTACCTCGTGTAAAGAACGGATTAGGTATTGCTGTAGTAAGTACATCTAAAGGTTTAATGACTGATAAGCAAGCGCGCAAAGAGAATATCGGCGGCGAGGTGCTTTGCACAGTCAGCTAAGTAAAATATTATGTCAAGAATAGGTCAAGCCCCCATTGCCGTGCCTACTGGCGTTGATGTAACCGTAACAGGTTCATTGGTTGCAGTAAAAGGTAAATTGGGTGAGCTAACTCAAGAGATAAGCGGTGGAATCACCGTAAAGATGGAAGACAACATTATTACGTTCGATCGTCCGTCAGATACAAAAGAGCACAAGGCAAAACACGGTCTCTATCGTGCGCTTGTAAACAACATGATTATTGGTGTTAGTGAGGGTTACTCTCACACGCTTGAATTGATCGGTGTTGGTTACAGAGCTTCTAACCAAGGTCAAATTTTAGACCTTAGTCTAGGTTATTCTCACAACTTTTTGATCAACGTTCCTAAGGAAGTGAAGATTGAAACAACGATGGAGAAAGGTAAGGCACCAACGATCAAGTTGAGTTCACACGACAAGCAATTGTTGGGTGCGGTGACGGCTAAAGTTCGTTCATTGCGTAAGCCAGAGCCTTACAAAGGAAAAGGTATTAGATTCCAGGGTGAGCACATCCGTAGAAAAGCAGGTAAGTCTGCAGCTAAATAATAGATAAGAGATGGCATTAACTAAAGCAGAAAGAAGACTTCGCATTCGCAGAAGAATTCGCAAGGTGGTTACCGGTACAGCACAGAAGCCTCGTCTATCTGTATTCAGAAGCAACAAAGAAATTTACGCTCAACTTATCGATGACGTAAATCAAGTAACTCTATTGTCTTACTCTTCAAGAAGTAAAGACTTAGAAAGTGCTACTGGTACTAAAAGTGATAAGAGTAAGCAAGTTGGTCAGGGTTTGGCGAAACTAGCTTTGGAGAAAGGTATAACAGAAGTTTGTTTTGATCGCGGTGGGTACTTGTACCATGGACGTGTGAAACATTTGGCTGAAGGCGCACGCGAAGGCGGCTTGAAATTCTAAAAAGGCGAGTACAATGAATAACTCACGTAAAGTAAAGCCTACGGGTATTGAATTGGTAGATCGCTTAGTAGCGGTTAACCGTGTAACCAAGGTAAACAAGGGGGGTCGTACCTTCAGCTTCTCTGCTATTGTTGTAGTAGGTGATGAAAATGGTACTGCTGGTTACGGAACAGGTAAGTCTAAAGAGGTTAGTGAAGCAATCGCTAAAGGTGTTGAGGACGCAAAAAAGAACCTTTTCCGTGTTCCTTTGGTAAAGGGTACTATTCCACACGAAGAGAACGGTAAGTTCGCAGGATCTCGTGTTTTCCTACGTCCTGCATCAAGTGGTACCGGTGTTATTGCCGGTGGTGCGATGCGCGCAGTATTGGAAAGTGTCGGTGTACACGATGTGTTAGCAAAAAGTAAGGGGTCGTCTAACCCACAGAACGTGGTAAAGGCTACTTTTGACTGTTTGTTGAAAATGCGTGATGTAAAGGAAATTGCCTCTACTCGTGGCATTTCTATCGACAAAGTATTTAACGGTTAATCTGTAGAGCATAATGGCAAAGTTGAAATTAACGCAGAAGCGTAGTGTAATTGGTCGTCCAGCACGTCAAAAAGCTACTATGGTAGCCTTAGGCCTACGCAAGATTAACGCAACCGTAGAAGTAGAGGCAACTCCTCAGATACTTGGTATGGTTCGCAAGGTGTCTCACCTTGTTGAAGTTGTAGAACTTTAATTTAAATAGATAAAAATGGATTTATCAAATCTTCAACCTGCGAAGGGTGCTACCCACAGCCGTAAGCGAGTAGGTAGAGGCGAAGGCTCTGGACACGGAGGTACCTCTACACGCGGACACAAAGGAGCACAGTCGCGTTCAGGTTACAGCCGTAAAATCGGTTTTGAAGGTGGTCAAATGCCACTTCAACGTCGTGTTCCTAAGTTCGGGTTCACAAATCCTAATCGCGTTGAGTACAAGGGACTCAACCTCGATACGCTTCAGGCTCTTGTAGAGTCTAAGAAACTGAATGCTACAATTACTTTTGACGACCTTGTAAGCAATGGTCTAGTAGGTAAGAAGGAGCTTGTTAAAGTCTTGGGACGTGGAGAACTAACTATGAAGTTAGATATCACAGCTCATGCTTTTAGTAAATCGGCAGTCGCGGCTCTTGAAGCAAAGGGTGGTACTGCAACTACATTGTAATCGATGAAACGTTTCCTAGAAACCATAAAAAATATTTGGAGTATTTCAGAGTTGAAGGATAAGATCCTTACAACTTTGGGTCTGCTTCTGATATACAGAATTGGTTCGACGGTACTTTTACCTGGTGTAGATCCAGAAAGTCTTTCACAGCTTCAAGCTCAGACTTCCGAAGGTCTTTTAGGTGTACTTAATGCTTTTACTGGTGGTGCGTTCTCTCGCGCTTCTGTTTTAGCTTTGGGTATCATGCCTTACATCTCTGCTTCGATCATCATTCAGTTGATGGGGATGGCAGTTCCTGCTGTTCAAAAAATGCAGAAGGATGGCGAAAGTGGTCGTAGAAAGTTGAATCAGATTACGCGTTATCTAACGATCCTTATTGCTGGTGTTCAGGCACCAAGTTATTTGGCCAACCTTAGTGCTCAAGGTGTTGCTCTAACCCTAGATCCAGCTACGTTCTGGTTTTTGGCATGGGTTACACTAACGACTGGTACCATTTTCGCAATGTGGTTAGGTGAGCGTATTACAGATAAAGGAATCGGTAATGGTATCTCTCTACTTATTATGGTAGGTATCATCGCTACTCTTCCACAAGCATTCTTCCAAGAGATGTTGTCTCAAGTAGGTCAGGGTGCTGGATGGGTTGCGTTTATTATCGAGCTTTTTGCATTGTTCGTGATAACCATGTTTGCTATAGCTCTTACTCAGGCTGTACGTCAGATTCCAGTTCAGTATGCCAAGCAAGTGGCTGCGGGTGGTGCGGCGACTCCTTCTGCTCGTCAGTACCTTCCTTTGAAGGTTAACGCTGCCGGAGTAATGCCAATTATCTTTGCTCAAGCGATCATGTTCATTCCAGTAACTGTACTTCAGTACAGTGGCGCCGATGGTGAGTTTGCAAGTTCATTGATGTCTGTAATGGGTAATATTCAAGGTCTTTGGTACAACGTTACCTTTGCTGTTTTGATTATTGTCTTTACTTATTTCTACACGGCAATTCAAGTGAATACCAACTCTATCGCAGATGATCTAAAGCGCAATGGTGGTTTCGTACCGGGTATCAAGCCTGGTGCACCTACTGCCGAGTTCTTAGATACTGTACTGAGCCGAATTACATTCCCTGGATCTATTCTGTTAGCCTTGATCGCAGTACTTCCTGCCTTGGCAATGGTAGTAGGTTTGAATACACAATGGGCTTACTTCTACGGAGGTACTTCATTGTTGATTACAGTGGGTGTTATTTTGGACACACTACAGCAGGTAGAGAGTTACTTGTTAAATCGTCACTATGACGGTTTGATGAAGACTGGTAAGTTGAGAGGTAGAACTCAAAGCTCTATGATGTAATGGCAAAGCAAAGCGCAATAGAGCAAGACGGAACAGTGACTGAAGCATTGTCAAACGCAATGTTTCGTGTAGAGCTTGAAAATGGTCACGTTGTAACTGCACACATCTCAGGTAAGATGAGAATGCACTACATCAAGCTACTACCAGGTGATAAAGTGAAACTAGAGATGAGCCCTTACGATTTATCGAAGGCTCGTATAACGTACAGATACTAAGAAATGAAAATTAGAGCATCAGTAAAGAAGCGTAGTGCGGACTGTAAGATCGTTCGTCGTAAAGGACGCTTGTATGTAATTAACAAAAAGAACCCCAAGTTCAAGCAACGTCAGGGTTAACCAATAATTAGAGAAAAAAGACTATGGCAAGGATTGCAGGTGTAGACTTACCGAGAACTAAGCGTGGTGTTATTGGCCTGACGTACATTTACGGGGTCGGACTAAGCCGTTCGAAAGAAATTTTAGCTAAGGCTAAAATCCATGAAGATATCAAAGTTCAAGACTGGACTGATGAGCAACTTACTACCATTCGTGGTGTACTCGCTGATGAGTATATCGTAGAAGGTGAGTTACGTTCAGAGACTCAGTTGAACATTAAGCGTATGATGGATATCGGTTGTAACCGTGGTATTCGTCACCGTGTGGGTCTCCCACTTCGTGGACAACGTACTAAGAATAACTCTCGTACGAGAAAGGGTAAGAGAAAAACGGTTGCTAACAAGAAAAAGGCAACTAAATAATAGTTAGTTATGGCTAAGAAACAAGCGAAGCAGACGAAGAAGCGCAAAGTACGCATCGACGCTATGGGCGAGGCACATATCGGTTCTTCATTCAACAATATCATTATTTCATTGACGAACCAGCAAGGTCAAGTTATCTCTTGGTCTTCTGCAGGTAAAATGGGATT
Source organism: uncultured Schleiferiaceae bacterium (assembly GCA_965655695.1). Taxonomy (GTDB): domain Bacteria; phylum Bacteroidota; class Bacteroidia; order Flavobacteriales; family Schleiferiaceae; genus UBA10364. The sequence continues at coordinate 8,266 of CBFHHO010000008.1, read as the reverse complement.
CCGTGGTAGCAAGAAAAATACTCCATACGCTGCACAGATGGCAGCTGAGGATTGTGGTCGTGTTGCTTTGGAAGCAGGCTTGAAGAAAGTGAAGGCGTATGTAAAGGGTCCAGGTAATGGACGTGAGAGCGCTATTCGCTCTTTACACAACCTAGGAATTGAAGTGGTTGAGATCATCGACATCACTCCAATCCCTCACAACGGTTGTCGTGCACCTAAGAAACGTCGTGTATAATTTTATAGTAGAACAGTATTATGGCAAGATATAGAGGACCAAAAACAAAGATCGCTCGTCGTATGGGTGAGGCGATCTTCGGCCCAGATAGTTCTTTCGAAAAGCGCAAGTACGCGCCGGGACAGCACGGAAATGCTCGTCGTCGTGGAAAGAAAAGTGAATACGCAGTACAATTGCTAGAGAAGCAAAAGGCAAAATACACTTATGGTATTTTGGAGCGTCAGTTCGCGAACATGTTTGATAAAGCTTCTCGTAGCAAAGGCAAGACAGGTGATGTATTGCTTCAGCTTTGTGAGAGCCGTCTTGACAACGTTGTATTCCGTTTGGGTCTAGGAAAGACTCGTGATGGAGCACGTCAGCTTGTAGGACACCGTCACATTACTCTTAATGGTGAGTTGGCTAGCATCCCATCGATGCAAGTGAAGCCTGGTGATGTAATTGGTGTTCGTGAGAAGTCTAAGTCTTTAGTAGTTATTGCTGAGGCTTTGGCAGCTAAGTCGTCAGACTTCCCATGGTTGGAGTGGAACGAAAGCAAGTTGGAAGGAACATTCCTAAATGTACCTTCACGTGATGCTATTCCTGAGAACATCAAGGAGCAGTTGATCGTCGAATTGTACTCTAAATAATAAACACCTTATACTCTCTTATATGGCTATCCTTAATTTCCAAAAGCCGGATAAAGTAATCATGAACGCTTCTACTGACAAAAACGGTCAGTTCGAGTTCAGACCTTTGGAACCTGGCTACGGTCTCACAGTCGGTAATGCTCTTCGTAGAGTATTGCTCTCAGGACTTGAAGGTTTCGCCTTGACTTCTTTGAGAATTGAAGGTGTAGATCACGAGTTTAGTACGATTGAAGGCGTTGTTGAAGACGTAACTGAGATTGTTTTGAACTTGAAGCAAGTTCGTTTCAAGCAGCAGATCGATTCTATGGACACAGAGACTGTTAAGTTTTCTGTTTCAGGAAAAGAGCAGTTGGTTGCTGGAGACCTCGCTTCTCACATTAGTGCTTTTCAAGTGCTCAACCCTGATTTAGTTATCTGTAACATGGATCCAAGCGTAAGCTTGTCTTTAGAGGTAGTTATTGAAAAGGGTCGTGGTTACGTAGGCGCTGAGCAGAACAAGAAGGCAGATGCTCCGATCGGTGCGATTGCTCTTGACAGTATCTACACTCCAATCCAGAATGTTAAGTATTCGATTGAAAACTATCGTGTAGAGCAAAAGACGGATTACGAAAAGCTCGTTTTGGAAATTGAAACTGATGGTTCAATCCACCCGAAAGATGCTTTGACCGAGGCAGCGAAGATTTTGATTCACCACTTCATGTTGTTCAGCGATGAGCGCATCAGCTTGGAGGATGAGGAATCATCTGAAACTGAGTCTTACGATGAGGAAGCGTTGCACATGCGTCAGTTGCTTAAAACGAGACTTCATGACATGGACTTGAGTGTTCGTGCATTGAACTGTTTGAAAGCTGCAGAGGTAGATACACTAGGAGACTTGGTAACCTACTCTAAGTCTGATTTAATGAAGTTCAGAAACTTTGGTAAGAAGTCACTTACTGAATTGGAAGAGCTTGTAGAAAATAAAAACTTGAGCTTCGGGATGGATATTTCCAAGTACAAGCTCGATAAAGAATAATCATGAGACACGGTAAGAAATTTAACCACCTCGGTAGAAAGACTGCGCACAGAAAAGCGATGTTAAGTAACATGGCTGGTTCATTGATTGAGCACAAGCGTATTACAACGACTGTTCAAAAGGCAAAGGAATTACGTAAGTTCGTTGAGCCGCTTGTAACGCGTTCAAAAGAAAACACTACTCACAACCGTCGTATGGCGTTTGCAGCGTTAGGCCAGAAAGAAATAGTAACAGAATTGTTTACTGTTGTTGGTCCTAAGGTTGGTGATCGTCCAGGTGGTTACACTCGCATTATCAAGACTGGTAATCGTTTGGGTGATAACGCAGAGATGTGTATGGTTGAGCTTGTAGACTTTAATGATATCTACGGAAAAGATGAGAAGAAGAAAACTACTCGTCGTAGCCGTCGTGCGAAGACTACAACTGAGGAAGCAGCTCCTGCTCCTGAGGCTGCAGCAACAACAGAAGAAGAATCTGCTGAATAAGAATACACTAATGCACCAAATAGGTCATTGTTAAGTAACTTGAAGGGGAATTAGGCACAGGCCTATTTCCCCTTTTTTTTAGAAAAATCGGTTGATGAAAGACACTAACAAAAAAGCAGTTTTACTTCTAGCAGACGGTACCATGTTCTTTGGTACTTCGACGGGTCTTGATGGCACGGCCTTTGGAGAAATCTGTTTTAATACTGGAATGACAGGGTACCAGGAAATTTTCACGGACCCGTCTTATTTCGGTCAGCTTATGGTTATGGCGACTGCTCATATTGGAAACTACGGTGTTCATGCTGAGGAGATTGAAAGCGAGCATATCCAGATAGCTGGTTTGATTACAAAGAACTTTAGTGAGGTGGCTTCTCGTAGTGGGAAGTCGGATAGTCTGTATGGGTACTTTGAGAAAGAGAACAAAGTAGCTATTAAGGACATCGATACTCGTGCACTTGTCCGTCACATTCGTGATTCGGGTGCGATGAATGCGATTATCAGTACTGAGATTCATGATGTTGAAGCGTTGAAGGCTAAACTGGCGGATTGTCCTTCAATGGAGGGTTTGGCTCTTGCTCCGACAGTGAGCACTACTGAAGCCTATGAAGTAGGTCCAGAGGATAGCGATGTGCGTATTGCAGCCTTAGATCTTGGTATCAAAAAGAATATTATTCGTTGTATGACTGAGCGTGGTGCTCGCGTAAAGATTTTCCCTTGGAATACAAGTACAGAGGAGATGATGGCGTGGAACCCGAACGGTTTGTTTTACTCGAATGGCCCTGGTGATCCGGCTGCCTCTCCTGAGGTTGTTGCCGAGGTTTCAAAGGGTATTGCAAGTGGTTTGCCTGTATTTGGTATTTGTTTGGGGCACCAGATGATTGCTTTGGCAAGCGGATTGCAGACGTATAAAATGCACAATGGCCACCGCGGGATTAACCACCCGGTAAAAAATTTGGCCACAGGTAATGGGGAGATTACTTCTCAGAACCATGGTTTTGTTGTGAAGATGGAAGATGTAGAAGCTGCCGATAAGGTAGAATTGACACATATTCATTTGAACGATCAAACTGTAGCGGGAATAAAGCGCACTGATGCGAATTGTTTCTCCGTTCAATACCATCCAGAAGCATCACCAGGTCCTCACGATAGTAGATATCTGTTCGACCAATTCATTGAGAATATAAAGAACCACTAGTCCACCATCTAATCGACAACTAACACTCAAAAACAAATATTATGTCTGTTATTACACACATTCATGCCCGTCAGATTTTAGATTCTCGTGGAAACCCAACTGTTGAAGTTGATGTTATCACTTCTACAGGTGCTATGGGTAGAGCTGCAGTGCCATCGGGTGCTTCTACAGGAATTCACGAAGCTGTTGAGCTGAGAGATGAGGATGCTTCTGTTTACATGGGAAAAGGCGTTTTGAAAGCCGTAGAGAATGTAAATGAAGTTATTGCACCAGAATTGGAAGGCGAGATTGTAACCGAGCAAGCTCAGATCGATCAAATCATGTTGGATTTGGACGGTACAGAGAACAAAGGAAAGCTAGGTGCCAATGCTATTCTAGCGGTTTCTTTGGCAGTTGCGAAAGCAGCAGCAGAGAGTACTGGTCAGTCCTTGTACCGTTACATCGGTGGGGTGAATGCTCGTACATTACCAGTTCCAATGATGAACATCTTGAACGGTGGTTCACATGCGGATAACAGTATCGATTTCCAAGAATTTATGGTGATGCCGTTTGGCGCTGAAACTTTCAGCCAAGCATTACGTATGGGTACAGAGGTGTTCCATCACTTGAAGAAAGTATTGAAGAGCAAAGGGTACAGCACTAATGTTGGTGACGAAGGTGGTTTTGCACCGTCTATCGGATCGAATGAAGAAGCGCTAGAAATCATTCTAGAGAGTATCGAAAAGGCAGGCTATAAGCCAGGTGTTGATATCTGGATTGCAATGGATGCTGCAGCTTCAGAATTTTACAATGAAGAGAAAGGGACGTACGTATTCCACAAGAGCGACGGTCGTGAATTGACTTCAGATGAGATGGTAGATTACTGGGCGACTTGGATCGAGAAGTATCCTATCGCTTCTATCGAAGATGGTTTACACGAAGATGACTGGGCCGGTTGGGCTAAGCTTCATGCAAAGATTGGAGATAAGGTTCAGCTCGTAGGTGATGATTTGTTCGTGACGAACGAGACTCGCGTTGCACGTGGAATCGAAGAAGGAAGTGCGAATAGCGTTTTGGTGAAAGTAAACCAGATCGGTACGTTGACTGAAACTATCAATACTGTAACCCTTGCTAACCGTCATATGATGACTGCTGTTATGTCACACCGTAGTGGTGAGACGGAAGATTCTACGATCGCAGATCTTGCAGTAGCATTGAATACAGGTCAAATTAAAACAGGTTCTGCTTCACGTTCTGACCGCATGGCGAAGTACAACCAATTGTTAAGAATTGAGGAAGAGTTGGGTGAGCTTGCAGTTTTCCCAGGAAAGAACTTCCGTTTCATTAAGTAATTAAGAAAAACCAAGACACCCTATCATGGATAGAATTAAACAACAGTTCAGAGATGTTTTTCCAGAGGTTGTAGCAGATACTAAAGCTTTTTTGAAGGCAAACGCTGACGAAAAGGTGGGCGAAATCAAGCTAGGACAACTGTATGGAGGTATGCGCGGTATGCCAGCGCTTATTTGCGAAACGTCAAAATTGGACCCAGATGAAGGGATTCGATTTAGAGGGTATAGCATTCCCGAGTTGCAGGAGAAGCTTCCGAAGTACCCAGGTGGTGAGCAGCCGTTGCCGGAAGGATTGTTCCATTTGATGTTGATGAATGAGATTCCAACAGAAGATGAGGCACGTCGTTTGAGCAATAATTGGACACGCCGTTCTAATGTTCCTGTGCATGTTTTTAAGGCGATCGATGCACTTCCTGCAAAGACGCACCCTATGACTCAATTTACGATAGGGATCATGGCGATGCGTACAGAAAGTGAATTTGCGAAGGCTTATGCAGCGGGTGTTCACAAGAGTGAATACTGGGATGCGACTTACGAAGACAGCATGAATTTGATCGCTCGTTTGCCACGTGTTGCCGCTTACATCTACCGTAGAATGTACCACGATGATCAGCATATTGAGCCAGATCCGAAGCTTGATTGGGCAGGTAACTTTGCACATATGTTGGGTTACGATAGCGACGAATTCAAAGAACTGATGCGTATGTATTTGACCATTCACGCAGATCACGAAGGTGGTAATGTGAGTGCTCATACTGTACACTTAGTAGGTTCTGCGTTAAGTGATGCGTACCTCAGCTTTGCGGCGGGAATGAATGGTTTGGCTGGTCCGTTGCACGGTTTGGCTAACCAGGAAGTGATTCGCTGGATCAACAACATGCGTCAAGAATTAGGGGGTGGCCTTCCGACCAAAGAGCAGATTGCGAGTTACTGCAAGAAGACTTTGGATTCAGGTAAGGTGATTCCAGGATTCGGTCATGCAGTTTTGCGTAAAACAGATCCTCGTTACACCGCACAGCGTGAATTTGCGAAGAACAAAATGCCGAACGATGATCTCTTCAAGATTGTTAGTATGATCTATGAAGTAGTTCCGGATATCTTAGCAGCGACAGGTAAGGTGAAAAACCCTTGGCCAAACGTGGATGCGCATAGCGGTCAACTTTTGACACACTATGGCTTCGTGGAGTATGAATTCTACACGGTACTCTTCGGTGTTGCACGTTCGCTAGGTACCCTGTCGAACCTCATCTGGGACCGTGCTATGGGTATGCCTATTGAGCGTCCAGGATCGACGACCACGGATCTTTTGAAGAAGCAATTCGAAAAGTAATTTTCGTACTTGAAAAATAGGAAAGCCCCGAGTCATTGACTTGGGGCTTTTTGTTTGTATATGAGTGTTTTAGTATACCAAGTTTTGTATATTTGCACCCCTTTTGGACACGAAGCATGCTGCCGAAGGGAACGAAACTTAAAAATCCACTCTCGTGGACCAGTGGGAAGAGTATGCAAGGTCCTGAGATACAAGTAAATCTCTCATGTCAGAAGAGAATCAAGTACCACAAGAAGAGGTACAACAAGAGACTCCAGCTCAGGAGGCTCCAAAAGCAGAAGAAACCGTACAGGAAGAATTTAGCTGGGCCGATGTAGAAGGTACTAACGATAGTGTTAGTGCAGAGCATATCGCTTTGACTGAGTTGTACGAAGGAACCCTAGGTTCTTCTGTAGAACACCAAGTTGTAGAAGGTAAAGTAACTTCTAAAACTGATCGTGAAGTAATTATTGACATCAACTCTAAGAGTGAAGGTGTAGTGAGCTTGAATGAGTTCCGTTACAACCCAGAGCTTGCAGTAGGAGATACTGTAGAAGTATTGGTTGATCGTCAGGAAGACAAGTATGGACAACTCGTTCTTTCGCACAGAAAGGCACGTTCTATCAAAGCTTGGGACCGCGTTAACGAAGCTCACGAAAACGATGAAATCGTTAAAGGTTACGTTAAGGCTCGTACTAAGGGTGGTATGATCGTTGATGTCTTCGGACTTGAGGCCTTCTTGCCAGGTTCACAGATTGATGTGAAGCCGATCCGCGATTACGACCAGTACGTAGATAAAACAATGGAATTCAAAGTGGTTAAAATCAACCACGAGTTCAAAAACGTTGTTGTTTCTCACAAGGCGCTTATTGAAGCTGATCTTGAAGAACAGAAAAAAGAAATCATCTCGAAACTTGAAAAAGGTCAAGTACTTGAAGGTATCGTTAAGAACATCACATCATACGGGGTATTTATCGACCTTGGTGGCGTAGATGGTTTGGTACACATCACAGATCTTTCTTGGAGCCGTATCAATCACCCGTCTGAGGTAGTTGAATTGGATCAAAAGATCAATGTTGTAATCTTAGACTTCGATGAAGGCAAGACGCGTATCCAGTTAGGTCTTAAGCAACTCGAGAAGCATCCATGGGATGCTCTTGACGAGAACTTGAGCGTAGGTGACAAAGTGAATGGTAAAGTAGTAGTACTTGCTGATTACGGTGCATTTATCGAGATTCTTCCAGGAGTTGAAGGTTTGATCCACGTTAGTGAGATGAGCTGGTCTGCACACTTACGCAGTGCTGGTGACTTCATGAAAGTAGGAGAAACTGTTGAGGCAGAAGTATTGACTTTAGACCGTGAGGACCGTAAGATGAGCTTGGGTATCAAGCAACTTACTACTGATCCATGGACAGACATTACTACGAAATACCCACAAGGTTCACAGCACGCTGGAACCGTTCGTAACTTCACGAACTTCGGTATCTTCCTAGAGCTTGAAGAAGGAATTGATGGATTGATCCACATTTCAGATCTAAGCTGGACGAAGAAAATCAAGCACCCTTCAGAGTTCACCACCATCGGTGCACGTCTAGAAGTTGTTGTTCTTGATATCGATGCTGAAAACCGTCGTTTGAGCCTAGGTCACAAGCAGATTGAAAACAACCCGTGGGATGACTACGCAACAGCATTCGCTGTAGGTACGACTCATACAGGTACGATGATCAACTCTGGTGATAAAGGTGGAGATGTAAGCTTTGCAAGCCACGAAGGTGTTGAAGCATACTGTCCAGCACGTCACATCACGAAAGAAGATGGCGCTAAACTTGAAAAAGGAGAGTCTGCTGAATTCAAAGTGATCGAGTTTAACAAAGACAACCGTCGTATCGTTGTATCTCACGTAGGTACTTACAAAGAGGTTGAGCTTAAGAAAGGTCGCAGCGGTGGCGGTGGTGGTAACAAAGGCGGAAACGTTTCTGTACCTAACCAAAACGTAGAGCGCTCAACTATGGGTGATCTAGACGCACTTGCAGCTTTGAAAGAGCAAATGGAAAAAGGTGGAAAGTAATT